>NZ_JBITFM010000001.1:0-122465 GCF_044456065.1 Streptomyces sp. NPDC051041
CGCCCGTGGCCAGCATCGGCACGAACGCAGCGGTCAGCACCCCGACTTGTACGCGGGTCAGCTTCGCGCCGGTCATCGGGCACCCCCGGCGGTGAACAGAGCAGCGACGATGAGCAGGGCGCCACCGGTCATGGTCAGGTCGACCGCACGGCGCAAACAGGTGAACTTCGCGACCGCCAGCCGGGACAACCCGGCGATGTCGGCGGCCAGATCCGAGATGACGGCATCACCGATCTCGTCGGCGGTGAGAGTGGCCCACAGGGGGAAGCCGTGCCGACCACGAAGGTTCGGGCGCACCGACCGCAGCAGCAGACCGGCCGCACCGACCAGCATCGCCAGGCCGATGCCGCCGGCGATGTAGGCGGGGAGGTTCAGCGAGAGGTCGCGGGCGACCGTCCAGCTTCCGGCGAGCACCGCGCCGACGAACGCCAGCAGCAGCGCCGTCTTGGCGTCGGTCCGCGCGATCTCCGCCTTCACCTCCGCGTGCGCGGCGGTCAGGTTCCGGTCGGTGGCGCTCACGCGGCACCTCCCGGACGGGGCAGGGCGCGGCACTTCTCCGCGTGGGCCTGGGCCCAGGTACGCGCCTTCCGGGTCGCCCACTCGCTGTTTCGGTCGAACGAGGGGGGGCTGCGGCTCGCCGTGCTCATTGGCCCAAAAGTCGAAGCCCCAGTCCTCGGTGTGGTTGTCGTGGCACCCCGTGCACTTCGCGGTCGTCTCGGTGTTCTGGGAGACGTGCGTGTAGCCGGGCTGTTCGATCAGGTCGACGAGCACACCGCCGACGGTGAGGTAGCGGGCGATGACACCTTGCGGCCACTCGGTCGGCTGGATGCTCACGCGGCACCCCCCGGCAGGCTCGTGTCGGCCGCGCGGTTGAGCAGCGCGACCCGGGCGGCCAGTGCCCGACGGCGGGCCCGGCGGATACGCCGGACGTCCAGCTCGGTCGGCATGCGGTCCAGCGTCATGATCTGCGCGTCCAGCAGGTCGACGTCCGCAAGAATGACGGGCATCTCCTCCTCAATCGCCTCCAGCTCCGCGGCCGTCGGCTCACGCCAGTCGGCGAATGCGGTAACAGCGTCCTGAACAGTGACGATGTGGTCCATGGGTCGTGGTTCTCCCTTGCAGGTGAACGGCCCGAACAGCGCCCCTGGAGCTGCAACTCCGGGGGCGCGCGCCGTTCATCGGGTGTGGGTGAGGCGGGCTGGTGTGCCTACTTCTGGGTGATCGTGATGGTGCCGGTCGGCTCGTAACCCCTGCTGCGCAAGCTGCGCTCGACCGCCTTCCTGGCGGCCTGCGGCGAGGGCGCCCTCAGCGTGCCGCTCGCGCTCGTGCTCTCCCCACGGGTCAGGGTGTCGGCGATCTTCTCAGCGGTAAAGGTGTACTTCGGCATGAGGTTCTCCCCTCAGTCTCGGGACCGGCCCGGCCCGGCTCCCCTCGGCGCTGCTCGTACGAGACGAGCAGCGGAGGCAACCGGCCGCAGCAGGAGAGCTGCGAAGGGTCGAAGAGCACGCGGGCGCCGTAGCCCCGCGCCGACCGCCTTATTGGAGGAGGCGACGACCTCATCACGCTGTTGAGTTCTCAAGCAACGACCAGCCCAGGGCCCAAGGCGTGCGGCCGTAGCCGCCTTCCTGTCGGGCTGTCCCGTCCGGTGTGACTTCAGATTGACCTAGGTCAATCTGGCTGTCAAGTGGTTCGGTTGGAGGATCTGAGATTGACCTAGGTCCGGTTACTCTCGGAGGCATGGACCAGAGCGCCGAAGCGCCCAAGACATCGCCCACGGCCAAGCAGATCGCGGCGGATTTCCGCACGAAGATCACGGGCCCCGACCGCGAGTACGAGCCGGGTGACCGCCTTCCGGCCGCTCGCGCGCTCGCCAAAAAGCTCGGCGTGCAGCTCATGACCGTGCAGAGTGCGTACGGTCAGCTACGCGATGAAGGGCTGATTCTCACCCAGCAGGGGCGTGGAACATTCGTTCGCGACCCCTCCGTACCTCTCGGTACTGAACCCGGCAGCAGCCCAGCGTTCACCGCGTTGGCGGCGGAGCTGAACACGATTCATGACGCTCTCCGCGCACTCGGAGAGCGGCTTGATCGCCTTGAGCGGCTCGTGGAAGGCGAGACTCCATCTTCTTCGTGAGTTCGTCCGCACGCCTCAGCAAGCGTTCGGCCTTGGCGCGGGCCTCACTCAGGCTGGCTTGCACCAGTGCGAGTTCGGCAGGAGTCAGGCCTTCCAGCTCGTTGTTCCCTGGCATGCCCCCAGCGTGCAGCCGGAAACAGCAGTGGACCCGGACACACTGTCCGGGTCCATCTCTCTTGCTGCTCAAGAGAGTTGAATGAGCGTCATCGCGTGACCTGATTCACCGTGCTCAACACCGCTGCCCAGGGAAGGTCACGTCTTGCCGGCGCCTCCCGAGGCTCGTACAGCGGCCACACCTCCGGCCCGTAGACCAGGTGCACGCCTCCCGCCCGGAGAGCGTCGATGTGGCGTTGCCACGACGGATGCCGGGCGTGCGCAGCGTTCACCCTTGGGAAGACGACGACGGGCAGATCGAGGGTGCCGATCGCCTCGCCGACCTGCGTCAACGCCTGGTTGTCCATCACGCCAGTCGCAAGTTTGGCAACCGTGTTGGCGGATGCAGGAGCGACGACGTAGCAGTCGACCGGTGGGTGCGGTCGAGCCTCTCCCGGCGACCTGGGTTGGTCTCGGACCGGTAGCCCGGTCAGCTTCTCCAGCCGCTCGACTTCCCCGCTCAACCGAAGCCATTGACCGGCGTTCGGGGTCAGGGTTACGGCCACCTGCCACCCCTGGCTCATCGCCGGCTCGACAAGGCTGGTCCGCAGACCTTCCACGCCACCGGCCGCCGACCCCACTACTCCCAGCACCCCTGGCTTGCTCGAACTCACTGCACCGCCCTGCACCGTTGTGCCATCACGAACACCTCAGAGGAGCGCGAGCCGCCCGTCACCGGTGACTGTTTGATCAGGTCTCGCAGCGTCTCGCGAACCCTGGGATTGTTGCGTACAAGCTGGGGGGAGGTGCGCTCAGCGGTCCGAAGTTCCTGGAACGCATCGTCTCCACGGCCGGCGAGCGACAGGGCGCGCGCGAAGTCGATCCGATGGGACACGCTCCGCTCCTGCGGCATGTGGTCGACGTTGATACGGCCGTACTCCACCACGTACGCCACGTTGTCGAGGTCCAGCTCGATGGATACGCGGTGCAGCAGTACGTTCGTGGGCCCGAACCCCGTCTGCCAGTAGTTTTCGTCTGAGCCGAGGTTTTCCGCAAGTTCTTCGGCTCGATCCAACAAGCCGGCCGCGGTAGATCGGTCTTGGTGGCGGGCCGCTGCGACAGCGGCCCGCAGGTGGATCATCCCCAGCAGGCTCAATGCCGCGGGGTCGTTGTCGGTCACCTGAGACGAGAGCCATGCGGCGGCCGTGTTGCCCAGCTCCAACGCGTCGTCGTACCTGCCGTTGGCCAGTAGCGCGTGTGTGCCGGACCGTGCGGCGGACGCCAGAACGAGCGGGTCGTCGGACTCGTCTGCGGCACGCATCGCGCGCTCGGCAGCGAGCCATGAGATGTCCGATTCGCCGATCTTCGCGAGCGTCGTTGCTGCAAGGTGGTGGGTACGGGCCGACACTGCCCAGCAGTCGCTGCGGTCCTCGCCGCGTCGTGCGGCTCGTTCCTCCAGCTCTTGAGCAGTCTGGAGGAGCGCGGGAAGCGCGGCAATGACGCTGCCAAGCCGCCCAGCCTGATAGTCGTCCCATGCCTGCTCCACGCGCACAGCCACGGGCGCGGGTGTTGGGAGCTGCACCTCAGCCTCGGGGCCGAAGAGCAGACGAGACAGCCGACGCGGGCTCATGAGCGCGTCGCGCACGGCCGGAATGTCGTCCTGCTGCTTCTCGTCCTCCATGAGCACGGTCTGACCGAGCAGGTCCCCGAGGGGCGCGCGCAGGATGCGCGACAGTTCCGCGAGCATGTCGATCCGGGGAGGTTTCCGGCGCCCCGTCTCGATCTTCGCCAGCCAGTCAGTGCTACGCCCGACCAGGCCGGCGAGCACCTCTTGCGTATAGCCACGCCGCTTCCGGTAGAACGCGATCCGCTCACCGATGCTGAGGTGATCTCCAAGGCCACGCATTGCGTGCTGCCTCCTGCTGGGTTGTAGGGGCCCCTCTACGGTATAGGGCACGGTGTTGGGCAGGGGACCTTGCTTCCCCCCAGCCCAGAACGAGCGTGGGCGATTCAATTCGCAGGGACCCGGACAGTCTGTCCGGGTCCCTGCGAGCGGGTGTGAGCCACATCGGAGGAGCCACATCTCGCCGCTGTTACGGGTCGGAGATACTTCACGTCTCTCCGTCAGGAGATCTGATGAGTAGCCAGGGCTGCACCACTCCCAGACCCCTGATGGGACGCTGCCACATGGGCATTGCCTGGAATCTACCTCCCTCTGCCCCCTCCTCACGCAGAGTGGCTTCCTCGCGGAGCTGCTCGACTAATTGCTGATCAGCCAGTACTCCGTCTTTGGGTGCTATGGCGCAGAGCCTCTCTGCGAGACTAACCGTCTGACCCAGAATAATTCCGGCTTGCGAATAAACTCGTCCGTAAGCGAGGCCAGTTCTGACCTCAGCGTATGAACCATCTGCCTCTATTTGCTCCACAGACTTTACGGCCTCTGAGTGGGTCAGCAGTAAGGCAGTTTCTGCTCCTGCGCTTGCGGAGGAGGTGATGAATGTTACGTCGCTATTACGGGTATGGAAGAATCTAGCTCCCGTAATCGCCGCAACCTGTTGGTATAGCCTTCGCAGTCTCTCGATAATCGAAACTACGTCCGCTTCCTCCAGTCTCCTGACCAGGCGGGTGAAACCGACCATCTCAAGCATCCCGACAGTCATAGCGCCCGTAATTGATTCCTCTTCCCCGGGGCCTTCGAGAGCGGCGACCTTGATCTCAAGCGACGAGCATTCGGCTTCCAGTTCCTCGGCCCGTCTGCCAACTCTATTCAACTCGTCCCTGAGTGCCGTCACTTCGTTTTCAAGTTGGGCCTTTTGTTGCAGCAGGCCGTCGCGCTCCTCCGTGACCCTATCAAGCTTCAACTCCATGATGGCGTCTCGATGCTGAAGCTCGCGCAGTTGTAGTTCAATATCATGCAGAAGAGTCTTACGGTCCTGCAGTGCCTCCGTTAAGACTCTGATCTGAATCGCACTCTGTTGTGCTTTCCTGTCAGCCTCGGCGAGCTGTTGTCGGGTTAGCTCAAGAAGACTTGCAGGGTTTCCGCGGGCTTCGACGGCTGCGCGGTACTGATTTCGCAGGAGCTCTAACGTCTCATCCTTAATCGACTCGCCCCTGTGGGCGGCAACATCTCGTGCTAGCTCTAGGATGAATTCCCAGGGAGGCAGTCGAGACCCATTTAGGTATCGCGAAATCGCTCCAGCATCGCGTGAACGGCGCACCGCATATCGCCTGACTGACGTTTCTAGTCCATTGAATAGCACGCGGAGGCTATTGGCCAGGGATCTAGCTTCGGCTGGTAACTCACCATCGAGAGGCCTCAGAAGAGCTGGAACGTTCTCGTTAGCCATAGAGGTCTCCTCACGCACGTGTTGCCAAGTGGTTGGCAACACGTGCCACGTCGCGCAACAGGGCCGTAGTCGAGAAGTCTAGGCAGCGACAACCCGCCATGCAGACGAAAGGTGTTGTTCGTTGATCCCGGTTCCCGGCTCTCGCTATCTGGCAGCTGTCCAGCGTGTGGCTCTCGTCTTGCTCCTGGTGCCTCCCTTGCTGATCGTCACCGTGGCGTGCGTCCCTGCCCTACTGATATTGCCGTTCAGTCGAGCTGGGTGCGACCGAGCAGGGATGCTTATTGGGCGCTTCGTCAGCTGGACACGAACCCTTCTCCACGGTGTTCGCCCGCTCGATTGACGCAGGTGTGCCCCCGCTTGGACCTGCTGGAGCGGGGCCGTCCCTGGGCCGTCGGAGGACGGCCCAGGGTGACCACCAACGACCAACGCCGACCACTCGACCGTTGGTCCACGCTGCGTCTACGTCTATTGCCTGAGGTCACGCCCGAGCTGGGTCACTTCCTGCGCAACAAGCGGCAGGAGTGGGAGGAGTACCGCTCCGAGGTCACCGCGTTCGAGCTGCGCAAGAACCTGCCGGTGCTGTAGGCGCGGGTCGGAGCGGGCTGCCGCCGGTCCGATCCCGCCGGGCCGCCCGACCGGGGTCAGGCGGCCCGGTCCCCCGGCGGCAGCGCCAGCACCGCGACGACGGCCCGGTGGTCCGTCCCCGGCACGGTGCGCTCGCCGACGGAGATCCCCGCCAGGCCGGGGCCGTGCAGCACGTGGTCCAGCTGGATCAGCGGGGGGACGAGGGCATGGCCGACGGGCCAGGTGCGGGCCCAGCCCCGGCCGAGTTCGGCGTGGGTGTCCGTGAGGCCGGCCGCGAGCAGCCTGCGCATCGGGGTGTGGTCGAGGGAGGCGTTGAAGTCGCCCAGGAACACGGTGTCCGGGCCGCTGCGCCGGGCCAGGGAGGCGAGGGCGGTCATGTCCCGCGTCCAGCGCTCCGCGTCTCCGAGCGGGTAGTAGGTGTGGACGGCCACGAACCGCACCCTGCGCCCGCCGACGGTCGCCTCGGCGGTGGTCTGGGGCCAGGCGGTGTCGGCCCGCGTCGTGCCGGCGCGGGACAGCGGGCGCCGTGCGTAGATCGAGGAGTCGTACTCGGGGTGGAGTTCCCGGTACGGCATCAGCGTGTCCAGGCCCGCGGCGTCGAGCGCGGCCACCCCCTTCGACGGCAGTTGCTGCACGGCCAGCACGTCGATCCGCTCGGCGCGGACCAGCTCCACCAGCGCACGGGCGTCGGCGCCGCCGCCGTCGGCGTTGACGGTGGCGACGCGCAGCCCGGCCGACCCCGGCGGCACGTGCCGGCTCTCGGGTACGAACCGCGGCGCCAGCAGCGCCACGTGGACGGCCGCCACGACCGCGGCGACGGCCACGGACCACCGGGACCGCAGGCCGGGGGCGGCGGCCAGCACGCCCAGCACCAGCACACCGAGGACGGCCGCGCAGGGCAGGAGCACCAGGGGCACCGCGAGCGGCGTTCCCGCGTCGAGTCCCGTCAGCCGGACCACGAGCGGGGCGGCGGCTACGGCGAGCGCGACGCCGCAGCCCAGCCGTGCCCACGCGCGTCCGCGCCGGCCGGGTGTCCGCCGCCGGTCCGCGTCGCGGAGGGCGCCGGTGGCCGTGTCCGTCATTCGTCCCACCCCGGAGTCGTGTCCGGCGAGACGCTCGTGATCACCGGTTCCCGGTAACGGGACGCCGGCGCGGGTGCGCGCGGTTCCCCGTGCGGTCGGCCGCCGGGCCCTCCCGCCGCTCAGCGCCCCGGCGTGGACCGGAAGGGCCCGCGGCACGCCGGGCGCGCGGGGCCTGCGGTGTCGCGCCGCCGGCCCCTCCCCGCGCGTGGGCGCGCTCCCACAAAATCCGGAGGAAAACGTTCCGTAACTGCGCGGAACCTTGCCAGTTACTCCCGCACCACTCTACTGTCGCCGCCAGAAAGCGCTTTCCCAACCCATGAGCCGGGTCGCGCGGCCGCTTCCGGCCGCTCCGCTGACATGCCCATGTCATATGACGGGTCACGCCCGGCATGCGAGGACGAAAGGCGAGGCGAGGATGAGACGACCAGTCGCTCTGCGACTCTCCGCGGCGCTGGCCACGGGGGCCCTTGCGGCCGTGGCCGGTGTGGCCCTGTCGCTGCCCGAAGCGGCGGCGGCGACCACCGGAGCCACCGGCTACGCGACCCAGAACGGCGGGACCACCGGCGGCGCGGGCGGACAGACGGTGCGGGCCACCACGGGAACCGCGATCCACCAGGCCCTGTGCAGCCGGGCCAGCAGCAGCACCCCGATCACCATCCAGGTCGAGGGGACCATCAACCACGCCAACACCGCCAAGGTGTCGGGCAGCAGTTGCAGCACCGCGGCCGGAGTGATCGAACTCAAGCAGATCAGCAACGTCACGATCGTCGGAGTCGGCAGCGGCGCCGTCTTCGACCAGCTGGGCATCCACATCCGGGAGTCCCGCAACATCATCATCCAGAACGTGACCGTGCGGAACGTCAAGAAGTCCGGCTCGCCCACGTCCAACGGCGGCGACGCCATCGGCATGGAGAGCGGCGTCCGCAACGTCTGGGTCGACCACGTCACCCTGGAGGCGTCGGGCGGCGAGTCGGAGGGCTTCGACGGCCTCTTCGACATGAAGGACGACACCCAGTACGTGACCCTGTCCTACAGCGTCCTGCGCAACTCCGGCCGCGGCGGCCTCATCGGCTCCAGCGAGAGCGACACCTCGAACGGGTACGTGACGTTCCACCACAACCTGTACGAGAACATCGACTCCCGGGCGCCCCTGCTGCGCGGCGGCATCGCCCACATCTACAACAACCACTACAGGAGCCTCAACGAGTCCGGCATCAACTCCCGTGCCGGGGCCCGCGCCCGGGTGGACAACAACTACTTCGAGGACTCCAAGGACGTCCTGGGCACCTTCTACACCGACGCGGCCGGGTACTGGCAGGTCAACGGCAACATCTTCGACAACGTGACCTGGTCCGCCCCCGGTGAGGACACCAACCCGGCCGGTCCGGACCCGCAGTCCAACACCAGCGTCAGCGTCCCGTACTCCTACAGCCTCGACGCGGCGAACTGCGTGCCGAGCGTCGTCGCCCAGACGGCGGGCGCCGGCAAGGGCCTGAAGGTGTCGGACGGCAGCTGCACGCCGCAGAACCCGGGCCCGACGCCGACCGACCCGACGCCGACCCCGACCGACCCGACCCCGCCCAGCGGGACGAACCTCAGCCTCGGGGCCGGCGCCGACGGTTCCAGCAAGGCCGACGGGACGAGCTACGGCAACGTGCGGGACGGGGACCTGAGCACCTACTGGTCGCCGGCCGGCTCGACCGGTTCCGTCTCGGTCAAGTGGGGGTCCGCCACCGGTGTCTCCAAGATCAACATCCGGGAGGCGGCGGGCTCCGCGGGCGTCATCGGGTCCTGGCGGGTCGTCAACGGCGACACCGGCGCCGTGCTGACCTCCGGCAGCGGCGCGGGCGTCATCAGCTTCCCCAAGGTTTCGCTGAAGAAGATCACCTTCCAGATCACCGGCTCGACCGGCACCCCGAAGGTCGCCGAGTTCGAGACCTACGCCGGCTACTGAGGTTGAACTCGTGATGTCGTGTCCTTGCTCAGTGAGCCGAGGCACGATAGTTGTCACATAGGCACCTTGTTGTCACCGTGGCCGGGGTTGGTGGGCGTTGTAGCCGGCTGAACGCTGACGCCAGTTGAGGCAGCAGTGGACTGTCGGTGGCTGGTGGCAGGATCACCGGCATGGTTTTCGTACGTACTACTCCGCCGCGGCCCGTCCAGGTCACCGCGGTCTTCCCCGAGCTGGCCCCATTGGCGCGACCTGCCATCCGGTTGCATCCACGTCCGGGGTCGCCTTCGGTCAGGGACAGCTCGGTCGGTGGGCCGTTGCTGTGGCCAGCAGGGGAGCCGTGGCCGCACTGCGAAGACGTGCACCTGCACGTGGACACTGGATTTCGTGAGTCACTGACCGAAGTGCGGCTCCAGAGACGCTTGCAGTCCCGGTGGCGCCCTGATGACCGGCCTCCCGCGTACACGCCCGAGGAGGAGGCGCTCAAGGAACGCGCTGCCGCGCGACTCGCTGAACGGCTCGACGCCGGCCCTCCCTGGCCCGCCGAATGCCCGGTCCCGCTGTTGCCCGTGGCTCAGCTGTTCCTGCGTGACATACCCCTGTTGCGGCCGCCCGGCCAGGCCGATCTGCTTCAGGTTCTCTGGTGCCCGTACGAACACGAACCGGACTACAAGCCGTCGACCGCGCTGTTCTGGCGGTCGGCCGTAGAGGTCGGCGATATCCTCGCCACACCGCCGGAACCGTACGAGGCGGACTATCCGGGTTATGTGCCAGAGCCGTGCGTGCTGGCGCCAGAAGCGATCACCGAGTACCCCAACAGCCTGGATCTGAGCCCGGAGCTGCAACGGATGCTGGAGGACTGGAACAGGTGGCAGGCGGCCGGTGCCGGCGTGGACAGCTCCTACGCGCGGTATCCGCGCGAGTTCTATTCCATTCATCTGGGCAATGCACCCGGCTGGAAGGTCGGTGGCTGGCCCCCTTGGGGCCGTACCGACCCGAACCCCCGGCACTGCGCTGTGTGCGGGGTGCAGATGATCCCGCTGCTGACGATTGCTTCCCGGGAGTGGGACGGCGGTGAAGGTCACAGCTGGGCGCCGCAGGAAGAGCAAGCTACCGCCCTCGCTGGCTCTCGCGGCCCGGGCCAGTACCCCTCGCAGCCGACGAGGGTAGAAGTAGGCAGCACGGACAACATGCAGATCTACGTCTGCCCGGCCTCCCCCGAACACCCACACAGAGACCTGATCCAATGAACTGTCGGCCTGCCACACACCCTCCTGCAGACGGGGACAGGAACGCTGCCGAGTCAGGGCTTGTGACGAACCGCTTGTCTCACCGGTGACAACCAGGCTGCTTCCTCCGGTCGAAACCGCAGGTCGACGGAGGCCGAGGATGACAACTATCTCACTTCGGCTCACTCAGGTGGGTCTGATGTCAGGCCGGTCTCGGCGAGGCAGCCGTCGATGAGGTGGCTACGGTACTGGATGTGCCGTAGACCGCGTCGGATGCGCTGGATGAGGTGTTCGGGGGTGTGGAAGGCGACGTGGGAGAGCCAGCCGCGTCGCAGGAGGGACCAGATCCCTTCGACGGGGTTGAGGTCGGGTGCGTAAGGCGGCAGGTAGTAGATGGTCAGCCAGTCCCGGGCCGCGGCCCATTCCCGCAGGTCGGCGGCCTTGTGGACGTTGAGGTTGTCCCAGATGAGCACGATCGGGCCGCCGAGCTGCTGGTGGGCGGCGATCAGCAGGTCGCGGTAGTCGCGCCAGGAGAAACTCTTGCGCCCGTCCCGGCTGCCGTCGTCCCGGCGGGGCCGGTAGACCAGCCTCGACCGGTGGCCGGGTTTGTAGCAGGTCAGCGCCGCGATGGAGACCCGTCTGCGGGAGCGGCCGCGGACCCGCACCACCGGGGTCCGGCCGCGCTGTGACCAGGTCCTGGACTGCGGCGGCGTCATGGAGAATCCGGCTTCGTCCTCGAAGACGAGCCAGGCTCCACGGGCCGCCGCGAGCCTTCCGCGCAGGGCCACACCTCCTTGACCCACCCGGCCACCGCCTCGTCGTCCCGCTCGATCGCGCGTCTGGCCGGGACCTGGCAGGACCACCCGTTACGCACCAGCAATTTGCGCACGCCCTGGATGGTGTAGGTCAGGTGGAAGCGCCGGCCGATCAACGTCTTGATCCGCGCGAGCGTCCACCGCTGGTCTTCCCAGCCGTGCGCGGCCGGCCCCTTGACCAGCTCCGCCTCCAGCTGAGCGAACTGCTTCTCGCTCAGCCTCGGCAGCGACGCCGGCCCCTGCGACCGCAGAGCCCGCGGACCACCCTCATCCCACATCTGCCGCCATCGCTGCACCGAGCGGACGCTGACCCGCAGGTCCTTGGCGATCACAGAACTCGCCTCGCCCCGGGCGAACCTCTCGGCTGCCCTGAGTCGTAACTCCTGGCGAAACTGCTGCCGTTCGGCCGTCAGCCCGCCCCCTTGTGGATACCGCATGTACCGGTGATACCGCAGCCGACGACCAGCCGTCAGCCCCTACGACTCCACGAGTTCAACCTCAGTAACCGGCCCGGGGGCCGTCCCCGTGACGGCCCCCTCCCGGCACGTCACGGGGCGGCCGTTCCCCCGGCACACGTCACGAAGCGGCTCCACGCGGCCGTCGTGAGGATGAGGCGGGGGCCGTCGGGGGCCTTGGAGTCGCGGACGTGGACGGCGCCGGGGGCTGTCGCGATCTCCACGCAGTCGTTTCCGTCACCGCTGCTGCTGTGGCTGCTCCTGCGCCACGCCGACGTGGGGGAATCCTCGGTGGAGGGGGTATGGGTCATGACTCTCCAAGCATCTGCTCGATGAGGGCCCGCGATTCTCGGGGCGTGAGGGCCTGGGCGCGGATCATGCCATAGCGCAGTTCGAGGATCCTCAGCTGCTTCGGGTCGGTCACCGGCCGCCCGGCGAACGCCCCGTCGGAGCGCCCGACCGCAGTGCCGTCGGGAAACTTCAACACCTCGATCAGCCCGCCCGTCCCGAAGTGGTCCTCGATGTCGGTCGGCATCACCTGGATCGACACGTGCCGCAACTTCCCGAGTTCCAGCAGGTGTTCGAGCTGCCGACGCCACACCATTCTGCCCCCGACCGGACGGCGGAGCGTCGCCTCCTCCTGGACGAAGCTGAGCGCAGGTGCCGGTGACCTCTCGAAGACCGAACGCCGGGCCAGCCGTGCGGCCACCATCCGTTCGGTCTCCTCCTCGGTGTAAGCGGGAAGCCACACCTCGAACAGCGCCCGCATGTGTTCCTCGGTCTGCAGCAGGCCGTGGATGTTGTGATTGCTGTACAGCCCGATCTCGACCGCACCGGCCTCCAGCCTCGCCAGGTCCCGCACCTTCTTCGGATACCGGACCTTCGCCACGTCCTCCTTCATCGCGGCGAGCAGCCCGCCCGCCCCCAGCACCTCGTCCGCCTTCTCCAGGTACTCGGGCCGGGGGATCCGCTTCCCGCTCTCGACCTTGTAGACGAGGTCCTCCCCGTACCCCGCCGCCGCCGCGAAGTCCGCGGCCCGCATGCCCACGGCCTCCCGGCGCAGCTTCAGCTGCCGCCCCACCGTGGCGACGACGGCCACCCCCCATTCGTCGTCCGGGTCGACCTCCCACCCCGGCTCGTCCGCTCCCGTCCCGTCCTCGGGCCGTACCGCCCCGCCGTCCACCGACATCCGCACCCCTTCGCCGTACGTGTGCGCCGTACGCGTCGTATCGCGACGGGGGCCACGGTAGGCGGGGCGGCGGCGCCGGGTGACGCGAACGGGCTCCGCGGCACGCCAACGGGTGACGCGGGCCGTTCCCGTGACCGGCAAGGTCCGTTTCCCGCGCGCGGCGCCTGATCGATCCGGCACGGCGGGGTACCCGGGGGCCATGTTCTTCTTCTTCAGCAACCGGATCGGCTGTCTCGGCTCGCTGCTCGTCAGCCTGGTGGCGACCGTCGTCCTGATCATGATCTTCAGCCGCTGACCCGCCGGCTCGCCCGGTCCCGCCCGTCCGCGTCCCGGTCCCGGGGCACATGGAGGAGCCCCGCGCCTCGGGTCCGAAGCGCGGGGCTCCGCTCGAACGCGCCCGGTGCCGGCGGGCGGCGCGGCGGACCTCAGCCGCCGGGGCCGCGCTGCCGGGCCTCGTCCGCGAGGTGCCGGCCGGAGTCCCGCGCCTGCTCGGTGACCTGGCCGGTCTGGCCGCGCGCCTCCTCCTGCGTGGTGCGGGCGGCCTGCGCCGCGGTGTCCTTCACCTCCGCGGCAGCGCTCTGCGCCACCTCCTTGGCGCCTTCCTTCAAGTGCTGGGCGGACTCGGCGGCGGCCTGCTTCACCGGCTCCAGCGCCTCACCGCCGCGTTCCATCAGATCGGAGGCCTTCTGCTGCTCGGCCTCGGAGGCGGGCAGCAGCGAGGACGCCAGCAGCCCGACGCCGAAGGCGACCAGGCCGGCGGCCAGCGGGTTGCCCCGGGTCCGGCGGCGGGCCATGTCGGGCGCCTGCTGCACGGCCTGTCCCGCCTGGCCGACCGCATCGCGTGCCGAGCCGGCCACCCGCCCGGTGCCTTCCTGGAGCGAGCCGGCCACCCGCCCGGTGCCCTCCTGGAGCGAGCCGGCCGCCGACTGCGCGGTGTGCGTCACGCCGTGGGCGGCGTCCGACGCGGTGCCCATGACCCGTTCGCGGATGCCCGCCACCGCGCCGCGCATCCGTTCCGTGCGGCGGCGGACCACCCGCCGGGGGCTGGTGCGGTCGGCGAGCTGGTCCACGTCCGCGGACAGCTGGCCGCGCGTGGCCTCTATCTCGGCCCTCATTTGGTCGGGTGACGTGCCCATTCCGCGTTCTCCTTCATCGTCTCGACGGTTCGCTCGGGCTTCGGTGAGACGGTGCGCATCCGTGCGCGCCCCTTCTGGTACAGCACGGCCGCGACGACGGCCCACACCGCGGCGACGATCAGCGCGGCCCAGCCCCCGTCCATCACGTTGGCCAGCCCCAGCACGGCGGCCAGCGACAGGAACAGCAGGACCAGGTAGCCGGCGAAGCCGGCCCCGCCGTACATCCCGGCGGCCTTGCCCGTCTTGGTCGCCTCCTCCCTGACCTCGGCCTTGGCCAGCTCGATCTCCTGGCGGAAGAGGGCCTGCAGGTCCGAGGTGATGACGGACAGCAGCTCGCCCACGGACCTGTCCTGCCCCTGCGGCTCGGCCGAGCCGGGCGTGGGGGGGATCGAGGTCATCTCACACCTCCGGGTACGGACGGCCCGGCGTGCCGCTCGGCGGCGTGCCGACGGGCGGCGAGACCGGCGGTACGGGCGACGTCTGCGACGGGGCCTCCGTCAGGGAGGGCGTACGCGGCGGGACGTCCGTCACGGGCCCCGGAGCGGGTCCGGGCGGCAGCGGCCGGGTCGCCGGCGCGCCCAGTGCGTCCTGGTCCGGCGCGCCGGCGGCCCGCCCCTGTCCCGGCCCGCCGGACCGGGAGGCGGCTCCCGCCGCCTTCGCCAGGCGCCCGACCGCCAGCCCGGCCAGCAGCGCGCCGCCCAGGAAGGCCCCGGGACGCCGGCGGGCGAAGCCCTGGAGGTCGGCGACGAGGCCTTCGACCCCCTGCTTCTCCAGGTACTCGGCCGCCCGGTGCCCCTTGTCGGCCGCCTGGACCGCCAGACCGCGGGCGGGCGAGCCGTTCCGGGCGCCCTCGGCCATGCCGGAGAGGTCGTCGGCCCACTGCCTGAGCGCGCCGGCCGCGCGCCTGGTCTGTTCCTCGGCCTCGTCCATCGCGCGGCTTCGCAGGTCGTCGATGACTGTGCCGGCCTGCTGCCGCGCCTCGCCCACCACGGCCCGGGCCTGGTCCGCCGCGGTCCCCGCGACCTGGGTCGCGGCCTGCTTGGCCTGGTCAGCCGTCGCGGAGGTCTCTGCCTTGACCCTCTCGCCGGTGCCCCCGGTTCCGGTCTGTACGGATTCACTCATCGGCGACTTCTCCTCATCGGATGTCTCGCGTTCGGTCCCGTGTCCCGGACGGCCGGAGGCCGTACACCGGGCATGACACGTGACCGTCCGTCCCGATCCGAGTGGCCATTTACAGCGGTTTGACACGTTTTGTCCGAAGGTGGGTCGGGTCGGGACCGCCGACGCGCGGGGCGGGAGCCCTCGGGTCCGGACGGCCGGCCCGTCCGGCGGGCCCGCCCTCCGCGCGACGCCGGTCGCCTGACGGCGCCTCGGACCCGGGCCGGACCGCCGCGGGCCACCGGCCCTGCCGCCTCCCCGCTCCCCGGGCCGCCCTTCGGCCGCCTCCCCGCTCCCCGGCCGTCTCCCCGGCCGCGCAGGCGCCCGACGATGATCCGCAAGCGCCCGTCGGCGGTCCGTCGGCGGTCCGCGGGTGCCTGTCGGCGGTCCGTCGGCGGTCCGCGGGTGCCTGTCGGCGGTCCGTCGGCGGTCCGCGGGTGCCTGTCGGCGGTCTGTCGGCGGTTTGTCGGCCGGGGCTGACACCGTCGTCGGCATGACGCGAATCGACAAGCCGACGAGCGGAACGCCCGCCGTCACCGTGCGCGGGCTGGTCAAGCACTACGGCGAGACGAAGGCGCTGGACGGGGTCGACCTGGACGTGCGCGAGGGGACCGTCATGGGGGTGCTCGGGCCGAACGGGGCCGGGAAGACCACCCTCGTCCGGATCCTCTCCACCCTGCTGGCCCCGGACGCCGGGCGGGCGGTCGTCGCCGGCTACGACGTGGTGCGGCAGCCGCGGCAGCTGCGCCGGGTGATCGGCCTCACCGGCCAGTACGCCTCCGTGGACGAGAAGATCCCCGGCTGGGAGAACCTCTACCTGATCGGGCGGCTGCTGGACCTGTCCCGCAAGCAGGCCCGCGCGCGGGCCGACGAGCTGCTGGAGCGGTTCTCGCTGACCGAGGCCGCGAAGCGGCCGGCGGGCACCTACTCCGGCGGCATGCGGCGGCGGCTCGACCTGGCCGCCTCGATGATCGGGCACCCGGCCGTGCTGTACCTGGACGAGCCGACGACGGGGCTGGACCCCCGGACCCGCAACGAGGTGTGGGACGAGGTCAAGCGCATGGTCGGGGACGGGGTGACCGTGCTGCTGACCACGCAGTACATGGAGGAGGCCGAGCAGCTCGCCGCCGAGCTGACCGTGGTGGACCGCGGCAAGGTCGTCGCGAGCGGCGGCATCGAGGAGCTGAAGGCCCGGGTCGGCGGCCGTACGCTGCGCGTCCGCCCGGCCGACCCGCTCCAGCTGCGCCCGCTGGCCGCCGCCCTGGACGAACTGGGCATCACCGGGCTCGCCGGCACCACCGTGGACGACGAGCGCGGGGCGGTCCTGGTGCCGGTCCTCAGCGACGAGCAGCTGACCGCCGTGGTCGGCGCCGTCACCGCGCGCGGCATCACCCTCTCCTCCCTCACCACCGAACTGCCCAGCCTGGACGAGGTCTTCCTGTCCCTCACCGGCCACCGGGCCAGTGCCCCGCAGGACGCCCCGCCCGCCGACTCCCGCGAGGAGGTCTCCGTATGAGCGCCGCCACCGCCCCCGCCGCCGACACGCGCATCCCGCTGCGCGGCCATCTGCGCCACACCGGCGCGCTGGTCCGCCGCAACCTGCTGTGGATCCGGCAGGACCCGGAGTCGATGTTCGACGCCGTCCTGTTCCCGGTGGTCTTCACCCTGCTGTTCGTGTACGTCTTCGGCGGCTCCATCGGGCAGGCGCTCGGCGGCGGGCAGGACCAGTACGTGCAGTACGTCGTGCCCGGCCTGATGGCCATGATGGGCATGAACATGGCCCAGGGGGTCGGCACCGGCTTCAACCAGGACTTCAACAGCGGGGTGATGGACCGGTTCCGGTCGCTGCCGATCGGGCGCGGCTCCGTGCTGTTCGCGAAGATCGCGGTGGAGCTGCTGCGGATGCTGCTCGCGACGGCGATCCTGATGGTCGTCGCCGTGCTCGTGGGGTTCGACATCACCGACTGGCCGGGACTGCTGGCCTCCGTGGGGCTGTCCGCGGTGTTCGGCTCGGCCCTGATGTGGGTGTTCCTCACCCTCGGCGTGGTGATGAAGAACGCGCAGTCGGTGCAGGCGATGGGCTTCCTGGTGCTGCTGCCGCTGCAGTTCGGCTCGTCGATCTTCGCGCCGACCGACTCGATGCCCGGCTGGCTGCAGGCGTTCACCGACTACAACCCGCTGTCCTCGCTCGCGGACACCGCGCGCGGGCTGATGGTGGGCGGCCCGGTCGCGCACGACCTGTGGGTGACGCTGGCCTGGTCGGCGGTGCTCACCGCGGTGATGGCGCCGGTCGCGATCCACAAGTTCCGGACGAAGAACTGACGCGTCCGGCCCGGCGGCCCGCGCCGGACCGGGCTCAGACCAGGGCGGCGGCCTCCTCGGGGGAGAGGCCGCCGCCCTCGGCGTACGCGGCGTCGTAGGCCTCGGCGCCTAGCGCGGCGCGGGTCCGCTCGACGGCCCGCTCGTGCACGGCCCGCTCGTAGGCGCTGTCGACATGACCGGTCGGCAGCGCCGCGTCGACGGCGCCGAGGCAGCGGGCGGCGTCCCGGGCCCGGCGTCCGCCGTCGAGGCCGGCGAGGGCCAGCGCGGCGATCCTCAGGTACCCCGAGCGCATGCTCGGCGCGATGACCGTGGACAGCGGGTCGCCGGCCTTCGCCAGTGCCCGGCGTATCTTCTCCAGGGCCGCCTCGTTCCGGTCGTCGGCCGCGTCCAGCCACGCCTCGAACCCGAGGATGATCGCGTCGAAGACCACGAAGTGGGAGATGTCGAACTCCTCGCGCAGCAGCCGGAGTTGCTCGCGCGCCTCGGCGGTCCGCCCGGTCGCGCCCAGCCGGCCGACGAGGAAGAGCCGGGCGGCGGGCCCGGCCTCGTTGCCGTGGCCCTCCCGCTGGTCGATCACCTCGCGCAGCAGCCGCTCGCCCCGCTCGGTCTCGCCCGCCTCCAGCAGGGCGCTGCCCAGGCGGGAGATGAGCACCGCCTTCTGGGCGCGGGCGCCGAGGCGTTCGGCGTGTTCGATCGCCGCCTCGTAGTCGGCGGCGGCGAGCAGGTACGCGCCCTTGCGCTCGCGGGCCTCGCCGCGCGCGGCGAGCGCCTCGGCGCTGCCCCAGGCGTCCCCGAGGCGCCGGTAGATCTCCAGCGCCTCGTCGGCGTCCCGGCCGGCGTCCCCCGCCCACTCGGGGCGGTTGGCGAGCAGGTTGGCGCGCATCTGCAGGCTGGAGGCGAGCTCCCAGTCGTATCCGGGGGTCTGCCGGCAGGTGCGGACGGCGGCGTCGACCAGGGCCCACAGCCGGTCCATGTCGCCGGTGAGCATCACGGCGTAGAACCAGAGCATGCCGGGGATGCGGCAGGTCTGCGGCAGCCCGGGCTCGTACACCTTGCTGATGGTCCGCAGCTTCTGCTGGGCGCGCGGGTTCTGCCAGGCGTCCAGCTCCATGTCCATGCAGGCCAGATGGGCGAGGTGGACGCCGCGCCGGGCCTCGGCGAGGACCTCGCCGGTCATCGGGGGCGGCGCGGCCGTGCACGGCTCCGGCACGGGCGCGGCCCGGCGGACCGGCTCGGTGAACGGGTCGGGGCCGAGGGCCATGACCTCGCGGCACCAGGTGCGGACCTCGGTGCGCAGGTCGCGCATCCGCCAGAACCAGACCAGCGACAGCACCAGGCACAGCCCCTCCTGCTCGTCGCGGGCGGCGACGGCGTGCCGCAGGGCGGTGCGCAGGTTCTCGTACTCGCGTTCCAGCCGCCGGGCGGCGGCGAGCTGGTCCGGGCCGCGCAGCAGCGGGTCGGTGGTGCGGGCGAGTTCGCGGTAGTACGTCAGGTGCGCGCGTTCGGCGGCGGCCCGCTGCCCCGCCTCGTCCAGCCGCTCGCCCGCGTACTCGGCGACGGTCTCCAGGAGCCGGTAGCGCATCCCGCCGTCGTCCGAGGGGGCGGCCACGACGAGGGACTTGTCGACGAGCGAGCCCAGCGCGTCCAGCGTGCCCGGCCCGCACACGGCCTCGGCGGCGGCGAGGTCGCAGCCGCCCGCGAACACCGACAGCCGCCGCAGCACGTCGCGTTCGTCCTCGTCGAGCAGGTCCCAGGACCAGTCGACGACCGCGCGCAGCGTCTGCTGGCGGGGCAGGACGGTGCGGCTGCCCGAGGTGAGCAGGCGGAAGCGGTCGTCGAGCCGGTCGGCGATCTGCCGGGGCGTGAGCATCCGCAGCCGGGCGGCGGCCAGCTCGATGGCCAGGGGCAGCCCGTCGAGCCGCCGGCAGATCTCGGCGCACGACGCCGGGTCGTCCTCGACGCGGAAGCCGGGCCGGGCGGCGGCCCCCCGGTCGGCGAGCAGCCGCAGCGCCGCCGGTTCGGGCAGCGGCTCCACCGGCCGCAGCACCTCTCCGGCCACGCCGAGGGGTTCGCGGCTGGTGGCGAGGACGGTCAGCTGCGGGCAGCGGGCGAGCAGGTCCTCGGCGAGCCGGGCCGCCGCGTCGACGACGTGCTCGCAGTTGTCGAGGATGAGCAGCATCCGGCGCCGGGCGCAGTGCTCGACGAGCCGTTCGAGGGGGTCGTCGTGGCGGTCGGAGACGGCCCGCATCTCCTCGGCGCCGGCGCCGTACAGCACCGTCTCGCGGGCGCCGACGGCGGTGAGCACGGCCTCCGGCACGGCGTCCGGGTCGTCGACCGGCGCCAGCTCGGCCAGCCACACGCCGTCGCGGGCCGCGTCCCGCACGGTCTCCGCCGCCTCCTGCGACAGCCGCGTCTTCCCGGCGCCGCCGGGACCGAGCAGCGTGACGAGCCGGGCCGTGGCGAGGTCGCCCCGGATGGCGTCGATGTCGGCCTCCCGCCCGACGAAGGAGGTCAGGCGGGCCCGGAGGTTGCCGGGGGGCGGGGAGCCGGCGGGCGCGGCGGGTTCGGCGCGGGCCGCCCGCGGGGGCGGGGCGGGGCCGTCGCCCAGCAGCTGCCCGTGCAGCTCCCGCAGCTCCGGGCCCGGATCGGAGCCCAGGCGGGCGGCGAGGAGGCGGCGTACGTCCTCGTAGGCGGCCAGGGCCTCGGCGGTGCGGCCCGCGTCGCGCAGGGCGCGCAGGCGCAGGGCCTGGAGGGACTCGTCCAGCGGGTGGCCGTCGCACAGGGCGGTCAGCTCGGGCAGGGACCGCTCGGCGTCGCCGAGGGCGAGCGCGGCGGTGTGCCGGGCGCGCAGCGCGTCCAGGCGCCGCGCCTCCCAGCGGGCCGCCTCGGCGGTGCGGTCGGGCAGGTCGGCGAGGGCGGGGCCCCGCCACAGGGCGAGGGCGTCGTCGAGGACGACGGCCGCCTTGGCGGCGTCGCCGTCGGCGAGCGCGCGCGTGCCCTCGCCGGTCAGCCGCTCGAAGCGGTGCAGGTCGACGTCGTCGGGCGCGGCGCACAGGCGGTAGCCGCCCTCCGCCGAGGCGACCGCGTCCGCGCCGAGCGCCCGGCGCAGCCGCCCGACCAGCGCCTGCAGCGCGCCGGTGGCGTCGGCGGGCGGGCCGCCGTCCCAGACCTCCTCGACCAGCAGGCCCACCGGCACGCTGCGGCCGGTCCGCAGGGCGAGGACGGTCAGCAGGGCACGCAGCCGCGCCCCGCCGACCGGGACGACGGTGCCGTCGGGGCGGAGCGCCTGCGTGGTGCCGAGGATGCGGTAGCGCACGGGGTTCATTCTCCCCGGAGGCGTCGAGGACGGTCACGGGGCTCCGGCGGCGCGGCGCGAGGGCCGGGCGGCCGCTCGCGGCGGCCCGGCGCGCTCCGGGCGCCGGGCACCCGCCCCCGCCGGCCGTCACGAGCCGCGCACAGCGCTGTGCGCGGCACCCGGCGCGGGCGGCCGACGATCGCCGGTCCCGTCCCCCGCCTTCCCCGGAACCGATGGGCCCGCGCGAGACGTTCTCCCTCCGCGCCCGGTACGGTCGGGCCGTCCCCACCCCGTGCCCGAGCGTCCAGGGAGCCCCATGACCACCGCCACCATCCGCCCCGGCGACCGGAGGGTCAGCCCCGTCTTCGTGGGGATCCTGGCCGTCACGGCGGTCACGGGCTGGGCCACCTGGACCGGGTTCGCCGAGCAGCCCGGCGTGGCCGTGTTCCTCTTCGTCACGGCCGCCTGGATCGTCTCCCTGTGCCTGCACGAGTACGCGCACGCGCGCACCGCCCTGCACGGCGGCGACATCTCGGTCGGCGCCAAGGGCTACCTCACGCTGAACCCGATGAGGTACACGCACGCCCTGCTCAGCATCGTGCTGCCGGTGCTCTTCGTGATCATGGGCGGGATCGGCCTGCCCGGCGGCGCCGTCTTCATCGAGCGCGGACGCATCCGGGGCCGCTGGCGGCACAGCCTGATCTCCGCGGCCGGGCCGCTGACGAACGTGCTGTTCGCGGTGGTGTGCACGGCCCCGTTCTGGCTGGACGCCCTGGACGGCGTGCCCCGCGAGTTCCGGTTCGCGCTCGCCTTCCTCGCCCTGCTCCAGGTCACGGCCGCGATCCTGAACTTCCTGCCGGTGCCGGGCCTGGACGGCTACGGCGTCGTGGAGCCCTGGCTGTCGTACGGGGTGCGGCGGCAGCTGGAGCCGTTCGCGCCGTTCGGCCTGCTGCTGGTGTTCGCGCTGCTGTGGGTGCCGTCCGTCAACGCCGTCTTCTTCGACGCGGTCGACGCCGTCCTGCGGGCGCTGGGGACCGGCGGCTTCGACACGTACTGCGGCTTCGAGCTGTTCCGCTTCTGGGACACGGACGAGATCTGCTCGGTCGCCCCGTGACGGGACGGGCCCGTCACGGCCTCCCCCGGGGCGCTCCGCGACGGCCTCACCCGGTGACGGAGCCGCCCCGCCCGGCCCGGTGGCGCTTGAGGTAGTACCAGGTCATGTTGGACGACAGCCCGGCCAGCAGCACCCAGACGATGCCCAGCCAGCTGCCCCGGACGAAGGAGATCACGGCCGCGGCCACCGCGAGCACGCAGACGATCAGGGTGTAGAGGGCGAGGCGGGGCATGGGGTCGGCTCCTGTCGGGGGACACTGCGCTTGTTCCTGCCGACCAGTGTCCCCCATCGCCTCATACGTCCGTGATCCGGAGCCCCGCGTGCGCCTTGTAGCGGCGGTTGACGGAGATCAGGTTGGCGACCAGCGACTCCACCTGGTGGGCGTTGCGCAGCCGCCCGGCGTAGATGCCGCGCATGCCGGGGATGCGCCCGGCGAGCGCCTGCACGGTCTCCACGTCGGCGCGCGCCTCGCCGAGGACCATCACGTCGGTGTCGATCTCGTCGATCCCCGGGTCCTGGAGCAGGACGGCCGACAGGTGGTGGAAGGCGGCGGTGACGCGGGAGTCCGGCAGCAGGGCGGCGGCCTGCTCGGCGGCGCTGCCCTCCTCGGGCTTCAGCGCGTAGGCGCCCTTCTTGTCGAAGCCGAGCGGGTTGACGCAGTCGACGACGAGCTTGCCGGCCAGCTCCTCGCGCAGGGACGCCAGGGTCTCGCCGTGGCCCTCCCACGGCACGGCGACGATCACGATGTCGCTGCGGCGCGCGCACTCGGCGTTGTCGGCGCCCTCGACGCCGTGCCCGAGTTCCCCGGCGGCGGCCCGGGCGCGTTCGGCGGCCCGGGAGCCGATGATCACCTTCTGGCCGGCCTTGGCGAGCCGGTAGGCCAGGCCCTTGCCCTGCGGTCCGGTCCCGCCGAGCACGCCGACGACCAGCCCGGAGACGTCGGGCAGGTCCCAGGGGTCCTTGGCGGGGGCCTTCTGTGCACTGTCGGTAGAGGTCATGGGCCCGACCTTACGTCCGCGGCGGCGGGACCACGGGCTCAGGTGAGGCCGCTCACGGGAACGCGCCGGAAGGCGATCGTCTCGTACGCGCCGAAGTCGCCGGTCTCGTACAGGAGCCCGACGGTGTTCTCGTCGACGCGGACGAGGTCGGAGTAGGCGGCGGGCAGGCCGTCGACGGTGTGCACCGGGCGCCAGGTGGTGCCGGCGTCGGTGGAGGCGCGCACCGTCATCAGGGCGCGGAAGCCGGGGTCGGCGGGGCCGGAGAAGAGCAGCACGTCGGGGTCGCGGAGCTGGAGCAGGCTGCCCTGGCAGACGGGGCCGGTCAGTCCGGCCTGCGGGCGGAAGCGCTTGACCAGGGTCCGCCCGCCGTCCCCGGAGTACGCGTCGGCGCGGTTGCCGGGGGACGGGGAGTCGTTGCGGGCGTTGAAGTAGACGCGGCCGTCGGGGAGTTCGGCGGCGGTGGTCTCGTTGACGTTGACGTAGCCGTCGGTGTTGTCGTCGACGTAGCCGATCCGCCAGGTGGCGCCGCGGTCGTCGCTGAGCAGGCAGTGGCCGCCGTTGTACCGGCCCTCGGTGCCGTCGTCCCCGCCGGCGGGCGGCAGGGAGTGGTTGGCGGGGACGACGACGCGGCCGCCGCTCAGCTGGAGGGCGTGGCCGGGCGTGGTGGCGTACCAGCGCCACTCGGGCTTCTTCACCGCCTTGGTGATCTCCCTGGGCGCCGACCAGGTGGTCCCGCCGTCGTCGCTGTGCCGCACCCACACCCGCCGCCCGTCCGCGGCGCCGACCGTGCCGCGCCGGATGGCGTCCTCGGTGGCGGAGGCCGCGTTGCGCACGTGGACGAGGAGGACCCGGCCGGTGTCCAGAACGACGGGGGCGGGGTTGCCGGCGAGGCCGGCGCCGTTCTCCGCCGCGACCTGGAGCGGGCCCCAGGTGCGGCCGCCGTCCGTGGACCGCTTCAGCACGATGTCGATGTGCCCGAAGTCGTCCCGCGAGTCGACCCGGCCCTCGCAGAAGGCGAGCAGGGTGCCGTCGCCCGTGGCGACGAGGGCGGGGATGCGGAAGCTGGCGTAGCCCTCCCGGCCGGCGCGGAAGGGGACGCTGGTCTCTGCCATGGGGGCTCCTCGGAACGGACGGCGGGCCTGCGGGTGGCCCTGGCCCATGCCCGTTCCGGGCGAACTCCCGGTGAACTCCGCGTCACGAGTGGTGACGCCGGCGGGGTGCGGCCGCCCGGGCGCGGCGCCGGGGAAGCGCCCGCCGGGACGGGGCGGCCGGGGCGACGGGGCGGTCCGCGGGGCCGCCCGCCGCGGCCGGCGGCACGCCGCGCGGTCCCGCCGGTGCTCCGCGCCGGCCCTCAGTCCTCGCCCCGGTCCCGCGCGGGCGCGTCGTGCCAGCGGGGGTCGTTCTCCCACTGGAGGTCGCGCTCGCGGGCGAGTTCCATCGCGTGGGCGGCCTCGTCCCGGCCGGGGTACGGTCCGAAGCGGTCCTTGGCCGGGCACTCCGGCCCCTCCTCGACCTTCTGGTGCTTCAGGCAGTAGTACCACTCGCCGGGCTTGCCGGCCGTGCGCTTCTTGAACAGGGCCATGGGCAGCTCCTCTCGCCACCGACATGTTCCCCCACGCCCGCTGGTTAGACTCGCTGGCATGTCTGGCCAGTCGCTGCTCGTCCCGGGGAAGCTGTCCCCCGTCCGTTCCGTGCCCGGAAACATCCGCCGCCCCGAGTACGTCGGCAAGCCGGCGCCGACGCCGTACACCGGCCCGGAGGTGCAGACCCCCGAGACGATCGAGGCGATGCGCGTGGCCGGCCGGATCGCCGCGCAGGCGATGGCCGAGGCGGCCCGGCACATCGCGCCGGGCGTGACCACGGACGAGCTGGACCGGGTGGCGCACGAGTTCCTGTGCGACCACGGCGCCTACCCCTCGACGCTCGGCTACCGCGGCTTCCCCAAGTCCCTGTGCACCTCGATCAACGAGGTGATCTGCCACGGCATCCCCGACTCCACCGTCCTGCGGGACGGCGACATCGTCAACCTGGACGTGACGGCGTACATCGGCGGGGTGCACGGCGACAACAACGCCACCTACCTGGTCGGCGAGGTCGACGAGGAGAGCCGCCTGCTGGTGGAGCGCACCCGCGAGGCGCTGAACCGGGCCATCAAGGCGGTCCGGCCGGGCCGGCAGATCAACGTCATCGGCCGGGTCATCGAGTCGTACGCCAAGCGCTTCGGCTACGGCGTGGTCCGCGACTTCACCGGCCACGGCATCAACAGCTCGTTCCACTCCGGCCTGATCGTCCCGCACTACGACAGCCCGCACGCGACGACGGTCATGCAGCCCGGCATGACGTTCACGATCGAGCCGATGCTGACGCTCGGGACGCACGAGTACGAGATGTGGGACGACGGCTGGACGGTCGTGACCAAGGACCGCAAGCGCACGGCCCAGTTCGAGCACACGCTGGTGGTGACGGACACGGGCGCGGAGATCCTCACCCTCCCGTAGCCGGCTCCGGCCCGCGGCCCGTCCTCCCCGCGGGGCGGGCCCCCGGCCGTCGGGGAACCGCCTCCGCGTCTTCGCGCAGGCGTCCGGGCGCGGCTGCCGAAAGCCGCCGGGCACGGCCGTGCTCCGGCCCCCGGGCGGGCGGTTCCCGCTCCCGGCCCGGCTCAGCGCTCCAGCCGGACCCGCCCCCCGACCTCGACCCATCCCTCCGGCTGCGGGGCGGTGAGGATCTGGGAGCCCGCGCCCTGGGTGATGTTCAGGGCGCGGCCCAGCCGGTCGGTCAGCAGCAGGGCGGCGGCGCCGGTCGCCTCGTCCTCCTCGATGCCGTCCCCGCGCCCGGGAAAGCCCCGGGCGCGGACCCGCCCCGCGCTCTCGTCCTCCCACGCCCAGGCGTAGAGCCACTCCCCCGCCGGCGGGACGGCCAGGTCCTCGACCTCGGCGGCGGTGGCGTACCGGCGCAGGGTGCGCGGCGGCGCCCACTCGGCCCGCGCCTCGATCCAGCTGAACTCACCGTCCTGCCGGGCGCCCACGACGCCGGCGGGCGTGACGAGTTCGGGCACGTCGAGCAGCCAGGCCACGCCGACGCAGGGGTAGCCGGCGAAGGGCAGCCGCATGCCGGGCGTGTAGATGTCGATGACGCCGCGCTCGGGGTCGTCGACGAACACGGTCTCGCTGAACCCCAGCTTCGCGGCCAGTTCCTGCCGCTCGCCCGCGTCCGGCACCACGGACCCGTCCCGGACGACGCCGAGTTCGTTGCCGTATCCGCCGTTCGGCCCGCAGAAGACGCGCAGCACGTCGTAGTTGGTCACGGGGGCATTGAAGCATCACGGGCCGCGGCCGGCCGCGCCCGCGGCCCGTGCCCGGGTCGCGGTGGGGCCGCGGTACCCGGTCCCGGCATCCGGGCTTCGCCCGGTCCCGGTAGGGTTCGCCTCCGGAAAGGGGAAGGGGAAGGTACCCGATGAGCAGGGATCGCGGCCCTCGGGGGCTCCGCAGGCTTGGCCGGGGCGTGCTGGCGGCGGCCTCGGTGACCGCTTTGTCGTTGACGGCGAACGGGTGCGTGGTGGTGCACGGGGAGCGCGAGGTGCTTCCGGCGGCCACCCGCGCCGAGGCCGCGCAGGCGCTCCGGCAGTTCACGTCCGCGTACAACAAGGCGGACCGGGCGTACGACAGTTCCCTGGACGCCGACCACACCACCGGCGCCCTCGCCGCCATCGACTCGGCCCGGCTGAAGGCGGGGCACGCCAACCATCCGGGCGGCAACCCCTCGCACACGCCGCTGGAGCTGACGGACGCGAGGTTCACCATCCCCAAGAAGGCGGGCTGGCCGCGCTGGTTCCTCGCCGACGCCAAGGGCAACAAGGGCGGTGACGTCCGCTGGCTGCTGGTGTTCACCCGCGACGGCCTGGACGAGACCTGGCAGGTGGCGTACCTGACGCTGGTGGCGCCCGGCGACATACCCGGGTTCCGGACCGACCGGGACGGCTGGGCCGAGGCCGTCCCCGCCGACTCCGCCGAACTCGCCGTCCCCCCGCAGGAGTTGAGCGAGACGTACAGCGAGTACCTGGAGAGCGGCGGTGAGGACTTCGCGGCGGGCGCGCACACCAGCGACTGGCGGGCGCTGCGGAAGAAGAACGCGGCCCGGCCGGGGCTGGCCACGCAGTACATCGACGAGCCGCTGACGAACGGCGACTACGCGCCGCTGGCGCTGCGCACGGAGGACGGCGGGGCGCTGGTGTTCTTCGCCACGCGCCACTACGAGCGGCAGGTGGCCGCCCAGGGCGCCTCGGTCCCCACGCCGAACGAGGACGTGCTGGCGCTGACCAAGGGCGAGATCAAGCAGTCGCTGACGATGGAGTTCGTCTCCAACGAGGTCGCCCTGGACCCGAAGCGGGGCACGGACGGCGGGAAGGTGTCGGTCCTGGGCCGCATCCAGGGGCTGACGTCGGCGCAGGGCGGGTAGGCCGCCGGTTTCAGCGGCGCAGGGGCCAGGCCGCGCCCGCGTGGCCGGCCTCCTCGCCGGCGTACCGGGCGCAGGCGTCGGTGAGGTGTTCCAGCAGGCTGAGCGGATCGGGCAGCGCGTGCTCGGGGCCACGCACCCAGTGCACCGACTGGTCGCCGGGGAGCCGGGCGGGCGGGACGAGGACGTAGGAGCCGCGGCAGTGCCAGCGCAGGCCGGGATGCTCGTCCATGGTCTCGGGGTGGCAGTCCAGCTCGCACGGCCACCACTCGTCCTCGTCCTCGGGGGTGCCGCGGGTGAGGGTGAAGAACAGCATCCGGCCGTCGTCGCTCTCGGCGACCGGGCCGACCTCGATCCCGGCCTCGAGCAGCCGCCGGAGCGCCTCGCGGCCGGCCTGGAGGGGCACGTCGAGGACGTCGTGCACCATGCCGGTCGCGGTGATGAAGTTGGCCTGCGGCTGGTGCCGGGCCCAGCGCTCGATCTGGGCGCGGTCGGTGGTGGACTGCGTCTGCCAGGCGAAGGACACCGGGTGCCGGGCCGGGGTGGGACAGCCGACGCGGTCGCAGGAGCACATGTAGCCGGCCGGGTGCGCGGCGGGCGCGAGGGGCAGGCCCGCGGCGGCGGCGGCGAGCAGCAGGGCCTCCCGGCCGCCGTCGCCGGCGGCCTCCTTCGGGCGGCGTCCGCGCAGCCACTGGGAGAGTTTGCCCCGCAGGCCGGTCCGGCCGCCGAACTCCGCGCTCATCTATCCCCTCGCCTCGCCGTCGTGCGGAACAGCATGCCTCATCGTCCCATCATCCCGCGCCGCGGGGGGCACGGACGGCATACCGGGTACCGGGGGGACGGGGAGCGCCCCCCGGTCCGCGGCCGTCACCCGCCCCCGCCGGGTTCCGCCGCCCCGCCGGGGGCGGGTTCCGGCCGGGGGCGGGCGCTCACCGTGGCAGGAGGCCGTACAGCGCGTAGTCGACGAGGGTGTCGGTGTACTCGTGGGAGATCGGGCCGGTGCGCTGCAGCCAGCGCTGGGCGAGCGGGGAGACGAAGAGTTCCAGGGCGATGCGCGGGTCGATGTCCGCGCGGATCTGCCCGGCGTCCTGTGCGGAGCGCAGCCGGTCGGCGTAGAGCTGGAGCCCGGGTTCGAGCAGGCGGGCGAGGAAGACCCGGCCGAGCGGCTCGTTGACGACGCCCTCCGCGGCCAGGGCGCGGTACGGGGCGTCGTACTTCGGATCCCGCAGTTCGTCGACCGTGGCCCGCAGGACGGTCTTGAGGTCGGCGGCGAGGTCGCCGGTGTCCGGGAAGGCGTACTCCTCCTGCCCCGCCGCGCGCGCCGCCTGCTCGCCGAGGTCGAGGAAGGCCTCCAGCAGGACGTCCGCCTTCGACGACCACCACCGGTAGATCGTCTGCTTGCCGACGCCGGCGCGGGCGGCGATGCCCTCGACGGTGGTCCTGGGGTAGCCGACCTCGGCGACCAGCGCGAGGGCGGCGTCGTAGATGGCGCGCCGGGACCTCTCGCTGCGGCGGCCGGCGTCGGGGGCGGGCTTGCCGGAGGCGGGCTGGGGTGGTTTCTGGACGGCCATGGGCCGAATCTATCAGCTTGACAAGACGGAACGTCTCGCCGGACAGTGGAGCGGTTGGAGCGGCGAGACGAACCGTATCGTCACGTCGCTGTGGCTCGACGGGAGGAGTCCTCATGCCACGCAACGGAACCGGGGACATGCTGGGCGTCGGCGGCACCCGGCAGAACCTCGGCCGCGCGGCCCTGCGCGGCGGCGGCCGGGGCGACCGGGTCGGCGGCGGACCCGACCGTCCGGCGCAGAAGCGGGAGCTGCTGCGCCGGCTCCGGCAGGAGCGCCGGGCCGGCCGGGACGCCGCCGGACCGGCTAGGGACGGGCGTACGGCCGGGTCATGATCTCCATGTGGTGGCCGTCGGGGTCGTCGAAGTACGCGCCGCGCCCGCCGAACAGCCGGTTGATCCGCCCGGGTTCGGTGTGGCGCGGGTCGGCGTAGCAGGTGACCCCGGCCGCCTCCAGGCGGCTGATCGCGGCGTCGAACGCGGTCTCGGGGACGGGGAAGGCGTAGTGCTGCGGCTGGATCGGCTCGTCCCGCTTCTCGCGGTGGTCGAGGGTGACGCCGTTGCCGAGGTCGACGGGCAGGAACGGGCCGAACGGGGCGCCGACCTCCAGCCCGAGGACCGCGGCGACGAACCCGGCCGACCGCGCGCGGCCGGTGGCGTAGACGGCGGTGTGGTCGAGCCGGACGGCGGTCGCGGGCGGCTGCGGAGCCCGCGACCGCCGGGGGGACATGGTCTGGGACATGGCTGAGGTCTGCCTCCGGTCTTCGGTGACGGGATGCGCGCGGACGCGCTGGGGACGAAGACGCGGAGAAGGGGGCGGGGCTCTCGCCCGCCCTCGGCCGCGCTCGAGCGGGGAGACCCCCGCCGCGCTCACTCCGGGGCCGGGAACCTCACTCGTGCGTGGCCCATGGCCGACCCGGCAGTCACCCGGCCAACTCTATTGATCGCCGCGGGGGCGGGACAACGGCGTCTTCCGGCCGGGGCAGGGGCCCGGTGCCGCCGTGCCGGGGACGGGGCCGGGTGCCGTCGGGGACGGGACCGCGGCCGGGTGCCGCCGGAACCGGGGCGGGCCCTAAGGCGCCGGGGGCCAGGGATCGCCCCAGTCGGTGTCGCGGGCCGCCCGGTACAGCTCGCCGTGGCGCTTGGTGACGGTGGCCCGGCGCAGGGCGGGCTCGGTCTCGCACAGGTCCAGCAGCACCTGGCCCTTGCGGATCTGCGGGCGCCGGACGACGCGGGCGGGGGCGGGCGCGACGGGGAAGCGGGCGGCGGCGACGTAGGCGAACTTCTCGTCCTCGTAGGCCAGGGAGCCGCCCTTGACCTGGCGGTGCAGGGAGGAGCGGCTGACCCGGGCCGAGAAGTGGCACCAGTCCGTGCCCGGGGCGATGGGGCAGGCGGCGCTGTGCGGGCAGGGGGCGGCGACGTGGAGGCCGGCGCGGACGAGGCGGTCGCGGGCCTCGAGGACGCGGGCGTAGCCGTCGGGGGTGCCGGGCTCGACGACCACGACGGCCTGGGCGGCGCGGGCGGCGGCGTCGACCGCGGCGGCCCGGTCGGCGTCGGTCAGCTCGCCGAGGACGTACGAGACGGTGACGAGATCGGTGCTCTCGATGGTGAGCTCCGCTCCGATGCGTGAGCGCCGCCACTCGGCGGTCCTCAGCGCCGGGTGCGCGGCGGCGAGCTCCCGCCCGAGCGCGAGCGCCGGCTCGGCCCAGTCCAGGACGGTGACCGGCCGCTCACCCGGCCAGGTGGCGCCGACGGCCCAGGTCGCCGCGCCGGTGCCGCCGCCGACGTCCACGTGGCCGCCGGGCGTCCACCCGGGCGCCGCCTCGGCGAACGCCGCCAGCGCCGCGCACACCGCCTCGAACGTGGCCGGCATGCGGTACGCGGCGTACGCCGCCACGTCCGAGCGGTCCCGCAGCACCGGGGCGTCCGTCGGCGTCCGGCCCCGGTAGTTCGCGATCAGCCGCTCCACCGCCTGCGCCGCCGCCTTCGGCGGGAGCCCGTCGAGCAGCCCGGCCAGAGCGGCGCGGAGGGCGTCGGCGGGGGAAACGGAGGAGACGGGGGCGTTCACACGGCGATTCTACGGGGGCGCCGGGCGGCGGCGGGCCGGGCGGGCCGGGGAGCGGCGGGCCGGGCGGCCCTCGTCACCTTCCCCGCACCGCCCGCGCCAGGCGGGTCCCCGCAGCCGCGCGGGCCCGGTTCAGGGGGTCGCGGCGTCGCGGATGGACCGCGTTGGTCAGCAGGACCAGGAAGGTGTCCGTGGCCGGGTCCAGGACCAGGGAGGTGCCGGTGAAGCCCGTGTGGCCCGCCGCGCCGCGCCCGGCCAGCTCCCCCATGAACCACGGCTGGTCCAGGGCGAAGCCCAGCCCCGGCGGGGTCAGCAGGAGCTCGACGAAGTCGGGGCCGAGGATGCGGGCGGGGCCGTACGAGCCGCCCGCGAGCAGCGCGCGGCAGAAGACCGCGAGGTCCCGGCCGGTGGAGAACAGGCCCGCGTGGCCGGCCACCCCGCCCAGCGCCCAGGCGTTCTCGTCGTGCACCTCGCCCCGCAGCATCCCCCGGTCCGCCCTGGCCCACGGCCGCCGCTGGTCCTCCGTCGCCGCCGCCCGGGGGCAGGGGCCGAAGCCGGTCGCCGTCATGCCCAGGGGCCGGGTGATGCCGTCGCGGAGGAGGACGTCCAGCGTCCGGCCCGTGAGGCGTTCCAGGACGTGCTGGAGCAGCAGCATGTTCAGGTCGGAGTAGCAGTACGTGCCGGGTACCCCGACCGGCGGCTCGGCCCGCAGCAGCGCCAGGCGCTCGGCGTCGTCGGCGCAGTCGTACAGCGGCAGTTCGGGCCGCAGCCCGGAGGTGTGGGTGAGCAGCTGCCGCACGGTGATGCCGTGCCGGACCGCCGCGGGGAAGTCGGGCAGGTAGGCGCCCACCCGGGCGTCGATGCCCAGCGTGCCCCGCTCGATCTGCTGCACGGCCGCGACCGAGGTGAACAGCTTGGTGAGGGAGGCCAGGTCGAAAGGGGTGTCGACGGTCATCGGCACCCGGGCGCCGGGCGGCAGTTCGACGCCGCTGTCGGACCCGGGGTCGTACGCCGCGTACCGCACGGCCCAGCCGGCCGCCTCCGCCACGGCGATCACCGGCCCGCGCCCGGCCACCACGACCGCGCCCGCCGCCCGGGGGCGTTCCCCGGCGGTGAGGCCGCGGACCTCCCGGACGAGCCGGCGCAGTTCGCCGGGGTCGAGTCCGGCCCGCTCCGGCGCGCCGTCGCGCAGCCGGGGCGCGCTCAGCTCTCCTCCCGCTCCCGCTCGGCCGTGCGGGAGCGGGGAGCGTCCCCGTCCGGTGCGCCCGCGCGGGCGGCCCAGGGCCGGCACAGTCCCACGAAGCAGGCGAGCGCCACCAGCGCCGCGGCCAGCTGGACGAGCGCCATCGGCAGGGCGGTGTCCTCCCCGGCGACGCCGACCAGCGGGGAGGCGACCGCGCCGATGAGGAACGAGGAGGTGCCGAGCAGGGCGGACGCGGCGCCCGCGTTCTGCCTGACCCGCATCAGGGCGAGGGTCTGGGTGTTGGGCAGGGCGACGCCCATCGCCGACATCAGCACGAACAGGGCCGCCGCGACGGGCACCAGCCCGGTCTCGCCGAACACGCCGAGGGACATCAGCAGCAGCGCGACCGCCGCGGCGATGACGACCGCGAGGCCGGCGCCCAGCACCCGGTCGAGCCCGACCCGGCCGACCAGCACCCTGCCGTTGATCTGGCCGACGGCGACCAGTCCGACCGAGTTGAGGCCGAACAGCAGGCTGAAGGTCTGCGGGGAGGCGCCGTAGATCTCCTGGACCACGAACGGCGAGGCGGAGACGTAGGCGAACAGCGAGGCGAAGGCGAAGCCGCCCGTGAGCATGTACCCGGTGAAGGCCCGGTCGGCGAGCAGGCCGCGCATGGAGCGCAGGGCCTCGCCGACGCCCCCGCCGTGGCGCTCCCCGGCCGGCAGCGTCTCGGGCAGCCTCGCCCACACCACCCCGGCCAGCAGCACCCCGACCACCGCCAGCAGGAGGAACACGCCCCGCCAGTCCGTCACGCGCAGGATCTGCCCGCCGATCAGCGGCGCCACGATCGGGGCGACCCCGGAGATCAGCATGAGGGTGGAGAAGAAGCGGGCCATGGCCATGCCGTCGTAGAGGTCGCGGACGACGGCCCGCGCGATGACGATCCCGGCGGCGCCCGCGAGGCCCTGCACCAGCCGGAAGGCGACCAGGAGTTCGACGGTGGGGGCGAAGGCGCACAGGACGGTGGCGACGACGTAGACGGCGAGTCCGGCCAGCAGCGGGCGCCGGCGGCCCCACTTGTCGCTCATCGGCCCGACCACCAGCTGGCCGAGGGCCATGCCGGCCAGGCAGGCGGTGAGGGTGAGCTGGACGGTCGCGGCGGACGCGTGCAGGGACCGGGTGACCTCCGGCAGCGCGGGGAGGTACATGTCCATCGCGAGCGGGGGTATGGCGGTCAGGCCGCCGAGGATCAGGGTGACCAGCAGGCCGGTGCGGCGCAGCGCGGCGGGGGCGCTCCCCCGGCCGGGCGACGCGGACGGCTGGGCCGGGACGGCCGCCGCGGCGCCGGCCAGGAGCCCGTCGCCCGCGGCCGCCGCGGCGTCCGGGCCGGCCGCCGGTGACGGGGTGTTCGGTATGGACGCCCCACGCTCGGGCATGTTCCCCTCCCTCTCCGAGTGATCCGCCCCCTATGGTCTCAGCTCGAACAGAGTGTCAGGTGTCACATCCGGTCGCCGCCAGGGGGCGGAACGGGCGCCCGGCGCGTTCCGCGACCGCGCCGGGCGCCCGTCACCGCGCCGGGTGAGCGGGGCTCACGCCGGCTTCAGGCCCGGCGCCCCCGCCTCCGTCACGAAGGACGCGGCCGTGGTCACCGGCGCCCCGGGCCTGGTCACGTACGGCACGGCCCTGAAGTCGGCCCGGGCCAGCTGCTGTCCGAGCGTGACCGTCACGTAGCCGCGCCGCCCGTCGTAGAACCGCAGGTGCGGGTTGGCGGTCAGGTAGGTGTTCCAGTTCGCCGGCCTCTCCGCCCCGTCCTTGCCGCTGGCGATCGACGTGGCCACGATCTCCGTGCCGAGCGTGCGGGAGGCCGGGTCGTCGAAGTCGTCCTTGATGTCGAAGGCGTACGCGACGTGCACGTCGCCGGTGAGCACCATCAGGTTGTCGACGCCGGCCGCCCGGGCCCCGTCGAGGATCCGGCGGCGGGAGGCGCGGTAGCCGTCCCAGGCGTCCATGGACAGCTTGGCGACCGGGTTCAGGTCCAGCTTGCGCTGCGAGAAGGTGACCTGCTGCGGCACGACGTTCCACCGGGCGCGCGAGGAGTGCCAGCCGTCGAGCAGCCACCGCTCCTGCGTCGCGCCGGTCATGGTGCGCGCCGGGTCGTCGATGACGGGGCCGGGCAGCTGGGCGCCGTCGCCGTAGGCCTGGTCGGAGCGGTACTGCCGGGTGTCGAGGATGTCGAACTGGGCGAGGCGGCCCCAGTGCAGGCGCCGGTAGAGCCGCATGTCCGGGCCGTCGGGCAACTGCGGTCGGCGCAGCGGCTGGTGCTCCCAGTAGGCGCGGTAGGCGGAGGCGCGGCGCAGCAGGAACTCCTCCGGCGGGACGCTGTTCTCCGGGGTGCCGTCCGCGTAGTTGTTCTCGGTCTCGTGGTCGTCCCAGGTGACGACGAAGGGATGCGCGGCGTGCGCGGCCCTCAGGTCGGGGTCGGTCTTGTAGAGGGCGTACCGCAGGCGGTAGTCCTCCAGGGTGACCGTCTCGCGGTTGAACAGCGCGGGCAGGGTCCGGTCGGTGTAGTTCCGCGCCCCGCCGGCGGAGTTGACGGCGTACTCGTACAGGTAGTCCCCGAGGTGGAAGACCACGTCGACGTCCTCGGCGGCGAGATGGGCGTACGGGGTGAAGTAGCCGTCGTGGTACGCCTGGCAGGAGACGGCGGCGAGGGTCAGCGCCGGGACGCGGGCGCCGGGCGGCGGGGCGGTGCGGGTGCGGCCGGTGGGGCTGGTCCAACGGCCCGCGCGGAAGCGGTAGTAGAAGACGCGGTCCGCCTCCAGGTGGTCCACCTCGACGTGGACCGTGTGGTGGAACTCGGGGTGCGCGGTGGCGGTGCCGCGTCTGGCGATCCGGCGGAACCGCTCGTCGTGGGCCAGCTCCCAGTGGACGGTGACGCGTCCGGCCGGCAGGCCGCCGTCGGGCTGGTACGGGGCGGGGGCGAGCCGGGTCCACAGGAGCACGGAGCCGGGCAGCGGGTCGCCGGAGGCGACGCCGAGGGTGAAGGGGTCGTCGGTGATGCGGGCGGCGTCGAGTTCGGCGGCGGCGGCCGTGCCGGCGGTGGGCAGGTTCACCGCGAAGGCGAGCGCGGCGGCGGCGCCGGTCGCGGTCAGGAAGCGGCGGCGGCCGATGTGCCGGGCCGCCGCGCGCAGTTCGGGGGCGTGCTGGGACGGGCGTGCTGCGGGTGTCATCCGATTCTCCCCTGTCGCATGGGTGCAGGGGGCATTCGAATGACCGGGAGCGACACCCGGTTGGCGCGTACACAACAGAAGCATGGCGGGCGGATGAGTTCCGGATGGCGGCCCCTCCCGCACGCTGCGGATGCGTGAACGCCGTACGAACGGACGGACGGACGCGTCGCGGCACGCGGCGGAGCCGCCGCCGGAGGCGAACGCGCGATGCGCGGCGGCGCCGGACGCACGGTGCGCGGCGGCGACGGCGGCGGCGGCAATGCCGCGCACCGGACCGGACCAAACGTCGTCAAGCCGTCAACCGCTACAACCGGAATACGAAACTCCATGGCGTCGCCGCCGATGGAGGGCTTACGCTCATCACCTCCTTCGCCGCAGCTTCACACTTGGAGCGGCAAGCTCCCGCAGTCCACTCCGAGGGGGGAGGCGGCAGCCGTTCCACGGCACCGGGTGGGGGTGGACCCCCGGGGGGCAACTGCGGGGTACGCACCGGTGCGTGGGACGGCTGCCGGCAAGCCGGCGGGGGGCGGCTGCCGAACACGCCGGCGGGAGGGACGGCGGCGCGAGTACGCCGACCAGGGCCGTCGGGCCGGAGGCCGTCAGGACCGCTGCCGTCGAACCGGAGGCCGCCAGGCCGACCGCCGTCGGGCCGACCGCCGTCAGACCGGAGGCCGTCAGACCGGAGGCCGTCCGGGGGCCTGCTCGGCCCGTCCGAGGATCCGCTCCACCTCGGCCATCTGCTCCGCGGTGAGCGGCCCCTTCTCCAGCGCGCCCGCGTTCTCCTCGGCCTGCGCGACCGAGCGGAACCCGGGGATCGGCACGGTGCGCGGACTGCGCGCCCACAACCAGGCCAGGGCGCCCTGGGCGAGCGTGCGGCCGCCGTCGGTGAGGACATCGCGCAGCGCCTCGACCCGGGCGAACCACTCCGGGTCGGCGCCCGACCCGTCGCCGAACCCCTTCAGCCAGGCGGGCGGGCGGCTGCGGATGTCCCCGGCCTCCGGTGCCCGGCCGGGCACACGCCTGCCGGTGAGCAGCCCCATGGCGAGCGGACTGCGTACGACACTGGCCAGACCGGCCTCCTCGCACAGCCGCAGCATCCCGGGCGCGTCCTGGAGGACGTTGACGGCGTGCTGGACGGCGGCGCAGTGCGGCCCCTTCGCGAACACGGCGGCGCGCCCGGGATCGTCGGTGCTCCAGGCGTAGGCCCGGATCAGCCCCTCCCGCACCAACTCCTCACAGGTGTCGCGCAGCCGGGCCGCGCGCTCGGGGTCCGCGTCGCCGAGGTGGAACTGGTACAGGTCCACGTGGTCGGTGCCGAGGCGGCGCAGGGAGGCGGTCAGCGCGCGGCGGACGTGCGCCACGGAGTCGTCGCCGCCGGTCAGGGTGCGGGTCCGCTCGTCGAAGACGTTGCCCCACTTGGTGGCGACGACGACATCGGCCCGGCGCCTGCCGAGGGCCCGGCCCAGCACGCGTTCGCTGTGCCCGGTGCCGTAGACGTCGGCGGTGTCGAAGAAGGTGACGCCCAGGTCGAGGGCGCGCCGGATCGCCCGCACGGACTCCTCGTCGTCGACCCGGCCCCAACCCAGGGGCTGTCCGTCGGGGGTCCGCCACTCGCCGCCGATCGCCCAGCAGCCGAAGCCGAGGGCGCTGACCCGGATGCCGCTGCGGCCCAGGGTCCGTGTGGTCTCCGTCCGTGTGGTTTCCGCTCGTGTGGTTTCCGCTCGTGTGGTTTCCGCTCGTGTGGTCTCCATGCCCGAGGACGCTAGGAGTTGGAGCGCGCGCGAAGGCAAGGCACCGACGGCTCCGGCTCGTCAGGCCTGCCCGGTCTCGAAGCGGGAGATCCTGCCGTCCTCGTCGACGGTGAAGCTCCAGCGGGTGCGCATCTCGCCCCACGTGTCGTTGCGGTAGCGGGCGAGGAGACAGCGTCCGCCGTTGGACTCGTTGTCGACCTCCAGGTGGCCGTGGGAGGAGAAGATCTCCCGGTCGATCCACTCGGCGAGGTCGTGCTCCGCGCCGTCGTCCGCCATGGTCGCGCCGGGTGCGAGGAGCGCGAGGAAGCTCTCGCGGTCGTGGTGGTTGACGGCTCTGACGAAGGCGCGGACGGCCGGGTCGCTGAGACGGGTGGTCTGGATCGTCATGCCTGCCAGCCTCGTACCGGCCTCGGGCCCTCGCCACCCGCACCACCCGAACGGCGTCCGCGACGGGCCCGTGGGATGTGGGGCGGGGCCGGGAGTGCGACGGTGGGAACATGCTCCCCACCGTCCGCCTCCCGCTCCCCCCGCCCCCTGTTCTCTCCGTTCCCCACCCGACGAGGAGTCGACGTGACCCGTACCGACCGACGTGATCTCGGCCTGCTACTGCTCCGTCTGGGCACCGGCGGCGTGCTCGCCGCACACGGCGCGCAGAAGCTGTTCGGCTGGTTCGGCGGGGGCGGCATCGAGGGGACCGGCCAGTTCATGGAGTCCATCGGCTACGCGCCGGGCAGGGCGAGCGCGACGGCGGCGGGCCTGGCCGAGGCGGGCGGCGGCACGCTGCTGGCCCTGGGCCTGGCCACCCCCGCGGCCGGCGCGGCGTCGGCCGGCGCGATGGCGGGCGCGGCGGCCGTCCACGCCCCGAACGGGTTCTTCAACCAGAGCGGCGGCTACGAGTACGCCGCCTCCCTGGGCCTGACCGCCGCCGGCCTGGCCGTCACCGGCCCCGGCCGCTACTCCCTGGACCACCTGCTCGGCCACTCGGTCAACCGGGGCTGGATGGTGCCGGCCGCGTTCGCGGCGGTGGGCGCGGCGACGGCGCTGGTGGTGGGGGCGCGCGCCCGGCGGATGCGCGGGGCGGAAGAAGGCGGGCAGGAGCAGCCGCCCGAGGGGCGAACCGAGCAGCAGCCCGAGGTGTAGCCCGAGGTGCCGTCGGCACCGCCCGGGGAACTGTCCGGGGCCGTCCCGGGCGCAGCCCCGGGAACAACCTGGGCGCAGCCCGCGGCGCGGTCGGCGCGGGACCGCCACGGCCCCCGGTGTCGGACCCCCGTGGCAGGCTCTGCCCCCATGAGCGACCACACCACGCCCGCACCGGCCCCCACCAGCGCACCGGCCCCCGCCGACCTCTGGGACACCGTCGACGCCCTGTGGACCTGGCTGGAGACCCACCAGCCGGTCGGCGGCGAGCAGGGCGTCCTGCTGCGCATGCTGAAGCTGTCGGAGGAGGTCGGCGAGGTCTCCGAGGCGGTGATCGGCGCGACCGGCCAGAACCCGCGCAAGGGCACCACGCACACCTGGGACGACGTCCAAGCCGAACTCTGCGACGTCGTGATCACGGCCCTGGTGGCCCTGCGCACGCTGACACCGGAACCCCGGGAGATGTTCGCGCGGCACCTGGCACGGGTGGCGAAGCGGTCGCTGGGGACGCCGTGACACACGGCCGGAACGCCTCGCGCGCTCCGGCCGGAACTCGGTGCGTCCGGTATCCCCGGGGACCGGACGTAACTAGCCTCGGGCCATGTCCGGGACATCGGTGGCGCACTTCTACGACGACCTGGCCGACGACTACCACCTGATCTACGCGGACTGGGAGGCGAGCATCCGCCGGCAGGGGGACGCCCTGGACGCTCTGATCGGCCGGGACCGCGCGGCGGTGCTCGACTGCTCCTGCGGCATCGGCACGCAGGCCATCGGCCTGGCGCGGCACGGGCACCGCGTCATCGGGACCGACCTGAGTCCGCGCGCCGCCGCCCGCGCTGCCCGTGAGGCCGCTCACCGCGGCCTGACGCTGCACACGGCCGCCGCCGACATGCGGCGCCTCCCGTTTCCCGACGGCCGGTTCGACACCGTCGTCTGCGCCGACAACGCGCTGCCCCACCTTCTGGCGAGCCAGGACGTGCGCGCCGCCCTGGCCGAGATGCGCCGCGTGCTGCGTCCCGCCGGGCTGCTCCTGGTCAGCACACGCCCCTACGACGACCTGCTGCGCGACCGCCCCGCTTCGACAGCCCCACAGGTCCACCGGCCCGCCGACGCCGGGGAACGGGCCGTCGCCTTCCAGCTCTGGCACTGGCACGACAACGGCGAGCACTACGACCTGGAGCACTTCCAGCTCCTGTCGGCAGGCGGGGAATGGCGCGTCCGAACCCGCCGGACCACCTACTGGGCGCTCGGCCGGGACCGGTTGACCGGCTTCGCGGCCGACGCCGGGTTCGTGGACCTCGAGTGGCGGACGCCGCGGGAGACGGGCTTCTTCCAGCCGCTGCTCGTGGCACGATCCGGCAAGTAGCCGACTCCACCACCTGCCGGCCACCCGCCGGTCCCTTCACCCGGAGCGCTCCGGGGCCGCCCCGGCGGTCGTCCCGGTGCCGTCAGGGTCCGCGGCCGAAGCAGAAGGGCTGAAGGGCCAGCACATGATCATTACTGGCGTGGGCGAGGGACCGGTCCCGGGCCTCGGTGGGCCGGCACGTTATTCCGGCTCCACTCACCATCGCCGTGGGATCCGCACCCGCGTTCCCGTCATCCGCCGCCGGCCACGCGAGCACGTGACAGCCTCGGTTTCTTCCGGTATTCGGACACACGTCTTCACCACACCGGGACGCTCGGCCGCCCCGGGCCGACCGAGCGAGCCGTGCAAGGCGCGCGGAGCGGGATCCAGGATGTGCGTAAACTCAGTCAAACAATGCGTCCCCTCATGCACAGGCGATCACCGATCCATTGGACGCGAGGCCGTCACGAGTCCCGGAGGAGACCATGTCCACGACCGCAGGATCGCCCCCGGTTGTCGTCACCTTGGCGGAGATCGCCCGCATCGCGGGGGTCGGGCGCGCCGCCGTCAGCAATTGGCGGCGACGGTACGACAACTTCCCCTCTCCTGTCGGTGGCACCGACACGAGCCCGCAGTTCTCCCTTCCACAAGTCGAGGAGTGGCTCAGGCGCGAGAACAAACTCAAGACGGCGCTGAATCCACTCGACCGGCTCTGGCCGGAGTACGAGTCCCTGGGCGACCGGGACACGACAGGTCTGCTGGTGGCTCAGATAGGACTCCGGCAGAGTGGCGTCAGGGCAGGTGGACCGACGGCGGGGCCGCTCCTTGATCAGCGTCAGACCCGCCTTCTGGAACGCACCCTCGAGCTGGCGGAGCAGGACGAGGAGCACAGGGCCTTCGACCTCCTCCTGGAGCGGTGGCTTCGGACGCACGTGCGGCAGATCACGACGACTCCGGTGCAGTTGGCCGGACTCATGGCCCAAGCCGCAGCCGTGAGCCGCCCAGGCCCTGTGCGGAGCGTGCTCGATCCTGCGTGCGGCGTGGGGACGCTGCTCGTCGCAGCCGGTCGGCAGTGGGACGCCGACCATGCGGCGGGACTGCGCTTCCTGGGCCAGGACAGCGACGCGGTTCTTGTGGAACTGGCCAAAGCGCGCCTGACGGTCGGCGGCTTCGCCGGCCGCGACCTGTCCAACGTTTCGTTGGCGGCGGGTGACACGTTGCGGGCCGATGCCCACCCTGGAGCGCAGGCCGATGTGGTCCTTTCCAACCCGCCTTCGAACGAACGTGACTGGGGTCATGCGGAACTCGCCACAGACCCGCGTTGGGCGTACGGGCAGCCTCCGCGCACCGAACCGGAACTCGCTTGGGTTCAACATGCCGTGGCGGCTCTGGCTCCTGGAGGCGTCGCGGTTCTCGTACTGCCGCCCGCTGTGGCGGCGCGCCGCGCGGGGCGCCGGATCCGGGCCGGTCTCCTGCGGTCCGGTGTGCTCCGGGCCGTGATCGCCCTGCCGCCCGGTGCTGCTCCGCCCTACGGTGTCGGGCTGCATCTGTGGATTCTGCGCGCGGACGGGGGCGGGGACGGAGCGGACCGCACGGAGCTCACGTTCGTGGACACCACGTACACCACTCGTCCCGCGTCTGTCGACAAGAGTGGCGTCGACTGGCCCGCCGTGACAGCTCAGATCATGGAGGTTCTCAGCGGCACGAGCACGCTGGGAAGCGTCTCGGTGCCCGTGGTCGACCTGCTGGACGAACAGGTGGATCTCACGCCGGCACGACGTGTTCCGAGAACACGGGCCGCCACCATCGTCGATCTCAGGCGCCTCTGGACGCAGTTCGACGCGCATATGAGGGAACTGCGCGATGCCGCCGAAGTCCTGTCCGCACTCGTCCCCGCGGACAGCGACGAGGCGGTTCCGCTCATCAGCGTCGCAGAGCTGGAACGAGCCGGGGCTCTGGAAATCCGGACCGGGCAGGGGCTGCCGGAGTCTCTGGTGCGCCGCGGGGAACGCCAGGAGGGCGAGGCGCGCGTCCTCACGGGCGCTCCGCTGTCCGGGCAGGCGCAGCTGTGGCTTCCTGCGTCGGCCGTCGCGGCGGGTGATCAGGACGGCTCGCTCACGGTCACAGCGTCCCAGGACGTCATCGTCTCGGTGCTGGCCCGTTCCTTCGACGTACGGGTGGACACCGACGCCCCGTCCGTCCTGGGGCCCCAGCTCGCGGCGCTCAGGGCGAATCCCGCGGTACTCGACCCATGGTTCCTGTCCGGCTGCTTGCGCGCCCCGGCCAATGTGCACAGGGCCGGCACACACGCGTCCACCACGTCACGCATCGACGTACGGCGGCTGCACATCCCGAGACTCTCGCTGGAGGAGCAGCGCCGGTACGGGGAGATCTACCGGAGGATCACCGCCTTCGAATGCGAGATGACCGATATGAAGAGCGTGGGGGGTGAGCTGAGCCGGGCGCTGGGAGACCTGCTGGCCGCTGGGCACCTTCCCCGGAACTGATCCGGTTACGGCTCGGGCAGCCGGGCGAGAAGGTCGGTCACCTCCGCTTCGTAACCGGATTCAGCAAGTTCGACAGCGACCTCGCGGCAGCGGCTCATCAGCCGGTCGAGATCCGGTACGGCGACGGGAAGCAGGCTGTACATCACCGCGCGCCAGCCGCTGAACGCCCCGGCGAAGTCCCCCTCGGGCATCAGGCATTCGGCAATCCCGAGGCGGGCCTCCAGCACAAGAGGATCCGAGGGATCTCCGTTCTCGGCCACGTACTGGTACTGCTCCTTCGCCTCGCCCGTACGGCCGTTCAGCCGGGCGGCGTCAGCGCACACCAGCCGCCCCTCCAGGACGAGCGGCTCGCGGGCGCCCCAGTCCGACACCGCCTTGGGCAGCAGGTCGAGGAGTCCAGCGCAGCGGTCGCCAGGACCGTCGGCGAGCAGTTCCGCCCGGGCCTGGGCGATCCGCCCCGCGAACTGGTTGCGCCCCAGCCACCCGCCGCGACGACGGACCGGACGTCGCGATGCGCTACGGGGGGTGAGCCGGGTGCCCGCCGTGCCGGTCGTCGAGCTCTCCCGCAGCCGATAGCGTGCGGTCGGGTCCGGATCCAGTTCCGGGTCCGGGGCCGGGTCGCCCGGCTTCGGCAGGAAGTCACGAAGAACGTTCAGCACTTCGTCGATGGTCTCGGGGCGGTCCGCCGGGCTCTTGGCGAGGAGGTCCCAGGCCAGGTCGTCCAGTTCCTCGGGAATGCCGACGTTGATGCTCCGCAGACGCGGCGGCAGGTCCTCGAGATGCTGGGTGTCCTTGTTCCGGTCCGGCTTGTCCTCGAAGGGCTTCTCACCCGTGAGGAGTTCGAACAGCACACAGCCGAACGCGTAGAGGTCCACCGAGGCGGAGATGTCCTGCTGGCCCCGCAGCTGCTCCGGAGCCATGTACCCGGCGCTGCCCGGGGTCGCACCGAGTGCGGTGTAACGGGTCGCGTCGGGGTCGGTGAGGTAGGCGATACCGAAGTCGAGCAGCTTCACCGCTCCGTCCGCGAAGGCGATGACCACGTTGCCCGGCTTCAGGTCCCGGTGCACGACGCCGTTCGCATGCGCGTGCCTCAGAACTTCGGCGACCTGGACGGCGACGGCGACGGCGACATCGAACGGGAACGGCCGGCGCGTGTCCAGGAGTTCGCGCAGGCTGACCCCTTCGACGTATTCCATGACGAGGTAGGGCTCCTCGCCGAGGTAGCCACGGTGCAGCAGACGCGGAATCCCGGGGTGCTTCAGCTCCTCGAGGACGGCACCTTCGCGTTCGAACCGTTTCAGCAGCTCGACCCGGCGTCGCACCCGCTCTGCCGGAGTGAACCGACCTTGCGTGTAAGCGTCGAGCCGCAGCACCTTGACAGCGACCGCCTGCCCGGTTCCCAGATCGGTGGCCACCCAGATGGTGCCCATGCCGCCCTGGTCGAGCGCTTCCTTGACTCGGTAGCGGCCGTCTAGGACTTCCCCGGCTTCCACGCCTCACCCCCGGCTGTTCATGACGCGGCGTCAGCCATACTGTAATGGTTCACAAGCCACATTGAGTCAATCACTTGACTCAGTTCACAAAGATACGCTTCCCTGGGTTCGTTGGCGCTCTCGTTTCACCACGCCCGTAAAGGGGTGCACCGTGTCGCTCCACCCGCCTCCGCCCGGAACGAACGGAGACATCCGACTCATCCGCACCTCGCTGCCGCTGCTGCGCGAGGACCCTCAGGACTGCCCGCGCGGCAACGCCCTGCGCGCCAGGGCACTGCTCGCTCAGGTTCCGCCACGCCCACGGAGCAAGCCCGTCGAGGACTTCGCCCTCGGGCCGGTCATGAGCGTCCTGGATGCGATCGAGCACGAGGGAGAGGACGTCGACACCGCCTTGAAGCGGCTTCTGAAAAATCAGAAGTATCACGTGGGGCACGCGAGTTGGACTGAATCAGCCGTTCGGTCCTACCTGCTGGCACGCGCGGCGCGCGAAGCGCAGCGGCTTCTGCTCGGACGCCCGCCGACCCTGCCGGTCCGCGCCCAGTGGACGGCCATCACCCAGAGCGAGGCTCCGGACGCACGCGGGGCGATCCGCTACGAGCGCACAGCGTGGGGACGCCGGTACGCGTCCGCCGACGGGTCGGAACGCGAACTGTGGCTGCTGTCCGTGAATTCCGCCAAGGGGAACCGGCCACCGGCCGAGATCGCGGAGGCGGCGGCCGTGACAGCGGCCGGCATCCCCTCCCGGTCGGCGTTCCGGGACATCTTCCGTCCGGCGCCTGGCAGCACCGTACGCCCGCAGCGCGTCCGAATCGTAGGCATCGGCTGCGGCAGTGGCGATCACGACGTGCTGGCCGACTGGGACGCCGACGAGGTCGAGCGGCGGTTCACCGAGCACGCCAAGCCGGTGCTGCGCCGGGTGATCGAGGACGACCGGCTCAACCCCGGCTCCAGTTGCACGCGCTGCGAGGGCCTGGTCTCCTGCGAACAGCCGCCCCGGACTCCCGGAGTTCTCGGGGTCTCCGGGCCGCGCCGCCCCCGCACCCGCCGCTCCGTGTCCGCGAGCGACCTGCGCGTCCATGCGCGCTGCCCGGCGCAGTTCCACCTCACCCGTGTACTGCACCTGAAGTCGACGAATCCGGAGAGCGAGCCGATCCGCAGGGGACGAGCGGTCGACGAGTGGCTCAATCTCCGTCATAAGAACGGATGTTGCCGTACGGCCCCCCTCCCGGACACCCTTTCCGGCCTCTCCCCCGCCGAACTGCCGGCCGCCCTCGCCCTGGTCGCCGAACACCAGCGGGCCTGCCCTCTCGACGGCCTGCCACCCGACGAGGTCGTACGGGTGCAGCCACGCCTGACCGCGTACGACCCCGAACTGGACGTCGTCCTGATCGCCGACCCCGACCTCCTGTACACCCGTTCCGGAGGCTGGATCTGGCACGAGACGAAAACGGCTGCGAAACCTCCCTGGGAGGGACGCCCGCTGATGGAGACGTACCCGCAGCTCGCCTTCGCGGTGCTGATGATGTCCGCCGGAGTGCTCGGTGGTGATCCGCGCCGGTCGCTGATCGAGCTGGAAGTGCTGTACCTGGACGCGGAAGGAATCGGGAAGTCGCGCTGCGAGGAGATCGATCCCGGCGATCCCGAAACCCGGACCGAAGCACGCCGCATCATCGCCGGGCTCGCCGGCCCCTGGGCGGTGGACGAGACCTACGCGCCGACGCCAGGCGGCCACTGCGGCGGCTGCGACGTGCTCACACACTGCGCGGCCGGCCGCGCGCACCTGGAGGAACGGTGACCGCGACGACCGACGACGGAATGCCGCTTCACGACAACGACTGGTCCGCCCATCGCGGCATCCCCCTCATGCGCACGCTCGCCACCGCTCTCACGGTGCTCGACGCGGCCACCGGCCCCGACGCCTTCTCCCTGCCCTACCCGCCCGAGGTGCAGCGCGCCCTCGACCGGACGGTACTGGCCTGCCTGGAGCGCGGGGCCGAACCTCCGGTGAGCCTTCCGGATCTGCTGTCCTGGTGCCGCGAGCGACCGGTGGCGGACTGGCCGGTGGACCTGCCGGCCGAGGCGGCCGGTCCGGATGACCTGCTGCTCGACCCGGACTCCTCCCGCCCCACCGAGTTGTGCTACGAGTGGGCGGAGCAGTTCTCGGACACCGCGCTGGTTCTCTACGACCGCGAGATCATCCGCGCCGCGCTGAGGTTGTGCCGCGAGTACGGCGAGGAGGATGCGTACACCGAGTTCCGGCGGCTCCTGGTCACCCGGCCCGTCCTGACCTCGGCCGAGGAGTGGGCCGTGTCGATGGACCATGTGCTCGACCCGGTGAAGGAGCTTCTGAGCCGCATCTACCGCCCTGTCCCGGACAGCTACCTGCACGGTGGCGTCTACGCGACCTGCGGTCGGTGCCTCACTCTGCTGACACCGCTGCACGACGGTGGCTGGTGGTGCGAGCGGGACCGCTGCCGCCGCCGGGGTCGGCCGCCGGTGGGGCGTCGCATCGCCCAGGAGGAGGCAGGCGAGCTGCTCCAGCTGGTCAGGCCGCTGCGCCAGTTCGTCACCGGTCCCGGACGGGCGGAGGTGCACCTGGAAGGGCGGCTCACCGCACTCGGACTGAAGGTGCGGATGTGGCCGGCGTACGACGCCTACGACGTGCACGTCACCTTTCCCGACGGCTGGGTGTGGGCGGTGGACGTGAAGGACTGGGCCCATCCGGCGTTCCTGGGGCGGGCCGCCCGGCCGGTGCCGCAGGAGCCCCGGTACGACGAGGCGTTCTGGGTGGTGCCGCAGGAACGCGTCGACGACCGGCCGGGCTACATCACCACCTACGAGCGCAACCGCCCGGCCGCCGCCCGCCGAGTTCCGTTGCTCACCGACACTCAACTGCTCGCCCGCGCCGAGGACCGGCTCGCGCGCGTCGGCAAAGCCACGCACAAGGAGGAGACCGGCGATGCGTGACCGCGACAGCTGGCACCACCCGGTCAGCAGGGAGCTCGCCCGCTTGTGGGACGAGGTACCCGCCGAACTCGGCGACGTGAAACCCAGCCTGCTGTGTCAGGCGGAACTGGCCCTGCGGGTCCTGGAGCACATCGCGCCGCACGAACCCGTCCGCGGTGCTTACGTCCTGTTCAGCGGCTACGAGTTCGCCGGCGCCCGCGGATACGTGACCTCCCCCGAGCATCAGGTCATGCTCACCGCGGGCCGTCACCTCCTGTGGCACCTGCGTCGCGGCCGCGCCTGGGAGCGCACCCTGGAGACCTACCGGGGGTTGCCGGACCGGCTGCGAGCCTACGAGGTCCCCGCGCTCGACCGGCCGGCCCGGCGGCGTGAGCCGGCCGTCGCCTCGGACCGGTTCGCCGTCTACGACGACGCCCTCGCCGCGCTGCCCCCACTGGCCCGCAAGGCTCTGCCCCTCGCTCCGGCCGGCCGTGCCACCTTCGTCGACCGGCGCCGCCCCACCTCCGTGACGCTGCCCGAGGAACTGCTTCCCGACCCCGTTCCCGGCCATGACCCGGAGGCGGGGCGGCCGGGGAGTGGTGAGCCGCTCACGGTCAGCCGGGCCGAACTCGTCGAGACCGCCCGCTGGATGGACGCGACGGAGCGGGCGAATGAGGTGGAGAACCCGGGCCACTGGGAGGACCGCCTCACCGAGCTGCACATCCTCCCGCGCGACGCGGACGGGCTGGGTTTCTCGCAAGAGGGTGCTCTCCGGCTCGACGGGCTGTTGCATCTGGCCGGCATGGTCGGTGCGGGCAAGTCGACCCTGATGACACTGCTCGCGGTCTGGGGGGCTCGTCGGATTCCGGCCCTGCGCACCACGCTCGTCGTGGGCGACGTGGCCGAACAACTGCGTCTTACTGCTCTGTTCCGCGATCTGGGACTGACCGCCACGCCGGTGCTGGGTCTGACCACGCGGGAGACCCACGTGCAGCGGCTGCACCGGCGGCTCGCTTCCCGTGGCGTGCACAACCTGCTGGAACACGACGACCCGGGCTTCGACCACCTGAGCACCGTGTGCGTGGTGGACGCCCTGCGTGGCACCGAAGCGGCGCGACCCCTGCGGTTCGCGGATGCGCCGTGCACCTCGCTCTACCCGGAGAAGAAGCGTACGCCGGACGACACTCCGGACTCCGGCGCACTGCCCGAGCCCTACCGGCCGGGGCAGCGGCGCTCCCCGTCCGAGGACGACCGCCCGGCGGAAGTGAAGGGAACCCCGCACGGGTGCCCCCTGTGGTACGCGTGCCCACGTCATCGTGCGGCGCGGGAGCTGGTCGACTCCCTGATCTGGGTGGCCAACCCGGCGAGCCTCGTACAGTCCGCCGTGCCGCGCCACCTGGGCGACGAGCGGCTGCGTCATCTGGAACTCGCCTGCCTGCGCAGCGACGTCATCGTCGTCGACGAGGCCGACTCGGTGCAGATGAAGCTGGACGAGATCTTCGCGCCCTCGGCGACGCTGGTCTCTCCGGGCCCGGAATCCTGGCTGGACCAGGTGCAGACCCACCGCATCGAGGAGTTGTCCCGGCAAGGTCGGCTGCCGCTCACCGACCAGGAGATCGAGCGCTGGTCCTCCTCGCTCACGGTGGTGCACGCCGCCACGGACCGGCTGTACAAGCTGCTGATCTCCGACGCGGACCTGCGCGAGTGGGCCGACATCGAGTACTTCAGCCCATGGACCCTCCAGGAGAAGCTGCTCGGCTCCTGGTTCACGGACGATGCCGATTCCAGCGTTCCGGACGGCGTGTCCGATGAGTCGGAGCTGTACGAGGCGTACGAGGACGACGCTCCGGAACCCGAGTCGGCCGGACCGGAGGTGGACGCCCACCGCGCCGAACTGACCGATCGGTTCGACGACTTCCGGGACGACCCTCTGGGTGGCCGCGGCCCGTACGACAACCTGACGGACGACCTGGTGCGCCTGGCCCAGGATCTGCTGACCACACTGTCCTCCTCCGACACTCGTGAGCGTGTCCTCGCCGTGCTGCGCCCGCTGCTCGCGGGAACCCCCGCGTCAGTCCGGGCCCAGGACGACGCCTGGCTCGATCTGACCGCCCGACGCCTGGAGTTCATGCTGCTGCTCAGCGCCCTTCATCAGCGCCTCGACCGGCTGGTCTTCCTCTGGCCCCAGGTCGAGGCCGCCCTGCACCTGGACTCGACCGGCAACGAGCTGTCCCGCCGTCCGCCACTCGACTACGCCCCCCTGATTCCCGAGGCTCCGATGGGCAATGTCCTGGGATTCCAGTACCTGCCCGATGAACGGGAACGCGATGTCGAGGGGCGGCACAGCGGCACCTTGCGCTTCTTCCGATGCGCGGGCGTGGGCCGCGAGCTCCTGCTCTCCCTCCCGGAGGTGGGAGCCGACCCGGGGCGCGGACGCAGGGGGCCGCACGTCGTGCTCATGTCCGGCACCAGCTGGGCGGGCACCTCGACACGCGCGCACGTGGTCGCCCCGGTGGGGGCGGTGCTGACACCCTCCCCACGGTCCCTCAAGGCCGTGAGCGAGTCGGAATTCAGCACACACTTCCTGTACGACGACGAGGGCCGTCCCCTGAGCCTGTCGGGTACCGAGCCGAAAGCCCGGCCCGCCGCCTGCCGGGCGATGGTCAGCCGGCTCGGTTCCCCCGGCCGAGGCGGCGCCCCGAGCCCGCTGGAGCAGGAACTGGCCAGGGTCGCCGACAGCCGCCGACGCCGGGCGATCCTCCTGGTCGGCAGCTACAAGGAGGCGCACACCGCGGCGGAGGTCCTGCACGGGATGGAGCGCTGGCACGGCCGCGTCCGTGTGCTGACGGCCGACGACGCCGACCTGGACCAGGCCGTACGCGGCCCGGCATCGCCCAGGTCGGAGACGGACCGGGTCACGGCGCTGCGCCGGGGCGATCTCGCCACGTTCGCCCAGGACCCCACGGCGGAGATCCTCGTGGCCCCACTGATGGCGGTGGAGCGCGGGCACAACATCCTCAACGCCCAGCGCAACGCGGCTTTCGGCACGGCGCTGTTCCTGGCCCGGCCGCATCCGCGCCCGGACGACCTCGCCCTGGCCGTGTTCGCGATCAACGACTGGGCGGCCCGGTTCACCCGCGACGAGCCCGGGCTCCCGCAGGGCACGTTCGGCAAGCTGGTCACGGCCGCGACGGACCTGGACGCGGCCGGGCTCGCCTTCCGCCACGTGGCACGTGCCGAGTGGCGCCGGCTGCTGTCCCGCCGCTACATCTACTCCCGCCTGTCCGACCAGGAGAAGACGTCCTTCACGTGGGACCAGTTGGTGACGATCTGGCAGGTCATCGGCCGTCTGGTGCGAGGTGGCGTGCCCGCGCGCGTGGTCTTCGTGGACGCCCGGTTCGCACCGCGTACGGCGAAGGCGCTGTCCCCCGGCTCCGCGGCGGCGCCGCTTCCCCGGGAGGACGGTCTGCTGACCGGTCTGCGCGACGTGCTCGCCCCCTATTTCGCGGAGGGCGCGCCACCGCCCGACTGCCCCGATCCGGCAGACCCCGCGGTCGCCCGGCTGCTGTACGCACCGCTGTACAAGGCGCTCCGCGAGATCGAACACCACACCTGCTGACCCGCATCCGAGAGGACTTTTGACCATGGCCCGCCCCTACGACTCCATCCGCGCCGCCGCCGCACGTCCCGTTTCCCGGGACGCCTCGGTGGTCGAGCGGTACCGCGCACTGCCCTTTCCCGAGGAATGGACCGGGGCGCTGCTGGCCCTGTGCAACGCGGGCCGTGACAAGCCGCTGGAGACGGTGCCCACGTTCCGTATGGACCAGGTCGTGCAGGCGCTCGCCCCCGACGTCCTGGTGCGGCCCCGCCCCAACCGCCACCGCGGGGAGGGCCGGGACTTCTGGCTGTACGCCCCCGAGGACGTGCCCGATCCGCTGCCCGACGCGGCGCTCAGGGGGCTCCTCGGTGCCTGGCTGAAGGACCTGCGGCCGGAGCCCGAGTTCCGTTCGCTGCTGTCCGAGACCCGCTCGGCACTGTTGGAGAGCCCGCCTCGGTGGCAGGAGGGCGTACCCGTGGAACTGCTGCGCCACGAGCGGCCCACCGACGGTGACACGGCCGCTCCGGAGCCCCGCCAGTTCCAGCTGTCCACCGACTGGCTGGCCCGGCGGATCCTCGCTCTGGAGCCCTATGAGTTCGCGGGCGGCCGACTGCGTTTCCGGGCCATGCCGCGCGGGCCGATGGACAGGGGTGCCGAACTCGTTTCACAGGCACTGGAGTTCGAGGGGAGTCGGGGTCCTGAGTGGTACTCCGTCGTCCTGAACATCACGCTGCAGACGGTGCCCTTCGACCCGCTGCCCCGCTTCCACGTGCACAGCCACATCCGCCGGTACGCGACCCGGGTGAGCGTCAGGACGGGACGGCTGTACCTGCCGTTCGGCCGCCGCACCACGGTGCTGCTGCGTCCGCGGGTGCCGTGGCTGCCCGGGGCACCGGCGAGCGACCGGTTCGCGGTGGCGCGGCTCGCCTGGAGTGGGGGCGGGTACGACTGGGTCGGCGGCGGGCCCGCCGGGATGCTGCGGAGCATGTCCCTTACCGAGTCGTTCCCGGACGCCGACGCCATCCTCACCGACCCGGCGGGCTGGCTGGCGGACGACATGCGTGCGGCGGTCCTGTACAGCACGGCCATGGGCACGCACGAGGTCGGAGCCGGCCTGATGACGGACCAGCGCTCGAAGATCGTGGAGTGGGCCCTGCAGGCCCTTCCGGAGCAGCTGGAGCCGGTGCCCGCGCTGGTCCGCACCCGACTGTCGGGCAGCACGCCCGGTAACCCCCGCCAGGAGCCCTCCAAGGAACCGGCGAAGACCGAGGAGGAGCGCAGGCGCGCGGAGGCCCGGCGGCGCGGTGCGGCGTTCGTGCTGCGCCACCTGCTCCAGGACCTCGCCCCGGGGGAGCTTCTTACCTTGGAGGCGTGCTTGCTCTGGCAGACCCCGGTGATGCGGGACACCGCCATCGACGCGCTCGTCGCGCACCTGGATTTGAAGGGCGACGGCGGCGCGCCGGCGACCGAGGAAGCCTACGACGGCACGGTGGTCCTGGAGTGGCAGACCCCCGAACTCACCGTGCGCCTGCGCTGCCGCAGGCTGTCCCGTTCCCTCGGCCAGGACCTCGCCCTGCCGGAGGGCAACCGGCACTCGCGGGCCGCGGTGACCGCCGCGATCCGCGACCGCCGCCGGGAGATGACGGCCTTCCTCACCGAGGAGGGTGTCTCCTCGCCCGCGCCCACGCTCGCCCTGGTGGAGATCGACCGGGCGAAGGACTTCTCGTCCCCCGACCACGACGCGAAGTTCGCGCTGCGGCTGGGCTGCGCGGACGCCGGCGTCCTCACCCAGTTCATGGCCGTGCCGAAGAAGGCCAAAGGCTACAACAGCGAGAAGAACAAGGAGTTCCGCGCGGCGAAGGCCTGGGACGACGGACTGCGCCAGCTGGGTGTGCGGGTCCACCCCGAGCACAGCCTCGGCGATCGTCTGCCCGTCGGCATGCGGTACGCGGCGGTGTGGATGGTGCGCAAGAACCGGCGCAGCCGCACCCGGTGGGCGGGGCATGTGCCCGTGGCCGTGCTGGTCACGCCGGATCCGTCCGGTGAAGGACTGGCCCGGGTGGAGGGCTGGGACGACGAGGCGCGTGCCTGGGTGCCGTACCCGGTGATGCTGCTGAAGCTGACCAGGCAGTGCGAGGTTCCGAAGGACGTCATCCCCGTGCCGCGCGACGGCGAGGCCGTCGGAGCCGTCCGGCCGTCCTGGTGGGCGGACATGGCCGAGCAGCGGCGGGCGACCGAGGAGTGGCTCCAGCGGGTGCGCCGCACGCTGCGCGGCACGCCGACCGTACTGCTGGCCCACGGGCAGAACATGCGCTCGCACTGGACGTGGCTCCAGGACGGCACCGTGGTGGCGGACAAGTTCCGCGACGGCCACGCCCCCGCGCGCCGGCTGGACCCGGACCTGCGGCTGGTACGGGTGCGCACGGCACGCAACCGGGAGACGGCCCAGTGGTGGGGCGTGAACCCGGACGGCCCCAACGGCCTGGCCGCCCACCTGTGGACGGACCCGACCGCGGACCCCGACAAGGCCCGCGTCTTCTGGTCCACGACGCCCAAGGCCCGCACCTTCAAGCTGTCGGTCGCCGCCGACAAGCTGGCGCCCCGCGTCAACACCAAGGGAAAGACGACCATCGACACGGACAAGGCCGCCTGGAACCCCGGGCTGGTGGAGATCGCCGTTCTGGGGTGCCACCCCGGCGACGGCGATGTCCCGGAAGCGCTCGCGCTCGCCGTGCACCAGCTCCGGCAGGCCCCCGACCTGCCGGACGCGCTGAGCCTGCCGCTGCCCCTGCACCTCGCGGGGCTCGCGCAGGAGTACGTACTGCCGACCCGGAACGAGGACGCCGGGGAGGAGGGCGGCTCCGTCGACTCCGCCTCCGACGCCGACCCGGACATGGGGGCGGCCCCGGGCATCGAGTCGGCTCCCGAACCGGAGGAGGCGGAGTGGGAGCAGCTTGCTCTGGTGATCCCGGCGCAGCCCACCTCTGGGGAAGAGTTCGAGGAGACCGAGCTGCGCTGAGGCCCGCTGTCATGCCCCGTCCACCCCTGACCCACTGGTGGACGGGGCACGCTTCCAGGGGCACGGCGCAGGAAAGGGCGAGACAGCGGCCTCGCATCGCAGGCGGGTTTCGGACCAGTCGCCTGTTGCCTGCGCCCAACTGGGCCAGGAAGGTGTTCCCGGTCCGGCTGACTTACTCTCCGCTCATTGTTGAAGGGCGGCCCCATGCCGGGTCGGATGGCGGACCACATACGGGAACTACAGCGCCGAGGGGTTCTGGTGCGATGGCAGGGCACTCCCTGACGCCGTCCGCACCAACGCTTCGTCGACGTCATCACCGTCGAATCAACGCCATCTACATGGCCGATTGACAGTTACTCCACTCTGACGGCCGGGGCATGCCCAACAATGTGGGCCTCCAGTCCCACAAGATGCAGGAGGTCACAGATGGTCGCTGTCGCTCTCGTACACAGCACTGCGCTGATGATGGAGCGGCTCCCCGAGAAACCCCCGAAGTGGCTGACCCGAGGCGAGCGAACCTTCGCGTACCCGCATAAAGACTGGAGAAAGCCGCGCGTGTGGTGTCTCGCTTTCTTCACGAACGGCCACGAACGCTACGGGCAGCGCAAAATCATCGGAGTGGGCAGCGTCTTCCCCGGCAGACGGTCGGGCACCTACGAGCGGTCTCTGATCACGCGTGACTTCACGGCACTCCAGTGGCCCCTGCCGCTCGTCGATCTCGAGGGCGCTATGGGAGCCGGCCGGAGATTTCTCCGCGACGACGGCCGTATGTCCCCTGCCGCCGGCGACAATCTGCTCAACGGTGTCCGGCAGCTGCGGCCGGAACTGAACATGACGCTGGACGATCTGCAGAACAGTCTCGGAGCCAATCCTCCGACAGGGGATGTGGGGGAACGGCTGAGCCTCGAGAAGGACGCTGTGGGCACCCTCCTCGAGGCATTCGGTGCGGACCGCGATCCTCTCGAAGCGTGGCAGCCGCCGCACGGTGGGAACGACCCCCATCCCCGATCCGTCCCCTTCCTCGAAGGGTTGCCCGACCTCCGGCAGATCGAGGACCAGCAGATCGTTCATGACTACATGCGCTTTCCCGGCATGCAGGGAGACGACGCCGTACAGGTCGGCTGGCGGATCTACCGCCGCAACTCCGAGTCTCCTCACCGGTTGTTCGTGTACAACGCCAACCGCACGCATGCCGAGACCGTCATGGGCGTCGACATGATCTACGTGAACGAGCACACGCACAGCGTGGCCATGGTCCAGTACAAGCGCATGCGTCAGAGCGGACGCAGCTGGGTCTACTGGCACGACAGCACCGGTGAGCGGGAGCTGAAGCGGATGGAGGCCGTGGACGAGGAGTGCAGAGCCGAGGACGAACGGGTTCGGACGGGTCACCAGGGCTTCAGGGCACTGGGGGATCCACGCCTGGTCACCACGCCGAGCATGGTCAAGCTGTGTCGGACCGTCCCCTTCATGATGAACTCGGCCGCCCTCGTCCCCGGCATGTACCTCACCCGGGAGCACTTCTGGGAGCTGCTCCAGCGCCCCGAGTCCGGTGGGCCGTCCGGTGGGACACGCATCGTCGAAGAGTCAGTTCCCCGGTATCTGAACAACACCACCTTCACCACGTTGCTCAGGGACGGCTGGATCGGCACGCGCGGCACCAGCTGGGATTACGTCATCGACCTGATACGCGAGAGTCTGTCCGTCGGAGGGCCGGGCTCCGTCGTCGTCGGGATGCACCGGAGCGAGGTTCCGCCCGGCAATCGCCGAGTCAACTGACGCGCACCGCTCCAAGCGGGTGGCGGATCACTCCGACCGTGCCCATGAATGCACGGGTGTGCATCCCGCGCCGCAGCCGGTCAGTAAGGTGAAAGTGTTTTCTTGAGGGGCTGGCCGGAGGGGGCGCTGATGGCGACGCTGGGGATGCACCGGGACTTCCTGCTGGAGTTCGCGGCGCTGGAGAAATCCGTCCAGAAGCGCGTCTTCGAGGTGTTCGAGAAGTTCGCGGCGGCCACGCACGCAGGACTGCACCTGGAGAAGCTGACGCACCAGAGGGACCCGCGCCTGCGGACCATCCGCATCACCGACTTCTGGCGAGGCGTCGTCCTCAAGGCCGAGACCGGCGGCAGTTATCTGCTGCTGAAGGTCCTCCCCCACGACAAGGCCAACGACTGGGCCGCCAAGCACCGTGCGTCGGTGAACGAGGCGACGCAGGGCATCGAGATACGCAACGACGTGGCCCTGGAGCGAGCCACGGCCGGGCTGCGGGCGCTGGTCGCCGAGGAGCCGTCCCGTCTGTTTCCCGCTTCCAAGTACCCGGACAAGATGCTGCGCAGCCTCGGCGTGGACGAGGAGATCCTGCCGATCATCCGGCTGATCCCGGACGAGGATCATCTGGAGGCGTTGCACAAGGTGCTCCCGGAGCATCAGTACGACGTGCTGCTGGGGCTCGCGACCGGCATGACGCCGGAAGCGATCGACCGGGAGCTGGTGCAGGCGTACGCCCGGACCGCCGCGCAGACTCCCGCGGCCGACGACGCTGATGAGCTGGGAGCCGCGATGGCCCGTTCCCGCGGCCGGGTCGCTCTCGTGTCGGGCCCCGTGGAACTGCAGGGGATCCTGGAGCGCCCGTTCGACGCCTGGCGGGTCTTTCTGCACCCGAGCCAGTACCGCGTCGCTTATCACGAGGGCTACGCCGGGCCGGCCCGCGTCACCGGCGGACCCGGCACCGGGAAGACCGTGGTCGCCCTGCACCGGGCGTACTACCTGGCGCGGCGGCTGCCCGCCGACGCCCCCGACGGGTGCGTCCTGCTCACCACATACACCAAGGACCTCGCCGCAGAACTGGAACGCTGCCTGGCGCTGCTGGTCGAGGAGAAGGACGTCCGGGCGAGGATACGGGTGGTCAACGTCGACGCCCTGGCCAATGAGATCGTACGGGCGGAGCGTGGCGGCGCCCCACTGAAGCTGGTCTTCGACCAGAAGGAGATCACCGCCCGCTGGGCTCGGATCGCGCGGCGGCTGGGGATCGACTTCACCGACGTCTTCCTCGACCAGGAGTGGCGTCAAGTCATCCTGGCTCAGGCGCTGACGGAACCGGAGGAGTACCTGAAGGCGCCGCGCACCGGTCGTGGCACCGCGCTCCCGCCGCTGAAACGGCTTCAGGTGTGGCGGGCGGTCTCCGCCTTCGAGGAGCAGCTGCGCCAGGCGGGAGAGTGGACGTTCCTACAGGTGTGCGCGGAGGCGGCACGTATCCTGGACGGCCGGGGGGAGAGGCCGTACCGCCATGTCGTGATAGACGAGGCACAGGATCTGCACCCCGCACAGTGGCGATTCCTGCGGGCCCTGGTAGCCACCGGCCAGGATGATCTCTTCCTTGCCGGCGACACCCACCAGCGGATCTACGGGAACCGGGTTTCGCTGCGCTCACTTGGCATCCCGGTCGTCGGGCGCTCGCACCGGCTGCGGATCAGCTACCGCACCACGCAGGAGATCCTGGCCTGGTCTTCCTCACTGCTGACCGGTGAGGAACCCGACGACATGGACGGCGGCAACGAGACACTGGCCGGGTACCGCTCCACGATGCACGGTGAGCGGCCGGAGACGGTCGGGTACGCCACCAAGTCCGAGGAAATCGAGGCACTGGTCGCCCGGGTGCGGGACTGGACCGGCGCGGGAGTGGACGCGGAGGACATCGGGGTGGCGGTGCGCTTCATCCAGCTGGGACGGGACATCGCGCAGGCCTTGGAACGAGCCGGCATCGCGGCATGTGTGCTCGGCGCCGGTCGCGGCGGCCCCGGTGTGCGGATCGGGACCATGCACCGGATGAAGGGGCTGGAGTTCCGCTGCGTCGCCGTGGCAGGCGTCAATGACGGCACCGTGCCGATGAAATCGGCCGTCACCGCCGTCGACGTCGACGCCCAGCAGCACCAGGAGGACCTGAACAGCGAGCTGAGCCTGCTGTTCGTGGCGTGTACGAGGGCTCGGGAGGCACTGCGGGTGTCCTGGCACGGTGTGCCGAGCCCGTTCCTGGCACCGGTCACCGCGTCGCGCCCGTAGCGCCGCGTCCCGCACGCATGGCGTGCGGGACTCTGCTCGACGCATGTGGGGCCCGAAGTTCCTATGCCCCCACACTTCACCTGGCGTTATCAGAGGGTGTCGGGGTTCCCGCCCACCATGCGGCGGGCCTCCGCGAGCGCGGCTGTGTGCGCGAACCACTCCAGCACTCCGCAGATTTCCTCACTGTGCTCGGCGAAGACCTCCAACGGAAAGGACGGGCGCAGGTCCAGTTTGGCCTCGGCCAAGTAGATGCCCTGGATCTCGTTCAGCCGGGTCATCAGCTCCCGCCGCAGCGGCTCGTCGTCGAACGGGGGACGCCGCTTCAGATACTGGAAGACGACCTCAACCGTGCCCGAGATCGGATAGAGCGCCAGTGGCCACAGTGCTCGGGAACCGGGAGCACTGCCGAAACGCGCCGTGGGGAAGCAACTGGTCTCGCTCGCCCGCCCGTAGGCGAGATGACCGCCCTGTCGCTCCCAGAAACGCAGGACGTTCAGGACACCGTCGACGGTTTCCTTGGTCTGATTGTCCCGCAGCTGCTTTTCGAACCGGCCGGCCGCCGACTGCTGCTCGTCGTCGGCCTGCGGTGACGGCTCGACGTCCTCGGCGATGTCCTTGCCCAGCAGGGCTGCCAGGTCGGCGGTGGTCAATCGGTGGGATCGGCGCGCCCGGCCCGCCTCGTCGAAGGGGACGCCCTCCGCCTCCAGGCGGGTCCGTACGTCTCCCGACTCCTGGCCGTCCGACAAGCCCGCCGACACGCGGCCGTCCGCCGTCAGCACCCGGTAGGCGCCGTGCACATTCGCCCTGGACGCCAGGTGCTGGCCGACCGGGACGGCGTGGGTGCCGATGAGCGCCGCGACATCGCCGTACGTCGTCCATGTTCCGGCCGGCATGGCGAGGAGCGCGGCCCGCAGCTCCTTCCAGCCGGACCACTCGTCGTCCACGGGGACGGTGCCCGCTACGGGGCCAGGCCACAGCCGGACCGCCCGGTCGGCGAGGTCGGCGGCACGGTCGAGGATCTCCGCCTTCCCCCACCGCTCCCGCCCGGCGATCTCCTGGTTCATGCGCAGAGCACTGAAGTCCAGGATTTCCTGCTTACGACGAAAGGGATGATTCGACAGCTTTGCGTTGTCCGCGGAAAGGGTCAGGTTACCCAGTGTGTGGACCAGGCCGGCGTGAAGTTCCTCCGGGCTCTGTCCGTCCTCGGTTTCCTCTGCGAGCAGGTCCAGCCACTGCTGAGCGGGGCTCTGCGGCAGCACGTGCTCGACGGTCAGCCGCGCCTTGGCAAAGTCGACCGGTTCGCTCGCTCCGTAGCTCTCCTCCAGCCTGCGCAATACCTGAAATCGCTGATTGCTGCGGCCCGCCTTGTAGAAGGGCCGGGTACGGATCGCCTCGCGGACGGCGTCGTCGTCGGGCCAGACGCGGGCGCCCGTCTGGCTCTTGGACAGGAAGCGACGTACGGCCTCGGCCGGATCGTCGTCCTTCTCGATCTCCTTGGGCATCTCCATGAACACCCGATTGCTACCCGTGGTGGAATACCCGGTGAAGAGACGCCGCACCATGTAGCTCTCGGCATACACCAGCGCCTGGGCAGCCTGGTGGGGTGTGGCCTGGCCGTCGTCCACCCGGTCGAGCAAATGGAGCGCCAGTGGGTAGTGGGTCTGGCCGCCCCAGCGGGAGAGCCTTTCCAGCACTTCACGAAGTTCCGGATCGGGCTCCCTCTCGGGTTCCAGGATCCTCATCAGGCGTTCCGCCCTGCGAGCCAGGGAGGCGATCTCGGCTTCCAGAGCCGCCTCGTCGGAGCTCACGGGCTCCAGGCGCTTCTTCTGATCCCGGTAGATCTCGCTCTGCTTGGCGCGACTGTTGCCGGCCACCACCAGATCGAGCCAGACGAGGAGTTCGAGGTTGGCGGGGCCCAGCCGTTCCTGCATCGGCAGCCAGAGGCTGCGGTAGACGGCCTCGCCGCGAGTCGGCAGACACATGAAGAGGTAGTTGCGCAGCAAGTCGCTCTGGCTGAGCCCAACACCGGTGTTGTTGATCGACTCGAAGATCCGGTAGACGTTGTCACCCTCCGCCGCGGTGATCTCCACGATCGACAGCAGACCACTGAGTACGGTCTCCACCGCGTCCGTCCACGCCTCACCGTCGTTCTCCTCGCCTTCGGTGAGGGCACCCAGGAAGAACCGGTAGGCAGCCCCCACGTTGCCGGGGCCCCCAGCCCTGGGTGAGCTCTCGACGCAGGCGGTGAAAGCATCGCGGTCCGCCTGCGTCGGCAGAAGGCGGTAGTGGTCGTCGCCGCTTCGGTACTTGTTGACGAGCACGAGGTCATGGATGCGCTCGGCCTTCCGCTCCGCGCCGCGTTCCCGGTGGTGGTCACGCAAGGCAGCGAAGGCGAGCATGAGGGTGGTGAGCCGCTGCTGGCCGTCGACGACGAGCCATCGTTGAATGCCGCCCGCGCTGATCCGGCCGGGTGCCAGCACTACGGAGCCCAGGAAGTGCGCCGCAGGAGTCCGGCCCTCCAAATGCTCCTCGACCAGCTCCAGCACGTCATCCCAGAGCTGCTGCAGCTCGTCCCGCTGCCAACTGTACGTACGTTGGTAAAGCGGTACCTGGAACTGCTTCTCGCCCTGGATGAGTTCGCTGAAAGTCGTTTCCTGAGCGTGCACGCGAGACTACTCCCCCAAGGTGGTCGGACTAGATCGTCATCCTGCCACCATGGATGCAGCCACGCATCCGGTTCGGCATCCTTTCCTGCTCTGTCTCCCCGCCCCCTTGCTGCCAGCGTGTAATAGCACGCGGCCGCCCACGTACGCTGCCATGGGTCCTCAATCCATTAGGCAGCACCCCTCTCCTCAGGAAAGGGGTCTCGTCAAGGTGACACGCCCTTCAGCGGCAACACGGTCGCGCTTGTAACCGCTGAAACGGGCATTTCCCAGGCCATCGCGCACAAGCGGGTTCACCGCTGGCGGACGCAGGGCGAGGCAGGCCTGTACGACCGGCCCAGCCTCCCACGCACGACTCCGCCCCCGCACGCTCACGCCACTCCAGCGGATACATTCTGGAAACAGCCATGGTCTGGGTTCCTCTTATGAGGACCATCCAGCTCGTTGTCGCCCTCAGCCGCATCCTGGGAGAACCTCACCTCCACCGACGCGGACACCGCCAACAGCCGCACAGCCTCCTGCGCGTCCGGCGACCACGTCCGTGCACCCCCCATGGGGTCACTCACGCACAGTCAACGAGCTTGAACTCAAGGCGTTTCGGATCAATAGGACAGCCATAAGACCGCGAACAGCAGAAAGGTAAAGGCAGACGAGTCGGGCTGTACGCCGGGTTCTGTTCCGGCGGGTCCTCGCGGGCCCGCCGGCGACGGCCATCCATCTAGGGCCGGCGTTGCCGCCGGCCTCGTGCGGTCTACCCGCGGACTCGGGCGGGCAGCCCTCGAACGTCCGCGCAGAAGCACCGGGGTGCTTCCTCTTGACCTTGCTCCGGGTGGGGTTTACCTAGCTGCCCAGGTCACCCTGGGCACTGGTGGTCTCTTACACCACCGTTTCACCCTTACCGGGAGCCGTACGGATACGGTTCCCGGCGGTTTGCTTTCTGTGGCACTGTCCCGCGGGTCACCCCGGGTGGCTGTTGGCCACCACCCTGCCCTGTGGAGCCCGGACGTTCCTCGGGGAACCCCGCCAGGGGTTCCACGCGGCCGTCCGCCCGGCTCGTCTGCCGTGCCGACCATGGTACCGGGCGCGGGCACGGCTTCGGTCCGCCGGTCGTGGCCGGCGCCGGACCGGTGGGGCCGGGGCGGGGGCCGCGGGGGTTCCGGCCGGCGGTGGCCCGTCCGGGAAGGGCGCGCCGGACCGGGGCATCGGCCGATCCCTGTCCGTGGGAGCGGCAGCGCCTCCCCCGGCCGCGGGAGCGGCAGCGCTTCCCCGGCCGCGGCGCGTCCGTGCTCCCTTGACCCTGCCGCGACGTCAACGTCTTCACTGGTCCCATGCGGATCGGAGAACTCGCCGCGGCCGTCGGCGTCACCACGCGGACCGTGCGGCACTACCACCACCTCGGCCTGCTGCCCGAGCCGGAGCGGCGGGCCAACGGCTACCGGCACTACACGCTCCGGCACGCCGTCGTGCTCGCCCGCGTCCGGCGCCTCACCGAGCTGGGGCTGGGGCTGGCCGAGGTGCGGGACGTGCTCGCGGACGACGCCGGGAAGGACCTGCTGGAGGTGCTCACCGAGCTGGACGAGGACCTCGCGCGGCAGGAGGCGGCCCTCCGCGAGCGGCGGGCGCGGCTGCGGGCGCTGCTGGAGGCGGAGGGCGGGCCGCCCGCCGAGGGGCCGGTCTCCCCCGAGCTGGCCGCGCTGTTCGCCGAGACGGCGCATCTGTCGGACTCGCCGATGGCCGTGAAGGACCGGGAGATCCTCGCGCTCCTGGACACCGCGGCGCCCGCGCGGGCCCGGGAGCGGATGGCGTCCCTGCTGACCGAGGCCCTGCACACCCCGGGCGGGCAGGAGCGGGCCCGCGCGGCCTACGCGCTGCTCGACGCGCTCGCCGACGCCGGGCCGGACGACCCGCGCGTGGCGGAGGCGGCCCGGGCGCTGGCCGACTGCGTCCCGCGCGGCGTGCTTCCGGAGGTGGCCGTCGACCCCGACGACGGCTTCCTGCGCGCGTTCTACGCCGACTTCGCCCCGGCCCAGGCGGAGGCCGTGCGCCGCGCGATACGGATCCTGACCGAGGAGAGGGAGAGGGAGGGGGAGGGGGGATGAGAGGGGTGCGCGCGCTGGTGCGGCACGAGCTGCGGCTGCTGGCGAGCCTCGCGCTGTGGGCGGCGCGGCGCACGCACGGCGCCGGGGGCGGGCGGGCCTTCGGGTACGCGCGCGGGCAGGGCGCGACGACGGCCGGGCTCGCGTTCGTGTGCGTGGTCGAGACGCTGGGGATGTCGGTACTGCTGCGCGACCGGCCGGCCGTGCACGCGGTGGTCCTCGTCCTGGACGTGTACACCGTCGTCTTCGTGATCGCCCTGCACGCGGCGTCCGTGGTCCGTCCCCACGTGCTCGGCCCCGGCTCGCTGCGGGTCCGCCTGGCCGCCCACGTCGACCTGCGCGTCCCGCTGGAGCGGATCGCGTCCGTCCGCCGTGAGCTGCGGACCACGCACGAGCAGGCCGACGGGGTGCTCGACCTCGCCGTGGGCTCCCGGACCTCCGTCACGCTCGTGCTCGCCGAGCCCGTCACCCACGTCACCTTCTTCGGCCGCCGCCGGGAGGTGCGCGTGCTGCGCCTGCACGCGGACGACGCCGACGGCCTCGTCCGCGCGCTGACGCGGGAGCGGGACCCGGCCTCCTAGGTCAGCGCCGTACGCTGTCGGGAAGCTCGACCGAAGGAGTTCCCCCGTGCTCGTCCTGCTGCCGCCCTCCGAAGGCAAGGCACCCTCCGGCGCCGGCGCCCCGCTGGACCTGGCGGCGCTGTCGCTGCCGGGGCTCACCCCCGCCCGCGAGGCCGTGCTGGCCGAGCTGGCCGAGCTGTGCGCCGCGGACGAGGACAAGGCGCGCGAGGTGCTCGGGCTGAGCGAGGGGCTGCGGGGCGAGGTCGCCAAGAACGCCGGGCTGCGCACCGCCGGGGCGCGCCCCGCCGGGGAGATCTACACCGGCGTGCTGTACGACGCCCTGGACCTGGCCTCCCTCGATCCGGCCGCCAAGGAGCGCGCCGCCTGTTCGCTGCTGGTGTTCTCGGGGCTGTGGGGCGCGGTCCGGATCACCGACCGGATCCCCTCCTACCGCTGCTCGATGGGCGTGAAGCTGCCCGGTCTCGGGGCGCTGGGCGCGTACTGGCGGGCGCCGATGGCGTCCGTGCTGCCCGCGGCGGCCGGGGACGGGCTGGTCCTGGACCTGCGGTCGGCGGCGTACGCGGCGGCCTGGAAGCCGAAGGGGCAGGTCGCGGAGCGGACGGCGACCGTGCGGGTGCTGCACGCGCCGACCCGGAAGGTGGTCAGCCACTTCAACAAGGCGACGAAGGGGCGGATCGTGCGCGCTCTGCTGACCGCCGGGGCGGCGCCGGAGGATCCCGCCGGGCTGGTGGAGGCGCTGCGCGGCCTCGGGTACGCGGTGGAGGCGCAGGCGCCCGGCAGGGCCGGGCGGCCGTGGACGCTGGACGTGCTCGTGACGGAGGTCCACTGACCGGCGACCATCGTTGCAACATGCGCAACGTGCGTTGCGCGGGTTGAAGAAACGCGGGCAGGATGACGGCATGTCCTCCTCCCTGCCCGGCTCCGTGCTGGATCTCGTGCCCGTCGTGCCCGTCGCCGTCGTCGAGGACGCCGCCGACGCCGTACCGCTGGCGCGGGCGCTGGTGGCCGGGGGGCTGCCGGTGATCGAGGTGACGTTGCGGACCCCGGCGGCGCCCGACGCGATCCGGGCGATCGCCGAGGAGGTGCCGGAGGCGGTGGTCGGGGCCGGGACGGTGCTCACCCCCGCGCAGGTGACCGGGGCCGTGGCCGCGGGGGCGCGCTTCCTGGTCAGCCCCGGCTGGACGGAGGCGCTGCTGGCGGCGATGCGGGAGCCGGGGGTGCCGTTCCTGCCGGGGGTGTCGACCGCGTCGGAGGTGGTGGCGCTGCTGGAGCGCGGGGTGCGGGAGATGAAGTTCTTCCCGGCCCGGGCCGCGGGCGGCACGGCCTATCTGGCCTCGCTGGCCGGCCCGCTGCCCGAGGCCCGCTTCTGCCCGACCGGGGGCATCGGGCCGGACTCGGCGCCGGAGTACCTGGCGCTGCCCAACGTCGGCTGCGTGGGCGGCAGCTGGATGCTGCCGAAGGAGGCCGTGGCCGCGCGGGACTGGGGGCGCGTGACGGCGCTGGCCCGCGCGGCGGCGGGGCTCAGCGCAGGTGCGAGGTGTCGTTGAACAGGCGGACGCTGGCGTTGCCGTCGGCGTAGTAGGCGATCGCCGACAGCGAGGCGGCCGACAGCTCCATGCGGAACAGGGCCTTCGGCGGGGCGTCCAGGGCGAGGCGTACGAACGTCTTGATCGGCGTGACATGGGAGACGAGCAGGACCGTGCGGCCCGCGTGGGCGGCGGTCAGCTTGTCGCGGGTGACGGCGATGCGGGCCGCGACGGCGGTGAAGCTCTCGCCGCCGCCGGTGGGTTCGGCCTCCGGGTCGGCCAGCCAGGCCTCCAGGTCGTCCGGGTAGCGTTCGCGCACCTCGGCGAAGGTCAGGCCCTCCCAGGCGCCGAAGTCGGTCTCACGCAGCCCGTCGTCGACGGTCACCTCCAGGCCGAGGCGGGCGGCGACGATGCCGGCGGTCTCCCGGGTGCGGGCGAGCGGCGAGGAGACGATCGCCTGGATCGTGCCGCGCCGGGCCAGCGCCGCCGCGACCCTCTCGGCCTGCTCGCGCCCGGCGTCCGACAGCGACGGGTCGGTGCCGCCGCTGCCGGAGAACCGCTTCTGCGGCGTCAGCGGCGTCTCCCCGTGCCGCAGCAGCACGAACGTGGCCGGCGCCCCCATGTCCGGCGGCCCCCAGCCGGGCGAGGCGACGGCACGGGCGGCCCGGGCGTCGCCCTCGGCCTTCGCGGCGGCCCCGCCGGTCCCGGCGGTGCTCCCCCCGGCCTTCGCGGCGGCCCCGGCGAGAGCCCCCTCGGCGTGCGCGCCCGAGAGCTCGGGGGCGTTCGTGCCCGACGGCTCGGGAACCGCGGCGGAGGGCGGGGGCGACCACCGTTCGCCCCGGCCGCCCGCGTCCATCGCCTCGTTGGCCAGCCGGTCGGCGTGCTTGTTCCGGTCGCGCGGGATCCACTCGTACGTCACCCGGCCCGGCGGGAACACCCGCCCCGCCTCGGCCGCCAGCGGCTTCAGGTCGGGGTGCTTGATCTTCCAGCGGCCCGACATCTGCTCCACGACGAGCTTGGAGTCCATCCGGACGCGGACGCCCGCCTCCGGGTCCAGGCCGTGCGCGGCGCGCAGGCCGGCCAGCAGGCCCCGGTACTCGGCGACGTTGTTCGTGGCGACGCCGAGGTACTCGGCCGTCTCGGCGAGGGTCTCGCCCGTCGCCGCGTCGCGCACCACGGCCCCGTACCCGGCGGGCCCGGGGTTGCCCCGCGACCCGCCGTCGGCCTCGACGATGAACTCCCGCACGCCCGGCGTCCCCTACAGCCCGGACTCCGCCGTGCGCACCAGGATGCGGCGGCAGTTCTCGCAGCGCACGACCGTGTCCGGGGCGGCCGAGCGGATCTCGCTCAGCTCGGTGATGGCGAGCTCCTGGCGGCAGCCCTGGCAGGTGCGGGCGTACAGCTTCGCGGCGCCGATGCCGCCCTGCTGCTCGCGCAGCCTGTCGTACAGCTTGAGCAGGTCGGCGGGGATGGCGCCCGCGATGACCTCGCGCTCCTTCGTCACCGACGCGGCCTCGCCGTCGATCTCCTCGAAGGCGGCGTCCCGGCGCGCGGTGGCGTCGTCGATCTTCGACTGGACGGAGGCGACCCGCTCGGTCAGCTCGGCGACCCGCTCCTGCGCGGACTCGCGGCGCTCCATCACCTCCAGGACGATGTCCTCCAGGTCGCCCTGGCGCTTGGCGAGGGAGGCGATCTCGCGCTGGAGGTTCTCCAGGTCCTTCGGCGAGCTGACGGCGCCGGAGTCCAGGCGCTGCTGGTCGCGGGCGGCGCGGCGGCGCACTTGGTCGACGTCCTGCTCGGCCTTGGTCTGCTCGCGGGCGCAGTCGCCCTCCTCGGTCTGCGCGGCGACCAGCAGGTCGCGCAGCTGGGTGAGGTCCTTGGTCAGCGACTCGATCTCGGCGTGCTCGGGCAGCGACCTCCGCTTGTACGCGAGCTGCTGCAGGCGGACGTCGAGCGCCTGGACGTCGAGGAGTCGGATCTGGTCGGCGGGCGCGGCGTTCAGTTGGGGGCTCCAGGTGACGGGAAGTGACTGGTCCAGGGGTCGGTGACCGTCTTGGAGACGTGGACGCGAAGGTCCCATCCCTTCCGGTCGGAGATTTCGTCGAGCTGGCTCGCGGCCAGCTCGCACCAGGGCCACTCGGTGGCCCAGTGCGCCGCGTCGAGCAGCGCCGGGGGGCGGTGGGCGCGGTCCGCCGTGAACTCGGACGCCGGGTGGTGGCGCAGGTCCGCGGTGAGGAAGGCGTCGACGCCGGCCGCCCGTACGTGGTCGAAGAGGCTGTCGCCGGAGCCGCCGCTGACGGCGACCGTCCGCACCGGCGCCTCGGGGTCGCCGGCGACCCGGAGGCCCTGCGCGGTGGCCGGCAGCCGCGCGGCGGCGCGGGCGGCGAACTCGCGGAGGGTCAGCGGGCGGTCCAGTTCGCAGACGCGGCCCAGGCCCCGGCGGCCGGCGGGGTCGGTGGGGTCCGGGACGAGGGGGCCCGTGATCCGCAGGTCGAGGGCGCCGGCCAGCGCGTCGGACACGCCGGGGTCGGCGGTGTCGGCGTTGGTGTGGGCGACGTGCAGGGCGATGTCGTTCTTGATCAGCGTGTGGACGACCCGGCCCTTGAAGTGGGTCGCCGCGACCGTCGTCGTCCCGCGCAGGTACAGCGGGTGATGGGTGACGAGCAGGCCGGCGCCCAGCTTCACCGCCTCGTCGGCGACCTCCTGGACGGGGTCGACGGCGAACAGGACGCGGGAGACCTCCTGGCCGGGGTCGCCCACGACGGTGCCGACCGCGTCCCAGGACTCGGCCCGCTCGGCGGGCCACAGGTTCTCCAGCGCGGCGATGACTTCAGACAGACGGGGCACGGGAGCAAGGCTACCCGCCTGTTCTGCGCCGTCGCACCGCCGCCGCCGTCCCGGTCCCGCGCAGCACAGCACCCCCCGTGTCCTCAGGCGAATCGTTCCTGGGCCACCCGTATGTGTGAAGCGGCCGCCGCTTCGAACCCCCGCGCGCGCGGACGAAACCTAGCGTCGTCACCGGAGGTGACCGAACGATGACGGCGTGTGCCCTCGAATCTTCGGCTGACCACGAGGACGACAGAACGCAGCGGGCGGGCTGCACCCTCACCGCGGACGGCGCCTACGCCGCACGCCTCGCCCGCGCCGGCGGCTGCTGGTACCCGGAGCGCTGGACGCTCGACGGCCCCGAGCCGTACGCGGTGCCGCTGCCCGGCAACCAGCCCGAGGAACCCGACACGGAAGTGCACCCGATGGCGGACGGCCGGGTCCTGATCCACCGGCCGGTGGCCGGACGGCACGCCTTCTCCCTGCTGTACCCGACCGGCCCCGGCACCGGCGAGCTGCCGCTCGGCGCGGTCGCGTGCCCGGACGACGGCACCCGGCTGCGGCTGCTGCCCCCGGCCCCGGGCGGCGAGCGGGCGTACGCCCTCGCCGCCGGCCCGCGCGCGGCGGTGGTGTGGCTGGTGGCGGGCGGCGCCTTCGGGCCCGAGCGGCTCGCCGAGGTGCCGGGCCGCTGCTCGGGCGGGGTGTGGCTGGACGCCGCGGGGCGGCTGCTGGCCCTGGACCGGGAGATCGGCGGCCGGACCAAGACGGTGGTGGTGGACCTGGAGCGCGGCGAGGTGTCGCCCCTGCTCCAGATCGCCGCGGACAGCGACGACCGGCTGCTGCTGGCCGACCCGGACAGCGGGCTGCTGCTGATCCGCTCGGACGCGCCCTCGCCCGGGCGGAGCCGGCTGGGCTGGGGCGTGCTCGGCAGCGCGCTGCCGGTGCGCTTCCCGGAGTGCCTGCGGCTGCCGCAGTACACCGTCACGCCGTTCGCGATCCAGCCCGGCCAGGTACTGACGCCGGAGAGCTGCGCGGTGGCGCTGCGCGTCGACGGGGCGCTCGGCAGCTGGGTCGGCGTGTGGCGGCCGGCCGAGCGGCGGGTGCACCATCTCCCGCCGCCCGAGGGGTGGTTGACCGGCGCCGGGCTGTGGACCAGGGACGGGGTGCTGCGCCTGCCGTACGCCACGGCGCAGGTGCCGTGCGGCGTGGCCCGGTTGAAGCCGCCGCCGGCGCCGCCCCCGGCGCGGGCGGCGACGGCGCCGCCCCCGGCCCCCGCCGCTCCCCCGGCTCCCGCCCCGTCCCCGCCTCCGCCGCCTCCGGAGCCGGACGCGGCGGCGGGACCGGGCGTGCCGGCGGGACCGGGCGCCCCCGCGGAACGGGGCGCACCGGCGGAACGGAGGACTCCGGAGCCGGACGCCGCGCTGCGTCCCGTTCCCCTGCAACAGGCCCCGTTGGGGCGGCTTGTAACGAAGTAGTGCCGGTTGGCGTGGCCGCCTGGATTCGGCCCGAGGTGTGCCGGTTAGACTCGCCCGGCTGTAAGAAAGATCATATTGACGGGGTGAATTCTTTCCGATGAGTGACGCCAGCACGAACCAGCCGCAGCAGGCCGACGGTGCCGACGTTCAGCGGATCGCCGCCGGCCGCGGCCGGCACCGCGGTCCGGTCTCCACGCAGGACCGCGAGACGGCACCGCGCGGCCGCCACCGCAAGCCGGCCGAGGGCACGGCGGCCTGACGGCCGGCCGACGGCGAACGGCCCCGCCCGTCCTGCGACGGGCGGGGCCGTTCGCTGTCGGCGCCCGGGCGCGGGCGCGTTCGGGCGCGTTCCCGGGGATGCGCCGGGATGCTTTCACGAGTGCTCCCGGAGGCGTCCCCGGGGAAGCCCCGGAAGCGTTCCCCGAGGTGCTCCCGAAGGCCTCCCCGAGGTGCTCCCGGGGGCGTTCTCAGCGGTGTTCGACGACGGTGTCGGCGAGCACGGGCGCGTCCCCCCGCTCGACGGCGCCCACGGCCACCCGTACGACGCCGCTCCCCTGCCGCCACATGCGGATGCGCAGGGTCTCCCCCGGGTACACCACCCCCGCGAACCGGGTCTCGTACGCCCGCACCCGTTCCACCTCGCCGTCGAGCAGCACGTCCACGACCGCCTTCAGCGTCATGCCGTAGGTGCACAGCCCGTGCAGGATCGGCCGGTCGAAGCCGGCGCGCCGGGCGAAGCCGGGGTCGGCGTGCAGCGGGTTCCGGTCACCCGAGAGCCGGTACAGCAGCGCCTGGTCCTCCCGCACGGCCCGCTCGACGACCCGGTCCGGCTCCCCCGACGGCGGACCGGGCCGCACCGACGGCCCCCGCGGCCCTCCCCATCCGCCCTCGCCCCGTACGTGGACCCGCGCGTCGTCGGTCCACAGCGGCCCGGCGGCGTCGGCGGCGTCGGTGCGCAGGACGAGGACGGCCGCCGTGCCCTTGTCGTACACGGCGGTGACGCGGGAGGTGACGGTCGCCGTGCCCCGGGCCGGGAGCGGCCGGTGCAGCCGCAGGCTCTGCCCGGCGTGCAGGACGCGGGCCAGGTCGACGTCGACGCCGGGCACGGACAGCGCGCCGATCACGCCGGGCGGGCCGCCGCCCGCGACGGTGGCGAAGCTCGGCAGGACGTGCAGCCGGGACTCCAGGGTGTAGCGCAGTTCGCCGGGGTCGGCGGCGGGGACGCCGGCGCCGATGCCGAGGTGGTAGAGCTGGACGTCCTTGTGGTCCCAGGCGATCGTGCCGGAACGGGGCCCGGCGGCCAGGGCCTCGGCTGCGTCGAGGGGCATGGGACTCCAGACGTTTCCGACGGTCCGTCAGTTCATCGGCGCGGAGTGCCGGTTCGCCCGGACTCCCGTTCCCGCGGGTGATCGTACGGTCCGGGGCGGCGCTCCGGAGGGGGCGACCGCCAAGAGAAGGTCAAGAAATCGTTAGCGGTCCGAAGCATCGGAATAGTTGCCCGTGCATACGTGGTTCGGTCTGCATGTATCCCGGGGTCCTTCCCTGCACGGCTCCCCGACCGACACGCACCAGCCCACACGGCCCGGAGGCCTCACTCGATGACCCATACGACGCACGACCGGCCCACCCCAGGAGCGAGCGGCCCCGTCGTCCCGGTGCTCGCCTTCGCGGGCATCGTTGTCGCGGTGATGCAGACCCTGCTCGTCCCGGTCGTCAAGGACCTGCCGCGCCTGCTGGACACCACCCCCGGCGACGCGACCTGGGTCCTGACCTCGACGCTGCTCTCGGGCGCCGTGGCCACCCCGATCATGGGCCGCCTCGGCGACCTGTACGGCAAGCGGCGCATGCTGATCGCCAGCCTCGCCGTGATGGTGGCCGGCGCGCTGCTCAGCGCGCTCAGCAGCACCCTGCTCCCCATGATCGCCGGCCGTACGCTGCAGGGCTTCGCGATGGGCGCCGTCCCGCTCGGCATCGGCCTGATGCGCGATCTGCTGCCCCGCGAGCGGCTCGGCTCGGCGATGGCGCTGATGAGCTCCTCGATCGGCGTCGGCGGCGGCCTCGCCCTGCCCGCCGCGGCCCTGGTGGCGCAGCACGCCGACTGGCACGCCCTGTTCTACGGCGCCGCCGGCCTCGGCGTCCTCTCCATCGTCCTCACCCTGCTCGCCGTACCGGAGTCCCCGCTGCGCGCGAAGGGCTCCTTCGACCTGCCGGGCGCGCTCGGCCTGGCCGCGGGCCTGGTCCTGCTCCTGCTCCCGGTGACCAAGGGCGGCGAGTGGGGCTGGTCGTCGGCCACCACGCTCGGCCTCTTCGCCGCGGCCGTCGCCGTGCTCCTCCTGTGGGGCGTGCTGGAGCTGCGCTCCGCCGCGCCCCTGGTCGACCTGCGCACCACGGCCCGCCGCGAGGTCCTGCTCACCAACCTCGCGTCGATCATGGTCGGGGTCAGCTTCTACGTCGTCTCCCTGGTCCTGCCCCAGCTGCTCCAGCTGCCCACCGCCACCGGCTACGGCCTCGGCCAGTCGATGGTCGTCGCCGGCCTGTGCGTGGCCCCGCTGGGCCTGACGATGATGTTCACGGCGCCGGTGTACGCGAGGCTGTCCACCCGCTACGGCCCCAAGACCACCCTGGTCGTCGGGCTGCTGGTCATCGGCGTCGGGTACGGCGGCGGCCTCGGCCTGATGGACGCCGCCTGGCAGACGGTGGTCACCTCGGTGCTGCTCGGCGCCGGGATCGGCCTCGCCTACTCCTCCCTGCCCGCGCTGATCGTCGGCGCGGTCCCGGCCTCGGAGACGGGCGCCGCCAACGGGCTCAACACCCTGATGCGGTCCATCGGCACGTCGGTGTCGAGCGCGGTGATCGGCATGGTCCTGGCCGGCACGGCGGACACCGTGGACGGCGTCGCGGTGCCGACCATGCACGGCTTCCGCGTCTCCTTCCTGATCGCGACCGCCGCGGTCGCCGTCGGCCTGGTCCTGGCCCTGTTCCTGCCCGGCCGGCCCCCGGCGGCGGAGCACCGGCTGCGCGCGAGCAGCGAGGAGGACGCGAACCTGGCGCGCGCCGCCGAGGCGCTGCGCGGCTTCCACGGCCGGGTCCTGGCCGCGGACGGGACGCCCGTGGCCCGCGCCCGGGTCACCCTGATCGACCGCCACGGCCGCCGGGCGGGTACGGCCCTCTCCGCGGAGGACGGCCGCTACGCCCTCGCCGTGCCCTCCGGGGGCGCCTACGTCCTGGCCGTCCGGGCCCCCGGCCACGGCCCGCTCGCCGACTCGGCCACCCACACCGGCGACGACCGGCCGGTGGAGGTGGACCTGTCGCTGCCCGGGGAGACGGTCCCGGCCTGAGCACCGCCCGGGATCCGGGCGCACCCCCGGTCGGACCGCCGGCCGGGGGTGCGGCAGCATGGAGCGTCCACAGCGACGCCAAGGCCGTACGACCGAAGGGAACCCCATGTCCGCGGCACCCAAGCCGGAGATCCTGGCCGCGTTCGAGGCCGCCAAGGGGTTCATGCCCGTCGACGAGGGGCTGGCCCTGTACGCGGCGGCCGTGGACGCCGGGCGGCTCGGTCTGCCGCTGCTGGAGATCGGCACGTACTGCGGGCGCTCCACGATCCTGCTCGCCGACGCGGCCCGCCGGGCCGGGGTCAGCGTGCTCACCGTCGACCACCACCGCGGCAGCGAGGAGCAGCAGCCGGGCTGGGAGTACCACGACCCGGAGACGGTCGACCCCGAGACCGGCCTGATGGACACCCTGCCGACGTTCCGCCGCACGCTGTACCGGGCGGGCCTGGAGGAGCACGTCGTCGCCCTGGTGGGCCGCTCCCCGCAGATCGCGCGGATCTGGAACTCCCCGCTCGCCCTCGTCTTCGTCGACGGCGGCCACACCGACGAGCACGCGGGCGCCGACTACGAGGGCTGGTCCCCCCACGTGGCCGAGGGCGGCCTCCTCGTCATCCACGACGTCTTCCCCGACCCGGTGGACGAGTTCACCGGCCAGGCCCCCTACCGCGTCTACCTGAGGGCCCTGGAGTCGGGCGCGTTCACGGAGGTCTCGGCGACCGGCTCGCTGCGCGTGCTGCGGCGAACGGGAGCGGGGGCCGAAGGCCGCGGTTAGAGTCGCTGACGTGTCGTACACAGGTCCGGACTCCGCCCCTTCCCGGCCCCGCCGTCCCCGGCGGGGCCTGCTGATCGCCGCGCTCGCCGCGCTGGCGCCGGGCGCGCTGCTCGGCTGGCTCGTCCACGAGACGGCCGGCGGCCCCGGGGACCCGGGCGGCGCGGTGTCCGCCGGCGGTCCCGCCTCCTCCGGCGCCGCCGGCCCCTCCCGTGCCCCTTCCCGCGGCGGCGACGCCGAGGACCCCGGCGCCCCCGGGACGCCCACGTCCCCCCGCGCGTCCGCCGCCTCCGGCCCTCTCGAGGGCAAGGTGGTCGTCGTCGACCCGGGACACAATCCGGGCAACTTCCAGCACACCGCCGAGATCAACCGCACGGTGGACATCGGGACGAACCGGAAGGAGTGCGACACCACGGGCACGGCCACCAACGCCGGGTACCGGGAGGCGGAGTTCACCCTGGACGTCGCCCGCCGGCTGCGCACGCTCCTGCAGCGGCAGGGCGCGACCGTGAAGCTGACGCAGGACGGCGACCGGCCGTACGGGCCCTGCGTGGACGAGCGGGCGAGGATCGGCAACGAGGCGCGCGCCGACGCGGTGGTGTCGATCCACGCGGACGGCTCGGCGGCCGGCAACCGCGGCTTCCACGTCATCCTGCCGGGCGCCGTGCGCGCGGGCGCGGCCGACACCCGGCCCATCGTCGCCCCGTCCCGCGACCTCGGGGAGCGCATCGCGGGCCGCTTCCTGCGCGCCACGGGCTCCGCGCCCGCCGCGTACGCCGGCGACGGCAGCGGCCTCGTCACGCGGGAGGACCTCGGCGGTCTCAATCTGTCAACGGTTCCCAAGGTGTTCATCGAGTGCGGCAACATGCGCGACGGCGCGGACGCGGCGTTGCTGACCAGCGGGGCCTGGCGGCAGAAAGCGGCGCAGGGTATCTCTGAGGGAATCGTGAGTTTCCTGCGCGGGTAGGAATCGGCGCGCTGGTCCCGGCGGCGGCCCGACCGTGCGGACGATAGTGTCATCCGTACAGATGAGGGGCCACCTCCGCGCTTCGCGCCAGGGCCTGACGGCGCCGTGGCGACAGCGACGCCTCCACCGACGACGAGACGACCTACGAAGGACCCGAAGTGAACATCCGCTCCCTCACTAGAGGCGACGGCGTGGTGATCGGAGCAGCGGTGTTGCTGTTCATCGCGTCGTTCCTCGACCTGTACTCCGCCGAAGGCTTCAGCGGCGCCCCGAGCGCGTGGGAGACCCTCGACACCGGCCTGGGCGTCTATCTGGGCGGAATCCTCGGCGCGGCCCTGATCGTCGTCAACCGCTGTCTGCCGCAGCAGCGCAAGGTCGCCGGCCTGGATCTCGGCACGGTCGGTGCGGCGTTCACGATCCTGGTCGCCTGGATCCTGTTCTGGTCGCTGGTGGACGTGCCCGACGGCATCGAGGCGGGCGCCGGTCTGATCCTCGGCTTCATCGCGGCGCTCGTCCTGGCCGCGGCCGCCGTCGCCGGCCCGCTGGTGCCCGCGCTCAAGGGCTCCCTCGTCCCGGCCCCGCGGCCCGCCGCCCCGCAGCCCTACGGGGCCCAGCCCCAGGCCGGTTACGGCTACCCAGGCGCGCAGCAGCAGCCGTACGGCGGGCAGCCGCAGCAGCCGTACGCCGGCCAGCAGCCGCAGCCGCAGCCGCAGCCGCCGGCCGGGGACTTCTCGCCGTTCTGGTTCGCGGTGCCGGTGCCGCGTCCGCTGTACCCGGAGGACGGCTCGCCGACGCCGATCGCGGAACTGGCGCCGGGCACCTGGTACCTGGCGGTCGAGCAGCGCGGTCCCGGTCTGGTCGCGCAGACGCAGGACGGTCGTCGCGGCGTGCTGCAGGACACGAGCGGCATCCAGCGCGGCTGACCCCGCCCGCCGTCATCCGCGGCCCCTCGCCCCCGGTGGGCGGGGGGCCGTCGCCGTACGGCCGCCCGTGCCCCGCTTCCTGACGACTCGTCAGGAAGCGGGGCGCGGGCGGGAGTCGTCCCCGTGCCGGGTTTCTTCTCCGCCCGCGCGGCAACCCGGAGGACATGTCCCCCCGATATCACAGCGGTGCGAGTCAGGCCGGCCGGGTCGTCGCGATCGTCGCCGACGTGATGGCCCTGATCCTGGGCCTGTGGATCCTGATGTACCTGCTGGACGCCAACCGGGCCAACGACTTCGTCCGGTTCGTCCACGACGTGGCCCGCTGGCTCGCCGGCTGGTCCCACGACCTGTTCACCTTCGACGAGGAGTGGGCCCGCGTGGTCACCGGCTACGGCCTGGCCGCGGTGGTCTACCTGTTCGTCGGCCACGCCGTCGCGGGCCGCCTGCACCGCCGCTGACCCCGCGGGGTCAGGCGGCGCAGCAGTCCGGGTCGAGGCCCCTGGGCAGGTGGTCGCCGGAGAAGATCCGGCAGGTGGCCTCGTGCCCGCCCAGGGCGGCGACGGCCAGGAGCAGGGAGCCGGCCGTCCACGTGGTCAGCTCCCGCGGCCATATCGCGTCGTCGTCGAAGACGTAGCCCGTCCAGTACAGGCCGGTCTCCGCGTCGCGCAGGTGCTGGATCGACTGCAGGACGTCCAGCGCGCGGTCGGACTCGCCCACCGCCCACAGGGCCAGGGCGAGTTCGGCGGACTCGCCGCCGGTGACCCACGGGTTGGGCACGACGCAGCGCACCCCGAGCCCGGGCACGACGAAACGGTCCCAGCCCTCCTCGATGCGGGCCTTGGCCTCCGCGTCGGTGAGCGCGCCGCCCAGCACCGGGTAGTACCAGTCCATCGAGTAGCGGTCCTTGTCGAGGAACCGGTCGGGGTGGCGGCGGATCGCGTGCCGGAGCGCTCCCGCCGCCAGCTCCCAGTCCGGCTGCGGCTCCTCGCGCTGCTCGGCGATGGCCAGCGCGCAGCGCAGCGCGTGGTGGATCGAGGAGCAGCCGGTCAGCAGCGCGTCCGCGGTGTCCGTGCCGTCCTCGGCGCGCCGCCAGCCGATCTGCCCGCCCGGCTGCTGCAGGCGCAGCACGAACTCGACGGCCGCGTACACCACCGGCCACATGCGGTCCAGGAAGGTGTCGTCGCCGGTCGACAGGTAGTGGTGCCAGATCCCCACGGCCGGGTAGGCGACGAAGTTGGTCTCCCGTCCCCGGTCGGTGACCGCGTCGTGCGCCCCGTCCGCGTACGCCGCGTACCAGGAGCCGTCCTCGTTCTGGTGCCGCGCGAGCCAGGTGTACGCCCGCTCGGCGGCCTCGTGCTCGCCGGCCGCGTCCAGCGCCATCGCCGCCTCGACGTGGTCCCACGGGTCGAGGTGGTGGCCCCGGAACCAGGGGATCGCGCCGTCCTCCCGCTGCACGGCGAGGATGGCGCGCACGGTCGCGTCGGCCTGCTCGGCGGTGAGGACCCCGGGCAGGACGAGGTGTTCCGTCCGGGGCGTCGTCACTTGGCGTCCACCCGGGGCAGGTGCGGCTTGGTCGCGTACGCCACGAAGCTCTTGCCGATCAGCGGGTTGAGCGCCTGCTCGGCGAGCCGGGTGGCCAGCGGCTTCTTCATGATGTCCCAGACCAGCAGCTTGTGGTACGCGCGCACCGGCAGCGCCTTGTCGTTGTCGACGCCGAACGCGCACTTCAGCCACCAGTACGGCGAGTGCAGCGCGTGCGCGTGGTGCGTGCCGTACGGCTTCAGGCCCGCCTCGCGGATCTTCGCCAGCAGTTCGTCCGCCTTGTAGATGCGGATGTGGCCGCCCTCGACCTCGTGGTAGGCGTCGGACAGCGTCCAGCAGACCTTCTCGGGGCCGTAGCGGGGCACGGTGATGGCGATGCGGCCGCCGGGCCGGAGCACCCGGACCATCTCGGCGAGCACGCCCTTGTCGTCCGGGATGTGCTCCATCACCTCGGAGATGATCACCACGTCGAAGGACTCGTCGGGGAAGGGCAGCGCGAGCGCGTCGCCCTCCATCGCCGTCGCGGTGGCGCCCTCGGGGGCCTCCCCGGCCTCCTTCATCGCCGCGAACCACTTCGCGACCTCGCGGATCTCCTCGCCGTTCCGGTCGAGTGCCACGACCTGCGCGCCGCGCCGGTAACACTCGAACGCGTGCCGGCCGGCGCCGCAGCCGAGGTCCAGGACGCGGTCGCCCGGGGCGAGCGGGAACCGGGAGAAGTCGACGGTCAGCACGTGGCCCTGCTTTCGGGGTAGACGCCGGTTTCACTGGTCGGGGTCGCGGAGGAGGCGCCGGCGGCGGCCGGGGCGCGGTCCGGGGCGGCGGCCCCGGTTCCGGAGCGGGCGATGGCCTCGCGGTACCGGGCGACCGTGCCCTCGGCGGCCTTGGCCCAGGTGAAGTGGCGCAGGACGCGTTCGCGTCCGGCGGCGCCCAGCCGGGCCCGCAGCGCGGGGTCGCCCAGCAGCCGGCTCAGCCCGGCGGCCAGCGCGTCCGCGTCGCCCGGCGGCACCGCGAGGCAGGTCTCCCCGTCCCGCCCGGCGACCTCCGGGATCGCCCCGCCGGTGGTGGCGAGCAGCGGCGTGCCCGTCGCCATCGCCTCGGCCGCCGGCAGCGAGAACCCCTCGTACAGCGACGGCACGCACGCCACCTCGGCCGAGCGCACCAGGTCGACCAGCTCCGCGTCCGGGATGCCCTTGACGAACCGGACGGCGTCCGCCAGGCCGTACCGCTCGACGGCCTGCGCGACGGGTCCCTCCGCGGGCCGCTTGCCGACGACGACGAGGTGGGCGTCCGGGTGCTCGGTGCGCACCTTCGCCAGCGCCTCGACGAGGAAGACCAGGCCCTTGAGGGGGACGTCCGCGCTGGAGGTGGTCACGATCCGCCCCGGGACGACCGGCACCGCCGGATCGGGGGAGAACAGGTCGGTGTCGGCGCCGATGTGCACGACGTGGATGCGGTCCCGCCGCACGCCCAGGTGGTCGACGATCTCCTGGCGGGAGGTGCCGGAGACGGTGAGCACGGACGGCAGGCGGCGCGCGACCCGCTTCTGCATGCGGGTGAAGGCGTACCAGCGGCGCACGGACCAGCGGCGCTGCCAGGTCCCGGCGGCGTCCAGCTCCAGCTGCCGGTCCACGGTGACGGGGTGGTGGACGGTGGTCACCAGGGGCGCGCCCAGGTCGCCCAGCAGCCCGTAGCCGAGGGTCTGGTTGTCGTGCACGACGTCGAAGTCGCCGCGCCGGGCGCGCAGGTGGCGGCGGGCGCGCAGCGAGAAGGTCAGCGGCTCGGGGAAGCCGCCGGTCCACATGGTGGCCACCTCCAGCGCGTCGATCCAGTCGCGGTACTCGTCGCGCTTCGGGGTGCGGAAGGGGTCCGGCTGGCGGTAGAGGTCGAGGCTGGGCAGCTCGGTGAGGCTCAGGCCGTCGTAGCCCTCGTCGAGGACGGGGTAGGGCTGGGCGCCGATGACCTCGACCCGGTGGCCCAGGCGGACCAGTTCGCGCGACAGGTGCCGTACGTAGACGCCCTGGCCGCCGCAGAACGGGTTTCCCTTGTAGGTGAGGAGCGCGATGCGCAGCGGCGGCTCGCCGTCGGCCGCCAGGTCCCGGGACCCCGCCCGGCCGGCCTCAGCGGTCACTCTGGGCCCCCTTCTGCCTGCACTGTCCCGCGAGATTACGCCGGGACGCTAATCTAGAACAAGTTTCAGACTTGATCGTCCAGGAGGCTTCGAATCTACCGGCAGGTAGGGCCGCTGGGAGAGGCGGGTCAGGTGATTCGCGCCACGGCGGGCGCGTCCCCGCCGGCCCTGCCATGCTGTCTGGTCGCACGCCCTCACGGACTGTCACGGAACGGGGATCCATGCCTGCGCGAGCCAAGCCGGGAGCGGGAACGGCCAGTGCGGCGAGCACGCCGGGCGTCCCGCCGCTGACCGAGCGGCAGGAGGCGCGGCGCCGCCGCATCCTGCGCGCGAGCGCCCGGCTGGCGGGCCGGGGCGGGTTCGACGCGGTGCAGATGCGCGAGGTCGCGGAGTCCTCGCGGGTGGCGCTCGGCACGCTGTACCGCTACTTCCCGTCCAAGGTCCACCTGCTGGTGGCGGTCATGCAGGATCAGCTGGAGCACATGCACGGCACGCTGCGCAGGCGGCCGCCGGCCGGCGGGACGGCGGCCGAGCGGGTGGCGGAGACCCTGATGCGGGCCTTTCGCGCGCTCCAGCGCGAGCCGCAGCTGGCGGAGGCGATGGTCCGGGCGCTGACGTTCGCCGACCGCAGCGTGAGCCCGGAGGTCGACCAGGTCTCCCGGCGGACGACGGCGATCATCCTGGACGCCATGGGCCTGGAGGACCCCGCCCCCGAGCAGCTCCGCGCGGTCCGCGTCGTCGAGCACACCTGGCACTCGGTCCTGCTCGCCTGGCTGTCGGGCCGGGCCTCCATCGCGCAGGTGAGGGTGGACATCGAGACGGCGTGCCGGCTGATCGACCTGACGGCGCCGGGCGAGGAGCGCGCCACGGGCGCGTGAACTCGCACGCACGTGGGCCCGGGGACGCGTGAAGGACCGCGGGAACGCGCGAAGGACCCCGGGCGCACGGCCCGGGGTCCACGGGAGCGACCTACGAGACGGGTTCCCTTCGCCGGTATTGCCCGGATCAGGTGACTGGGGGTCGCCTTCCGGTCGTCCGGCCTCGCGGCCGTGCGACTTTCCGGCCTCTCAGCCCGACCGTCGACGTCGGCCACAGCGGAAGCCGAGGCTTCTCGCCAGAGTCGGCATCTCCGGTTGGACTCCCTCACTCGTCCCGTAGGCCTGTAATCAGGTTAAAACACCCATAGGTGGATGCAACCCCCCGATGTGAGATTTTTTACGGCCGGGCCGCGGGGTGCGGCCGCCCCCTCCGGCGGCACCCCGGGCACCCCGCCGCACCGACCGGGACCTTCAGCCGCACACGGCACGCCGTCGCCGTGAAGCGCCCCACATGACGCAGGTCACCTACGAGGCCGGACCGTAGATCCGGCGGTTCGGCCCCGGCCGCCGTCCAGCCCTCCGACCTGCGCGTTGAGAGCCCGGTCACAGGACGACCTTTCCCCCTTAATGCGACTACCACTAGTAAAAGGGGTGATTGCGGACGGCTGTCGGGCCTGTTTCCCTGGACGCCGTCGCCAGGCGCCGACGTGCCCTCAGGGCCGCGGCGCCGACGTGTGCCCGCCCCGCATCCGCGCGGCCCCGGCACGCCGCGGCCTCCCGTCCCCGACGAAAGGTCCCCCGTGTCCGCCGTTTCCCTTCTCCGCCGCGTCGCCTCCCCGAGGAAGGCCCTCGCCGGTGCCGCCGTGGCCGCCGCCTGCGGCACGCTGATCGCCGCCGCGCCCGCGCAGGCCGCGGCGACGTCGGCCTCCTCCGCGCAGGCGACCGCGCGGCAGATGGTCGGCAACTCGGCCCAGTACCGGTGCTTCGCGCAGATTGTCCAGCACGAGAGCAGCTGGAACGTGACCGCCACCAACGCCTCCAGCGGGGCCTACGGCCTGGTGCAGGCGCTCCCCGCCTCGAAGATGGCCGCGGCCGGCTCCGACTGGCGGACCAACCCGGCCACCCAGATCGCCTGGGGCCTGGACTACATGAAGGACCGCTACGGCAGCCCATGCGGCGCGTGGGGCTTCTGGCAGGCCAACGGCTGGTACTGACCCGGCACCCGGTACCGGGCCCGCACACGGCACCGCCCACCGGGCCGCCCCCCCGGTGACGAGTTTCCGTGCGGCGCCGCCGGGCCGATCCCCGATACCTGGCCGGCACGCGGCACCGGACCGCCACACGGCACCGGGCCCGCATCCGGCACCGCGCCCGCGGCGCGCTCCGCGCCCGCGCCCCCGACCGAAGGCGGCGGCCCCCCGATCCCCGGGGCCGCCGCCTTCCTGCGGACCGGGCGGCTCCTCGCCCTCGGCAGCGGACACCGCGGTCACGGGCTCGGTGTCCCCGGCCCGGCCGACGGGGCGGCCCGCGTAGCCGCCGTCGGTCCGCACGAGCCGGATCGTGCGGTGACGGGCAGCAGGTGGTGCGGCATCCGGCAGGCGGCCTGCCGGCCGGTGACGTCGGCTGGGTGACCAGCACCACCGGCAGCGGACCGAGGCAGTCCACGATCAGGTGCGGGCGGTCCGGGGTGTCCCGGGCCGCCCGCACGGCTGGACGGATCAGGTCAGGAGGGTCCCGCACTCGCTCCTGGTCACCCATTTGTGCGATTCGATGTTGTCAACCACCACGACATCACCGTTGGGATCACCGGTGAACCAGTCGTTGTTCAGGTCGTCGGCGTACAGCTCACCCGGTGCGAGGCAGGCGTGCCCGCCCCGGTAGTAGGTGTAGTCGTAGAACTTGACGTGGTCGCGACCGCCGACGAAGCCGCGGTTCATGACCGACGCGACCCTGTTGCGCACGGCACCCCAGTCGGGGTTGTCCCCGGACGCGGCGATCAGCAGAGGGTCGTTGCAGTCCAGGTGATCCCAGCCGTACATGTTGCCGTCGCGCGAACCCCACTTGCTGTCGCAGCCGGTGTCGGCGACGGTGTCCTCGGATGCCTGCGCGGCCGTGGTGGGAAAGGCCGCGCCCAGGGCGGTGAGCCCCAGGAGGGCCGCCGTGGCGATGAAGGTGCGCATGGTGTTTCCTCTCGTCGGGTCGGTGGTGCGTGAGCGGTGGTGGTGCGCCGATGCGGGGACGCCGGGCGAGCCGTCCGACGTGTCCTCGTCGGTGGGCGGGTCGCGTCCTGGAACGCGAGTCGGTCAGTCTCGCTCCGGAACGATGCGCACCGCCCGGTCGTAGGCCTGCCGGCCGAGCCGGTGGTAGGTGTCGATGTCCTTGCCGAACCGGCCGCGCAGGCGGTCGATGTAGTGCGCCTCCCGGGCCGTGGCCACGGTTCTCAGGGAGGTCTCGCGGGCGCAGGCGGCGTCCGCGACGGCCGTCTTCCGCTCGACGGTGAACGCCTCGTCGGCACGAGCCGCCCCCAGCCGGCTGGTGCGGGTCCGGACGGCGTCACGGGCCGCCTGGGGGTCCTTGTAGTGCTGTCCCGCTTGCTTCATGCACCGGGACCATGCCCCTGTCGCCGCGGTGAGTTCCCGGTCCGCCATGAGCTCTGTGCCGTACAGGAGGTTGAGGCCGGTGGCGGTCTTGCTCGTGCGGAACCACACAGCCGGGTCGCCGTAGAGGGTGCGTTCGGCCTCCTCCGTGCAGCCTCCGACGAGCTTCTGGATCCTTTCGCCGTTCGGCAGGGAGGCGGTGAGCATGCGGGCGTTGTCGCCGCCGTCGAGGGCGGTGTCGAAGGCGGTGCGCCGGGAGGGGGAGAGACTCCGGCGGTACGTGGCGTTGGGGTTGTGCTCGTGGAGGCGTGTCTCCTTCGCGCTGATGCGGCCGCCGTACCCATGGGTGCGGGCCCATGCCACGTCGTCCTGGACGTAGCGCACCGGGCGGCTCTCCTGCAGCGTCAGTGTGCGGTCTTCCCAGTAGCCGAATCCCTTGCGGTTCATGCACTGCCTGGTCAGGCGTTGCTGTGCGTCGGCGATTCGCAGCTCCTGTTGCCAGGTCAGCGCTCGGGGCCTGGTGTGCGGAGCCTGCCGGGCAGGGTCACCACCGTCGTGGTCGGCGCATCCGGTCACGACGGCCGCGCCGGCCGCCGCCATGACGCACGACAACAGGAGCACACGTCTCATGGATCAGCCCCCTTGGCTTGGTGTTCGCGGATGTTTCGCCGGCTGCGCTCCGATGCTTCCTGGTGCGCCGGTGACGAACCAGCTTTTCGATCCTGTTCGAACACCGCGTGAGTGGCCGCCCCTGTCTCCGGGTCCTGAGCAGGCCTCTCCGCCCTCCGCTCCCCGCTCGTCCATGAGGACCGGGCCGACCGGGCCGACCGGGAGAGAAACTGTGAGGACCAGGTGGAGTCGTCGAGTCCTGAACCTCGTCCATGAGGTATTTCGCCGGCCGGATGGCGTCTGACTCACCGTGTCACCGTGGTACGTACGGCTGCATACGTCAGCAGTCGCCTTCATCGGCCTCGGGGCGAAGATTTCGCCGTCACGCGAGGGGCACCGTGTGTCGCTCAGCCGCCCTGCGTGGGTGTTCCGGCCACGGCGCGGGCTGCGGCACGGATGGCGGCCACGGTGGATCGGTCACGGTGGGCTGCCAGCCAGGCCAGCGCCGACTGGGACGGCGGGAGGTCGGAGACCTCGACATAGGCCAGTCCCGGACGCGGGTAGAAGCGCGCGGCCGCGGACGGGAGAAATGCCAGTGCCCGGTCGTGGACGACGGCGTGCAGGAGTCCTTCCAGGTCGGGGACCACTGGTCCGTACCGCACCGGGCTGCCGTCCGGGCGCGGGTCGGCCACCCAGTACTTCCACCAGGCCCGCGGGGCCCGCGACGGCACATCGACGACGGTCCGTCCGGCGAGTTGGTCCAGGGTGACGGAGGGCAGGGCCGCCAGGGGGTCGTCGGCGGGCAGGCAGGCCACGCGTGGTTCCTCGGCCAGGTACTGCGTCTGGATTCCTTCCGGCACCGGGGGGCGCAGGAAGACCACGTCCACCTCTCCGCTGATCAGCGCGGCCATATGGTCGATGATGTTCAAGCCGATCACTTGCACCGACAGTTTCGGGTGCCGGCGCTGCAGTTCGTCCAGGACCGCGCGGACGTGTTCCATCGCCGCCTCCGCGCCGATGGAGCCGGCCAGCAACTGGCCTGTGAGTTCGCGGTGGTGGGCCGAGGCGGTACGGCGCAGTCCGCTCAATGCCTCCAGTACGGCGCGGGCTTCGGGGACCAGGGCCCGTCCGGCCGGGGTCAGTTCCACGGACCGGCTGTCCCGCTCGAACAACACCACGCCGAGCTGGTTCTCCAGTTTGCGGATCTGCTGGCTGAGGGCCGGCTGGCTCATGTGCAGACGCGCTGCGGCCCGTTTGAAGTGCAAGTCCTCGGCCAGGGCGAGGAACAGCCGTAACTGATGGGGATTCGGGTCCGATATGTCAGGCATAACCGGGAGGTTATCGAAGACGCTGCGCTCCGCATAGCGCGGACGGTCCGTGGAGGGCGCGACGGTGAAACGATGCGGATGCCGCTCTGTCGCGGATCCGACAGAGGTGAGCCCCTCACCTGCCTGACACCTATGCCCCGGGGGCACCCATGGGTTTGCGCATCCATTTCACAACCGAGGACATGGCGCGAGTGGTCGTGGCCGATCAGCCCGATCCGATGTGGGAGACCCTGCTCAGCCTCCACCTGTTGCACAGTCACGACGGTCCTCTGTTCTTCGACCACTGGCGGCAGCGGATCGGCAAAGCCGCGACGGGAGTATGGGGCGGGCTGCGGCTGCTCGCCCCGCCTCGGGGCTACTCACCCGACTTCCTCACACCGCTCACCGCTGAAGGGACGGTGGACGAGGGACTGCGAACCCTGCTCCGCACCCCGCGCCGCCAGCTGCGCAAGGACATGACGGAACTGTTCGGTTCCCGGAGGCCCGCGACCTGGGCACGGGCACTGGCCGACGGCGAACCACGTGCCCTGACCACCGTGGCGAAAGCGCTACGGCACCACCATGACATCGCGGTGGCGCCGTTCTGGGATCAGATCCGGGCCCAGTGCGAGGCCAGCCGGATGTCCATCGGCCGGATCCTGTTGCACGGCGGCTTCGCACGGCTGACCTCCGTCCTGCACGAAACGCTGCGGTGGGACTCTCCCGTCCTGCACGTCTCCGGTTCCCACCTGGACGGTGAGCTACGACTGGACGGACGCGGATTGCGTCTGATCCCCTCCTTCTTCTGCTGGCCCGGACCGACCCTGCTCAAGGACCCGGACCTGCCGCCGGTGCTGATCCACCCCGTCGACCACGACCTACGGTGGCTCACTCGGCCGTCCGCCGACGCCGACCCGCACCGTGCGCTCGCAGGGCTGCTCGGTCAGACCCGCGCCGCGATACTGCGTGCGGCCGCGGACGGCTGCTCGACCACCGATCTCGCCCACCGCTGCCGAGTCTCCCCAGCCACCGCCAGTCACCATGCCGGCGTCCTGCGCGAGGGGCGACTGATCACCACGCGCCGCACCGGTGGATCGGTGGTGCACGCACTGACCCACCTGGGGGCTGCTCTGCTCAAGCAGGATGTGCAGGAGGGCGAGCCGGCGTGAACCGGGCTCCGGCGCCCGTCGTGGGCCGAGGAGGACGCCGGGGACGGTCAAGGCGATGATCAGGACCAGGGCATCGCCCGGGCCGAGAGGGCGACCGGGGCGCTGCCCTGGCGCGAGGTCCAGGCGGGCATGCCCCGCGCGGAGAAGCGCACGGCCTGCCCTCCGCCCTGGAGCGCGGAACAGTCAGCCCAGCGGACCGGGGTTGTCGAGGGCGCTGGTCGGCGCGTACGGGCCTCCGGAGACCCTCTCCTCGGTCACCGGCACGCTGTGCGGCTTGTACGGGCCTCCGGACACCGTCTCCTCCTCCACCGGCACGCTGTGCGTCTGGTACGGACCTCCGGTGGGCGTGTACGGACCTTCGGACACCGTCTCCTCGATCGCCAGGACGCCGCGTGTTTGGTGGTGCCCTGCCTGGGCCGCGCCGGCGACCAGGACGACAAGGGAAAAAGCCCCGCACACCGCGGCTGCAACAGACTTGATACGCACCATCGTTCCACTCCCCGCTGCGCTGCTTGCGAATTGGTTCACGCCATGGTGGCAGGACGACCGGGAAGGAAACAGGAATTCGATCCAGCTCGAAAGCGTTCCCCGCCGAGGTTTTTCCCTCATCGGTCCGGGCCGGCCGGACGCGGGGCGAGGACGGCGCCGGGCAGGGCCGGTGAGGCCCACAGCAGCCGGCCGGACGGCGGCCCGCGTTTCCCGGGGCCGCCGCCTTCGGCGTGCGGTCGTGCGGTCGCGCCGTCGTTCAGCGGTCGGCCGTGGCCGTCGTCCAGCCGACGAAGGCGGAGAAGGCGGCGGGGGCGACGGTGAGGACCGGGCCGGCCGGAGTCTTGGAGTCGCGTATGAGGATGCGTTGTCGGGCGATTCTCGCGGCGGTGCGATTGCCCAGGTCATTGTCGTCCACCGCGCTGAGGACCGCCCGTGCGTACGCCTCGGTTTGCAGCAGTCCATGCACCAACCGGGGCTGGAAGATATGAATCGCCCTTGCCCGTGCCTCCAGCTCCGCCACCTGCTGGAACCAAGCCGGAAGTTGGCTGCGCAGCACCAGCGTGACCAGCCGGGGCAGCAGTCCTCCCGTCTCCAGTGCCACGTCCGCCCGTTCGCTGAACTCCGGGGTCGGCAGTTTCCGGGCCGTCTCGATCTGGCCGACCAGCGAGCCCGTGTAGTTGATGACCGCTCCGAGCTGCTTCTGCGTCAGCCCGGCGGCCTCGCGGTACCGGCGCAGTTCGTAGCCGTAGTAGTCGAGTGGTGAGGCGCCCGGGTCGAGGGCGTTGACGTGGGCCATGCACGGTCCCCTCTCGCGCAACCCGGTCCACACCGGGAACGGTTGTATCCGTTCGGTGGCCCAGCGTAGTGATCCGAGGTCACGCTCGTACCGTGAACGAATACATTGCCCCACCTCCTCCCTGGTACCTCGCCTCCCGATACGCGATGCGGCTCACCGTCGGCGCGCACTCGGTGCGGCACGTCCGGCGCATCGTCCGCTCCTTCCTGCGCGAGTGGGGGATGGCGGAGCTTACCGACGCCGTCGAGCTGGGCGTGTCCGAGCTGCTCTCCAACGTCGTGCGCCACGTCCCGGACCGGCGCTGCTTCCTGGTGCTGCTGCGGCAGGCGGCGGGGGTGCGGGTGGAGGTGGCGGACCGCAGCGAGGAACTTCCGGCCGTGCCGGGAGACTTGGTGTCGGAGTCCGAGAGCGGGCGGGGGCTCGTCCTGCTGGGCGCGGTGGCCGACCGGCGGGGCGTGACGCCCGAACCGCTGCGCGGCGGCAAGACGGTGTGGTTCGAGTGCGGGAAGGGCGAGGGCTCCTGCCACGAGGGCTCCTGAGCCGGGGCGCCGCACAACGTCGCGCCCCGTTCGCACGTCTTCGAAACCGTGGCCTCAGCCGAACTCACCGTCACCAAGCGTCTTCCCGCGCCCCTCCTGCGCAACGGCGGGCTCCGTACCCTCCGGGCCCGTCACCGCGTCCCCCTGCTCGCCACCGTGCCCGTGCTCCCCCTGTACGCGCTCTGGTGGTTCCTGCTCGCCACGGGCGGCGGCGACCTCGCCGCCCAGTACGCGTGGGCGGACTTCGCGGCCCGGCACGGCGGCTCGGCGTACAACCTCTCCTGGTACGGCGGCACCCACACCGCCAACTACAGCCTGCTGTCGCCGTACCTGATGGCCGCCCTCGGCGTCCGCACGGTGACCGCCGGCTCCGGGATCGCCGCCTCCTGGCTGGCGGCCGTGCTGATCCGGCGCACCGGGACCCGGCGGCCGGTCGGGCCCGCCCTGCTCGCCTCGCTCGGGCTGTGGTGCAACGTCGTCTCCGGGCGCACCACCTTCGCGCTCGGCGTCGCCCTCGGGCTCGCGGCGTGCCTGCTGCTGACCGGGGAGCGCCGGGTCGCGCTCGCGGCGGCGTACGCGGCGCTGGCGACCGCCGCCAGTCCGGTGGCGGGGCTGTTCCTGGCCGTCGTGGGCGCCGGGTTCCTCGCCGCGCGGGACGGACGGCGGGCGCTGCCCCTGCTGCTGCCGCCCGTCGCCGTCGTCGGTGCGACGACCTGGCTCTTCCCCTTCACCGGTGAGCAGCCGATGCCGGCGGCCCGGATCTGGCCGCCCCTGCTGCTCGGGCTGGCCGTCGCCGCGCTCGCCCCGCGCGGCTGGCGCGTCGCCCGGTGGGGCGGGGCGGTGTACGCGGCCGGGACCGTGCTCACGTACCTCGTCCCCTCCCCCGTCGGCACGAACGTCGAGCGGTTCGCGGAGCACTTCGCCCCGGCCGTGCTGCTCGCCGCCCTGCTCGCCCGGCCCCGCCTGGCCAAGGTCCGCCGGGGGCTGCTGATCGGCGTCCTCGTCTTCTCCGTGGGGTGGCTGGGGAGGAAGACCGCCGACGACGTGGCCGTCTACACCGTCGTGCCGCGGTGGGCCAGGGACACCGGCGGGGTCGTGCGGGCCCTGGAGCGGCTCGGGGCCGACCGGACGCGGGTCGAGGTGGTGCCCGCGCGCGACCACCGCGAGGCCGCCCTGCTCGCCCCGCACGTCAACCTGGCCCGCGGCTGGAACCGGCAGCTCGACGTCGAACGCGGCCGGCTCTTCTACGACGGCGCCTTCTCCCCCGCCGCCTACCGCGCCTGGCTGGACCGCTGGGCCGTCGGCCTGGTGGTGCTGCCGCGGGCGACGCCCGACGGGTACGCCGAGGCCGAGGCGCGGCTGCTGCGCGAGGAGCGGCCCGGCTGGCTGGAGCCGGTGTGGCGGGACGCGCACTGGCGGATCTACCGGGTGCGGGACGCGGTGCCGTTGGTGTCGGCGCCGGGGACGGTGGTGCGGGCGGACGGCGCCGGGATCGTCGTCCGGGTGTCCCGGCCCGCCACGGTGACCGTGCGGGTGGCGTACTCGCCGTGGCTGCGCGCCGACGGGGGCTGCCTGGGGCGGGACGGCGAGTTCACCCGGCTCACCGCCGACGCGCCCGGCGCCTACCGGATCAGCTCGGAGTACGGTCCCGCGCCGGCTCGGGGTCGCTGCTGACCGCGGCCGGCGTCCGGGCCGCGGTCCGCGCCCGCGGGCCCTGGAGCAGGTACGTCAGCCCGAAGCCCGCGCCGACCACCAGCGCGCCGCCCACCGCGTCCAGCACCCAGTGGTTGCCGGTCGCCACGATCGCCGACACCGTGAACAGCGGGTGGAGCAGGCCGGCCGCCTTCATCCACCACTTCGGGGCGATGACCGCCACGGCCAGGCCGCACCACAGGGACCAGCCGAAGTGCAGGGACGGCATCGCCGCGTACTGGTTGGTGAGGGCGGTGAGCGTGCCGTAGTCGGGCTGGGTGAAGTCCTGCGGGCCGTGCACCGTGTCGATGATCCCGAGCCCCGGCATCAGGCGCGGCGGGGCCAGCGGGTAGAGCCAGAAGCCGACGAGGGCGAGGAGGGTGGCGAAGCCCAGGGAGGAGCGGGCCCAGCGGTAGTCGACCGGGCGGCGCCAGTACAGGACGCCGAGGACGGTCAGCGGGACGACGAAGTGGAAGGACGTGTAGTAGAAGTCGAAGAAGTTCCGCAGCCAGCCGATCTCCACGACGGCGTGGTTCACGGCGTGCTCGATGTCCAGGTGCAGGACGCGTTCCAGGTCGAGGATCTGCTGCCCGTGCTCCTCGGCGCGGGCCCGGCCGGCCGAGTCGCTGCCGCCGCCCGCGGCCAGGCGGATCTTGGAGTAGGCGGCGTAGGTGACCCGTATGAGGAGGAGCTCCAGCAGGAGGTTGGGGCGGGTCAGGACGCGGCGCAGGAACGGCACGAGCGGTATGTGCCGGAAGCGGGCCGGGACCGGGTCCGCGTACTCGGTGGGGACCGGTGCCCGGTAGTACGCCGAGGCGCGGGACAGGAACGGCACGGCGGTGGCGGCGGCGAGCGCGGCCAGCAGCACCACGTTGTCCCGCAGCGGGTGCAGCGCCGCGACGTTCGGCAGCATCATCTTCGCCGGCAGGGTCATGACGAGGACGACGGCGACCGGCCACACGTACCGGTCGGAGGCGCGCCGGCCGACCCGGCCGACGACCGCGAGCAGCACCCACAGCAACTGGTGCTGCCAGGCCGTGGGCGACACCGCGATCGCCGCGCAGCCGGTGATCGCGACCGCGAGCAGCAGCTGCCCGTCGCGGGCGTAGCGCACGGCGCGGCGCAGGCCGAGGACGGCGACGGCCGCGCCGAGCGCGAGGAAGAGGGCGATCTCCAGGGGGCCGGACAGGCCGAACCGGAGCAGGGCGCCGTGCAGGGACTGGTTGGCGAGGTCGTCGGCCCGCCCGCCGAGCCCGACGCCCGCCATGTGGTGCACCCAGTACGTGTACGCGTCGTGCGGCATCGCCGCCCAGGCCAGCGCGGTGCACACGGCGAACGTGGCGCCCGCGGCCGCGGCGGCCCGGCGGCGGCCGGTCAGCCACAGCAGGGGCGTGAAGAGCAGCAGCGTGGGCTGCAGCGCCGCGGCGACGCCGACGAGGACGCCGCCGGCGTGCCGGCCGCGCACGGCGAAGCAGCCGAGCAGGACCAGCAGGACCGGGATGACGCTGGTCTGGCCGAGCCAGAGGGTGTTGCGCACCGGCAGCGACAGCATCAGCAGGCTGACGGCGACCGGCGCGGCCAGCAGCGAGGTGCGCCGGTCCACCGGCCGGGGCAGGGCGCGGGCGGCGACCAGGCCCAGGGCGACGACCAGCAGCAGCGTGCCGAAGGTCCAGCCCCAGCCGAGGGCCTGCTCGGCCGAACGGGTGAGCGGCTTGAGGACCAGGCCGCCGAAGGGGGTGCCGGTGAAGCGGGTGGAGTCGTAGAGCGAGCCCTCGACGTGCAGCACGCCGTTCGGCCCGACCCAGGTCTCCAGGTCCGTCAGCCGTTCCCCGCGCGGTGTGCCGAGGACGACGGCCACCTGTCGTACGGCGAGGACCGCGGCGATCAGCCACAGGCCGAGCCGCGCCGCGCGCAGGCGCGCCCTGGCCTCCCCGACGGCCGTAGCCCCGAACGCTTCCGCCGGTCTCCCGCCGAACACCTCCGCCGGTCGCCCGCTGTGCTCCGCATTCGCCACGCCTCGTCGGCCTCCCGCCCCATCCGCCTCACGCGCCCCCCGCATGAGGTTCCCTTCGCGAACCCTATGGGGTCCGCACCACCCCGGAGGAAGACGCAGGCCACCCCGGTTTCACCTGACGGCCGTCTTCCTTTTGTCCGGACGACGATAGTGCGGAGGGGGTGGGGTCGCCCGTGTCGAATGCGAGATGGATCACACGATTCCGGAGAACGACGGGGCGCGTGACCGGTTTACGTCCCTGCCTGCGGGTTATTTTCATGCATAGTGCAACGAAGTGCGTACCGGGCGTAAGCGGCACATCACCGCCTATGGTCGTTTTTCGGTCCGCTCGTCAGCGCCGCCGCGCGGACCGCGTCCCTGTCCCCGTCGAAAGGTAGGCGAGCGAGCTCTTGTCGACTGCCTCAGTCGCCGCTCCCACGGCCCTCGCGAAGAACTCCCAGGCCACCGTCACCGACTCCGCGCTCGTCCGGCGCGCCGTGAAGGCGGCCGCGCTCGGCAACGCCATGGAGTGGTTCGACTTCGGCGTCTACAGCTACATCGCGGTGACCCTGGGCAAGGTCTTCTTCCCCTCGGGCGACCCGACGGCCCAGCTGCTCTCCACGTTCGGCGCCTTCGCCGCGGCCTTCCTGGTCCGGCCGCTCGGCGGCATGGTCTTCGGGCCGCTCGGCGACCGCGTCGGCCGGCAGAAGGTGCTGGCGCTGACGATGATCATGATGGCGGCGGGCACGTTCGCGATCGGCCTGATCCCGTCCTACGCGACGATCGGTGTCGGCGCGCCGATCCTGCTGCTCGCCGCGCGTCTGGTGCAGGGCTTCTCCACCGGGGGCGAGTACGCGGGCGCGTCCACGTTCATCGCCGAGTACGCGCCGGACAAGCGGCGCGGGTTCCTCGGGAGCTGGCTGGAGTTCGGCACGCTGGCCGGATACATCGGCGGCGCCGGGCTGGTGACCGTGATGACGGCGCTGCTGTCCGCGGACGACCTGACCTCCTGGGGCTGGCGGATCCCGTTCCTCGTCGCGGGGCCGATGGGCATCATCGGGCTGTACCTGCGGCTGCGCCTGGAGGAGACGCCGGCGTTCGCGGCGGAGGTGGAGAAGGCGGAGGCCGCGCGGCCGAAGGTGCCGCTGCGGGAGATGGTCACCGGGCAGTGGAAGGCGCTGCTGCTGTGCATGGGCCTGGTGCTGGTCTTCAACGTCACCGACTACATGCTGCTGTCGTACATGCCGAGCTACCTGACCGGTGAGCTGAAGTACGACGAGACGCACGGGCTGCTGGTCGTCCTCGCCGTGATGGCGCTGATGATGGTGGTCCAGCCGTTCGCGGGCGCGCTGACCGACCGGATCGGGCGGCGGCCGGTGATCGCGGCGGGCTGCGTGGGCTTCCTGGCGCTGTCGGTGCCGGCGCTGCTGCTGATCCGCCAGGGCAGCCTGGTCGCCGTGGGGCTGGGCATGGCGGCGCTGGGACTGCTGCTGGTGTGCTTCACGTCCGCGATGCCGTCGGCGCTGCCGGCGCTGTTCCCGACGCGGGTGCGCTACGGGTCGCTGTCGATCGGGTTCAACGTCTCGGTGTCCCTGTTCGGCGGGACGACGCCGCTGGTGGTGACGGCGCTGATCGGCGCCACCGGCGATGTGATGATGCCCGCGTACTACATGATGGCCGCGGCCGTGGTCGGCGGTGCGGCGGTGTGGTTCATGACCGAGTCGGCGGGACGGCCGCTGCCGGGGTCGCCGCCGGCCGTGGAGCGGTGACGGGGCCTCCGGCGGTTCGGCGGGGGCGCCCGCGGCGGCCCGCGCGGGTTCGGCGGGGCGTGCGTCGCGCCCGCGGTCCGCCGGGGGACGGGGCCGCGCCGGGGGCGGGGCGGGCGTCGGCGCCGGTCGGGCGGAGTGGCCGCCAGGCTGAGCCGATCGGCTGAAAGCGGGTGCGGGGGGACTCTGACGGGGAACCGGGGCGGAGCTATGGTCGTCAGCGCAGCTGGTTGGGGAGGCTGACCAGGTCAACGGGAGGCGCAGGCGCATGAGCCAGGTCTGGGACGACGTCGACGACTACTTCACCGCCCATCTCGTGCCGGACGACGAGGCTCTCCAGGCCGCCCTGCGGGACAGTGCGGCGGCCGAGCTGCCGCAGGTGAACGTCACCGCCACCCAGGGGAAACTGCTGCACCTGCTGGCCGGGGTCCAAGGGGCCCGGCACATCCTGGAGATCGGCACGCTCGGCGGCTACAGCACGATCTGGCTGGGCCGCGCCCTGCCGCCCGACGGCCGGCTGGTCTCGCTGGAGTACAGCGCCAAGCACGCCGAGATCGCCGCCCGCAACATCGCCCGCGCCGGGCTGGACAAGCTGGTCGAGGTGCGGGTCGGGCCGGCGCTGGAGTCGCTGCCCAAGCTCGCCGACGAGAACCCGCCGCCGTTCGACCTGGTCTTCATCGACGCCGACAAGGCCAACAACGCGCACTACATCGAGTGGGCGCTCAAGCTCACGCGGACCGGCAGCCTGGTCGTCGTCGACAACGTGGTCCGGGGCGGCCGGGTCGCCGACGCCGGCAGCGACGCCCCGGACGTGCGGGGCACGCGGGCCGCCATCGAGCTGATCGGCAGCCACCCGCGGCTCGACGGAACGGCGATCCAGACGGTGGGCAGCAAGGGCTACGACGGGTTCGCGCTGGCCCGCGTGCTGTGATCAGACCTCGTGGTAGAAGCCCACGTTGACGCTGCGCGGGCCGGTGCGGTCCACGATGACGACCTCGCCGCTGCCGCCCCTGGGCAGCGGCACCGTACCGCCGTAGGGGACGGCCGCGGCGTGCTCGCCCACCGTCAGCCGGACCTCGGAGGACGGATCGGCCTGCGAGCCGCGCAGCCAGGTCAGCTGCCAGCCGCCGTCGGGGCCGCACCGGAACTCCAGGTGGACACGGGAGACGAACAGCCAGTCGTCGGGCGTCGGCAGCCGGCACACCGACCTGTCCCGGCCCACCCGCAGCACGGCGCCCGGCTCGCTGGGCGCGTCGGCCATGAGCATGCCGGCCGTGGCGCCCGCGTCCGCCGCGGAGACGGCGGCCATGGTGAGTTCGAGCACGTGCGCTCCTCCTGAGGTGACCCGGGCGGCCGATTGCCGCGCCGCCGCATGATAAATCGCCCGGCACCGCGGTGTCCGGCACAATGGCCGCATGACCGAGCGAAAGCCACCCGGCGTCAGCTTCGAGTCCTGGGCGGACAAACAGATCCGCGACGCGAGGGCACGGGGCGAGTTCGACCGGCTGCCGGGCGCGGGCAGACCGCTGCCGGGGGACGTGGAGGCGGCCTACGACGAACAGTGGTGGATCAAGCGGAAGCTGGCCCGTGAGGGCGTCTCGGTCCTGCCGCCGACGCTGGCCCTGCGCAAGGAGGCCGAGGACGGGCTGGCGGCGGCGCTGCGGGCCCCGTCCGAGCGGATCGCCCGCAGGATCGTCGAGGACCTCAACGTCAGGATCCGCGACATGATGTTCAAGCCGCCGCCCGGCCCTCCGCTGGGACTGAAGCCGTACGACGTCGAAGAGGTCGTACGTCAGTGGCGGGAGCGCCGGGCGGCGGGGTGACGCCGGTCGTTCACGGGTTTCACAGGTGCATCAGCCGGTCCGCCAGCTCGCGGTAGTCCCGCAGGGCCAGGCGGAGCTGTTCGGTGTCGGGGGCCGTGACCTGCTCGCCGCCGCCCGCGTCGGCGGTCTGCCAGGACGCGCGCAGCGTCCGGCGGCGCCCGGCCAGGGCCTCGGTGAAGCGGGCGGTGATCTCCTCCAGGACGCGGTCGGCCTCCTCGACGGCGTCCCGCGGCGCGTCGACGAATCCGGAGACCGCCTGCTGGAGCCGCAGCCCCAGCTTGTCGCACTCCTCCCGGGGCAGCAGCCGGCCGCCGGAGGGCGCCGAGCGCCCCGGGTCCGTCGCGTGCGGGGCGCCCGCGGCGGGGGCGGTGCCCACCGCGCTCTCGCCGCGGGCGTCGGGGACGGTCCGGCCGGGGCCGGCCGGTGCGCCGGCGGCCGGCGGGGTCACCTCGGACGGTTGCCTGTCGGACATGTGCCTCAGCTCTCCTTCGCCTGCCGCCGGTGCAGTGCCCAGGGCGTGTGGTGGTCGCGGACCCGCTCCCGCCGGACGCGGTCGGCGCCGGCGTGGTGGCGGCCGGTGTCGTGGCGCACCAGCTCGTCGAACAGGGCGCGGGCGGCGACCACGGCCTCGCGCATCTCCTCGGTGCTCCCGCCGCCGTCGTGTGCGGCGCGGTGCACGCGCCGGTAGCCGTCGACGTGGTGGGCGTGGTGCACGGACAGCGCGGCGACCTGTTCCTCGTACTGCCCGCCGTCCGGGAAGCCGCGGGTGCCGGCCACCTCCGCGAGCAGCCGGTCCGCCTCGGCGACCGCCTCCCGCGGGGAGTCGACGAAGCGTTCCTGGGCGGCCGTCCAGCGCGCCTCGAACCGCTCCCGCTCGGCCGGCTCCAGCGGTCGCGCGCGCAGGTCGCCGTGGCGCTCCACGCGCTGGGCGAGCTCGCGTTCGGCGGCCTCGGCGTCGCCGTCGTGCCGGGCGACGGCCCGGTCGTACTCGGGTCCGAAGCGCCGCTTCAGGTCCGGGCCGCGCCGCGCGCCCCGGGAACGCAGGGTCAGGGCGGCCGCGACGAGGGCGACGGCCACCACGATCACGATCAGAGCGATGATCCAGCCTGTGGACATGTATGCCTTCCGGGTTTCGGCCCAACCGGCCCTCCGTGCGGGCCGGTTCGCCGTTCGGGTTGCCCCGGAAGGACCCCTCAAACGGCGCCCGCGGGCCACCGGGCCGCCCCGGTCATCCCATGCGCGCCAGGGGTCGCCGGTCGTACGGCCGTTCCCGTTCCGACCCGTTCAGCTCCCCGCTCAGCTCCTTCACCAACTGCACCAGGTCGGTCGGCCGGTCCGGCCCCCACCAGTCGCCGAGCAGCTCCGCCAGGGAGTCCTCGCGGGCCCGCGCCAGCCGGTCGGCGGCCTCGTGGCCCTGGTCGGTCAGGTACAGGTCGAGCCCCACCCGGTACGCCAGGCGGCGCTCCTCGACCTGCCGGGCGGCCTCGATGACCGCGGCCAGCGGGACGGGGGTGCGCTCGGCGAGCAGGGCCGGTTCCACCGAGCCGTGCCGCTTGATCCGCAACAGCAGCCAGCCGGCGGCGGGCAGCAGGTCGTAGCCCGCGCGTTCGGTGATCCGCCGGTAGATCTCCCGCCGGCCCTCGCGGGAGCCGAGCACCGACAGCGCGCGGCACACCTCGTCGTACGACGACCGCTCCACCGGGTTGCTGGCGAAGGTCTGCGTGCCGTCGGGCGCCGTGACCGAGCCGCGCAGCCGGTCCTCCTTCAGGAACCAGGCCAGTACGTAGGCGAGGAGCGCGACGGGGGCGGCGTACAGGAAGACGTCGGTGATGGAGGAGGCGTAGGCGTGCAGCGCGGCCTGGCGCAGGGCGGGCGGCAGGGCCGCGATGCCGCGCGGGTCGGCCTCCAGCGCGTCCGCGGAGACGCCGGGCGGCAGCTGTGCGCCCCGGAAGGCGTCGGCGAGCTTGTCGCCGAGGCGGCCGGCGAAGACCGTGCCGAAGACGGCGACGCCGAACGCGGCGCCGATGGAGCGGAAGAAGGTCGCGCCGGAGGTGGCCACGCCCAGGTCCTCGTAGGCGACGGCGTTCTGCACGATGAGGACCAGGACCTGCATCACCAGGCCGAGTCCGAGGCCGAAGACGAAGAAGAAGGCGCTCATCACGGCGGTGGAGCTGTTCTCGTCCAGCCGGTGCAGCAGGAGCAGGCCGAACGCGGTGACGGCGGTGCCCGTGACCGGGAACACCTTCCAGCGGCCGGTGCGGCTGACGATCTGCCCGGAGACGGTCGACGACAGCAGCAGCCCGAACACCATCGGCAGCATGTGCACCCCGGACATGGTCGGGCTGACGCCCTGTACGACCTGGAGGAAGGTCGGCAGGTAGGTCATCGCGCCGAACATCGCGAAGCCGACGACGAAGCTGATGACCGCGGAGAGCGTGAAGGTGCGGATGCGGAACAGCTTCGGCGGCAGCACCGGTTCGGCCGCCCGCCGCTCCACGGCCGCGAAGGCGACGGCGAGGACGACGCCCAGGACGGCGAGCCCGATGATCTGCGGGGAGCCCCAGCCCCAGGTGGTGCCGCCGAGCGAGGCGACCAGGACCAGGCAGGTGGCGACGGAGGCGATGAGGAAGGTGCCGAGGTAGTCGATGACGTGCTTCGTGGCCCGGCGCGGGATGTGCAGCACCGCCGCGATCACGGCGAGCGCGACGATCCCGACGGGCAGGTTGACGTAGAACACCCAGCGCCAGCTCAGGTGCTCGGTGAACAGCCCGCCCAGCAGCGGCCCGAGGACGCTGGTCGCCCCGAAGACCGCCCCGAACAGGCCCTGGTAGCGCCCCCGGTCCCGAGGCGGGACCAGATCGCCGACGATCGCCATCGACAGCACCATCAGCCCGCCGCCGCCCAGGCCCTGCACGGCCCGGAAGGCGATCAGCTCGGGCATGTTCCGCGCCATGCCGCACAGCGCGGAGCCGGCCAGGAAGATCACGATCGCGGTCTGGAACAGCCGCTTGCGCCCGTACTGGTCGCCGAGCTTGCCCCACAGCGGGGTCGCGGCGGTCGAGGCCAGCAGGTACGCGGTGACCACCCAGGACAGGTGGTCCATGCCGCCCAGGTCGCTGACGATGGTGGGCAGCGCGGTCGACACGATGGTCTGGTCGAGGGCGGCGAGCAGCATCCCGAGCAGCAGGGCGCCGATCGAGACGAGGACGTCGCCGGGCACGTGCTCCTCCCCGGGGGCGAGCGGGGCCCCCGGGGCCCTCCCCCCGGCGCCCGCGGTCGTCCCGTGCGTGTCCCCGGCCCTGCCCTGCGCATCCCCGGCCATGAAGACCTCCCGAGGTCTCGGCGACATCTCCATCGTCATCGGTGTGACCAGTTATGGCCCGTCGAGTCCTGCGGGAAGCCGGTATTCCGGGGGCGCGCGGGCCGGGGTGTGAAGGAGATCTGCATAATCTCTGGAGTCCGCGAGGGGAGGGACGAACGCGTGGCGGAACCGAGGGACCACCGGTGCCCGGAGTGCGGGGCGCCCAGGGGCGCCGACCGCACCCCGTCCTGCGGCTGCACGCGACGCGCGTCCGACGCCCTGCGCGAGGCCCGCGAGGCGGAGGCGGCCGCGGCGGAGGACTTCGACCCGCTGCACATCCGGCCGTACGTCGAGCTGGGGAATCCGCGGGAGGCTCCGCCGCCCCCGCGCACGTCCGAGCCCGACGCCACGGCGCGGCTGCGGGCCGTAGCCCCTCGGACGCCGGACGCGAAGGCGGCCGCCGCGCTCCCCGCGCCCCTGGCGCCCCCGCCGGGCGAGCCGGGCGACACCGGCCCGCGCCGCTTCGGGACGGCCGAGCCGGCGGACGCCGTACCGGCGGGCGCCGGCGGCACGGGCGGGGCGGAGCCGCGCCGCCGTCGCCGCGGGGCGCTGCTCGGCGCGGCGGGCGCTCTGGTCGCGGTGGTGGCGGCCACCGGGTACGTGAGCGGGCTGTTCTCGTACGAGCCGCCCTCGCGGAACGGCGCGCCGCCGGCCGACCTGCGGGCGAGCGTGCCGGACACCTCCGCCGGCGCCACCGACGCGGCGCCGGCGGAGGTGTCCGGCACGGCCTCCGCGCGGCCGGCCTCCGCGCCCCCGCCCCCGTCGCCGTCGGCCGGCGGGAGCCCCTCCCCGACGCCGTCCCCGTCGGCGTCGAGCGCCTCGCCGACGCCGTCCCCGTCGCGCTCGGCCGAACCGGGCCCCGGCCCGACCTCCGCCCGCGCCACCGCCCCCACGGCGAGGGAGGAGTCCGGCGACGACCGCGACCCGGACGTCCCCGTACTGCGCCGGGGCGACCGGGGTCCCGAGGTCACCGAACTCCAGCTGCGCCTGCGCCAGCTGTACCTGTACGACGACGACGCCGACGGCCACTACACCGGCCGCGTCGAGGACGCGGTCCGCACCTACCAGTGGTCCCGCGGCATCCGCTCCGACCAGCTCGGCGTGTACGGCCCTCGGACCCGCGAGCGCCTGGAGTCGGAGACGAGGGAGCCCTAGGACCCGGCCGGCCGCGGGGCCGCGACGGCGTGGGGCCGCAGGGCCGCGGGACTCAGCCGATGTGCAGCCGGATCGTCCCGTCGTCCCCGGCCTCCACGCGGACCTGCGTCAGGTCCCGCACCGCCGCGTCCGGGCGGTGGAACGTGGCCCGCTGCCCGATCCCCACGACCCGCATCCCGGCGGAGCGCCCCGCCGCGATCCCGGCTCCGGAGTCCTCGAACACCACGCAGTCGGCGGGGGCGACGCCCAGCTCGGCGGCCCCCTTCAAAAAGCCCTCGGGGTCGGGCTTGCTCGCGCCGACGGACTCCGCCGTCACCCGCACCTCGGGCATCGGGAGCCCGGCCGCGGCCATCCGCGCCGTCGACAGCGCGACGTCCGCCGAGGTCACCAGCGCGTGCGGCAGCCCCTTGAGCGACGCGAGGAACTCCCGCGCCCCCGGAATCGCGACGACCCCCTCCGTGTCCGCGGTCTCCTCGGCCAGCATGCGCGCGTTGTCGGCGAGGTTCTGCTCCATCGGCCGGTCGGGCAGCAGCAGCGCCATCGACGCGTACCCCTGCCGCCCGTGGACGACCTTCATGACCTCGTCCCCGTCCAGCCCGTGCCGCTCGGCCCAGCGTCGCCAGACGCGTTCGACCGAGGCGTCGGAGTTGACGAGGGTGCCGTCCATGTCCAGCAGGAGGGCGCGGGCGGTGAGAACGGTGGTGGCCGTCATCGGCGGGCTCCAAGGCACGGGAGGGGGCTCAGGGGGTCGTCCCCGGCACAAGGCGGCCCCGCCCGCCGGTCAGGGAAAGCGGGCGGGGGCCACTTTGTTCCTCCACGGTACAAAAAGATCCGGGGATCGCGCCACCGCCCCGGGCGACCCTTCACCCGCCGTTCGCTCAGCCGGTCACGGCCTCCCACAGGCTCCACACCCCGAGCCCCAGCATCAGCAGCGCCGCGATCTGCGTGATCAGCCGCAGCGGCACCCGCTTCATCAGCGCCTTTCCGCCGACGATGCCGAGTCCGGCCACCGCCCACAGCGCGAGCACCGCGCCGAGGCCGACGGAGAGCGGGTCGTCGTACCGGGCGGCGAGGTTCGCCGTCATGATCTGCGTGAGGTCACCGAACTCGGCGACCAGGATGAGCATGAAGCCCGCCCCGGAGACCTTCCAGAAGGACTGGTTCTCCGGCTTGCGGATCTCCTCCTCGTCCTCGTCCTTCTTCAGCAGCAGCATCGCCGCGCCGCCCAGGAACAGCACGCCCGTGAGCGCGTGCGTGATCTGCTGCGGCAGCAGGGTGAGCACGCTGCCGGCCGCCACGGCGAGCGCGACGTGCAGCGCGAAGGCGGCGGCGACGCCGACGAAGACGTAGGAGGCGCGGTAGCGGGTGCCGAGGACGAGACCGGCGAGCGCGGTCTTGTCGGGCAGTTCGGCGAGGAAGACGACGCCGAAGACGAGCGCCGTCACGGTGAAGCTGATCAAGGGTTCCTCTGTCGGTCGGGGCTGCCCCGGCCGAGAGCGCCGCTGTGGCGCCAGACACCTCGGCAGGGCAGCACACGTGGAGCCCGCGCCGTACGGCACGGGCGGTGCACTGCTTGCCGAAGGTCTCGCTGGCGGGTCGCGCGGACTCCGCCCCCGGGCGCCGGCTCAGGCGTGCTGAGCAGTGTGTCGACGGTCCGGCGAAGAGCTACTCCCCTTCTGCGCCGTCCATGGTACGCGAAGGCCCGAGCGAGGCCCGGGAGCGAGACGGGGCGAGGCCGGGAGCGGAGCCGGGCCGGGAACGCCGTCACGACCGTAGACGTGTCATGTACACGTCACTAGCTTCTTACCGGGCGCACATCCGTGCGCAACGCGGCGTGGCGAGCATTCCCTCGCTCGCTCTCCAACGCCCGCATCCGACAAGGGAGTTCGCATGCCGAAGTTCTACGCGCGTCGACGGGTCAGCATACTCGCGGCGCTCACCGGGTTCATGGCCTCCGTCGCGCTGTTCAACGGCCCGAGCGCCGCCGCCGCCCTCCCCACCCCGGTCAGCGCCGCCACCGCCCGCGGCTACCTCGCCTCCCTCACCGTGGCCGCCGAGGACCGCACCGGCTACGACCGCGACCTGTTCCCGCACTGGATCACCCAGTCCGGCGCCTGCAACACCCGCGAGGTCGTCCTCGAACGCGACGGCACGAACGTGGTCCAGGACTCCGCCTGCGCCGCCGTCAGCGGCAGCTGGTACTCCCCGTACGACGGCGCGACCTGGACCGCCGCCTCCGACCTCGACATCGACCACCTCGTCCCGCTCGCCGAGGCCTGGGACTCCGGCGCCGACGGCTGGACCACCTCCCGCCGCCAGGCCTTCGCCAACGATCTGACCCGTCCCCAGCTCATCGCGGTCACCGACAACGTCAACCAGGCCAAGGGCGACCAGGACCCGGCCACCTGGATGCCGTCGCGCACCGCCTACCGCTGCACCTACGTCCGCGCCTGGGTCCAGGTGAAGTACTACTACGGCCTGTCCGTCGACTCCGCCGAGAAGTCCGCGCTGCAGAACCACCTCGCGAGCTGCTGACCCGGCCCCCCGCGAGCCGCCGGCGTGCGCGTCGCGGGGAACCCCGCCGCCGGTCTCCGTCGTTCCGTACCGTACGGGGCGACGGAGGAGGCATCACCATGGCCGGACTGCGCCTGGGACCACTGCTGAGGTACACCGACGGCTCGTCCGCGACCGTGTGGGTCGAGACGAGCCGTCCCTGCACGGCCGAGGTGCGCTGCGCCGACGGCGCCCGCGGCGCGGCCCGCACCTTCCGGGTCGCGGACCACCATTACGCCCTGGTCCAGGTCGACGGCCTGACCCCGGGCACGACGACGGCGTACGAGGTCCTCCTCGACGGCACGCGCGTGTGGCCGCTGCCCGACTCGCCCTTCCCGCCGTCGGCCATCCGCACGCTCCCCGGCGACGACGACGGCGACGTCCGCGTCGCCTTCGGCTCCTGCCGCTGGGCCGCGCCGCCGGCCGACGGCAGCGACCCGGTCGGCCCGGACGCCCTGGACGCGCTGGCCACCCGTGTCGCGGCGGACCCGGAGGGCGAGCGGCCCGACGTCCTGCTGCTGCTCGGTGACCAGGTGTACGCCGACGAGACCTCCGACGCGACCCGCCGCTGGCTGGCGGCCCGCCGGAACCTGGAGGAACCGCCGGGCAGCGGGGTCGCGGACTACGAGGAGTACACCCACCTCTACTACGAGTCGTGGCTCGACCCCTCGATCCGCTGGCTGCTGTCCACCGTGCCCAGCTGCATGATCTTCGACGACCACGACGTGATCGACGACTGGAACACCTCCGCCGCCTGGCTGACCGACATGCGCGCCACGCCCTGGTGGCGGAAGCGGCTGCTGAGCGGCCTGATGTCGTACTGGGTGTACCAGCACCTGGGGAACCTGTCGCCGGGCGAGCTGGCGGCCGACCCGGTGTACGCGGCGGTCCGGGAGGCCTCCGACGGCACGGACGTGCTGCACGCCTTCGCCGCCCGGGCCGACGCCGACGCGACCACGGCCCGCTGGAGCTACCGGCGCGACTTCGGCCGCGTACGGCTGGTGATGGTGGACAGCCGGGCGGCCCGCGTCCTGGACGAGGACAGCCGCGCGATGCTCGACCCGGGCGAGGCCGCCTGGGTCCGCGAGCAGGTGCTGGACGGGCGCGAGACGTACGACCACCTGCTCATCGGCACCTCGCTGCCGTGGCTGCTGCCGCACCTGGTGCACGACGCCGAGGGGTGGGACGCGGCGCTGTGCCGGGGCGAGCGGGGCGCCCGCTGGGCGCGGCTCGGGGAGAAGGTGCGGCGGGGGGCCGACCTGGAGCACTGGGCGGCGTTCCCCGACTCCTTCGCCGAGCTGGCGGAGCTGATCGCGGAGGCCGGTTCGGGACCGGACGCGCCGGCGACCGTGTGCGTGCTGTCGGGCGACGTGCACCACGCGTACCTGGCCGAGCCCTCCTGGCCGGAGCGCGGGCCCGACGCCCGGGTGGTGCAGCTCGTCTGCTCCCCCGTCCACAACTCGGTGCCCCTGTCGATCCGGCTGGCCTTCCGGGCCGGCTGGACCGCCGCGGCGCGGGTCCTCGGCCGGGGCCTGGCCCGGCACGGCCGCCTGTCGCGCCCGCCGGTCCGCTGGCGCAGGACCGGCGGCCCCTGGTTCGGCAACCAGCTCATGACGCTGGTCCTGCGCGAACGCGCGGCCCGGCTGCGTCTGGAGGAGGCGCGGGCGGTGCGCGACGGACGCCCGCGGCTGCGGACGGTGACGGAGCGGGAACTCTCCCGATGAGCCTCCGCGGCGGGTAGCGGCGGAGGGGGAGCCCGCCCGGCGAACCCCCACGACGGACGGCGGCGGCGCGCCAGCCCGCGGCCCCGCCGCCGACGACGCGGAGGCGGGGGCCAAAGCCGGGGGAACGGCGGGGCGGGGCCCGGACGGCCCGCGCGCCCGTCGCGCCGGGAGCGGCCGCACGGGCGGCCGCCCGGGTGAGGGCCGGCCGCCCGGAGCCCGTTGCGCGGCGCACCGCCGACGGCCTCCTCGCCGGGCCGGGGCGCGGTGCGGGCGGCGCCGCCCGCACGCGGGGAGCGGTCGCGGAACCGGCGGCTCGGGCGCGGCACGGCGGCCGCGCCGTCCGGCGGGACACCGCGGCCGTGCCGGTCGGCGTGGCGCGGCAGCCGTGCGCCCGACAGGCCCTCAGGGCCGCGCGGGAACGGGGCGGTCCGTCCGCGGTGGGCCCGTCGGGGCGTGCGCCGGGCCGGCACGGGCGGACCGCCGCGACCGACGCCCGGCCGAGGTGTGAATTCGGTCACTCTTTCGGGCGCGAACGTGGTGGCGAAAGCGGCGTCACGTGCGGCGGTGACGGAAGTGACGGCGGAGCCGGACGTGAATCATTGGCCAAATGTTGAACTTGCAAGCACAATTAGGCCCGCCTAACCTGAGGTCTCCACTCGGTTACGTCCCCGGACCGGTCCCCCTCCCGACCGGCCGACCGAAGGAGACCCCCACATGACCGCGCGTCTCAACAGCGCCCAGCCCTACGCCCTCGGCCTGTTCCGGATCGTCATCGGCCTGCTCTTCGCCTGCCACGGCGCCGTCTCGCTCTTCGGCGTCCTCGGCGGCGTGGACGGCAACGGCGGCACAGCCGAGACCGGCGCCTGGCCCAACTGGTACGCGGCCGTCATCGAGCTGGTCGGCGGCGGCCTGGTCCTGCTCGGCCTCGGCACCCGCGCCGCGGCGTTCGTCTCGTCCGGCGCCATGGCCTACGCGTACTTCAAGGTCCACCAGCCCGAGGCCCTGTGGCCGATCGAGAACAACGGCGAGGGAGCGGCCCTGTACTGCTGGGCCATGTTCCTGCTGGTCTTCACCGGCTCCGGCGCCTTCGGCCTGGACCGGCTGCTGGCCAGGCGCACGTCGGCGCAGGCGGGTCGGACCCCGGAGCAGGCGCCGGTGGCGGCCTGATCCCGCCCGGCTCCGGCCGGTTCGGTGCCCTCCCCCGCGGGGGAGGGCACCGTCGTTCCCGCCCGCGCCCGGGGCGGCCCCGCCGGGCGGCGGCCGGACCGCCCGTCCCGCCGTCCCGCTCGTCACGGGTCACGGCCGGGGGCGCCGCACCGGCCCGGAATCCCCGTGATCGCGCTGTCGCACCCCGGGCGTACGCTGCACGGCTGTCATCGGCCGCCCCTGCCGTCCCTCGTGCGTCGCGGCACGGTCCGCGGTCCACGGGGGGAACAGGGGAAGTCACGGTGCTGGAGAGTCTCGGGACCGCGGGGTCGCCGGCCGGCGGTCCATGGATCCACGCGCCCTGGATCTACGCGCCGGTGGCCCTCTCCGTCCTCCTCGACGTGTTCCTGCCGACGCTGCCGAGCGGCGTCCTGGTGATCACGGCCGCCGCGGCGGCCGCCGCGGGTTCGGGCGCGGCGGCCGGGCAGGTCCCGTGCGACGTCCCCGACATCCTGGCGCTGACCCTCTGCGCCGCCACCGCCTCCTTGCTGGGCGACCTGGCGGCCTACCGCCTCGCCCGGCGCGGCGGCCCGCGGCTGGACCGCGCGATGGCCCGCTCCCGGCGTCCGACCACGGCGCAGGAACGTCTCGGCGCGGCGCTCGCCGCCGGGGGCGGCGCCCTGGTCGTCCTGGCCCGCTTCGCGCCGGCCGGGCGCTCGGTCGTCTCCCTCGCCGCCGGCGCCGCCCACCGCCGCGCCCGCGACTTCCTCCCCTGGTCCGCCCTGGCCGGTCCGTCCTGGGCGGCCTACAGCGTCGCCCTCGGCCACTTCGGCGGCCAGCGGCTGGGCACGACGTGGCCGGCGGCCGGGGTGTCCCCGGCGGCGCTGTTCGGCGCGGGGGCGGCGTACCTGATGCGCAGGCGGCCGCGGCAGCCGAGGACGCCGTAGCGGCCCGGGCGGCCGCGCCGGCGGCCTCCGTCGTCCGCTACCCGTCGCCCGTCGTCCGCCGTCCCGCCGCTCCCCGCGCGTCCGCGCCCCGCACCTCCAGCCCGGCCAGCAGTTCGGCCGTGGCCGCCGCGACCGCCTCCACGGCGCGGTCGAAGACCTCCCGGTTGTGCGCGGCCGGGGCCCGGAACCCGGACACCTTCCGCACGTACTGCAGGGCGGCGGCCCGGATCTCCCCCTCGGTGGCCTCCTCGGCCAGCACGGGCGGACGGAGCGTCTTGATGCTGCGGCACATGGTCCCAGTCTCACCCCGGCCGCCGCCGCCCGCCGGGGAATCCGGCATTCCGACGTCCCGGACCCCGGTACGACTGCGCGCCGCCGACGACCGCCGCGGCCGCCCCGGGCCCCGGCGGCCCGGCCCGGCCAGCCCTGCGCGTCCCGCGGCCCGGCGTCGGTCTCGCGCAGGCCCTCGTCCCCGAGCCCGACCCGGGCCTCCGTGCGGTGGCCGCGGGCTATGCAGTCGCGTACGACCGCCTCGACGGCGTCCCGCGGCGAACCGATCCCCGACAGGACCATCACCTCCACCACCGGATCGGCGTCCAGACCGATGCCGATCTTGGCCACGGTTCCCCCCTCCTCGTCCGCTGCCCGGACTGCAGCCCGAACCGCCCCGCGCCACGGGCCGATCGGCCGACGCGGGTCCGGCCGCATCGGGACCCGGGGACGACCGGCCGGGACCGAGGCGGCGTCGGCGGCGCGGACGGGCACCGGTGGACGGCCGACACGTTCGTGTGAACCCCCGGAGGAACGCGCATCCCGAAATCGAACAGGCGTATCATCGGGTCGTGGCTGCGACCTATGACTTTCCGAGTGACCTCCTCGCCGGTCAGGAGGAACTGCACCAGGTCCGGGCCGAGTTGTCGGCCCTGCTGAAGCGGCTCCCCTGGTCCGTCGAGCCCATGGACGGCTTCAGCGACGACAACGGCTGGCGCAAGGTGGAGCGCCCCGCCTCCCCCGGCTGGTCGGCGGACGAGCAGGCGGAGGTGGAGAAGCTGCGGCGGCGGGAGCGCGAGCTCGCCGTCTTCGTCAGCACCCACCGCTACTGGTCGGAGCTCACCGGCCCCGACCGCATGCACGCCCGGTCCCGGCTGAAGCACGTCCACGAGACCCCGCCCGAGGACTCCGAGGGGGCCGGCCGGGCCTAGGGACCGCCCCGCGTCCGGCGGGCGGCGGCGCCGGTCACACCGTCCGTGACCGCGCACGGGACTCCTGACGCGAAGACGCCCCGGGCCTCGTCGGCCCGGGGCGTCTTCGCGGTCGGTCCCGGTGGGCGCGGACGGTTTCGAACCGCCGACATCCTGCTTGTAAGGCAGGCGCTCTACCCCTGAGCTACGCACCCGAGAACGATTCGACAGCCTACCTTGCCCGGGGCGCTGCCCCGCAAACCCGTCCCCGCACGCCGGTCCGCGCGCTCCGGGGCGGGGCCGGGGGCTGGCCCCGCCCCCGGTCCGGGACCAGCGCGCCGCCCCGGGCCTCCTGCCGGGTGGCGGCCGGGACCGGCGACGGCGCGGTCGGGGTGTCCGGCCCCGGGACGGCGCCGGACACCCCGCGGCGACCGCCCGCGCCGGCGACGGCGACGTCACGGTCCGGACGGCGAACTGACCGGCCCGTGTGTTCGTCCTTCACCGGTGGGAGAATGATTCCGGGCAGGGCGGACGACACGGGAGAGGGATGTGACGGCGACCCCATCGCAGCCGTGTACGCCGATGGTGCCGTGCGCGCGCCGCCCACCGCGCCGGCCGGCGGCCGGCGACCGCGCCCCGGCACGGCGCCCCGGACACCGGCGCCGGACGCCCGGCGCGGTGCGGGACGCGCTCGCCCTGCTGGGCCTGCCGCTGGTCGCCGCCCTCGCGCTGCCCGCCGCGTTCGCCGGCGGCGGCACCCGGCGCTGGTTCGGCGGACGGGGCGAGAGCCGGCGTGCCGCGGCGCAGGCCGCCAAGGACGCGGCGGCGGCCGCCTTCTACGAACTCGACACCGCCCAGCGCGACCTGCGGATCTCGATCGAGACCATCGGCGCCGTCGACGACTCCCCCGCGGCCCGGCGCGCGGTGGCCGAATTCGAGGCGCTCGGCCGGCGCATCGACGAGGCCAGCCGCGCGTACATCGACGCCGTCGACGCCCACGACCTCGACCGCGACGACCTGGAGGCCGCGGCCGCCACCCGGGCCCGCGACCGGCTGACCGCCGCCACGGACGGACTCGGCCGGGTCAAACGGGACCTGGACCGCTTCGCCGAGGGTCTCGGCCCGCTGCTCGGCAAGGCCGAGACCCAGCTGGCCCGGCTCGCGCCCGCCGTCGAACGGGCCCGGCAGTCGCTGCTCGCCGCCTCCGAGGCCCTCGACGCCGTACGCGGCTCCGGGCTGCGGGCGGACGACCTCGCCGCCCGGCTCGCCGCCCTCGCCCCCGAACTGACCAAGCTGAACCAGGGCGCCGGGCAGCACGGCGTGCCCCGGACGCTGGAGCGGGCCGACCGGGTCGCGCGGGAGGCCCAGGCCGTGCGCGCCGAGGCCGAACGGCTGCCCGAGCGGGCCGCCGAGATCGACCGCCGGCTGGTCTCGCTGCGCACCCGCGTCGAGGCCCTCACCACGCGCACCGGCCAGGTCGAGCCGGTGCTGAGCGAACTGCGCCGCCGGTTCGCGCTGGCGTGCTGGCAGGACCTGCAGCACGTGCCGGAGCAGGCCGCCGAGACCGTCCGGCAGGCCGAGCTGAAGCTGCGCGAGGCGCGGACCGCGCGGGACGAGCAGCGCTGGCCCGACGCGACGGCGCTGCTGTCCACGGTGCGGGCCCTGCTCGACGCGACCGACGAGGCCGTCTCGGCCGCCGGTGACCGGCTGCGGCGGCTGAACGCCGTGCAGAAGGACCCGCGGCAGGAGATCGACCGCACCCGCTTCACCATCCGTGACGCCCAGCGCCTGGCCATGGCCGGCCGCACCACCCCCGACCCCCGCCACGCCCGCCCCCTCGACGACGCGGTGGCCCGCCTGGACCGGGCCGTCACCACACTGGAGGACCGCCACCCCGACTACTGGCACTTCCTGGCGGAGACGGAGGCGGTGCGGCGGGCGGTGGCCCGGGTGGTCGCCCAGATCCGCGAGGACCGCGGCGCCGGCCGCTGACGCCGCCGGGCACGGCTCCGCCCATCACCGGACCGGCCCCGCCGTTCGCCCTGGGGCACGGGCCGGACGCCGGTTAACCTGTGCCCATGCCCCGTTACGAGTACCGCTGCCGTACCTGCGGCGACACCTTCGAACTGAGCCGCCCCATGGCCGAGTCCGCCGCCCCCGCGAACTGCCCCGCGGGCCACGACGACACCGTGAAGCTGCTGTCGACGGTCGCCGTCGGCGGCACCTCCGCCGCCCCGGCGCCCCCGTCCGGCGGCGGGGGCGGCTGCTGCGGCGGAGGCTGCTGCGGCTGACGCCCGGCCCCGCCGGTTCAGGCTCCCTTCAGCTCCGCTTCCCTACCCTGGCCGGCATGACAGCCATCGCAGCGCCCGCGGCCGCCGGCGCCGGTGCCGCACCGGAGTGGGTCAACGGGCTCATGGACGCGCTGGGCGCGCCGGGCGCCGGCATCGCCATCGCCCTGGAGAACCTCTTCCCGCCCCTGCCGAGCGAGGTGATCCTGCCGCTCGCCGGGTTCGCGGCGAGCGGCGGCCGGATGAGCCTGCTCGCCGTCCTGCTGTGGACGACGGCGGGTTCGGTGACCGGCGCGCTCGCCCTGTACGGGATCGGCGCGCTGCTCGGCCGCGACCGCACCGTGGCGATCGCGTCCCGGCTGCCGCTGGTGAAGGCGGCCGACATCGAGAAGACGGAGGCGTGGTTCCTGCGGCACGGCACGAAGGCGGTGTTCCTCGGCCGGATGATCCCGGTCTTCCGCAGCCTGATCTCGGTGCCGGCCGGCGTCGAACGCATGCGCCTTCCGGTGTTCCTCGGTCTGACGACGCTGGGCAGCGCGATCTGGAACACGGTGTTCGTGCTGGCGGGGTACGCGCTGGGCGACAACTGGCCCGAGGTCACCCGGATCGTCTCCGCGTACTCGAAGGTGGTCCTCGTCGTGGCCGCCCTGGCGGTGCTGGCGTTCCTCGGCGCGCGGCTGCTGCGGCCGGGGGTCGGCCGGCGCAGGCGGGGGCGCGCCGACGCACGCCCCCGGCGGCCCGGCGTCACCGGGGCGAGCGCGCCGCCCGCAGGAACTCGCGCAGAATGCGCTCCCCGGCCAGCACACCCCGCTCGGGAAGCGCGCTGACCGCGGGCGCCGTCCAGCCGGCGTCGGCCAGCTCGCCGTGGCCGGGCCGCCAGCCCCGGTCGGCGGCGAGCAGCAGGTCGGCGTCGAGGAGGGAGTCGCCGGCGGCGAGGGTCAGCTCGGCGCCGGTGCGGCGGGCGACCTCGCGCACGGCCGCGCTCTTGGTGAGCGGCCCGGGCACGGCGTAGACCTTGCGGCCCTGCAGCGACACGGTCCAGCCGCGGCGGTCCGCCCACGCCGCGAGCTCCTCCACCCAGTCCTCGGGCAGCAGCTCCCGTTCGACGACCAGGTACACGAACAGGTCCTCGGCGACGCGGTGCTTGCGCACCCAGGCCGGGTCGCCGACCCGCATCAGGTGCTCGCTCACCTCGCTCAGCGGCGCGCACTCGTCGGCCAGCCGGGCCGTCACCCGCGCGTGCCAGCCGGGGTCGGTCACGCCGTCCACCAGCAGGTGGCCGCCGTTGGCGCAGATCGCGTACTTCGGCGGCGGGCCCGGCAGGTTGATGCGCTGGTACTGCGCGCGGGTCCGGGTGGTCGTCGGCACGAACACCGCCGCGTCGCCGAGGTCGGCGAGGAGCCCGGCCGCCGTCTCCGTCAGGTAGGACAGCGGCCTGCTCTCGTGGACCTCCACGCACAGCAGCCGGGGCGCCCGCGCGTCGGGCATGGTCAGCGCCAGGGCCGCGGCGGAGTAGACGAGGGTGCGGTCGAGGTCGCTGGCGACGAGCACCGGCATCAGACCGTCACCGCCCTGCCGTCGGCGCCGGTCGCGCCCCGCGTGAACCGGGGGTGGATCAGGCCCACGCAGGTGTACGGCAGGTCCGCGACCTCCTCCACCGGCACGCCCCGCTGCCCGGCCAGCAGGCGCACGTGGTCCAGGTCGCGGCCCGCCCCGGCCCGGGCCAGCACCTTCCAGGGGACGCGGCGCAGCAGCACCCGCGTGGTCTCGCCGACGCCGGGCTTGACGAGGTTGACGTCGTGGATGCCGTACTCCTCGCTGATCCGCTCCACCGCCTTCCAGCCCTCCCAGGTCGGGGTGCGGTCGGCGGCGAGCAGGTCCTCGACCCGGGCGCCGACCGCGTCCACGACCTCCGGGAAGCGGGCGGAGACCGCGTCGAGGAAGGCGACGGACATGTCGGAGCCGGCGAGTTCGCGGTAGAACTTGGCGCCGTGGTAGTCGTGCGGGCCGACCAGGTCCGCCCGCAGCACGGTCCGCGAGACCAGGCCGGAGACGGTGGAGTTGAGGCAGGCGGAGGGGATGAGGTAGTCCTCGCGGGTGCCGTAGGTGCGGACGCAGGAGCCGGGGTCGGCCAGGACCGCGATCTCCGGGTCGAAGCCGGTGACGCCGTCGGAGGCCTCGAACGCGCGCAGCGCGTCGGCGAGTTCCCGGGTGATGGCGCCCTTGCCGGTCCAGCCGTCGACGAAGACGACGTCGGCGGGGTCGTGGTGGGCGGCCAGCCAGCGCAGCGCGTTGGCGTCGATGCCGCGGCCGCGGACGATGGAGACGGCGTAGTGCGGCAGGTCCAGGCCGTGCCGGAAGCGGGCCCAGCGGCGCATCAGGATGCCGACCGGGGTGCCCGCGCGGGCCAGGGAGACCAGGACGGGCCGGGGCGAGCGCTCGGCGAGCACCAGCTCGGTGACGGCGCCGACGGCCTGCGCGAGCCGCGCCGCGGACTCCTCCAGCGCGGTGCGGAACAGCTCCTGGTACTGCTCGCCGGGCTGGTACTCCACCGGCAGCGACTCCGCGTAGTGGGCGCCGCCGCGCTGGATGGCCTCCTCGCGCTCCTCGGTGGGCGCCTCCAGCGTCACGTCCGAGAGGTCCTGCAGCAGCCAGCCGACCTCCTCGGGGGCGTACGAGGAGAAGGCGGGGCCGCGGAGGGGCTCGGGCAGCATCGGGGGCCTTTCGGGGACGTGCGCGGCCGCGGGGACGTAACTCGGCACGACCGCGAGCAGGACGTGCGGGATGTGCGCGGCGAGCCGGGCGAGCAGGCCGTCGGGGGCGTGCAGCGCGGGGGTGTCGGCGGCCGAGTCGACGACGGCGACGACGGCGTCGAAGCCGGCGCCCGCGACGTTGTAGGCGTAGCGCTCGCCGGGGCCGTCGGCCGGGTCGTCGTGCGCCGGGAAGACCAGGCGGGTGCGTATCGCGTAGCCGGGGTCGTCGACGGCGAGGACGGGCGAGCGGGTGGTGGTGGAGTAGCGCACCTCGGCGTCCACGGCCCGCTCCAGCTCGCGGGCGAGCCGCAGCGGGGCGTACATCAGCTCCTCGGAGCCGAGGACCAGGACGCGGCGCGCGTCGCCGGGGAGGGCGTCCGCCAGGCGGGCGGCCATGCCGGGAAGGGCGGCTTCCAGGCGGGTGCGGTGGGCTTCGGTGAAGCCGTGCCGGCCGCCGTCGGGCAGGCCCGCGGGCCAGCGCAGATCGACCCGGGTGACGGGACCGGCGGGCGTTCGCGGGCCGGCGTCGGCCCGGCGCGCCCCGGGGGCGGTGTCCTCGAACCGGGTGACGAGCTCCCGCCCCTTCTCCAGCACGCCGTCGGGCAGGCGCACGGTGCCGGAGGCCGTCGTGACCAGGTCCACCCACGCGCCGATCTCCCGCGCGAACTCCTCCAGCCGGCCCGCGTCCTCGGGGGAGCGCATGTCGACCAGGGCGACGACCACGTACCGGCGCCTCGGATAGCGCGCGTGCAGGGCGCGGACGGTGTTCAGGACCGTGTTGCCGGTGGAGAACTCGTCGTCGACCAGGACCAGCGGTCCGGGACCGGCCAGCAGCGCCGGGTCCTCGGGCAGCAGCAGGTGCGAGGTGGCGTGCGAGTGGGACTCCTCGAAGCCGCCCGCCCGCGGCACCCCGGCGACCGGGCGGCGGGTGGAGTGCAGGTAGGGGGCCGTGCCCAGGCCGTCGGCGACCGAGTGGCCGAGGCCGGTGGCGGTCTCCGCGTAGCCGAGGACGACCGCCGCGTCGGCCTCCTCGTCGCCCAGCAGGTCGCGTACGCGCCGGCCGAGGGCGACGCCGTGGCCGTACACCACGGCCGGCGACTGCGGGACGTGCTTGCCGAGCACGTTCGAGACGAGCAGATGGGCCCGCTTGGGGTTGCGGCGCAGCGCGAGCCCCAGCAGCTCGGTCAGCCGGCCGTCGCCGGCCAGCTCGACGCCGAGCCGCTCCGCGACCCAGCTGCCCGTCCAGACGCCGCCCGGCGTCCCGGTCCGCGTTCCCTCGTCCCCGCCGTCGTGCGTCGCCTCGTCCGGCGCGTGGTCCAGTACGTCGTTCATGAATTCCCTGTGTTCAGTCGGGCAGGCCGGCGGCGAGCAGCTCCACGAAGCCGACGTCCTGGTTCGCCACGCCGAAGGCCTCGGCGCGCAGCAGCGTCCGCTCGGCCCAGGCGCGGTGCGGCTTCACCTCGTTCATCTTGTTCGTGTACGCCGACCTGAGCACCCCTCCGCCGCCGCGTTCGGGCCGCAGGATGTCCTGGGCGTCGCTGTACTCCTCGTGGCTGACCACCGACAGGGCGTGCACCGCCGGGACGTGCGAGGGGTGGATGCAGGTCTTGCCCAGCAGGCCGTTGGCGTGGTCCAGGGAGATCTCCCGCAGCAGGCCGTCCATGGCGTGCTCGATCAGCTTCTGGCGCAGCTCGGCCGCCTGCACCTCCAGGAAGGGGCTCTGCCGCAGCTGCGGCTTGAACATGCGCTCCTGGACCCGGAAGTACTCCCACACCGGCCCGGTCACCGTGAAGCCGGTGCCGTCGGCCCGCCCGAGCATGTTGACCACGTCGGCGATCACGGAGGCGACGATCTGGACGTCGTACGCCGTCATGTCGGGGCCCCGGCGCAGGCCGTAGGAGGAGCAGAAGTCGGTCACGCCGAGGCGCAGCGCGAGCACGCGGTCGCGGTACTTGTCGACCGCGCGGTAGATGCCCTCCAGGGTCGCCACGCGGGACTCCCGGTAGAGCAGCTCCGGCGACTCCAGCACAGGCATGGCGAAGAGCCGCCGCCCGCTGTCGGCCTCGGCGCCGGCCAGCGCCTCCAGGAAGGGCATGCCGCGTTCCTCGGTGAACTTCGGCAGGACGAATCCGGACAGCAGCCGCACGGCGGGGCCGAGGCGTCGTACCAGGTCGGGGATCTGCTCGGGGGTGCGGACCCGGACGAACAGCAGCGGCAGGTCGGCGCCGGCCCGCGCGTCGAGGTCGGCGAACTGCCGGACGAGGTTCTCCTCGCCGGCCACGACGTCCGCGTCGTCTATCGAGTCCTCCAGGCACAGCACCATCGAGACCACGCCGCGTCCGGCCTGCTTGACGATGTCGTCGGCGAGCCGCGGCCGGGTGGCCGGGCTGTAGAGGGTGGCTCCGAGGGCCGCGGACAGCAGCCGGGCCGGCGAGTCCGCGGTGAACTCGCCCGGCTCCCGGTGGAAGAGGCGCTGCCGCACCTCAGGGGCGAGGTGCCCGAAATGACGCATAAAGCTCCCCTGTACTGCCTGGGCGGCCGGTGGGCTGTCGAAAGGTGGCCGGTAATAGTACGTAGAAGCGCATGTCAGGGGTTCCCGTCAGGCATGAATTCCAGGTAACCCGGCTGTGTCGACGGCAACCGCCGACCCCTTCGGCCCGCGGCCCGGAACCTCGCCCCCCGCGTTGTCGTGGCCAGGACCGAGAGGGCAGGATGACCGCATGACGCACGCGATGCTGAAGGGGTCGAACGTCCCGCTGGAAGCCACGACGGTGCGCGCCGTGCTGCGCTGGACGCCCGGGCAGGGGGTCCCGGACGTCGACGCCTCGGCGCTGCTCCTCGGCCCCGACGGTCGTGTGCGTTCCGACGAGGACTTCGTCTTCTACAACCAGCCCCGGCACCCCTCCGGGAAGGTCTGGCGGCTCGGCAAGAAGCGGGTCGCCGAGGGCCTCACCGACACGATCCAGACAGACCTGGCCGGTGTCGAGTCCGAAGTCGGCCGGGTTCTGCTGGTCGCCTCGGCGGACGGCGTCACCTTCGACCGCGTGAGCGCCCTGCGCATCCTGCTGTACGACGCGTCCGCCGCCGACGCCGAGCCGCTCGCCTACTTCGACGTCAAGCCGGAGACGGGCGAGGAGACCGCGCTGATCTGCGGGGAGCTGTACCGGCGCGGGGAGGGCTGGAAGTTCCGGGCGCTGGGCGAGGGCTACACCAACGGGCTGGAGGGCCTGGCGACCGACTTCGGCATCTCGGTGGACGAGTCGGCGGCCGCGCAGGAGGAGTCCGCGCCACCGCAGCCGGCGTCCGAGGTCTCCCAGCCGCTGCCGCCGGAACAGCCGACCGCGGTGGTCCCGGCCCAGCCGTCCCAGCCGGCGTACGGCTATCCGCAGCAGCCTCCGGCGACCCAGCCGGCGTACGGCTACCCGCACCCGACGAGCCGGCCCGCGTACGGCTACCCCCCGGCGGCCGCCACGGCGCGGCCCGGGTACGGATATCCGCAGCCGGCCACCGCGGTGCCGGACCCCGACTTCCGGCTGCCGCCGCAGGGACCGCAGTTCCTCGGGCGTTGACGGGGCGGGGGGCCGGCGGCCACGGCGGCGCCGGTCACCGCTCCACCTTGGTCTTGTAGCCCCTCCCCCACTGCAGGCCCCATCCGTACAGCCGGTCCAGCTCGCCCTGGAACCCGTACACGAACTTCACCTCGCGCCGGACGACGATCTCCCCCTTCACGTTCTCGATCATCACCACGGCGCAGGACCGCGCCTGCGGGTGCCGCTCGTCCAGGCCTATCTCGATGCGCGGCCCGTTGCTGGGGTACAGCGTGACGATCGCGTGGGCCCGGTCGAAGGCCGGCGTCTGGTCGTAGATGTAGGCGAAGACCAGCAGCCGCTTGATGTCCTCGCGGTGGTCGAGGTTGACGTACATCGTCTCCCCGGACCCCGAGCCGAACCGGTCGTCGCCGCTGAGCTTGACGTACGGCGGGGAGTTGACGTCGCCGAAGTAGCCGCCGAGCGGCTGGACGACCCCCTTGGTGCCGTCCTGCAGCTCGTACAGGCAGCCCAGGTCGAGGTCGACGTTGACCACGCTCTGGGTGTGGCCCATGACCTGCGGCGGCTTCAGCGCCCGGAGGGGGTGCCGCAGCAGGCTCTCGCGCCGGGCGGCGCCGATGTCGGAGGTCCGCATCCGCCAGGTCAGGTTGATCCGCAGATGGCCGGTGGCGGCGCTCTGCTTGGTCAGCGAGACCCGGTCGTGCCGTTTGGTCAGTTCGATGGCGTTGCCGGCCGCGCTGCCCGCGTCGAAGTCGGTCCCGCGTCCGCGCCGAAGTCCGTCCAAGAAGCCCATTCCCGCCCCCACGTTCACGTTGAGGGCCGCGGGTCGGGCGGACCCGCGGCCCTGGACGACCGGCGGGGCGGCGCCGAGGAGTCGTCCTCGACGCCGCCCCGCCCAGAGCGTTCCTCACCGGGGCCCGGTTCACACCCGCGGCGGCGGGCGCCACGGGCGCGCACCCGGGCCCGGGTGCGCGCGCGTGTCACACGCCGGAGGAGACCTCGGCCTTCTCGTCCGAGCCGGACCCTCCCCCGGCCGCCGCGAGCCGGCGGTTGCGCAGGACGGAGGACCAGAAGGAGGCGCCGATCAGGACGACGCCGATCAGGCCGGTGATGATCTCGTTGATCTCGTACTGGATGGTGACCAGCAGGATCACGGCTAGGGCGCCGATGGCGTAGTGCGCGCCGTGCTCCAGGTAGACGTAGTCGTCCAGGGTGCCCTGGCGGACCAGGTAGACGGTCAGCGACCGGACGTACATGGCGCCGATGCCCAGGCCGAGGGCCATCAGGACGATGTCGTTGGTGATGGCGAAGGCGCCGATCACGCCGTCGAAGGAGAAGGACGCGTCCAGGACCTCCAGGTAGAGGAACATGAAGAACGCGGCCTTGCCCGCCAGGACGACCGCCGACTTGGGCTTGCCGGTGCGCGCGGCCTCCTCCTCGGCCTCGTGCTCGCGCTCCTCCTCCTCCTCGAGCTTGTCCTCGAAGAAGCCGGACAGACCACCGACGATCAGGTAGGTGACCAGGCCCGCGATGCCGGCCAGCAGGACCGTCTCCGCCTTGTCCACGTGCGCGCCGCCGTGCTGGTGGGCGTGGGTGGCGAAGGTCAGCGACGAGATCAGCAGGACGATCAGCGCGATGCACACCGACAGCATGTCGACCCTGCCGAGCTTGGCCAGCGGCCGCTCCAGCCAGGTCAGCCACTTGATCTCCCGGTCCTCGAAGAGGAAGTCCAGGAAGATCATCAGCAGGAACATGCCGCCGAAGGCGGCGATCGCCGGGTGGGCGTCGGTGACCAGTTCCTGGTAGCGGTCCTTGTCGGTCAGCGCCAGGTCGACGGCCTCGATCGGGCCGAGCTGTGCGCTGATCGCGACGATCACGACCGGGAAGACCAGGCGCATGCCGAAGACGGCGATCAGGATGCCGATCGTGAGGAAGATCTTCTGCCAGAAGGCGCTCATCTTCTTCAGGATCCCGGCGTTGACCACCGCGTTGTCGAACGACAGCGAGATCTCGAGGACGGACAGGATCGCCACGATACCGAAGGCGGTCCACCCCCCGTAGAAGACCGCCGCGACGAGGCCGAGCGCGGTGACCGCGAACGACCAGCCGAAGGTTTTCAGAACCACTGGCAACCCAATCCCTTGTTGGGGGCACCCCCAGACGAAGTCTGGGAGAGGTTCTCCCCCGCGCTGTACTCGGCTTTACGAAACGTTGACTCCGAAGTCTAGAGCGATGCCTCGCAGTCCCGACGCGTACCCCTGTCCCACGGCTCGGAACTTCCACTCGCCGCGGTGGCGGTAGACCTCGCCGAAGATCATGGCGGTTTCCGTGGAGGCGTCCTCGCTCAGGTCGTACCGGGCGAGTTCCTGGCCGTCGGCCTGGTTCACCACGCGGATGAAGGCGTTGCTGACCTGGCCGAAGGTCTGGCCGCGTTCGTCGGCGAGGTGGATGGAGACCGGGAAGACGATCCGGTCGCACCGGTCGGGCACCCGGGAGAGGTCGACCAGGATGGACTCGTCGTCGCCGTCGCCCTCGCCGGTGAGGTTGTCGCCGGTGTGCTCGACGGAGCCGTCCGGGCTCCTGAGCTGGTTGTAGAAGACGAACCACTCGTCGCCGAGCACCCGGCCGCCGCCGCACACCAGGGCGCTGGCGTCGAGGTCGAAGGGGGCTCCGGTGGTGGAGCGCGCGTCCCAGCCGAGCCCGATCATCACCTGTGTGAGGTCCGGTGCGGCCTTGGACAGGGAGACGTTGCCTCCCTTGGCGAGCGTGACGCCCATGGTGCTGATCCCTCCCCTGGGTGATGCTTCTCTGGCTTTCTGCGCGTCCGGCGCCGCACGCAAACCGTGCGGCGCCGGACGCGTGGAGCCGGCGAGGGCTCAGACGTTCACGCCGAAGTCCTGCGCGATGCCGCGCAGACCCGAGGCGTAGCCCTGGCCGATGGCGCGGAACTTCCACTCCGCGCCGTGCCGGTACAGCTCGCCGAAGACCATGGCGGTCTCCGTGGAGGCGTCCTCGCTCAGGTCGTACCGGGCGATCTCGGCACCGCCGGCCTGGTTGACGACGCGGATGAACGCGTTGCGCACCTGTCCGAAGGACTGCTGGCGGTTCTCGGCGTCGTAGATCGAGACCGGGAAGACGATCCTGTCGACCTCGGCCGGGACCGTGGCGAGGTCGACCTTGATCTGCTCGTCGTCGCCCTCGCCCTCACCGGTGAGGTTGTCTCCGGTGTGCTCGACGGAGCCGTCGGGGCTCTTGAGGTTGTTGAAGAAGATGAAGTGCTGGTCGCTGATGACCTTGCCGGAGTTGTTCAGCAGCAGCGCGCTGGCGTCGAGGTCGAAGTCGGTGCCGGTCGTGGTGCGGACGTCCCACCCCAGACCGACGATGACCGCGGTCAGGCCCGGGGCCTCCTTGGTCAGCGATACGTTGCCGCCCTTGCTGAGGCTGACTCCCACGAGTCCTCCATTGATGTCCGGGGGCGGGAAGCCCCGTAGTGCGTCGGATGTCGGATCAACGAGTCGATCCTAGTGACGGGTTCCCGCCCCCCGCAGGCCCTGGAGCCGACGGCTCAAGGGGTGCCGGACGGCATCACAGGGCGTCGAGCGCCTTCACGTACTCGCCGAGGTCGCGCGCGTCCGGCAGGCCGTTGACGACGGTCCACCGCACGACGCCCTCCTTGTCGATGATGAAGGTCCCGCGCACGGCGCAACCCTTGTCCTCGTCGAAGACGCCGTAGGCGCGCGAGACGTTGCCGTGCGGCCAGAAGTCGGACAGCAGCGGGTACTCCAGGCCCTCCTGCTCGCCGAAGACGCGCAGGGTGTGGACGGAGTCGTTGGAGACGGCGAGCACCTGGGTGTCGCGGGCGGAGAACTGCGGCAGGTTGTCACGCAGCTCGCAGAGCTCACCGGTGCAGACGCCGGTGAAGGCGAAGGGGTAGAAGAGCAGCACCACGTTCTTCTCGCCGCGGAAGTCGGACAGCCGCACGGTCGCGCCGTGGTTGTCCCTGAGCTCGAAGTCGGGGGCCTTCTCGCCGACCTGGATCGCCATCGTCCTGCTCTTCCCTTCGGTGGGCTGTTCGGGTGGCACCACCCTACGCAGCGAGCACCGCGAGACCCCGGACGGGCCGGGCGTGCCCGGCCCGTCCGGGGGTGTGCGACGAGGGCCCCGCGGGCCGGTACGGGCGGGGGCGGCGCCCCCGCCGGACGGTCACCGCTTGGACTTGGCGGCCTTCGGCGTCGCCAGTCGGCTGCCGCTCCAGTCCTTGCCCACGCTGACGCTCTTGGACGCCGTCAGCCCTGCCGTCGTGGCGGCTTCCGAGATGTCGCTCGGCTCCACGTACCCCGCACGGCCGGTCTTCGGCGTGAGGAGCAGGATCGCGCCGCCCTCCTCGATGTACGTGGTGGCATCCACCAGCGCATCCGTCAGGTCGCCGTCGTCGTCACGGAACCACAGCACAACGGCGTCGGCCACGTCGTCGTAGTCCTCGTCCATCAGGTCGCCCTCGATGACTTCCTCGATGGCCTCGCGGAGCTCCTGATCGACGTCGTCGTCGTAGCCGATCTCCTGGACCACCTGCCCGGGCTGGAACCCCAGCCTGGCGGCAGGGTTCGTCCGCTCCTCCGCGTGGTCCGCGGTCGCGCTCACGGGTTGCCTCCTGATCATGTCTTGGGAATATCTCAGCCACGCGCGTGCGCGAAGCATTGGCCGTAGTCCACACGGGCGGGGCGGATCGCGCAAGTACCCGGCCGTCCAGACCGCCGAAACGGTGACGATCCCGGCCGTGTCACCGCAACCCCAGGCACAGCATCCCAGCAGGGGGTGACATACACCACACCTTTCTGCCCGCTTTGCACGTTTGGGAACCCTCCGGGGAACTGTACGCGGATACGCCGGCCGTTACCTCCGGGTAGAGATGACGTCCGGGCTCCCGAGGTACACGATGGGGAGCGGCACAGGCGTACGAAACCGCCCGCATCCCCCGCGTCCACCACGTCCCCGACCGCCCCCCGCGTCCCCGGTCCGTCCCGTTCGGCGCATTCCCCACAGACAGCCCTCCGACAGGTAAGGAACAGCGTGGCTTCCGGATCCGATCGCAACCCGATCATCATTGGCGGCCTTCCGAGTCAGGTTCCTGACTTCGATCCCGAGGAGACCCAGGAGTGGCTCGACTCCCTCGACGCCGCCGTCGACGCGCGCGGCCGGGAGCGGGCCCGCTATCTGATGCTGCGGCTGATCGAGCGGGCGCGCGAGAAGCGCGTGGCCGTGCCCGAGATGCGCAGCACGGACTACGTCAACACCATCCCCACCAGGAGCGAGCCGTTCTTCCCGGGCAACGAGGAGATCGAGCGCAGGATCCTCAACGCCACGCGCTGGAACGCGGCGGTGATGGTCTCGCGCGCGCAGCGGCCCGGCATCGGGGTCGGCGGTCACATCGCCACCTTCGCCTCCTCCGCCTCGCTGTACGACGTGGGCTTCAACCACTTCTTCCGCGGCAAGGACGAGGGCGACGGCGGCGACCAGGTCTTCTTCCAGGGGCACGCCTCGCCGGGCATCTACGCCCGCGCGTTCCTGCTGGACCGGCTCACCGAGCGGCACCTGGACGGCTTCCGGCAGGAGCGGTCGAAGTCGCCGTACGGGCTGTCGTCGTACCCGCATCCGCGGCTGATGCCGGACTTCTGGGAGTTCCCGACCGTGTCGATGGGGCTCGGCCCGATCGGCGCGATCTACCAGGCGCGGATGAACCGCTACCTGCACGCGCGCGGGATCGCCGACACCTCCAGGTCGCACGTGTGGGCGTTCCTCGGCGACGGCGAGATGGACGAGCCGGAGTCGCTGGGCCAGCTCACCCTGGCCGCCCGCGAGGGCCTGGACAACCTCACCTTCGTCGTCAACTGCAACCTCCAGCGCCTCGACGGCCCGGTGCGCGGCAACGGCAAGATCATCCAGGAGCTGGAGTCGGTCTTCCGGGGCGCCGGCTGGAACGTGATCAAGCTGATCTGGGACCGCACCTGGGACCCGCTGCTCGCGCAGGACCGCGACGGCATCCTGGTCGACAGGATGAACACCACCCCGGACGGGCAGTTCCAGACGTACGCCACCGAGTCCGGCGCGTACATCCGCGAGCACTTCTTCGGTGACGACCACCGGCTGCGCGCGATGGTCGAGCACCTGACCGACGACCAGATCCTGCACCTGGGCCGCGGCGGTCACGACCACCGCAAGATCTACGCGGCGTACAAGGCGGCCGTGGAGCACAAGGGCCAGCCGACCGTCATCCTGGCCAAGACGGTCAAGGGCTGGACGCTGGGCCCGAACTTCGAGGGCCGCAACGCCACACACCAGATGAAGAAGCTGACGGTCGACGACCTCAAGCGCTTCCGCGACCGGCTGCACCTGCCGATCTCCGACCGGGAGCTGGAGTCCGGCGCGCCGCCGTACTACCACCCGGGCCGGGACTCGGAGGAGATCCAGTACATGCACGACCGCCGCAAGAGCCTCGGCGGGTACGTGCCGACGCGCGTGGTGCGGTCGAAGCCGCTGCCCCTGCCCGGCGACAAGACGTACGCGAGCGTGAAGAAGGGCTCGGGCCAGCAGTCCATCGCGACGACCATGGCCTTCGTGCGCCTGCTCAAGGACCTCATGCGGGACAAGGAGATCGGCAGGCGGTTCGTGCTGATCGCGCCGGACGAGTACCGCACGTTCGGCATGGACTCCTTCTTCCCGAGCGCGAAGATCTACAACCCGCTGGGCCAGCAGTACGAGGCGGTGGACCGCGACCTGCTGCTCGCCTACAAGGAGGCGCCGGACGGGCAGATGCTGCACGACGGCATCTCGGAGGCCGGCTGCACGGCCTCCCTGATCGCCGCGGGCTCGGCGTACGCCACCCACGGCGAGCCGCTCGTCCCGGTCTACGTCTTCTACTCGATGTTCGGTTTCCAGCGCACCGGCGACCAGTTCTGGCAGATGGCCGACCAGCTGGCGCGCGGTTTCGTCCTGGGCGCGACCGCCGGCCGGACGACCCTGACCGGTGAGGGGTTGCAGCACGCGGACGGCCACTCCCAGCTGCTGGCCTCGACCAACCCGGCCTGCGTGGCGTACGACCCCGCCTTCGGCTACGAGATCGCGCACATCGTCCAGGACGGGCTGCGGCGGATGTACGGCGGCTCCGAGGAGCATCCGCACGGCGAGGACGTCTTCTACTACCTGACCGTCTACAACGAGCCGATCCAGCACCCGGCCGAGCCCGCGGGGGTGGACGTCGAGGGCATCCTCAAGGGCGTCTACCGGTTCAGCGAGGGCACGGCCGGCGCGGTCCCGGCGCAGATCATGGCGTCCGGTGTCGCGGTGCCGTGGGCCGTCGAGGCGCAGCGGATCCTCGCCGAGGAGTGGAACGTCCGGGCCGACGTGTGGTCGGCGACCTCGTGGAACGAGCTGCGGCGCGAGGCCGTGGCGTGCGAGGAGTACAACCTGCTGCACCCGGAGGAGGAGCAGCGGGTGCCGTACGTGACGCGGAAGCTGTCCGGCGCCGAGGGGCCGTTCGTGGCCGTGTCCGACTGGATGCGGTCGGTGCCCGACCAGATCGCGCGGTGGGTGCCGGGGACGTACCAGTCGCTGGGCGCCGACGGGTTCGGGTTCGCGGACACCCGCGGGGCGGCCCGGCGCTTCTTCCACATCGACGCCCAGTCGATCGTGGTGGCGGTGCTGACCGAGCTGGCGCGGGAGGGCAAGGTCGACCGCTCGGCGCTGAAGCAGGCGATCGACCGGTACCGGCTGCTGGACGTGGCGGCGGCCGACCCGGGCGTCGCGGGCGGCGACGCGTGACGCGTCCGCCGCCGTCGGGGGGCGGGCGGGCCCGCGGGCCCGTCCGCCCCCGCGCGTTTCCCGCCGCGCGCCCCTGCGGCAGCGGCCGGCCCGAGCCCGCCGGGAGCAGCGCACCCGGCGGCCGCTTTTCGCCCCGGCCCTGACCTCCGCCGCCGCCTACGCCGCGGCCGATCGTCCGGCCCGGCTCGCGCGGCTGCGCGCCGGGACCGCGCGGCCGGGGGCGGGGCGCCGCCCCCCCCCCCCCCCCCCCCCCCCCCCCCCCCCCCCCCCCACCCCGCGGGGGGGGGGGCGCCCACAGAACAACC
>NZ_JBITFM010000001.1:122475-314946 GCF_044456065.1 Streptomyces sp. NPDC051041
GAACATCGCCGCCTCGGCGCGGCGCCTGCCCCCCCCCCCGCCCGCCCGGGTGCGCCGCCCCGGGCGCGGGCTGATGGTGTGCGGCCTGCCCGCGGGGGCGGGGCGCGGGGCCCGGGCGCCGGGCCGCGCCGCGCCGCCCCCCTCCAGCAGCGCGCCGCGGCCGGCCGTCCTCCATGCCCTGCGGAGGGCTTGACCCACTGTGACCCGCGGCACGGGCCGGAGGGGAGGGACGGCCGGTGTTGTCACCCTGATGGGCGAACCGGCCCGACGCCCCGTCAGATGTGGCCGATGCCCGCGCCGGCCTCGGCGTTCTCCCCCCGCTTGGTGAGGAACGCGACCAGCACCGCGACGACGGCGACCCCGGCGGCGACCAGCGACGCCAGGCTCATGCCGGAGACGAAGGTGTCGTGCGCGACGTCCGTGATCTTCCCGACGACGGCGTCGGGGGTGCCCGGCGCCACCGGCGCCACGCCGACCTGGACCGCCTCCGAGGCCTGCTGCTCCTGGGCCGGGGTGAGCGGCGGGAGCCCCGCCTCGGTCCAGTTGCCGGCCAGGTCGCTGTCGACCTTGGAGGCCATCACGGCGCCCAGGACGGCCGTGCCGAGGCTGCCGCCGATCTGCATGGCGGCCTGCTGCAGACCGCCGGCGACGCCGGAGAGCTCCATCGGCGCGTTGCCGACGATGACCTCGGTGGCGCCGACCATGACCGGTGCGAGGCCGAGGCCCAGCAGGGCGAACCACAGGGACATCGGGCCGCTGCCGGTGTTCACGTCCAGGGTGGACATGCCGTACATGGCGATCGCGGTGAGCGCCATGCCGCCGGCCAGCGGGATCCGCGGGCCGAACTTGGTGATCATCGCGCCCGCCAGCGGGGAGCCGACGATCATCATGCCGGTGAGCGGCAGCAGGTGCAGACCGGCGTCGACCGGGCTCATGCCGTGCACGTTCTGCAGGTAGAAGGTCACGAAGAACAGACCGCCCATGAAGGCGATGGCCATCAGGACCATCAGCACGACACCCGCGGACAGCGGGACGGAGCGGAACAGCGCCAGCGGGATCAGCGGCTCCCGCACCCTCTTCTCCCAGAGGGCGAAGGCGGCGAAGAGGACCACCGACGCGGCGATGAACAGCCAGGTCCTGCCGTCCCCCCAGCCCCACTCGGGCGCCTTGATCAGGGCCCAGACGAGGCAGAACATCGCGCCCGACAGCAGCGCGATGCCGGCGACGTCGAAGGAGCGCGGCGCGTTCTCCGCACGGTGGTCCAGCAGGATCCACCCGCCGAGGACGACCGCGAGGACACCGACCGGCACGTTGATGAAGAACACCGACTGCCAGTTGACGTGCTCGACGAGGACACCGCCGAGGATCGGGCCGCCCGCGGTGGAGGCGCCGATGACCATGCCCCAGATGCCGATGGCCATGTTGAGCTTCTCGGCCGGGAAGGTGGCCCGCAGCAGGCCCAGCGCGGCCGGCATCAGCAGCGCGCCGAACAGGCCCTGGAAGACGCGGAAGGTGACGACCAGCCCGATGCTGCTGGACAGGCCGATGGCCCCCGAGGCGGCGGCGAAGCCGATCACGCCGATGAGGAAGGTCTGGCGGTGGCCGAAGCGGTCACCGAGCTTGCCCGCGGTGATCAGGGAGACCGCGAGGGCGAGGAAGTAGGCGTTGGTGATCCACTGCAGCTGGGCCAGGCTGGCCTTCAGGTCGTCGCCGATGGCCGGGTTGGCGATGGCCACGATGGTGCCGTCGAGGGCCACCATCATGACCCCCACTGCGACGGTTATGAGGGTGAACCAGGGGTGGCCGCGCAGCCCCTTGCCCGGCGTCGCGTCCGACGGGGTTGCCGGTGCCTTGTCCCCCGACCCCGTCGTGTCGATGGTGGTCTGACTAGTCATGCGTTCGAGGCTAGTGACAGCGACTGACACATGACAAACCAGTTCACAAGCCGGTAACTGACGCGCCACTCCCTTATAGCCTGAACAGGGAGAACAGTTTCGCCGGGAGGGCCCATGGACACGCTGGAGACCGTTCGCACGGCGCCCCGGCCGGGGCTGCGCGAGCGCAAGAAGCAGCGCACGCGGGACGCGCTGCTGCGGGCCGCCCTCGAGCTGTTCACGGCCAAGGGCTACGAACGGACCACCGTCGACGAGATCGCCGAGGCCGTCGGCGTCTCCCAGCGCACCTTCTTCCGCTACTTCGCCAGCAAGGAGGAGGCGGCGTTCTTCGTGGCGCGGCTCGCGGAGTCGCACTTCCTGGCCGCCCTGCGCGAGCGCCCGCCCGGCGAGCCGCCGCTGCAGGCGCTGCGCCGCGCCGTCCTGGACAGCTGGGACACCATCGGCGAGGCCATCGAGCAGCTGGTGCCGCTGGAGCTCCACATGCGCCTGTACCGGGTGATCGAGTCGACGCCCGCGCTGCTCGCCGCCCATCTGCGGCGCGCGACGGAGCTGGAGGAGGAGATCGCGCGCGTCATCGCCCGCCGGGAGGGGCTGGACGTGGACGCCGACCCGCGGCCGCGCCTGGTGGTGGCCGTCTTCGGCGCGGTCATGCGGGTCACGGAACGGGCCTGGTCGGCGGGGGACGACGTCAGCCTCGCGGCGATCCGCGAGCTGACCGCCTCGCACCTCGATCAGGTGGGGCCGGCGCTGGCCGGGAACTGGCGCGGGGAGTGAGCCGCTCCCAGCCGCTTCGGACCGCGCGGAAGAGAACCGAACCCCGCATCGCGTGAACGAAACGTGATCCGCGTCACTTGATTCACGCGAGACCCTTCCGTTCTCCTAGTGTGTCCTTCCAGTGACTTCCTTCGACACCTCCCCTCACCTGAGCGTCTGGCGCGCGCTGCTCGCCCTGGCCGTGGTGTTCGTGATGCTGGCGACCACCGGCTGGACCGCACTGCGCGCCCAGCACGAGACGACGGCCCTGGGGGCCTCGCTCAGCGCCTGGGAGCACGGCCGGATCGACGGGCGCCGGCTGCCGGACCCGCAGGCGGCGCCCGGCCGGCTGGCCCGCTTCTTCGCCTCCCTCACCGAACGGCAGCGGCTCACGCTGGCCCGCCGCCATCCCCTCGTGGTGGGCAACATGAACGGCGCCCCCGTCGAGCTGCGCTACCGCGCCAACCGCATCGCGCTCGGCCAGGCCCGCGCGGCCGAGCGCGCACGCCTGCACGACAGCCGCCTCACGCCGGACGGGCAGCGGGCGGCGGGCCGCCGGATGCACCGCTTCGAGTCGCTGATGGGGGCCGGCCGGCGCATCCTCGCCTTCGACCCGGAAGGCTCCGGACGCGTCGCCGAGGTCTTCGGCGATCTGCGCCGGGCCGACCGCGTCTCCGTCGTCGTCCCCGGCGTCGACACCGACCTGCTCACCTTCCAGCGCACCCGGCGCAGGTACGCGGCCCCCGTCGGCATGGCCGAGGCCCTGTACGCCGCCGAGCGGGCGGCCGGCCCCTCGACCCGCACGGCCGTGATCGCCTGGGCCGACTACACGGCACCCAGCGGGCTCGGCGTGGACGCGGCCACCGCGACGCGCGCCGGGAGCGGGGCCGCACGGCTGAACGCGCTGGTGCGGGCGCTGCCCGGGAAGGCGCCGGTCGCGCTGTTCTGCCACAGCTACGGCTCCGTGGTGTGCGGGCTCGCCGCGCCCGCGCTGCCGCGCCGGGTGGCCGACATCGCGGTGGCCGGCAGCCCCGGCATGCGCGTCCGGAACGCCGCCCAACTGCGCACCACCGCCCGCGTGTGGGCGACGCGGGACGCCGACGACTGGGTGCAGGACGTGCCGTATCTGGAGGTCGGCGGGCTGGGCCACGGGGCCGATCCGGTGTCGGCCGCGTTCGGGGCGCGGGTGTTGTCCGCGCGGGGCGCGCAGGGACACAGCGGCTATTTCGAACCGGGGACGGAGAGCCTGCTGAACTTCGCCGAGATCGGCGTTGGCGCATACCGCTCGGTGGACTGCGCCGGAGAAGACGACGTCTGCGCGGCGGGTTTGTCCGACGCGGGCACGGCCGGACGCGCGTAGAGACGACAGGAACCGCGGTCTGCACGGGGAGGGGACGGAAGGCCTCATGCCGCATACGATGAGCCGCATGGGTGACGTACTGGCCGGATTTCATGCCGCCTGGGAGTTCGAGTCCGACTCCGTGCTCATCCGCTACGAACGGGGGATTCGAACACCGAAGCTGCTCCAGGTGCTGGGGGAACGCCGGATCCCCCTGGAGGCCGTCACCGGCGTGACGCTCACCCCCGGCCGGCGCGGCACCGTCGTCCTGCGCATGGAGCCGCGGCCCGGCGCCGATCCGCTGATGGAGGCCGCCGCGGGGCAGTTGAAGGAGAGCGGCGACCCGTACCGGCTGGTGCTGCCGGCCGAGCGGGACGTGCTCGCGGAGTACTACGCCGAGGAGGTGCGGGCGCGGCTGACCGCCTCGGGGCCCGCCGAGCGGTACCTGGTGGCGGCGCCCGAGGTGCCGCTGCAGTTCAAGGGGTACGACGGGAAGGCGTCCTTCGACGGCCGCACGGTGCGCTTCCGGTGGTTCTGGACGGGCGCGTCGACGGCGAAGTGGAAGGCCGGCGACCAGAGTTTCGCGGTCGCCGGCCTGAGCGGGGTGGAGTGGCGCTCACCCGAGCTGTTCGAGGGGTACCTGCGGCTGCTGCGGCGCGACGCCGCCGAGGCGCAGCCGGCGTCGCCGGACCAGGACCCGGCGGCCGTGGTGTTCGGGCTCGGGTACGGGGCGGTGCACGAGTCGCTGCCGTTCGCGGCGGCGGTGCTGGCGGCGGTGCGGGAGGCCCAGCCGGTGCCCGCGGTGCCGGCGGCGGTGCGCCGCGACCCCGCGGACATCGCCGAGCGGATCCGCCATCTCGGGGAACTGCACCGGGCCGGGCTGGTGACCGACGAGGAGTTCTCCTCGAAGAAGGCGGAGTTGCTGGCGGAGCTCTAGCCGCCCGGCGGCGTCCCCGCCCTCCCGGCTACTCCCGGCCCGCCGAGGTGAACGCCATGTCCGGGTAGCGGTTGCCCGCCACCTTCGCCGCGATGGGCTCCAGCAGCGCCAGTTCCTCCTCGGTGAGCACGATGCGGGTGGCCGCCGCGTTCTCCGCCACCCGGCCCGGCTTGCGGGTGCCCGGGATCGGGACGACCGGCAGGCCGTGCACCGCCGCCCGCTGCTGGGCCCAGGCCAGGGCGATCTGGCCGAGGGAGGCGCCGCGGGCCTCGGCGACCGTGCGGACCGGGGCGAGGAGGGCCGCGTTGGCCCGGGCGTTCTCGCCGGTGAAGCGGGGCTGCTGGCGGCGGAAGTCACCGTCCGTCAGGTCCTTCTCGGCGTTGACGAAGGAGCCCGTGAGGAAGCCCCGGCCGAGCGGGGAGTACGGGACCAGGGCCACGCCCAGTTCGCGGGCGGCGGGCACGACCTTCGCCTCGATGTCCCGGCTGAACAGCGACCACTCCGACTGCACGGCGGCGATGGGGTGGACGGCGGCCGCGGCCCGGAGCTCGTCCGCGGTGACCTCGCTCAGGCCCAGGTGCTTCACCTTGCCCTCGCGCACCAGCTCGGCCATCGTGCCGACGGTCTCCTCGATCGGCACAGCCACATCGCGCCGGTGCATGTAGTAGAGGTCGATCACGTCGACGTCGAGGCGCTTCAGGCTGGCCTCGACGGCCTGGCGGATGTACGGGGGGTCGTTGCGGATGATGCGCTTCGTCGGGTCGTCCGGCGGGATCGACAGGGCGAACTTGGTGGCGACGACGACCTCGTCGCGGTGCGCCTTGAAGAACGGCGACAGGAACCGCTCGTTCTCCCCCGCCCCGTACGCGTCCGCCGTGTCGTACAGGGTGATGCCGAGTTCCAGCGCCCGTTCCAGGGTCGCCCGGGACTCCCCGGCGTCCGCCGGGCCGTAGGCGAAGCTCATGCCCATGCAGCCCAGGCCCTGGACGCCCACCTCGGGGCCGTCCGTGCCCAGCCGTACCTTCTCGATCCTGCCGTCCGTCATCGGGACCCCTCCGACGCCAGGGCGCGCCCGGCGTCCGCGTAGAAATCGATCTTCCGGTCGAGCACGGCGAGCGTGCCCTGCAGTTCGGCGATCCTGGCCAGGACGTCCTCCCGGGTCGCCTTCAGCAGCGCGAAGCGCTCGCCGTAGGTGTGGTCGCCCGCGCGCACCAGCTCCGCGTACCGGACCATGTCCGCGACCGGCATGCCGGTCAGCCGGAGCTTGCCGACGAGGTCGAGCCAGTCCAGGTCGCGGTTGTTGTAGCGGCGCTGCCCGGTGTGGGAGCGGTCGATGTGCGGCATCAGCCCGATCCGCTCGTACCAGCGCAGGGTGTGCGCCGTCAGGCCGGTGAGGGCGGCGACCTCGCTGATGGTGTACCGGTCCTCGCCGTCCGGGCGCCGGCCGCGGGGCCGCGGCCCCGCGCAGGTGTCGGTACTGGTGCTCGTGGTCTCCGTCACCGTCATGGCCTCACGCTATGACCTTGGAGTGTGCTCCAGGCAAGCGCGATCGATCGGAAATCGACGCGGCGGGACGCGGGCGCACCGGTCGGCGCGCGGGCCACGGGTGCCGTACGCCGTGCCGCGCCCGGGGACGCCCAGGAGGTGCTGAGACCGCGTCAGGTGATGGTCGACGCGCCCGCCGAGCGGCACGCCCGGTCCCCGCCGGCCCCGCGGGAGCGGCCGGCCCGGCCGCACGGGGACTGCGCCGCGTTCGTCGCCGGCCGCCCGGAGCGGCCCGGGGCGCCGGCCGCGCCGGTGGCCGGGACGCTGGAGCACCGGATCGGACAGGTCGCCAACCCGCACGGGCTGACCGGCTACGTCTTCGGCGTCGCGACCGACCCGGACGCCCGGCGCCGGGGGTACGCGCGCGTGCACGGAGGAGTCGCTGCGCCGGCTCCGGGAGCGGGGCGCCGGGTACGTCAGTCATGCTCACCGCCTCCGCCGGGACCGAGCCGCCGTACGCGTCGACGGGCTCCACCCGGGACACCGACCCCTCGGTGCGACTGCGCCGGTGGGCCGCTTAGGCTCACGGGCATGTCCTTGAAGAGCCTCGCGTTGATCGAGAACTGGCCGGTTCCCACCGCCGCGGCGGGTGTCGTACGGGCCGACGGCACGGTCCTCGGCAGCCACGGACCGGTCGACCGGCGCTTCCCCCTGGCCTCGGTCACCAAGCCGCTCGCCGCCTACGCGGCGCTCGTCGCGTACGAGGAGGGGGCGGTCGAGCTGGACGAGCCCGCCGGCCCCGACGGGTCGACGGTGCGGCACCTGCTCGCGCACACCTCGGGCCTCGCCTTCGACGAGCACAGGGCGACGGCCCCGCCCGGGGAGCGGCGGCTGTACTCCAACGCCGGTTTCGAGCAGCTCGGGGAGCACATCGCGAAGGCCACGGACATCCCGTTCGCCGAGTACCTGCGGCAGGCGGTGCTCCAGCCGCTGGGGATGACGTCGACGACGCTCGACGGCTCCCCGGCCAAGGACGGCGTCTCCACCGTCGAGGACCTGCTGCGGTTCGCCGCCGAGGTGCAGGCCCCGCGGCTGCTGGACCCCCGCACGGTCGCCGAGGCGATGACGGTGCAGTACCCGGGGAGGAAGGGCGTGCTGCCGGGCTACGGGCACCAGAACCCCAACGACTGGGGCCTCGGCTTCGAGATCCGCGACGGCAAGTCCCCGCACTGGACCGGGTCGTCGTCCTCGCCGCGCGCCTTCGGGCACTTCGGGCAGTCGGGGACGTTCCTGTGGGTCGACCCGGACGCCGGCGCGGCGTGCGTGGCGCTGACGGACCGGGCGTTCGGGCCCTGGGCGATCGAGGCGTGGCCGCTCTTCACCGACGCGGTGCTGGCGGAGCTGCGCTAGCGGTCTCGCGCGCAGCCGGCCGCCCCACGGCGCGACCCGCCGGCCGCAGCCCCGCGGTCCCCGCCCGGCCGCGCCCGGGCGGGGACTCCGCGAAAACCCCTCGCACCTCCTTGTCCCGCCCGGTACGGTCTCGGGCGTGTCCGCCGCGGGGAGCCGAAGAGCTCCGCGCGCGGCCGTACCGGCAGTTCCCACACCGGAAGCGGGGTTCGTCCATGGCATGTCGCATCAGTGAACTCGTGCTCGACTGCCGGGACCCGGAGGCGCTGGCGCGGTTCTGGTGCGAGGTCCTGGACTTCGTGGTGCTCGACCGCGGGGAGGAGGGCTACGTCGAGATCGGTCCGCGCGAAGGGTTCGGCGGTCCGCAGCCGACGATCATCCTCAGCCGCAGCGACGAGCCGAAGCCGGACAAGCTGCGGCTGCACATCGACGTCAACCCCACCGACCGCGGCCAGGACGCCGAGCTCGAGCGCCTTCTGAAGCTCGGAGCGCGCCCGGCCGACATCGGCCAGACCGGCGAGGAGCAGTGGCACGTCCTCGCCGACCCCGAGGGCAACGAGTTCTGCCTGCTCAAGGCCCGCCTCGACCCGCTCTGACGGCTCCGTGTCCCCGGCGCGGCCGAGGCCTGCGCCGGCAGCGGGCGTCGGCTGCTCCGCGGCGGGCGCGGGATGCGCCCGCCGGGCGGCGACCGCACCCTCGGCGCGGTTCTAGCCGCTCATCTCCCACACCAGCAGCTCGGCCGGCGTCACCCCCGCCGCTGCCACGCCGTCCGCCCCGGTGATGCGCGCCGCGTCGCCGGGGCCCAGCTCCGCGCCGTCCAGCCGTATGCGGCCGCGCACCACGTGGACGTACACGTACGCCCCGTCCGGGACCGCCGTCCGCTCCCCCGCCGCCAGGCGCCGCACGTGCAGCGTCGCGCCGGCCGCGGGGACGGCGTACGGGGCGGAGTCGGCGAGGGCGGGGACGATCTCGTACGACGGCTCGCCGCCCGGTTCCCGGGGCGCCAGCCACATCTGCACGAAGGTCAGGGGCGCGGTCCCGTCGTTGCGTTCGACGTGCCGCACGCCGCCGGCCGCGCTCAGCCGCTGCACGTCCCCGGGGCGCACCACCGTCTCGCGGCCGGTGGAGTCCCGGTGGGTCAGCTCGCCCTCGACGACCCAGGTGACGATCTCGGTGTGGCTGTGCGGGTGCTCGTCGAAGCCGGCGCCCGGCGCCAGGCGCTCCTCGTTGCAGGCGATCAGCGTCCCGAAGCGGAGGTTGTCGGGATCGTAGTGCGGGCCGAAGGAAAAGGCGTGGAACGACTCGATCCCTGCCGTCGGGTCGCCTCCGGGGTAGCGCTCCGCCGCGCGCCGTACGTCCATCACGCGTCCCACCGTAGACCCGGCGGCGCACGCGGCCGTCCCGATAAGGCAGTCTTGTCCCCGTGCCCGAACCAGAAACCCGTACCGTCGAAGCCACAGCACACGGCCTCCATCCGCACTCCGCGACCCTGAGGCGGCTGGAGAAGTCGTCCGGAAGCCTCGCCGCGCAGGCCATCGCGCGGATGGACGAGACGCTGCCGTGGTACCGGGCCATGCCCCCGGAGAACCGTTCCTGGATCGGGCTGGTCGCCCAGGCCGGCATCGCCGCCTTCACCGAGTGGTTCCGGCACCCGGAGGCTCCGCAGGCCATCTCCACCGACGTCTTCGGGACCGCGCCGCGCGAGCTGACCCGGGCCATCACCCTGCGGCAGACCGTCGAGATGGTGCGCACCACCATCGAGGTCATGGAGTCCGCGATCGACGAGGTCGCGGCCCCCGGCGACGAGAGCGTGCTGCGCGAGGCGCTGCTCGTGTACGCCCGTGAGATCGCCTTCGCCACCGCCCAGGTGTACGCCCAGGCCGCCGAGGCACGCGGTGCCTGGGACGCCCGGCTGGAGTCCCTGGTGGTGAACGCCGTGCTCAGCGGCGAGGCCGACGAGGGGGCCGTCTCCCGGGCCGCCGCCCTGGGCTGGAACTCCCCGGAGCACGTGTGCGTGGTGCTCGGCACCGCCCCCGACGGGGACTCCGAGCTGACCGTGGAGGCCATCCGGCGGGCCGCCCGGCACGCCAAGCTGCAGGTGCTGACCGGGGTCCTCGGGGACCGGCTCGTCGTCATCGCGGGCGGCAGCGACAACCCGCTCGCCGTGGCGAAGTCGCTGATCGGGCCGTTCGCGCCGGGACCGGTGGTGGCCGGCCCGGTGGTGCCGGACCTGCTGGCCGCGACCCGGTCCGCGCAGGCCGCCGCGGCGGGGCTCAAGGCGTGTTCCGCCTGGCAGGACGCCCCGCGTCCGGTGCTGGCCGACGACCTGCTGCCGGAGCGCGCGATCGCCGGAGACCCCTCCGCACGCGAGCAGTTGGTGGAGGAGATCTACAGACCGCTGGAGGAGGCCGGGGCCGCGCTGCTGGAGACGCTGAGCGTCTATCTCGAACAGGCGAGCAGTCTGGAAGGCGCCGCCCGGATGCTCTTCGTCCATCCCAACACCGTGCGCTACCGGCTCCGACGTGTGACTGATGTCACCGGATGGTCACCCTCCGATGTACGGTCGGCTTTCACCCTCCGTATCGCGCTGATCCTGGGGCGTCTGGTCGACGGCGATCCTCAGCCCTAGGGTTTTGTCGGGGGCCCACAAAACCCCCTGCTGTTCTTCGTCCCTGTCCTCACGGGCGGCCGTACCCGTCCCCAAGAGAGAGTGTGAGAGTGCTCGTACTCGTCGCTCCCGGCCAAGGCGCCCAGACGCCCGGCTTCCTGACTGAATGGCTCGAACTGCCCGGCGCCGCCGACCGCGTCGCCGCCTGGTCGGACGCCATCGGACTCGACCTCGTCCACTACGGCACACAGGCCGACGCGGACGCGATCCGCGACACCGCCGTGGCTCAGCCGCTGCTCGTCGCCGCGGGGATCCTCTCGGCCGAGGCACTCGGTGACATCCCGCCGGGGGCCGTCGCGGGCCACAGCGTCGGCGAGATCACCGCCGCCGCCTTCGCCGGTGTCCTGGACGACACCGCCGCGCTGACCCTCGTACGCCGGCGGGGCCTGGCGATGGCCGAGGCCGCCGCGATCACCGAGACCGGCATGTCGGCGCTGCTCGGCGGCGCCCCCGAGACGACCGTGCCGCACCTGGAGAAGCTGGGCCTGACCCCGGCGAACATGAACGGCGCGGGCCAGATCGTGGCGGCGGGCACGCTGGAGCAGCTCGCCGCGCTGAACGACGACAAGCCCGAGGGCGTCCGCAAGGTCGTCCCGCTGAAGGTCGCCGGCGCCTTCCACACCCACCACATGGCCCCCGCCGTCGAGAAGCTGGCCGAGGCCGCCGCGGAACTCACGCCGGCCGACCCGAAGATCCCCTACGTCTCCAACAAGGACGGGCGGACCGTCGCGAGCGGCACCGAGGTGCTCCAGCGGCTGGTCGGCCAGGTCGCCAACCCGGTCCGCTGGGACCTGTGCATGGAGACCTTCAAGGAGCTCGGTGTCACCGCGCTGATCGAGGTGTGCCCCGGCGGTACGCTCACCGGTCTGGCCAAGCGCGCGCTGCCCGGCGTCAAGACGCTGGCCCTGAAGACCCCCGCCGACCTCGACGCGGCTCGCGAGCTCATCGCCGAGCACGCCGCCGAGCACAGCGCCTAGAAGGAGCCCACATGGCGAAGATCAAGCCCAGCAAGGGCGCCCCGTACGCGCGCATCCTCGGCGTGGGCGGCTACCGCCCGACCCGGGTCGTGCCGAACGAGGTGATCCTGGAGCGGATCGACTCGTCCGACGAGTGGATCCGCTCGCGCTCCGGCATCGAGACCCGGCACTGGGCGTCGCCGGAGGAGACCATCGCGGCGATGTCGATCGAGGCGTCCGGCAAGGCCCTCGCGAACGCCGGGATCGACGCCGGGCAGATCGGCGCCGTGGTCGTCTCGACCGTCTCCCACTTCAGCCAGACCCCGGCCATCGCCACCGAGATCGCCGACAAGCTGGGCACGGACAAGGCCGCCGCCTTCGACATCTCGGCGGGCTGCGCGGGCTTCGGCTACGGCCTCACCCTCGCCAAGGGCATGATCGTCGAGGGTTCGGCGGAGTACGTCCTCGTCATCGGCGTGGAGCGGCTGAGCGATCTCACCGACCTGGAGGACCGGGCCACGGCCTTCCTGTTCGGCGACGGCGCCGGCGCGGTCGTCGTCGGCCCCTCCCAGGAGCCGGCCATCGGCCCGACCGTGTGGGGCTCCGAGGGCGACAAGGCGGAGACCATCAAGCAGACGGTGCCGTGGGACCGGTTCAGGATCGGTGACGTCTCCGAGCTGCCCCTCGACTCCGCGGGGAACGTCAAGTTCCCCGCGATCACGCAGGAGGGCCAGGCGGTGTTCCGCTGGGCCGTGTTCGAGATGGCGAAGGTCGCCCAGCAGGCGCTGGACGCGGCCGGCATCGCCCCGGACGACCTGGACGTCTTCATCCCGCACCAGGCCAACGTGCGGATCATCGACTCGATGGTGAAGACCCTGAAACTGCCGGAGCACGTCACGGTCGCCCGCGACATCCGCACCACCGGCAACACCTCGGCCGCCTCGATCCCGCTCGCGATGGAGCGGCTCCTGGCGACCGGCGAGGCGAAGAGCGGCGACACCGCCCTCGTCATCGGCTTCGGGGCGGGTCTCGTCTACGCAGCGACGGTCGTTACCCTCCCTTAGGCACTCGGTACCGGATCATGTTTCCGGTGCGGAGTACTCCACCACCTGCCGCCGACGCGGCGGGCGCCACACCCTCTGGATATCTACGAAGGAGCGCCAACATGGCCGCCACTCAGGAAGAGATCGTCGCCGGTCTCGCCGAGATCGTGAACGAGATCGCCGGCATCCCGGTTGAGGACGTCCAGCTGGACAAGTCCTTCACCGACGACCTGGACGTCGACTCGCTGTCCATGGTCGAGGTCGTCGTCGCCGCCGAGGAGCGCTTCGAGGTCAAGATCCCGGACGAGCAGGTCAAGAGCCTCAAGACCGTCGGCGACGCGGCCGAGTACATCCTCAAGCACCAGGCCTGATCGGCCGGTCGCAGGCTGAGGGCCGACTGCCCCGCCACCCGGCGGTGGCGCCGTACGAATCCTCGTATCCGTTGGAGAGAAATTCCGTGAGCTCGACCAATCGCACCGTGGTCGTCACCGGTATCGGCGCAACCACACCGCTGGGTGGCGACGCAGCCTCTACCTGGGAGGGTCTGATCGCCGGTCGTTCCGGCGTCACGCCCCTCGAGCAGGAGTGGGCCGCCGAACAGGCGGTCCGCATCGCGGCCCAGATCGCCGTGGAGCCGACCGAGGTCATTCCCCGGCCGCAGGCCCGCCGCCTGGACCGCTCGGCGCAGTTCGCGCTGATCGCGGCCAAGGAGGCCTGGGCCGACGCGGGCTTCGAGGCCAAGGCCGGTGAGGGCGCCGACGTCGACCCGGACCGGCTCGGCGCGGTCATCGCCTCCGGCATCGGCGGCGTGACCACCCTCCTCGACCAGTACGACGTGCTCAAGGAGAAGGGCGTCCGCCGCGTCTCCCCGCACACCGTCCCCATGCTGATGCCGAACAGCCCCTCGGCCAACGTGGGTCTGGCCGTCGGCGCCCGGGCGGGCGTGCACACGCCGGTCTCCGCCTGCGCGTCGGGCGCCGAGGCCATCGGCTACGCCATCGAGATGATCCGCACCGGCCGCGCCGACGTCGTCGTCGCCGGCGGCACGGAGGCGGCGATCCACCCGCTGCCGATCGCCGCGTTCGGCAACATGATGGCGATGTCCAAGAACAACGACGACCCGCAGGGCGCCTCGCGTCCGTACGACGTCGCCCGCGACGGGTTCGTCCTCGGCGAGGGCGCCGGCGTGATCGTCCTGGAGTCCGCCGAGCACGCCGCCCGGCGCGGTGCGCGGGTGTACGCCGAGGCGGTCGGGCAGGGCATCTCCGCCGACAGCCACGACATCGTGCAGCCGGAGCCGGAGGGGCGGGGCATCTCGCACGCCCTGCAGAACCTGCTGGACCGCAACGACCTGGACCCGGCGGAGATCGTGCACGTCAACGCGCACGCGACGTCGACGCCGGCCGGTGACATCGCCGAGCTGAAGGCGCTGCGGAAGGTGTTCGGCGACGACGCCGACCACATCGCGGTGTCCGCGACCAAGTCGATGACCGGGCATCTGCTCGGCGGCGCGGGCGGCGTGGAGTCCGTCGCGACCGTGCTGGCGCTGTACCACCGGCTGGCTCCGCCGACCATCAACATCGAGAACATCGACCCCGAGGCCGAGGCCCACGCCGACGTGGTGCGGGACGAGGCGCGCAAGCTGCCGGTCGAGGGGCGGATCGCCGCCCTGAACGACTCGTTCGGCTTCGGCGGGCACAACGTGGTGCTGGCGTTCCGGACCGTCTGACCGGCGTCCGCACGCAGCCGAAGGGCTCCCACCGGCCGGTGGGAGCCCTTCGCGCGTCCCGGGACGGCGCCCGCCGCGGGCCGGGCCGGTCAGACCACCTGGTGCAGCCAGCGGACCGGGGCGCCCTCGCCGGCGTACCGGAACGGCTCCAGTTCGTCGTCCCAGGGCTTGCCCAGCAGCTTCGACAGTTCCGCCGCCAGGTCCGCCTCCCCGCGCTGGGAGCGCAGCAGGGCGGCGCGCAGGCGGTCCTCGGGGATGAGGATGTCGCCGTGGATGCCGGTGACGGCGTGGAAGATGCCGAGGTCGGGGGTGCAGCTGTAGCGCTCGCCCTCGGCGGTGGCGCAGGGCTCGGCGGTGACCTCGAAGCGCAGGAGCTGCCAGCCGCGCAGGGCGGAGGCCAGTTGGGAGGCGGTGCCGGTCCCGCCCTGCCAGGAGAACTCCGAGCGCCAGGTGCCGGGGGCGGCGGGCTGCCGGATCCAGTCCAGGCTGACGCGCGTGCCGAGCACCCCGGCGACGGCCCACTCGACGTGCGGGCACAGCGCGCGCGGAGCGGAGTGCACGTACAGAACTCCACGTGTCGTCACCGGAACCTCCGGGCAGAGCGGGACATCTCGGAACGGGCGGGCGGCCGTGACCGGGAGGGTCACGTTGAGGGCGAGGCTACCGTGCGGCGGGGTGGGGAGTGTGACGTACCGTCGGTCCCGGTACCCGGAAACATCCGCCATTCACCCGGCAGGACGCTTGTGCGGGTGTGAGACGTCGCACCGACGGGTCCGGGAACCCTCGCGCGGTGCCACGGGTTGAGAACGTGGAGGACCCGGCGGGAGATCAGCGAGGGAATGGGCCAGGATGCGGAAACGACGCCACCGTTCACGGGCCGTCCTCGCCGTCCTGGCCGCGGCCGTCCTGGGCGTCGCCGGCTGCGACGCCGGCGGCGACGCCTCCGGCCCCCGGAAGGACGGGCCGTCCGCGCGCCCCACGCCGGTCTGGGACGTGAGCCCGGCCTCGATCGCCGCCGTCGGCGACTCCATCACGACCGGCTTCGACGCCTGCACGGTCCTGTCGGACTGCCCCGAGGCGTCCTGGGCGACCGGCAGCAGCCCCGAGGTGGACAGTCTCGCGGTGCGGCTGCTGGGCGCGAAGGCGGCCGGGCGGAGCTGGAACTACGCGGTGACCGGGGCGCGCATGGCGGACCTGCCCGGTCAGCTGGCGCGGGCCGCGGCGCGCCGGCCGGAGCTGGTGACGGTGCTGGTGGGGGCGAACGACGCCTGCCGGGACACGGTGTCCGCGATGACCCCGGTGGCCGACTTCCGCGCCGACTTCCAGCGGGCGATGAGCACGCTGCGCAAGACCCTGCCCAAGACCCAGGTGTACGTGGCGAGCGTGCCGAACCTGAAGCGGCTGTGGGCCCAGGGGCGCACCAGCCCGCTGGGCCGGCAGGTGTGGAAGCTGGGCGTCTGCCCGTCGATGCTGGGTGACGCGCAGGCGACGGACGCGGCGGCGACCCTGCGGCGGAACACGGTGCAGCAGCGGGTGGAGGACTACAACAGGGTCCTGCGGGAGGTCTGCGAGCAGGACCGGCGGTGCCGGTCCGACGGGGGCGCGGTGCACGCGTACCGGTTCGGGCCGAAGCAGCTGAGCCCGTGGGACTGGTTCCACCCCAGCGTGGACGGGCAGGCCCGGCTGGCGGAGATCGCCTACCGGACCGTCACGGCCCGCACGGCGTGACCCGGCGCCCCGGCGGGCGCGTCCACCCGGCGCCGCTCCTCGGCGGGCGGCCGGTGCCTGCCGGGCACTAGAGTTTTCGAACATGAGCGAACTCTTCGGCACATTGTCCGACGGCACCCCCGTCCACCGCTGGACGCTGGAGCGGGCGGGCGTCCGGGTGCGCGTCCTGTCGTACGGCGGGATCGTGCAGTCGGTCGAGGTCCCGGACCGGGACGGGCGGCGGGCGGACGTGGTGCTGGGGTTCGCGGACCTCGACGGCTATCTGACCCACCCGGAGCCCTACTTCGGCGCCCTGGTCGGGCGGTACGCCAACCGGATCGCCCGGGGCCGCTTCGCGCTGGACGGGCGGACGTACGCACTGGCGCGCAACAACGGGCCCAACTCCCTGCACGGCGGCGAGCGCGGCTTCGACAAGCGCGTGTGGGACGCGGCCGAGGTCGAGCACGGCGTGCGCCTCACGCGGGTCAGCCCGGACGGCGAGGAGGGCTTCCCGGGCCGGCTGGAGGTCGCGGCGACCTACACGCTGGACGAGGCGGGGGCGCTGCGGATCGCCTACGAGGCGGTCACCGACGCGCCGACCGTGGTGAACCTCACCAACCACAGCTACTTCGACCTGGGCGGCTCCGGGCACGCCGGCGGGCACGAGCTGCGGCTGGCCGCCTCGCGCCTCACCCCCGTCGACGCGGACCTGATCCCCACGGGGGCGCTCCAGGACGTGTCCGGCACCCGCTTCGACTTCCGCCGGGCCCGCGCGGTCGGCACGGGCTACGACCACAACTTCGTGCTCGACAAGGGCGTGACGGACACGCCCGTGGAGGTCGCCGAGCTGTACGACCCGGCGTCCGGGCGGGTCCTGACCGTGGCGACCACCGAACCCGGCCTCCAGCTCTACACCGCGGACCACGTCGGTGCGCCCTTCGCGCCCGGCGCCGGCGTCGCGCTGGAGACCCAGCACTTCCCCGACTCCCCGAACCGGCCGGAGTTCCCGAGCACGGTGCTGCGGCCGGGCGAGGTGTTCCGGTCCGAGACGGTGTACGGGTTCGGGACCCGCTAGGCCCCGTCGCCGTCTTCCCGCCGTCCGCCGGGGTCCCGGGGACGTCCGAGCCCCGGCCCGGGTGTCAGGTCCCGGGCCGGGGCTGCTCGGTGGGAGGGTCGTCCCGGATCAGACGTTAATCGTCGCGGTGATCCTGCGGTCCGCGATCGAGCGGCCGGCCTGGAGTTCGTACGAACCCTTCACAGAAGACCACGAGCCGGTCGCCTCGTCCCCACCTCGAAGGCGCGGCGCGGCAGCCCGACGACGGCTCGGCGATCAGCCCGTCGGGGTCGCGCCGCGGCCGCCCCCGGGGCCACGCGCCATGGCGCACGGCGCTTCCGTCACCGATACTGCGGCACATGCTCCCCGCCGCGACGGAAGGACCCGGACTCCCTTGACATCTCGACGCGTTGGCCCCTGCGTGCTCGGCCTGGTCCTGCTGGCGGCGCTCGCCGCCCCCACGGCGGCCGGCGCCGCGCCGGCGGTCCCCTCCCCCACCGTCGAGGAGCAGCGCCTCGACCGGTCCGTGCCCCAGGAGATCCTGCGCCGCTCCGGATTCGGCACCGCGACCGGGCGGTTCGCCCGCGCCCTCGGCGCGGCCCGCTCCTACGGCGAGGCCCGCCGGGTCGTGGCCCGGGAGGGCTCGGCGCTGTGGCGGCGGGCCGTGGACCGGGCGCAGGGGCGCGGGCCGGCGGGCGGCGACCTGAGCCGGGACGACGACCGGCCGCTGTACTGGGCGCGGCTCGCGATGACCCGTCAGGTGCGCACCTGGCAGCCGGATTTCGGGCTCACCGACGCGCGGCGCGCGCGCCTGCTGGACGAGCTGGAGCGGACCTCGCGCGGCCAGACCTCCCTCCGCCACCCGCGCGGCGAGGGCGTCAAGCGGGTCCTGGTCACCGGTTTCGACCCGTTCACGCTGGACCGGGACATCCGCACCTCCAACCCGTCCGGCGCGGCCGCCCTCGCCCTCGACGGCACGGTGATCGGGACCCCGGACGGCCCGGCGCGGATCGAGGCCGCCGTGTTCCCGGTGCGCTGGCGGGACTTCACCCCGGGCGCCTCCCGGGCGTTCGGCACCGGGGAGGGGACCGTGGAGCGCGCGCTGCGGCCGCACCTGCCGGAGGTGGACCTGTTCACCACCGTCAGCCAGGGGCGGGTCGGCCGCTTCGACGTCGAGCGGACCAACGGGGCCTGGCGGGGCGGCTTCCCCGACAACGAGAACGTCTCCCGCACCGAGGCGATCCCGGTCGCCGACCCGGCCACGCGGCCGCAGTGGACGACGACCACCCTGCCGTACGCCGCGATCACGGCCGCGGACACCGGGCGGTTCCCCGTGTACGACAACACCGCCGTGACCGAGATACCGGCGGGCGGCACCGAGCCCGTCGTACGGCCCGACGGCCCCACCCCCGGGTCGACGGCCCGGGCGGGCGGCGGCGGGGACTACCTCTCCAACGAGATCGCCTACCGGGCGACCCTGCTGCGGGACCGGCTCGGCCTGCGCGGGACGCTGCCGGGCGGGCATGTGCACACGCCGGTGCTCCGGTTCGGCGCCGGGAACACCACCGAGGTCACCGACCCGGAGTTCGTCCGCGACCGGCTGGACATCATCGCGCAGGTGCGGGCGATCGTGGCCGTGGCGCTCGGCGCGGCGGAGCGGCCCCGGCGCTGACCGCCGGGGCCGGCCGGGACGGCGGCCCCGGCGGCCCGCTCACGGCTTGGCGTCCTCGCCCTCGGGCTCGTCGGCGGTGTCCCCGGCGCCGTCCTCGCCCAGCAGCTCACGGGCGAGCAGCGTGGCGCCCGCGACCGCGCCCGGCATCAGGAACACCGCGACGAACGGGACCAGGAAGGCCAGGCCCAGCGGTGTGCCGAAGCCCCAGACCAGGGTCTTGCGGGAGCGCAGCAGGGCGAGGCGGTCGCGCAGTTCCACACCGCGGCGCTGGAGGGCGACGGCGGTGAGTTCCTCGGTGAGGAAGAACCCGGTGACGAAGAAGCCGATCACCGGGACGACCGTCTGGCCGACGACGGGGATGAAGCCGCAGGCGAACAGCAGCACGCCCCAGACGGCGGCGCGCAGTACGATCCGCAGGCTGTCGCGGCCCGAGACCCACAGCTCGCGCCAGAGCGGCAGGCCCGACCGGGGTGCGGTGCCGTCCGGGGAGACGTCCCGGTCGACCCGTTCGGAGAGGTCCTCGTAGAAGGGCTGGCCGATCAGCAGGGTGACCGCGGTGAAGGTGAGGACGGCGAGGAGCAGGCCGAGGGCGAACAGGACCGCGGTGAGCAGGCCGCGGAAGAGGCCGAGCCAGGGGCTCGGCCAGCCGTCGGCGAACGGGGTCGCCCAGGCGACCAGGTCCTCGCCCCACAGCGCCAGCGCGACCAGCGCCGCCGCGTAGAGAACGAGGGTGATCAGGCCCGGGAGGAGCCCGAAACCGTAGCTCCTGCCGTGCTGGGCCACCCAGCGCTGGCCCTTCAGAAGATGGCCGAATCCCGCCCCAAGATCGCGCATGGGGGAACTCTAGCGGGGGCGGCGCGGCTCCGTGGACGCCAGGCCCTGCCGCCCCTTGCCGCCGCCCGCCGGGGGGGGCGGGCCTGGCTGCGTGCCGGGCTCGGGACCTCGTACGGGACGCCCCCGGGCCGGGGCCCGGCCCGGGGGCGTGCCCGCGTGCACGGCGTCCCGAGGCGGGCGGGAAGGCGACGGCGGGGCTAGCCGCCGGCGCCGACCATCCGCCGCAGCGCGTCCCGCAGCGCCACCCGCTCCCCCTCGGACAGCCCCGCCAGCGGCTCGCGCGCGAACCGCAGGGACTCCCGCAGGCTGCGGGCCACCCGGCGGCCCTCCTGGGTCGCCGCCGCGAGTTTCACCCGGCGGTCGGCGGGGTCCGGCCGGCGCTCCACCAGCCCGCGCGCCTCCAGCCGGTCCACGAGGCCGGTGACGTTGGACGGCTCGCACTTCAGCCGCCGCGCCAGCTTCCGCATCGGCAGCGGCTCCAGCGACAGCAGGCTCAGCAGCCGCGCCTGCGCCCCGGTCAGCGCGTGCTCCGCCGCGGCCTCCTCGTAGTCGGCGTGGAAGCGGGCCACGACCTCCCCGATGAGCTCGACGACCTCCAGGGTGAGGGCGTCGGGCCGGCGGGCGGTCTCGTGCGGGGCGGTCATGGGTTCAGGGTACCCGGATGTTTGACAAGGTGAAATGTCCAGGCGCATGGTTGTTTCAGTAACTGAAGCAACCTGTGGTAATCGCCCCGGCAGCCGGGCGATCGGCTCAGCGGACCCCGAGGAAAGGCGCCCCCATGACCGACTCCCCCTCCCTTCCCGCCGTCAGCCGCGAATGGCACCTGCTCAGCCGCCCGGTCGGCTGGCCGAAGCCGGAGGACTTCGCCCTGGTCGAGGCCCCGGTCCCGGCGCCCGGCGAGGGACAGGTGCTGGTGCGCAACGAGTACCTCTCCGTCGACCCGTACATGCGCGGCCGGATGAGCGCCGCCAAGTCCTACGTCGCCCCCTTCGAGCTGGGCAAGGTCATGCAGGGCGGCGCCGTCGGCGAGGTCGTCGCCTCCAACGCCGAGGGCATCGCCGTCGGCGACCACGTCCTGCACTTCTTCGGCTGGCGCGAGTACGCCGTCGTGGACGCGGAGAACGCCGTGCGGGTCGACCCCGGGGCCGCGCCGCTGTCGGCGTACCTCGGCGTGCTGGGCATGACCGGGCTGACCGCCTACGCCGGGCTGCTGCGCACCGCCGCCTTCAAGGAGGGCGACGCGGTGTTCGTCTCCGGCGCGGCCGGGGCGGTGGGCAGCCAGGTCGGGCAGATCGCCAAGCTGAAGGGCGCCTCGCGGGTCATCGGGTCGGCCGGGTCCGCCGAGAAGGTCAGGCTGCTGCTGGACGAGTACGGCTTCGACGCCGCCTTCAACTACAAGGACGGGCCGGTGGGCGAGCAGCTGCGCGCCGCCGCGCCGGACGGGATCGACGTCTACTTCGACAACGTCGGCGGCGACCACCTGGAGGCCGCGATCGGCTCCCTCAACCGCGGCGGCCGGATCGCCGTCTGCGGCATGATCTCCGTCTACAACGCCACCGAGCCCGCCCCCGGCCCGAAGAACCTGGCCCGGCTCATCCAGACCCGCGGCCGCATCGAGGGCTTCCTCGTCGGCGACCACTACGACCTCCAGCCGCGGTTCGTCGAGGAGGTCGGCCCCTGGGTGCGCTCCGGCCGGCTCAAGTACCGCGAGACGGTCGTCGAGGGCATCGAGAACAACCTGGAGGCCTTCCTCGGCGTCCTGCGCGGCGACAACACCGGGAAGATGATCGTCAAGCTCTGACGCCTCTTCCGGCGACCCGCCGGAGGCGGACGCCGCCGCGGCCCGCGCCCCCGCCGGGGAGGCCCGCGGGATCCGCCCCGCGCCGGAAGGCGGGGCCCGCGGGGGCGTCACCGTGACGCCCGCCCGGGCGTGTTCGTTGCGTACGGCGAAGGCCGCGCCCTTGGACGTGGGGCGCGGCCTTCGCCGTACCCGCGGGGCGGCGGTCCATGACGCGGGAGGCCGTGTTCCGGCCAGGCCGCGCCCGCGGATCCGGCCGTGCGGGCCCCGCGGGAACCCCCGCTCCGGCACGGGTGGCCGGGACCTTTCCCCGGGATCCGGCCGGATCCGCGGCGGGCGCGTCGAAACCGGTTCCCGAAACTCTCGAAACCGTTGTGCGTTCGACCCATTGACACCCCCCGCGCCCCGTCCTTACTGTCACGCCAGCATTTCGAACGTGTGACGAAATTTCGAACGCTGGAATCTCGCACACACGCCGCAGAGCCGACGAAGTCGAAGAAACCAACGAAGCCGACGAAGCAGCAAGGGGCAACTGCCGTGCGCATCACCGGAATCAGCACACACGTGGTCGGGACGCCGTGGCGCAACCTGACGTACGTCCAGGTGCACACCGACGAGGGAGTCACCGGAGTCGGCGAGACCCGGATGCTGGGGCACACCGACGCCCTCCTGGGCTATCTGAAGGAGGCCGAGGTCAACCACATTCTCGGCTCCGACCCGTTCGCCGTCGAGGACCTCGTGCGCCGCATGAAGTACGGCGACTACGGCCGGGCCGGCGAGATCGTGATGTCCGGCATCGCCGTGATCGAGATGGCCTGCTGGGACATCAAGGGCAAGGCCCTCGGCGTGCCCGTCTGGCAGCTGCTGGGCGGCAAGGTCACCGACAAGGTCAAGGCCTACGCCAACGGCTGGTACACCACCGAGCGCACCCCGGAGGCCTACCACAAGGCCGCCCAGCAGGTCATGGCGCGCGGGTACCGGGCGCTGAAGATCGACCCCTTCGGCACCGGGCACTTCGAGTTCGACCACGAGCAGACCCTCTACGCCGTCTCCCTCATCGAGGCGGTCCGGGACGCCATCGGCCCCGAGGCCGAGCTGATGCTGGAGATGCACGGCCGGTTCTCGCCCGCGACCGCGGTGCGGCTGGCCAAGGAGATGGCGCCCTTCAAGCCGGCCTGGCTGGAGGAGCCGGTGCCGCCGGAGAACCTGAAGGCGCTGAAGAAGGTCGCCGAGAAGGTGGACCTGCCGGTCGCCACCGGCGAGCGCATCCACGACCGGATCGAGTTCCGCGAGCTGTTCGAGGACCAGTCCGCCGACATCATCCAGCCGGACGTCGGCCACATCGGCGGCATCTGGGAGACCCGCAAGCTGGCCGCGACCGCCGAGACCCACTACATGCTGGTCGCCCCGCACAACGTGGGCGGGTCGGTGCTCACCGCCGCCTCCCTCCAGGTCGGCTTCACCTCCCCCAACTTCAAGATCCTGGAGCACTTCAACGACTTCGCGGACGCGGAGATCAAGAAGGTCGTCAAGGGCGCCCCGCAGGTCGACCCCAAGGACGGCTGCTTCCACCTCTCCGACGCCCCCGGCCTCGGCGTCGAGCTGGACACCGACGCCGCCGCCGAGTTCCCGCAGCAGCAGGCCCGCTTCGACCTGTGGGCCGAGGGCTGGGAGCAGCGCAAGCCGAAGGCCACGAAGTGAGCCGGCCGCAGGACCCGTCCCCCCGCGGGAGGAGACCGTGAGCACCGCCGTCGTCATCGAGGCGCCGGGCGCGCACCGGCTCGTGGCGCACGAGCCCCGCGAGCCCGGTCCCGGCGAGGCCCTGGTCCGGGTGCACGCCGCCGGGATCTGCGGCAGCGACCGCGAGGTGTACCAGGGCAACCGGCCCCCGGGGTACGTCCGCTACCCGCTCACGCCCGGCCACGAGTGGTCCGGGACCGTCGAGCGGGTCGGCGCCGGCGTCCCCGGGTCGCTGGTCGGCCGCAGGGTCGTCGGCGAGGGTTTCCGCAACTGCCAGGTCTGCGACCGCTGCCACGCGGGCGAGACGACCCTGTGCCGGGCCGGCTACGAGGAGACCGGGTTCACCCAGCCGGGCGCCATGGCCGCCACGCTCACCCTGCCGGCCCGCCTGCTGCACGTGCTGCGGGACGACTGCGACCTGACGGCGGCGGCCCTGCTGGAGCCCGCCGCCTGCGTCGCCGCCGCCGCGCTCAAGGCGAACGCGCTGCCCGGCGAGAAGGTGGCCGTCGTCGGCACCGGCACGCTGGGGATGTTCGCCGTGCAGTTCCTCAAGGCGAACTCGCCGGCCGAGCTGCTGGTCGTCGGCACCCGGCGGGACCGCGAGGCGCTGTCCCGCGCCTACGGCGCCACCGACTTCCGCACCAAGGACCAGGAGCTCCCCGACGACGTCGACGTGGTGATCGAGACCGCCGGGTCGGCCGACGCCGCGCGGATCTCCGCGGGGCTGCTGCGGCGCGGCGGGCGCCTGGTGCTGACGGGCATCCCCGCGCCGGGCGCCGACGGGCTCGACCCGACCGACCTCGTCGTGCGGCAGCTGGAGGTGCACACCGTCTTCGGGGCGCCGCCGGACGCCTGGGCGCACACGGCGCGGGCCTTCGGGGCCGGTCTGCTCGACCCGCTGCCGCTGGTGACGCACGAGCTGCCGCTCGCCGAGTTCCCGCACGCCATCGAGCTGGTGGGGTCCGGCGACCCGAAGGTCGGCAAGGTGCTGCTCCGCCCCTAGCCGTACGCCGGTACGGGGGCGACCTGACGGCCCCCGTACCGGCGTACCTCCGGGGCCCCACGGCCCCTTCCCACCCAGAGCCGCGAACCCCGTCCGACACACCGAACACGAAGGACACCTTGTGACCGACGCATCCGCCCCGGCAGCCCGCAGGCCCGGTGAGCACGTGCTCACCCCGCTCGGCCTGGGCGCGCCCGCCCTCGACCCCGCCGACGCCTCGCCGCACTCCTTCCCCGGCGGCGGCCGCTGGCGCACCGAGATCCCCTCGTGCGAGGGGCCCGAGGCGCTGGCGGTGGTCCTGAAGGAGGCCTCGCGGCTGGACGTGCCGATCCACCGGATCAGCCAGGGCAGCGGCGTGTGGATGCTGACCGACGCCGAGATCACCGAGATGGTCGAGGCCACCGGTGAACGCGACATCGAGCTGTGCCTGTTCACCGGCCCGCGCGGCACCTGGGACATCGGCGGCTCGACCCGGACCGATTCGCGCGGGGCGGGCCTGCGGGCGCGCGGCCACGACGCCGTCGCCGGGTGCGTCGAGGACGCCGTCCGGGCGACGGAGCTGGGCGTCAAGTGCCTGCTCGTGGCCGACGAGGGCGTGCTGTGGACGCTGCACCGGGCGCGCGCGGCCGGCCTCCTGCCGGCCGACACCACGCTGAAGGTCTCGGCGCTCATCGGGCCCGTCAACCCGGCCTCGTTCGCGGTCTACGAGAACCTCGGCGCCGACTCCATCAACGTGCCCAGCGACCTGACGCTGGATCACCTCACCGAGATCCGGCGGGTGTCGGCCGCCCCCATGGACATGTACATCGAGGCCCCCGACGACCTCGGCGGCTATGTGCGGATGTACGAGGTCGCCGAGCTCATCCGGCGCGGCGCCCCGCTCTACCTGAAGTTCGGCCTGTCCAAGGCGCCCGGGATCTACCCCTACGGCCACCACCTGCGGGAGCTGACCCTGGCCACCGCCCGGGAGCGGGTGCGGCGCGGCCGGCTCGCCCTGGACCTGCTGGCGCGGCACGGGGCGGACGGCGACATGGCGCCGCTCGGCTCCCGGCTGCCGGGTGAACTGCGCCGGTTCGAAACGTCGTCATAACGTTCCGGAAACTCGGCTTCACAGAAGCAGACACAGCCGCGCACAATCCCACACACCTGCTCTCGGTCTCTCCCTGCCCCTCCCCCGCAGCGCCGTCGCACCACCAGCAGCAGCACCAGCAGCGCCATCAGCACCACGCCGCACCACAGGCCGAGCCCTGCACACACATCAAGGATGATGATCATGCGTAACCGCAGAGCCGCACTCGCCGCCCTGGCCGCAACCGCCTCCCTCGCCCTCACCCTGTCCGCCTGCGGCCAGAACAGCGAGGGCGGCAGCGAGGAGGACTCGGGCGGCGCCAAGGGCGCCACCATCGGCATCGCGATGCCGACCAAGTCCTCCGAGCGCTGGATCGCGGACGGCAACAACGTCAAGAAGCATCTGGAGTCCAAGGGCTACGAGACCAAGCTGGTCTACGGCGAGGACGACCCCGACCAGCAGGTCTCGCAGATCGAGAACCTGATCACGCAGGGCGTGAAGGCGCTGATCGTCGCGGCGATCGACAACAAGTCGCTGAACAACGTGCTCCAGCAGGCCAAGGACGCCGACATCCCGGTGATCTCCTACGACCGGCTGATCCTCGGCACCCAGAACGTCGACTACTACGCCTCCTTCGACAACGAGAAGGTCGGCGAGCTGCAGGGCACGTACATCGTCGAGAAGCTCGGCCTGAAGGGCGGCGCCGGCTCCTCGTCGAAGGGCCCGTTCAACATCGAGCTGTTCGCCGGCTCCAACGACGACAACAACACCCGCTACTTCTTCCAGGGCGCGATGAACGTCCTGCAGCCGTACATCGACAAGAAGCAGCTCGTCGTCAAGTCCGGGCAGACCCAGCTCAACCAGGTCACCACCCTGCGCTGGGACGGCGGCACCGCGCAGAAGCGCATGGACGACATCCTGACCTCCAGCTACAAGACCGACCGGGTCGACGCGGTGCTCTCGCCCTACGACGGCATCTCCATCGGCATCCTGTCGGCGCTGAAGTCGGACGACTACGGCTCCAAGGCCAAGCCGCTGCCGATCGTCACCGGCCAGGACGCCGAGGTCGCCTCGGTGAAGTCGATCGTCGCGGACGAGCAGTCGATGACCGTCTACAAGGACACCCGCGAACTCGCCAAGGTGGCCTCCAACATGGTCGACGCGCTGCTGAACGGCAAGAAGCCCGAGGTCAACGACACCAAGACCTACGACAACGGCGCGAAGGTCGTCCCGGCCTACCTGCTGGAGCCGGTGGCTGTCGACAAGTCCAACTACCAGAAGACCGTCGTCGACTCCGGTTACATCAAGGAAAGCGACCTCAAGTAACCGCCGCATCCTAGGGATTGGAAGGCACGACCATGGCGGGACCCGTCCTGGAAATGCGCTCGATCGTCAAGACCTTTCCCGGCGTCAAGGCGCTGTCGGACGTCACCCTGACCGTCCGTCGGGGCGAGGTCCACGCCATCTGCGGGGAGAACGGCGCCGGCAAGTCGACCCTGATGAAGGTCCTCTCCGGAGTCCACCCGTACGGCAGCTACGAGGGCGAGATCCTCTTCGAGGGGGAGGTCTGCCGCTTCAAGGACATCCGGGCCAGCGAGGAGCGCGGCGTCGTCATCATCCACCAGGAGCTGGCCCTGGTGCCGTACCTGTCCATCGCGGAGAACATCTTCCTCGGCAACGAGCACGCCAGGCGCGGCGTCATCAGCTGGCGGGAGACGCTCCGGCACGCCACCGAGCTGCTGCGGCGGGTCGGCCTGAGCGACCACCCCGACACCCGGGTCGCCGACATCGGCGTGGGCAAGCAGCAGCTCGTGGAGATCGCCAAGGCCCTGGCGAAGAAGGTGAAGCTGCTCATCCTCGACGAGCCGACCGCCGCGCTGAACGACGAGGACAGCGGCAAGCTGCTGGACCTGATCCTGGAGCTGAAGAAGCAGGGCATCACCTCGATCATCATCTCCCACAAGCTCAACGAGATCCGCCGGGTCGCCGACTCGGTGACGATCATCCGCGACGGGCGCACCATCGAGACGCTGGACGTGAAGGACCCGGGGACCACCGAGGACCGGATCATCAGCGGGATGGTCGGCCGCGACCTGGAGCACCGCTTCCCGGAGCGCACCCCGCACGAGCCCGAGGAGGGCGCGGCGCCCGCCCTGGAGATCCGGGGCTGGACCGTGCACCACCCGATCGACCAGCAGCGCAAGGTCGTCGACGACGTCTCCCTGTACGTCCGGCGCGGCGAGATCGTCGGCATCGCGGGCCTGATGGGCGCCGGCCGCACCGAACTGGCGATGAGCGTCTTCGGCCGCACCTACGGCCGGTACGCGGGCGGCACGGTCCTGAAGGACGGCCGGGAGATCCGTACCAGGACCGTCCCGGAGGCGGTCGGGCACGGCATCGCCTACGTCACCGAGGACCGCAAGCACTACGGCCTCAACCTCATCGACACCATCAACCGGAACATCTCGCTGACCGCCCTGAAGAAGGTCGCCCGGCGCGGTGTGGTCGACGAGCACGAGGAGCGGCAGGTCGCCGAGGGCTTCCGCAGGTCCATGAACATCAAGGCGCCGACCGTCTTCGAGCCGGTGGGCAAGCTGTCCGGCGGCAACCAGCAGAAGGTCGTCCTCAGCAAGTGGATCTTCTCGGGTCCGGACGTGCTGATCCTGGACGAGCCGACGCGCGGCATCGACGTCGGCGCCAAGTACGAGATCTACACGGTCATCGACCAGCTGGCCGCCCAGGGCAAGGCGGTCGTCTTCATCTCCTCCGAGCTGCCCGAGCTGCTCGGCATGTGCGACCGCATCTACACGATGGCCGCGGGGCGGCTGACCGGTGAGTTCTCACGGGCCGAGGCCTCACAGGAATCGCTGATGCGTCAGATGACGAAGGACAAAGAGGTAACCCGATGAGCACGGATGTGACCGCCAAGACGCCGGCTCCCGCGCCGGCCGGCAAGGGAGGGGCGGCCACGGGTGACGGCGGCCTGCTCCGGCTGGTGCTGGACGGCATGCGCCGCAACATGCGCCAGTACGGCATGCTGATCGCCCTCGGCCTGATCGTGGCGCTGTTCGCCGTGTGGACCGACGGCGACCTGCTGCTGCCGCGCAACGTCTCCAACCTGGTGCTGCAGAACAGCTACATCCTGATCCTCGCGATCGGCATGATGCTGGTGATCATCGCGGGCCACATCGACCTGTCGGTCGGCTCGCTCACGGCGTTCGTCGGGTCGATGGCCGCCGTGTTCATGGTCAAGAACGACATGCCGTGGCCGCTCGCGGTGGTGCTGTGCCTGGCGGTGGGCGCGCTCGCGGGCGCGGTGCAGGGCTTCTTCATCGCCTACGGCGGCATACCGTCGTTCATCGTGACCCTGGCGGGCATGCTGGTCTTCCGCGGGCTGACCGAGATCTTCCTGGAGGGGCAGACGCTCGGCCCGTTCCCGGAGGGGCTGCAGAAGGTCGCCAACGGCTTCCTGCCGGAGGTCGGCCCGGAGACCAACTACCACAACCTCACGCTGCTGCTCGGCTTCGCGCTGATCGCGTTCGTGGTCCTGCAGGAGATCCGCGACCGCCGCCGCCAGCAGGAGTTCTCCCTGGAGGTCCTGCCGGTCAAGCTGTTCCTGCTGAAGCTGGTCGCGCTCGGCTCCGCCGTCCTCGTCCTCACGCTGCTGCTGGCCAGCTACAAGGGCACCCCGATCGTGCTGCTGGTCCTCGGCGTGCTGCTGGTCGGCTTCGGCTACGTCATGCGCAACGCGATCATCGGCCGCCACATCTACGCCATCGGCGGCAACCTGCCCGCGGCCAAGCTGTCGGGCGTGAAGGACAAGAAGGTCACCTTCCTGGTCTTCCTGAACATGGGCATGCTCGCGGCCCTGGCGGGTCTGGTCTTCGCCGCCCGCTTCAACGCGGCCTCCCCCAAGGCCGGCCTCAACTTCGAGCTGGAGGCGATCGCGGCCTCGTTCATCGGCGGGGCGTCGATGAGCGGCGGTGTCGGCACCGTGCTCGGCGCGATCATCGGCGGTCTGGTCCTGGGCGTGCTGAACAACGGCATGAACCTCGTCGGCATCGGCACCGACTGGCAGCAGGTCATCAAGGGCCTGGTGCTGCTGGCGGCGGTCGGCTTCGACGTGTGGAACAAGCGCAAGGTCGGTTCGTAGGTCCGTCGGGCCCCGCCGGAAGGCGGGGCCCTTCCTCTTCCTGAAGCAGGAGCCGCACATGGACATGAGCAGACGCACGGTCATCGCGGGAGCCGCGGCGGCGGGCATCGCCGCCACCGCCCTCGGCGGCGCCGCGCACGCCACGGGAGGCAGGAAGCCGGTGAGGACGCTCTTCGGCACGCTCGCCGACGGCACGGAGGTCCACCGCTGGTCGCTGGAGAACGGCGGCACGCGCCTGAAGGTCCTCTCCTACGGCGGCATCGTGCAGTCCCTGGAGATCCCCGACCGCCGCGGCCGGTACGCCAACGTCTCCGCGGGCTTCGACGATCTGGCGGACTACGTCGCGAAGTCCCCTTACTTCGGCGCCCTGATCGGCCGCTACGGCAACCGCATCGGCAAGGGCCGCTTCACCCTGGACGGCACGGCGTACCAGCTCTCCGTCAACGACGGCGAGAACAGCCTGCACGGCGGCGCGCAGGGCTTCGACAAGCGGGTGTGGGACGTCGAGCCGTTCACAGCGGGCACGGACGTCGGCCTGCGCCTGTCCTACACCAGCGCCGACGGCGAGCAGGGCTACCCCGGCACGCTGAAGGCGGAGGTCACCTACACCCTCACCCGGCACGGCGACTGGCGCATCGACTACGCGGCCACCACCGACAAGGCCACCGTCGTCAACCTCACCAGCCACGTCTACTGGAACCTGGCCGGCGAGGGCAGCGGCAGCATCGAGGACCACGAGCTGACCATCGCCGCCTCCCGCTACACCCCCACCGACGCGGGCCTGATCCCCACCGGCGAACTGGCGAAGGTCGCCGGCACCCCCTTCGACTTCCGCCGCGCCAAACCGGTCGGCCGGGACCTGCGCGCCGCCCACCCGCAGCTGATCGCCGCCCAGGGCTTCGACCACAACTGGGTGCTGGACAAGGGCGTCACCGCCCGGCCCGAGCACGCGGCCACCCTGCGCGACCCCGCCTCCGGCCGCACCCTGCGGATCGCCACGAACGAGCCCGGCCTGCAGTTCTACTCCGGCAACTTCCTGGACGGCACGCTGACGGGCACCTCCGGCCGCACCTACCGCCAGGGCGACGCGCTCTGCCTGGAGACCCAGCACTTCCCGGACTCGCCGAACCAGCCGTCGTTCCCGTCGACCGTGCTGCGGCCGGGGCAGACCTGGCGGACGACGACGATCCACTCGTTCGGGAACTGAACCCGCCTCCCGCGCGCGCCGGTTGAACGACACCTCCGCCGTCCCCGTACGAAGGGGCGGCCCGTGCTCCCCCGCGGGCCGCCCGGGACGACGGGCCCGGCCGTCCCCGCCCGGCCCGACGCGGCCGGGCCGGGCGGGTGGAGCGCCCGCGCAGGCCGCGGCGGGTCACGCCGGGTCCGGCCGCCCCTGCCGGCAGGCGTCGTTGCGCCGGGCCCGCCGCCGCGCGCCGGCGCCGTCGGCGGCCGGCGGGGTCAGTAGGCGACGGGCCATCCGCTGCTCCAGTCCAGGAGGTTGATGCCGAGCTTGGGCGTGCCGTTGTCGTTGCCGTCGTAGTAGTGGTAGACGATCAGGTCCCCGTCGGCGTCGCTCATGATCGACTGGCCGCCGGGGCCGATGACGCCGCCGTGCGACTCCAGCACGGGCGTGCCGCCGTTGTCCGTCAGCGCGACGCCGTTCCTGTCGCGGTACGGGCCGGTGACGCTGGTGGCGCGGCCCACCTTCACCTTGTACGTGGAGCTGGTGCCCGCGCAGCAGGTGTCGTACGAGGCGAAGAGGTAGTAGTACCCGTTGCGCTTGACGATGAAGGGCGCCTCGACGGCCTTGGTGCCGGTGGGCCGGGAGGCGAGCGAGTGCCGGGTGGTGTCGGAGGAGAGCTGCTTCCCGGTCGACGGGTTGATCCGGATCATCTTGATCCCCGTCCACCAGCTGCCGAAGGACAGCCACCACTTGCCGTCGTCGTCGACGAAGAGGTTGGGGTCGATGGCGTTGTAGTCGCTGGAGGAGCCGGAGGTGTAGACGACGCCCTGGTCGGTCCAGCTGCCCGCCAGGCCGGTGGTGGAGGTGGCCAGCCCGATGGCCGAGGTGTTCGAGCCGAACGAGGAGACGGAGTAGTACATCAGGTACTTGCCGCCCCGGTAGGAGATGTCGGGCGCCCAGGCCTCCGGGACGGAGGAGTAGGTGCGCCACCAGCTCGGCCGGGAGGAGAACGCGTCCGCGCTCGCCGCGAAGGCGGTCCGGTCGGACGAGGTCTTGCCGGCGATGCCGCCGCCGGTGGCGTAGAGCAGGTACTGGCCCGACGAGGTGCGGATCATGGTCGGGTCGTGGGTGACGACGGAGCCGGTGACGCGTCCGGGGTTGGGGTACGCCGACGCCGTGGTGGGGACCAGGGCGAGCAGGGCGGCGGCGGGGAGCGAGAGCAGGGCGGTGCGCCGGCGGAACGTGCGGGCGGCGCGGGTGGTCCGGGGCGTGCGGGAGGTGCGGCTCATGCGGGTCCTCCTTGCGGATGGGGGAGGCGCGTTCGGCATGTCCGATATACCGAACGGCGATCGCAAGTTCGAACGGACCGTAGAATCGAACCCCTTGCGCGTCAATGGTTCGCGCAGCCCCGGTCTCCCCCGGGCCCGCTCGGGACCCGGGGGGCGTGCCGCCGTCCCGGCGGCCGGCTCAGTGGTCGTTCGCCAGGTGCAGCTTGAGCAGGTCCACGCCGTAGTCGCCGCCGTTGGGCGTGCGGACGATGGTGTGGATGTGCTGCTGGGTGGGCGTGCCGCCCATCATGCCCGCGCCGCCGCCGGGGCCGGCGCTGCTGTTGCCGCCGCCGGACTCGTTGCCGTAGGCCAGCGGGGACTGGGCGTCGTACTCGATCAGCACCACCGGGCTGTGCACGCGGTAGTAGAACGCGGAGGAGTCCTCGGTCTCGCCGAGCCAGTAGAAGTAGGTCTCGTCGATGTGCTCCGCCACCTCCTCCAGCTTCACCGCGGCGTGGCCCGCGTCCATGTAGCCGACGTACACGCCGACCAGGTCGAGCAGCTTCCGCTTCTGCGCGGCGGTCATCTTCGAGCCGGGCAGGCCCGCGTAGGGGAGCTTCAGGTTGTCCTGGCCGGCGCCGGCGACCATGTCGGTGCCGCTCTTGTCCTTGTCGGAGTCGATGGCCTGGGCGCGCTGCGCGTCGGTCAGCGAGCGGATCATCGCCAGACCCGCCTCGGTCTCCGGCTCGAAGAGGGTGATCTTCTCGCCCTGGTAGGTGGCGGAGGTCGGCTCCGAGCCCATGAAGGTCGGCGTCATGACGACCTGGTCGCCCAGGACGAAGTAGTTGATGGCGACGTGGTGGCCCTCGAACTGGAAACCCCAGGGCTTGGTGGTGGAGGGCGTGCCCATGAAGGTGAAGTAGTAGTGGCCCTCGGTGAGCGTCTCCTTGCCGCCGCCGTTGTAGTCGCCGAGGAACGCGTTCAGCTTCATGATGTTGCGCGTCTGGGTGAGCCCGTCCGCGGAGAGCGCGGCGCCGAGCAGCGCGTAGCCGAGGTCGCGCTGCGCGTCGGTCAGGTCGCCCATCCGGGCGCCCTCGCGCTGGTAGCCGTCGACGTTGCTCCAGGCCAGCCACTCGTCGTCGTCGACCTCGAAGACGCAGGCCTTGCGCTCCTTGCCGGTCAGGCCGTCCAGGAAGGCCTGCGCGGCCTGCACCACCTTGTCGGTGGAGACGTCCGTGGAGTGGATGGAGTACAGGCCGTCGACGACCTTGCCGTCGGTGGTGACGCCCACGAAGTCGGCGTACTTGACCTCGGTCGCGCCCGGGCCCATGCCGTTGCCGCCGGGCATCCCCGACGGCATGCCGCCGGGAGCGGCGGAGGACGAGGCCGTGCTCGCCGTGCTCCCGGAGCCCGCGGAGCATCCGGTCATGGCCGCCACCGCGGCGGCGCCGCCGAGCAGCAGCGACCGGTTCATGAACCAGCGGCGGGTGCGCTCGGTCTCGGGGGTGCGTGATCTGTGTCCGTGCATGGGCCCAGACTGTCCGGCCCACCTGAGACTCCGGTCGGTGAAGCCTGTGAGCGAGCCGTGCGGCCGTGCCCCCGTCCGCGGGCGCCGTCCCGGCCGGCTCCGGTCACCGGCGATCGTCCGGGGGGCCGTTCCGCCGGTCCCGCTCGTTCCCCCGTTCCAGGCGGTCGTTCCAGGAGCCCGGTGTCCGTGCTGTTCAGCGGCCGTTTCCGCGTTCCGGCGTCCCGTGCTGCCGGTGGCTGGTGGCGGGCGGGACGGATCACCGCACAGGCTGAGGCCGTCCCGGCAGCCCGCCGGGCGATCCCGACTCCCGTACGGAGATTCCGATGCGTCCACGTCTCGCCTCCCGCTCCGCCCGCCTGGCCCTGACCGTCGCCGCCGCCGCGACCCTGGCCACCACGACCGCCGCGACCGCCCTCGCCGACAGCGGCGCCGCCCCGCGCGGGAACGGCGTGGGGCAGTCCTGCGGCACCAACGACCTGTCGTTCACGCTCAGCACGCGGACACAGGCCGGCGGCTACTTCCTCGTCACCGCCAAGGCCCTGCCCGGCATCACCTGCTACCTGGAGGGCACCTTCCCGTCCGCCGCCTTCGGCTCCGCCGCCGACACCCACGTGACCCCCGTCGAGCAGAGCGTGGGCGAGACCATCAAGCTCTCCGGCTCCACCGCCGCCTACGCCGGGATCAGCCCCAAGAGCACCGGCTCCGACGGCGGCAGGGAGTTCGGCCAGCTCTTCGTCGCCGTCGCCGGCTACGAGGCCGACGCCGTCGCCTTCCGGCTCGCCGAGCCCGTCCTGGTCGACCAGCCGGTGGCCACCAACTGGCACGCCGACCCCGCCGACGCCGTGCCCTACACCGGCTGACCCCCGGCCCGGCCCCGCCCCCCCCGCCCCGGGGGGCGGGGGGGGGGGCCCCGGGCCCGGTGTGCGGGACTCGTCGGCCGGTCCGGGGGCCGGTGGCGTCGGGGCGGGCCGGCATCGCGCCCCGGCCGCACGGTGGCTCCCGCGGCGGCTTCGAAGCGGTTCCCGACGTCACGTGCGGGGCCGTCCGTGAGCGGTCGTCGGCCACGCCAGGTCGACCTCGGCCCGGACGGTCTTGCCGGGCGGCTCGCGGTCCACCACCGCCCAGCGGTCGGCGAGTGCGTCGACCAGCGGCAGGCCGCGGCCGTGTTCGTCCAGGGGCCGCGGGGGCCGTACGGCGCCGGGGACCGGGGGACGCAGCTCGGTGCGGGTGTCGGTGACCTCGGCGCGGACGCGCGCGCCTGCGCCTGCGGTGAGGAGCGTGAGCGTCAGCTCGAAGTCCCGGCCGGGGACGCGGCCGTGGGTCACGGCGTTGGCGGCGAGTTCGGCGACGATCACGGCGATCCGGTCCGAGGCGTCGGTGCCGTAAGGGACGCCCCAGGTGTGCAGTTCGCGCACGGCGAGGTGCCGGGCGAGGCGGGCGCCGCGCGGGGTGGCGCTGAGCCGCTGGGTGAACACACGTACGGTGACCGGGCCCGGGTCGGCGGGAGGTGCTGTCATGCGCCCAATCTGACGGGCCGGCAGGGCACTTCTCCAGGTCGGCGGCGCGTACGCCGCGACGGCGTACGCGGTCACGCGCTGGACGGTACCGGCTACCGACCGCGACCATGCCGTCGGGAGGTGACCGACAGTGGTCGATGGCGCGGTGGGAACGGGTGGCGAGCCGGAGCCGTCCGACAGTCTGCGGACGTTCGGGGCGGTGGTCCAGGGCCTGCGCGAACACGCCGGGCTGAGCAGGGAGGAGTTCGGCGAACTGGTCCGCTTCTCCAAGCACACGGTGGCGTCCGTGGAGCTGGGGCGGCGGATGCCGGACCCGGTGTTCGTGGAGCGCGCCGAGGAGGCGCTGGGGATGGCCGGCGTCCTGCGGAAGGCGGCGGGGCGCCTGGAGCGGCAGCCCGGGCTGGCGGCCTGGTTCCGGCGGTGGGCGCGGCTGGAGGCGCTGGCGATCACGCTGTACACGTACGAATGCCGCCTGGTTCCGGGGTTGTTGCAGACGGAGGCGTACGCGCGCCAGTTGTTCGTCGATGAGTTGCCACCGCTGGGCGACGAGCAGATCGAGGCTCAGTGGGCGGCGCGTTCCGAACGGCAGCGGCTGTTACGGGAACGGCCCAACACCACCTTCAGTTTCATCCTCGAGGAGCACCTGTTTCTCAGGCATACCGGTGGTGTGGAAGTCACCCGGGAACTCATCGACCACATAGTGGCGATCACGGAGCTGCGGAACATCGAAATCCAGGTCATGCCGCTGGTACGGGAGTCGCATGCCGGGTTGCATGGCCCGCTGCAGTTGCTGGAGACGCCGGAAAACCAGTGGTTCGCCTACCTCGAAGGCCAGCAGAGTGGTCAGTTGATCAATGACCGCAAAGTAGTCAGCGTGCTCCAAAGGAGGTATGCCAGGATGCGTGCACAGGCTCTTTCCCCTGAATGCTCCGTGAGCCTGTTGCGACGGATGCGAGGAGACTTATGAGCACCAGCGGTCTGGCCTGGTTCAAGTCCACCTACAGCAGCAGCGGCTCCGGCGACTGCGTGGAGGTCGCCCTCGCCCCCGCCACCGTCCACGTCCGCGACTCCAAGGACGAGCAGGGCCCCCGCCTCGCCCTCTCCCCCTCCGCCTGGGCCGACTTCCTCACCCACGTCGCCAAGTGACGGCCGGGGCCGGCCGGTGCGGGCCCGGTCTACCGGTTCGCGGCTTCGCGAGAGGCGATCCGGTACGTGCGACCGACCGCGCGGCCCACCGCGTTGCGCACCGCGAGGCCCGGCCGGGTGCGGGGCACCAGGAGCCTGGAGAGCAGACCGACACGTCGCTGCCGCGGACCCACCTCGCGGCGGAGCCGCGACTCGTAGGCGGCGAAGGCGCGGACGTGATCACCGGGATGGGCGGCGAGCTCTTCCGCGAGGGCGTACGCGCCCGCCATCGCCATGCTGGACCCGTCGCCCAGCAGGGCTGTCGCCGCCGCCGCGTCCCCGAGCAGTACGACCCGTCCGCGGGACCACGAGGGCACCCGGACGGTGGTCAGGGGGTCGAAGAACGGAGCCGGGTGGTCGAGGAACGCCGCCACGAGTTCCGGTGCCCGCCACGGCACGTCGGCGTAGGCGTCGGCCACGGTCTTCTTGTGAAGGGCGATGTTCTTGCGGTCGTGGGGCGCCGGCTGTGCGGCCCGGAAGGTGAAGATCGCCAGCGGAGTGGTCCGCGAGGGGTGGACGACCAGCATCCGGTTCGGCACGGTCAGCATCGTCATCTCACTCGGGTCCTCGACGGCGTCGGGTTCCAGCGGCACGGTCGCGCCGTACAGGCCCAGGTCGCTCGCGAACTGCCGCTCGGATCCGAACACCAGGCGCCGTACGGTGGAGTGCACCCCGTCGGCACCGACCACCAGGTCGAAGCGCCGTGGCGCGGACCGCCGGAAGGTGACGTCGACCCCACCTGCGTCCTGGTCGAGAGCGGTGACCGTGTCGTCGAACAAGAACTCGGCCTCGGCCTGCGCCGACCGGTGGAGCACCTCGGACAGGTCGGCTCGGGTCACCTCGACCACCGGCGCCTTGTCGGAGGTGAGCGGCAGTTGCAGGATTCGCCTGCCGCCGGGGTCGAGCAGGGTCAGCGACCGATTGCGGGTGGCGAGCCCGCGAAGCTGCGGGAGGATGCCCATGCGGTCGGCGACCGGGATCGCGGGCCCCTTCACGACGATCGCGCTGCCGCCGGAGCGCAGCTGCCGGGCATGTTCGACGACCGTCGGCCGGTATCCCTTCCGGGAGAGCCAGTACGCGAGTGCGGGCCCTGCAATTCCGGCACCGACTATCAGCACCTCGGGCTTCTTCATGACGATGACCTCTCGGAGTGTCGATGACCAGGTCCCGGCAAGCGCCGGGCCGGGTCCCGGGGAGCGGCGGCACGGGGCAGCGCAACCGGAACAGAGGTACGAGAAATTTCGTACCTCAGTGGAGCACATCCTTCAGGTACGATTCAAGTCGTACCTGAAGGGAGTGCCGCGTGGCCGGGAAGAACCTGGTCGGCCCGGAGGCCGACGCGCTCGATCTGGGTGCGGTGTTCCGCGCCCTCGCCGACGAGCACCGTCGTTCGGTGGTGACGCAGTTGGCCGCCGACCGCAGCGACAACGAGCGGGGCTGCAACTCGTTCGATCTTCCGATCTCCAAGCAGACCCAGACCCACCACTTCCGCGTCCTGCGCGAGGCAGGTCTCATCGACGAGATCGACTACGGCAACCGCAAGGGCATCCGTCTACGACGCGCGGACATCGAGAAGAGATTCCCCGGGCTGCTCGCCCTCCTGGGAGCAGAGCCCCCGGGCGGTGCCGCTCCTCACTGAGCACAGCTGAGCACACCGGAGGACAGTGCGGGTCAGCCCTGGGCCGCGAGCTCGACCGCATCCAGCTCGCGCCCGGCTCGCAGGTGGCCGAGCACGACGCGGGCACGGAGGGGACCGGTGTCGCTTCGGCCACCGTCGCGGCGCCGGACATCGGCGTGGTGCCGATGTCCGGCGAGGCGGACCGCGGCGGACGCGGCGGACGGGCCGGCGCCCACGGTCGGCACCGGCGTGGTGGAGGTCACGCCGCGCAGGCCGCGCCGAGGCCGCGGTCCACGAGCTGGTCCCGAAGCCGCGAGGGCGAGCGGAACCGGCGTGCGCACGGGCAGGTCCCGTCCTTCCCGGGCTTCTCCACCGGTTCGGTGGGGCGGGCGACGGGACGGCACGCCAGGGCATCACCCGGTGGACGGCACGAGGACGCTTCCGGGCACCCGGGCCGCTACGGGTTCTCCCACGCCGCCGGCTCCGCCGCCAGGCGCCGTACCGGCTCGGGCAGCGCGTCCGCCGCGAGGTCGGCGACGGTGACGCCCTCCAGGACGCGGCGGACGCTGGCGCGCAGGGCGATCCACAGCGGCAGCAGCGGCTGCGCGGTGCCGGTGTAGGACAGGCCGGTGGGCCGCTCGCCGCGCACGGACACGATCGGGCCGTCGACGGCGCGGATCACGTCCGCGACGGTGATGTCCGCGGCGGCGCGCGCCAGCCGGTAGCCGCCGTTGCCGCCGCGCCGGCTGTCGACGATCCCGCCCCGCCGCAGATCGCCGAGGATGCCCTCCAGAAACTTGTGCGGGATGTCCTGCGCGGTGGCGACGGCCTCCGCCTTCACGGGGCCCTGGTCCTGCCGTACGGCCAGCTCCAGCACCGCCCGCACCGCGTAGTCCGCCCGCGCCGAGATCCTCATACGACCATTCTGGGGTGCCGGGCCGTACACAATGGCCGGGCACGGGATTCGGCACTCGGGCCGACACGGGGACCCGGCGCATCACCCGGCACATCGCGCGGCACGCGCGGCAGCCGCGAGAGGACAGGCAACAGGAGGCGCTCCCTTGGGGCTCAGCAGACGTACATTCGGCGCCCTCGCCGGCACCACGGTCCTCGGTCTCGCCCTGGGCGGCAGCGGCGGGACGGCGACCGGGCCGTCCGGCGACGGGCGGGTGCGCATCGGCCGCGACCGGTACGCGCTGCTGGTCGACGGCGAGCGGCTGGTGCTGCGGGCGGGCGAGGCGCACCCCTTCCGGCTGCCCAGCCCGTCCCTGTGGCGGGACGTGCTGCAGAAGATGCGCGCCCACGGCTACAACACGGTCCGCGTGCCCGTCCCGTGGCTGCACCACTCCCCCGCGCCCGGCCGCCACGACTTCACCGGCGTGCGCGACCTGGACCTGTTCCTGCGGATGGCCGCCGAGACCGGCCTGTACGTGATCCTGCGGCCGGGCCCCTACCTCGGCGCCGACCTCGACGGCGGCGGCCTGCCCGGCTGGCTGACCGCGTCCGGGGTCCGGGCGCGGACCGCCGACCCGGCGTATCTGCGGCACGCCGACGCGTGGCTGACGGCGGTGAACGACATCGCCGTCCGGCACCTGCGCACCAACGGCGCCGGCCCGGTCCTGCTCTACCAGATAGAGAACCCGGGCGGCCCGGACCCGGCCGCCCGCGCCTACCGGGAGCACCTGCGCCGCAAGGTGCGCGCCGACGGCATCGACGTGCCCCTGCTGCACGACCCGGCCGGCGACGGCCCCGGCGGGCGGCCCGATCCGTGGGGCGGGGCGGGCTACGGGCAGGTGCGCCGGGAGCGGGACGCGGCGCACCTGCGGCGCCTGCTGCTGACCGGCCTGGCCGACGGGGACGCCCTGCCCGAGGCGGACCTGGCGTTCGGCGGCACCTCCTGGGGGTGGCTGCCGGCGCCGGCGACCTACACGTCGTACGACCGGGCCGCGCCGATCGACGAGGCGCGCAGGCCGACCGCCGCGCTGGCCCCGGCGCACCAGCTCGGGCACCTGCTGCGCTCCGTGCCCGGCTTCGCCCGCCTGGAGCGGGCGGCGGACGCGCCGGCCTCGGACGGCCGGATCACGGTGCGCCACCTGGCCGATCCGGACACCGGCGCCCACGCCTACGTCCTGCGCAACGACTCCGCGGAGCGGGTCACCGCCACGCTGCCGGGCACCGGGATCGGGACGCCGGTGACCGTCGCCGCCCGGGACACCCGGCTGCTCGTCGCCGGGCTGCGGCTGGGCGGGCGGAAGCTGCTGTACAGCACCGCGCAGCCCATGCTGTTCCTGAACGCGGGGCGGCAGGACGTCGCGGTGTTCGCGGGGCGGCGCGGCGAGCTGGCGCAGGTGGCGCTGGAGTGCCCGAGCGAGCCGACGCCGATGCGGCTGGACGTGGAGCCCGCGTGGTCCTACGGCGACGGGCGGCTGCACGTGACGGTGCCGCTGGGGGTCGGCGGGCTGGCCCGGGTGCGGGTCGAGGGCGGCGGGTCCGACCGGCCGCTGCTGCTGCTCTTCGCCGACGACGCGACCTCGCTGCGGCTGTGGCCGTACGACACCCCGTCCGGCCCGGTCCTCGTCTACGGCCCGGCGCTGCTGCGCGGGGTCCGGCTGGACGGCGCCACCGCGCACCTCACCGGCGACACGACCGGGCCGACCGGCCTGGAGGTGTGGGGGCCGCGCGGCCTGACCCGCGTGACCTGGAACGGGAGCGCGGTGCGCACCCGGATCAGCGCCTCCCAGAGCCTGCTGGCCGAGCGGATGCTGCCCGGGGTGGGCGAGGTGGCGCTGCCCGCGCTGGACGGCTGGCGGCGGCGGACGGAGAACCCCGAGGCGGCGCCGGACTTCGACGACTCGGCGTGGCCGGCCGCCGACCGGACCGCCGCCTCCGGCGGCACGCCGGCGCCGGACGGGCAGCCGGTGCTCCTCGCGGACGACTACGGCTTCCACCACGGCGACGTCTGGTACCGGGCCCGCCTCACGGACGCGTCCGGCCTGACGAAGGTGTCCCTCGCCTACCGCACCGGCACGCTGGGGCTGCTGATGGCCTGGCTGGACGGCACGCCGCTGGGCACCCACCGGATGCCGGCGCCGGACGGCGGCACGGCGGACCGGGGCAGCTGGACCGCGACGGCCGCCTTCCGGGTGCCGAAGAGGCTGCGCGGGCGCGCCGGGCACGTCCTGTCCGTGCTCGTGCGGCCCATGCAGCGCGACGGGGAGGGCACGGCCCGCGGCCTGACCGCCGTCGCCTTCGAAGGCGCCTCCCCGCGGGCGAGCTGGCGGATCCAGGGGCGGGCCGCGCCCGACCCGGTGCGCGGGCCGCTGAACAACGGCGGGCTGTACGGGGAGCGCGCGGGCTGGCACCTGCCCGGGCACGACGACGGCGACTGGGAGCCCGCCGAGCTGCCGCGCGCCGACCGGCGGCAGGGGGTGACCTGGTACCGGACCGCGTTCCGGCTGTCCGTGGACCCGGGCGTCGACGCCTCCGTCGGGCTGGTCCTGGACGACGACCCGGAGCGCGCCTACCGCGTGCAGGTCTTCCTCAACGGCTGGAACCTGGGGCAGTACGTCAACGACGTGGGTCCGCAGCACACCTTCGTCCTGCCCGGCGGCGTCCTGCGCACCCGCGGCGCCAACACCCTGGCCCTGGCGGTCCTGTCCGACGGGACCACCCCCGCGGGTCCCGGGCGGGTCCGGCTGGCGCTGCTGGGGGCGGCGGCCGGCGGGGTGCCGGTGCGGGCGGTGTGACCGGCCCGCCCCGGGCGGCGGGTACGGCGGCGCCGTGCCCGCCGCCCGGAGGCGCGCCGGGCGGCGGTGTCACGCCAGCCGGATCACGTTCCAGGACAGCGGCTCCAGGACGGCGGTCAGCCGGCCGCCGTCCAGGGCGGTGCCCTCGACCGCGTGCGGGGTGACCCGCTCGGGGTCGTCGAGGGTGTTGCGCGCGTCCGGGTCGGCGTCCGCGAGCGCGCTGTGCTCGACGACCGACGTCAGGTCGAGGCCGTGGAGGGCGACGTCGAGCGGCAGCGGCTCGGTGCGGGAGCGGTTGACGGCGAAGACGGTGACCGTGCCGTCCTCGGCGCGCACGGCGGTGGCGTGCAGCAGGTCGGCCTCGCCGTACTTGTCCGTCCGGTACGTCGGCGAGTCCACGCGCACGTCGAGGACCTCGCCGCGGCCGTACCGGGACGCCTGGGCGAACGGGAAGAACGTCGTCTGCCGCCAGGCGGGGCCGCCGGGCTCGGTCATGATCGGGGCGATGACGTTGACGAGCTGGGCGAGGCAGGCGACGGTGACGCGGTCGGCGTGCCGCAGCAGGGCGATGAGCAGGGAGCCGAAGACGACGGCGTCGGTGACGCTGTAGCTGTCCTCCAGCAGGCGGGGCGCCTCGGGCCAGTCGTCCTGCGCGAACGTCGTCGCCTGCTCCTGCCAGCGGGACAGGTACCAGACGTTCCACTCGTCGAAGGACAGGTTGATCTTCTTCTCGGACTTCAGCCGGGCGCCCACGTGGTCGCAGGTGGCGATCACGTTCTCGATGAAGGACTCCATGTCGACGGCGGAGGCGAGGAAGGAGTCGACGTCGCCGTCGAGCGGCTCGTAGTAGGCGTGCAGCGAGATGTAGTCGACGAGGTCGTACGTCTCCTGGAGGACCGTCGCCTCCCACGCCGCGAAGGTGGGCATCGACTGCCCGGAGCTGCCGCAGGCGACCAGTTCGACGGACGGGTCGGCCTGGCGCATGGCGCGGGCGGTCTCGGCGGCGATGCGGCCGTACTCCTCGGCGGTCTTGTGGCCGGTCTGCCAGGGGCCGTCCATCTCGTTGCCCAGGCACCACAGCCGGATGCCGAAGGGGTCCTTGTCGCCGTGGGAGACGCGCAGGTCGGACAGGGCCGTGCCGGCGGGGTGGTTGGCGTACTCCTGGAGTTCGAGGGCCTCGGCGACGCCGCGGGTGCCGAGGTTGACGGCCAGCATGGGCTCGGCCTGCGGGCCGACCTTCCGCAGGAAGGCGATGTACTCGGACAGGCCGAAGCGGTTGGTCTCGGTGGAGTGCCAGGCGAGGTCGAGGCGGCGCGGGCGGTCCTCGACCGGGCCGACGGAGTCCTCCCACCGGTAGCCGGAGACGAAGTTGCCGCCGGGGTAGCGGACTGCGGTGACGCCGAGTTCGCGGACCAGTTCCAGGACGTCCCGGCGGAGGCCCGCCTCGTCCGCGGCGGGGTGGTCCGGTTCGAAGATGCCGGTGTAGACGCAGCGGCCGAGGTGCTCGACGAAGGAGCCGAACAGGCGGGGGTCGACCGTGCCGACGGTGAAGGCGGGGTCGAGGGTGAATCGGGCGGTTCGCATGGGCGCCTTTCGGAGTGCGTGACGGGTGATGCGCGGGCGGATGCGGGTGCGGGTCGTGCGGGGTCCCCGCGCCCCGGGCGGTGACCGGCCGGGGGCGGGGCGGGCGGCGCCGGCCGGGGGGACCGGCGCGGTGGGCCCGGGGCGCCTGCCGCGGGGTCTGCTCGTGGGCGTCACTGGCCGGCCAGGCCCGTGTGGGCGACGCCCGCGACGATCTGGCGCTGGAAGAAGACGAAGACGACGATCAGCGGCAGGCCCGCCAGGAGGCCGCCGGCCATGAGCTGGGCCCACTGGATGCCGTAGGAGTTCATGACGGTCGCGATGCCGTTCGGCATGGTCATCAGGTCGGGGTTGTTGGTCACCATGTAGGGCCACAGGAAGTTGTTCCACGAGGCGATGAAGGTGAAGATGCCGACCGCGGCGAGCGAGGGGCGCGACAGCGGCAGCACGACGGTCAGGAAGACCCGCCAGCGGCCCGCGCCGTCGAGGAAGGCGGCCTCCTCCAGCTCGCGGGGGACGCCCTGGAAGAACTTGTAGAGGATGTAGACCATCGCGGCGGGCGCGCACTGCGGCAGGATCATGCCCCAGTAGGTGTCGACCATGCCCATCTGCTGGACCGTGGTGAACAGCGGGACGCCGAGGACCGCGGGCGACACCATCAGGCCGGCCATGACCAGGCCCAGCAGGGCGCCCTTGCCGCGGAACTCGGTGCGGGCGAAGCCGTATCCGGCCAGGGCGCTGACCGCCAGCACGACGGTGGTGACGCAGACGGAGACGACGAGGGAGTTCACGAACCAGTTGGTGATGTTGCCGCTCTCCAGGAGCGCCGTCCAGGCCTGGCCGGTCCAGTCCTCGGGCAGCCAGTGCGGGGGCGCCTCGACGGCCTCGGTCTCCGACTTCAGGGAGGTGAACAGGGCCCAGGCCAGCGGCGACAGGATCACCGCGGCGACGGCCGCGCCGATCAGGGTGAGCACGGCCTGGCCGGGCGACCAGGCCGCCCGGCGGGGCCTGGTCCGGGTCCGCGGTGCGGCGGCGGTCATCGGGCGTCCTCCTCACGGGTGCGCAGCAGCCACATCCGCGCCAGGGCGACGGCCGCGATGAGCACGAAGAAGATGATGGAGATCGCGGAGGCGTAGCCCACGCGGTAGCTGGTGAAGCCCTCTTCGAGGGTGTACTGCACGAAGGTGCGGGTGGATTCCTCGGGGCCGGGGGTGAAGTCCGTCATCACGACGGCCTGGTCGAAGACCTGGAGCGAGGCGAGGATCTGCAGGGTGACGACGAGGCCGGTGATGGTGCGCAGCATCGGCAGGGTGATGTGCGCCGTGCGGTGCCAGGCGTTGGCGCCGTCCAGCTTGGCGGCCTCGTACAGGTGCGCGGGGATGCCCTGGAGCGCGGCGAGGTAGAGCAGGAAGCTGAAGCCGACCGTCCACCACAGGGTGCAGACGACGACGGCGAGCAGGGCGTAGGACTTGTCGGTCAGCCAGGGCGTCTGGAGGCCGAAGACGTGGTTGATCATGCCGGTGCCGGGGTTGAACAGCCACTGCCACAGGTTGGCGGCGACGGTGGACGGCAGCAGGAACGGCAGGAAGAAGCACAGCCGCCACAGCCACTTCCCGCGCTCGATGTGGTGGGCCAGCATCGCGAGCAGGAAGGCGAGCACGGTGATGCCCGGCACGACGAGCAGGGTGAAGAAGGCGCTGTGGCCGAGCGCGTCCCACATCAGCGGGTCGCCCAGGGCCTCGCGGTAGTTGTCCAGGCCGACGAAGCCCGCGCCCTCGCCGGAGATGTTGGCGTCGGTGAAGCTGAGGTAGAGGCCGCGCAGCAGCGGCCAGATCACGAAGAGCGCGAACAGCGCGAGGAACGGGGCGACGAACCAGCCGCCGTGCTGGAACCCCTGCCGGCGGCGGACGGCGGCGCCCGGCGCGGCGGCCCCGGCGCGTGCCGGGCGGACGACGGTCTCGGCGCTGGTCGTCGTCATGCGGCCGCACCTTCCTGCGCGGCGGTCCTGCCGTCCATGGGGTTCTTCGCGGCGAGCAGCTCGGTGAGCACGCGCTTCATGCGGCGGGCGGCGGCGTCCGGCCGGGCGGAGCCCGTCGTCGAGGAGACGACGGCGGGGCCGACGCGCTGGGCGAGGATGCCGGTGGACCCGGCGAACCACACCTTCGGCTCGGTGGCCTGGTGGTCCATGGCCGAGACGTACTCGTTCTGCGGCTGGAGCCTTCGGTACGCGTCCGTGGCCAGGGTCGGCGTGTACGCCGGGATGTGCCCGCCGGCCGACCACTGCCGGGCGTGGGTGACGACGTAGGCGGCGAGCCGGTGCGCGGCCTCGTTGGCGGCGCCGCCGCGGCCCGCCTGGTGCGGCAGGACGAAGGCGTGCGACTCGGCGTGGGTGGCCGGCCGGCCGAAGACGGGGGGCAGCGGGATCGCGCCGTAGTCGACCTTCGCGCTGTCGAAGACCGGCACCGACCAGTTGCCCTCCCAGACGAACGGGGAGCCGTTGACGAACTGTTCGGCGCCCGCGCCGCCCCCGAAGGCCGGGTCGGCGTATCCGTCGGCGATGTGCCGGCGCAGGAACTCCAGCACCCGGGTGGCCTTGTCGGTGTCGAAGGTGACCTCGGTGCGGGCGTCGTCGAACCAGGTGCCGCCCAGCTGGGTGTAGAAGGCGACGAAGAACCACCACTGGAAGTTCAGGTCGTTGTGCCACAGGCCGATGGTCTGCAGCCCCTTCCCCGTGGCCTTCCTGGCCTCCTTCAGCACGTCGAACCACTCGTCGGCGGAGGTGACCGGCACGATCCGGCCGTCGGCGCCGAGCAGTCCCGCCTTCCTCAGCACGTCCTTGCGGTAGAAGCAGAGCTGGACGTGGATGTCGAGCGGGAGGGCGTAGAGCTCGCCGCCGACGACGGCCCGCCGCCACAGCGCGGGGCTGAAGTCCTCCTCCCGCACGCCGTACTCGGCGAGCAGGCCGACGTCCCAGGGGTCCAGGAGGCGGCCGGGCGAGAAGCCGGTGACCCGGCCCAGGTGCATGACGCCGAGGTCCGGTGCGCGGTTGCCCGCCGCGGCCATGGCGAGCTTGGTGTAGAAGGGGCTGCCCCACTGGAGGGTGGAGTCCTTCACCTCGATGCCGGGGTGGTCCGCGCGGAAGGCGTCCAGCATCGCGATCATGTTGTAGCCGTCGCCGCCGCTGAAGAGGTTCCAGAACCGCACGCGCGTGTCGGCGTCGGAGGCCAGTGCGTCCGCGCCGGTCCCGAGGGCGGCGAAGCCGAAGCTGCCGGCGACGAACAGTCCCCCGATCCCGCCCAGAAGCTGCCTGCGATCCAGGCCAGGTCGTCCCATGCCCTGCCCTTACTGTTCGAGAGTCAGCGTTCGAAAGATCTTTGTTCGAGATATCGGATGTTGCCCGTAACTTCGAACGGGACCGTAGGGTTGAAGCGCTTTCCCGTCAATGGGTCGCGCACGAGTTTCCCGCCGCCCCTCCGGCCGCCCCGGGCGGAAGGGACCGTTCCCGTCGCACCCCGGCCGGCGGACCGCATGACGCGGACCAAGGCGGGCACGTACCCTCGAACAGGCGCCGAACGGCGGCGGGAAGGGGGAGCGATGGGCGACGCGCCCGTGCGGCGGCGAGCGGCGCGGTGACGCACGCCCCGCCCCTGGAACACGTCCCTCCCCCGGAGCACGTCCCGCGCCCGGCGTTCGGCCCGGCGGGGTTCCTCGGCGAGTTCTACCCCTCCTTCTGGTGGATCCCGGCCGGGGTGCTGGCCGCCGCCCTGGCGATCAAGCTGCCGACGATCGTCCGGTTCCGGGGCGACCCGCTGCTGCGCGCGGTCGGCGGCCTGCTGCTGCTCGCCTGCGCCGTGTTCGTGTTCGTCGCGCCGTCGACCATCGCCTGGGTCAACCGGGTCACGGGCGTCCCGAACATCTCGGCTCCGTGGGTGTACTCCCTGCTGACCGCCTTCTGCGGCTCCTGCCTGCTGCTGATCATCGCCTGGCGCAACGGCCTGTCCGACCGCTCGGCCGCCACCCGCCGCGCCACGCGCTGGGTGGTCTCCGTCTACTCGGGCGTGATCGTGGCGCTGTGGGTCCTGTTCGTCCTCGCGGACGTGCCGGTGGAGCGGTTGCGGGACCTGGACACCTACTACGCCAACACCCCGTTCATGCGCGAGGAGATCCTGCTCTACCTGCTCGCGCACACCACGGCCGTGCTGATCACCTCGAAGCTGATCTGGAACTGGGTCCGCACCGACGGACTGGACGCCTGGCTGCGCTGGGGGCTGACGTTCCTCGGCGTCGGCTACGCGATGAACCTGCTCTTCGACGCCGCCAAGCTCACCGCGGTCGTGGCCCGCTGGACGGGCCACGACCTGGACTGGCTCAGCATGACCGTGGCGCCGGCCGTGGCCTGCCTGTCCGCCGTCCTGATCGCGGTCGGCTTCATCCTGCCGCACGCCGGCCAGTACCTGTCCGACCGCCGGCGCGTCCGCCGCGCCCACCGCGAACTGCGCCCCCTGTACCTGCTGATGCGGTCCGTCGGCGGCGGCGGCATCCCGTTCGTGCTGCGCGCCGGTCCCGAGCTGCGCCTGACCCGCCGCGAGACGTTCATCCGCGACGTGCTGCTGCCGCTGGCCCGGCACATCGACGAGGACCTGCGCCGGCGGTCGTACGCCGCCGCCCTGGCCCTCGGGCACCCCCCGGACCGGGCGAAGGCGCTCGCGGCGGCGGTGGCGGTGGCGGACGCCGTGGACGCCCGCCTCGCCGGGCGCGAGCGCGCGGACGGGGACGGCCCGGACACCGCGGAGCTGCTGCGGGAGATCGGCGCGGTCTCCCGGGCCCTGCGCCGCCCCGACGACCTGCGGCGGGTGCGGGCCCGCGCGGACGCCCCGGACGGCAGTGCGGCGGTCGCCGAGTGACCGCCCGGCTGGCCCGGCCGCCCCGGCCTTGGCATAGTGCACGGGTGTCCGAGCGGCACCCGGGCGAGCAGGGGGGAGAACGGTGCGCAGGAACAGGGAGATGCGTCGCCTCGCCGACGCCCTCGTCGACCCGATCCGCATCCCGGTGCCCGCCGATCCGGAGACCCTGTTCGAGGCGCTCGTCGACTCGGTCGGCGCGTGGCGGGGCCGTGAGGTCGTCGTCCACCGCAGGGCCTTCCCGCCGCACACCGCCAGCGGGCTGTGGCTGGAGCACGACACGCACGACGACGTCGTGGTCGACCAGCGGGCCGCCGTGTGGCATCAGATCGTGATCCTCTGTCACGAGGTGTGGCACATGCACCGGCGGCCCCCGGCCGCGCCCGGCGGCCCCCGGCCGGCCGCCGCCCGCACCGACTTCAGCCTGGCCGAGGAACAGGAGGCCGAACGGTTCGGCATGCTGATGGGCCGTCGGCTGCGCGCCTGGCTGGAGGGCGCGGCGGGCCCGGTGCCCCCGGCCCGCCCGGGCGACGCCCAGGACCTCGCCGGACGCATCGGGGCCGCGCTCGGCTACCGCGGGACGCGCCGATGAGCGGCCTGGTCAACTACGCCAGCTGTGCCGTGCTGTGGCTCGGCCTGCTGGTGAAGGCGCCGGACCTGATCCGCCACCGGCACGACCCGTACCTGCGCGCCATCTGCGCGGTGCTGGGCCTGGCCGGTCTGTGCTTCCTCCTCGGGGCGCCGCCGACGGTCGGGGCCGTCAACCACGCGAGCGGCGTCCCCAACCTCGCCGCGCCGCTGACGTACGCCTCGATCACCGCGTACGGCGCCGCCTCCCAGGTGCTGGTCGTCCACTGGCGCGGCGGGCCGCGGGTGCGCCGCGCCGCCCGCCGCTGGATCTGCGCCTACGCGGGCATCGTGCTCGGCATCGCCGTCGCCTTCGTCCTCGGCGACGCCCCGGTGGAGCGCCGCACCGACCTGGACACCTACTACGCGAGCACGCCTTACCTGCGCGAGATGATCGTGCTCTACCTGGCCGGGCACCTCACCGCCGCCGCCGTCACCGCCGTGTCCTCGCTGCGCTGGGCCCGGCAGGTGCGGGGCTGGCTGCGGGCGGGGCTGACGCTCCTCGGCGTGGGCACGCTGTGCAACGCCGGGTACAGCGTGAGCAAGCTGGTCGCCGTGGCGGCCCGCTGGTGCGGCCGGGACTGGTCGGCGCTGAGCACGCACGTCTCCCCGGCGGCGGCCGCGCTGGGCGCCCTGATGACGGCCGCCGGGGTGCTGCTGCCGCTGCTGGGACCCCGGCTGACGGAGAGCCGGCGGGCCTGGCGGGCGTACGTGCGGCTCGAACCGCTGGAGCGGGAGCTGGACGGCGTCCTCACCCGCCGCTCGCTCCGGCTGCCCCGGCCGCGCCCGGCCGCGCCCGCCACCCTGCTGGTGTGGCGCCAGACCAGCATCCACAACGCGCTCAGCCACCTGCACGCCGCCTTCGACCGGGACCTGTACGACCGGGTCCGAAGGACCGTGCTCGAGGAGACGGGCGACGCGGAGCGGGCCGAGGCGACCGCGTGGGCCGCCGTCGTCGTCACGGCCGTGCGGAAGGCGGGCGGCCCCGGGGCGCTCCCCGGCGGCGCCGGCCGTTTCCCCGACCCGGTGCCCGGCCCCGCCGCCCTGGTGCGGATCGCCGACGCGCTGGGCCCGGCGGCCCTCGTCGCCGCCCGCCCGTCCGGCGGCCGGGCCACGACGGGCACCGCGTGAACCGGCCGCCGGGCGAACGGAGCCGCGGAACGTGAACCTCGTCGTGTACCTGGCCGCCGGCGTCTTCGGGCTGTCGTCGGTCCTGCTGCTGCGCCGGCCGCGCACCGCCGTGCTCGACCCGCTGACCCTGTCCACCTGCGCGGCGATCGTCCTCGGCGCGCTGGTCTTCGTCTGCTCGGCGCCGCTGACGCTGGCCGCGGTGAACGACCTCACCGGCATCCCCAACTTCGGCGCCCCGCTGACCTACGGCATGATCTCCGCGTACAGCTGCGCGCTGACCGTCCTGCTGATCAACTGGCGGGGCGGCCCCCGCGCCCGGGTCCGGCGCATGGTGCTGCGCAGCGTCGCCGCCTACGGTCTGCTGATCGTCGCCGTCGTCGCGCTGTTCGCCCGCGCGGACGCGGACACCGAGCGGCTCACCGACCTCGACACCTACTACGCGAACACGCCGTACATGCGGGAGATGATCCTGCTGTACCTGCTGGGGCACAGCGCCGCGACGCTGGTGATGTGCGCCGTGTGCGTCAAGTGGGGCCGCGAGGTCACCGGCCCGCTGCGCACCGGGCTGCGACTGATCCTGGCCGGCCTGCTGCTGGACGTGGTGGGTTTCCAGCTCGCCAAGTACACCGCGGTCGCGGCCCGTTGGGCGGGCGGCGACCTCGACGCGCTGTCCACCTCCGTCGCCCCGCCGCTGGCCTCGCTGGGCGCGCTGCTGTGCTCCGCCGGTTTCGTGGTGCCGCGGCTGTGGCCGGCGGCCGCCGCCCACTGGCACGGGCTGCGCGACCACCGGCGGCTGGAGCCGCTGTGGTCGCTGGTGCGGTCCGCGTCCACCGCGCCCAGACCGCCCGCCCCCTGGTGGCAGCCGCCCCGGACGCGGCTGCACTGGCGCGAGGTGTCCATCCACGACGCCCTGCTGGCGCTCGCCCCCTACTTCGACGACCGGGTCCGCGCGCGGGCCCGGGACGCCGCCCTGCGCGGCGGGCGCCCGCCCCACCAGGCCCGCCTCGCCGCGGAGGCGGCCATGCTCGCCGACGCCACCCGCCGCGCCGCCGCCGGCGGGGAGCCCCTGGACGCGCCGAGCGCCCACCGGCTGCACGCCACGGAGGTGTCCGGTACGAGCGCACTGGTCGAACTGGCCCAGGAGCTGGCGCGTTCACCCGCCGCCGGCGCCGTACCCGCGCGTGCGGTGCGGGCCGTCCAGGGCCGAGCCCATGGCTGAATCGGAGGAGCCCCATGTCGCGTAGAGCTGTCGTCATCGGTGCCGGGCTGGCCGGCATGCTGGCCTCGGCGGCCCTGTCCACCGCCGTCGACGAGGTGATCGTGCTGGACCGGGACGACCTGCCCGACGGCCCGGAGCACCGCCGCGGCCTGCCGCAGGGCCGCCACGCCCATCTGCTGATGGCGGGGGGCCTGGCCGCCATGGAGGACCTGGTGCCGGGAGGGAGCGTGCGGGAGCGCCTGCTCGCCGCCGGCGCCCGCGAGGTCTCCCTCAGCTCGGGCATGCTGGCCCTCACCCCCGACGGCTGGCTGCGGCGCTGGCGGCGCCCGGGACCGAGCATGATCGCGTGCAGTCGGGCGCTGCTGGACTGGGCGGTCCGGTCCGCGGTGCTGGCCGGCACCCGGACCGAGATCCGCAAGGCCCGGGCGCTGGAGCTGCTGGGCACCGCCCGGCGCGTCCACGGCGTGCGGGCCGCCACGGCCGCCGGGGACACGGACGTCGAGGCGGACCTCGTCGTCGACGCGAGCGGACGCGGGTCGCGGGTGGTGACCTGGCTGGCCGGGATCGGGGTGTCCGGCCTGCGGGAGCGGACCGTGGACGCCGGGCTCGTCAACGCGACCCGCGTCTACCGGGTGCCGGAGGGCGCCGAACGCTTCCCGCTGACGGTCGTGCATGCCGATCCGTACACCTCCCGGCCGGGCCGGAGCGGGATGGTGCTGCCCATCGAGGGGGGCCGCTGGATGGTCAGCCTGGCCGGCACGCGGGGCGGGGAGCCGCCGGCCGACCCGGACGGCTTCCTGCGCTACACCCTCGACCTGCCCGACCCGCTGGTGGGCCGGCTGATCTCCGGCGCCGAGCCCCTCACCGACGTGCACCTCAGCCGCAGCACCCGCAACGTGCGGCGCTATCCGGAGAAGGCCCCGCACTGGCCGGAGGGGTTCGTGGTCCTCGGCGACGCCCTGGCCGCCTTCAACCCCGCCTACGGGCAGGGCATGTCGGTGGCGGCCCTCGGCGCCCGGGTCCTCGCCCGCGAGCTGCGCCGCAGCGGCCCCGACGCCCCCGGGCTCGCCCGGCGCGTGCAGCGCGGGGCGGCGCGGTCGGTCGACATGGCGTGGGCCGTGGCGGCCGGCCAGGACGTCCGCTACCCGGGGGCGGTCGGCGGGGCGCCGGGCCCCGCCGACCACCTCGTCACGGCGTACACCCGGCGCATGATGAAGGCGGCCGCCGGCTCCTACGACGCGGCCCGCGCGGTGTGGGACCTGACGAGCCTGCGGGCGGGCCCGGCCCGCCTGCTGCACCCGGCCGTGGTCCTGGCCACCCTCGCCGGCTCGCCCCTGCCGCCGGCCGCCCGGCCGCCGCTGACGGAGAGCGAGCGGAAGGTGGTGCGGGCGCTGGACCGGACCGGAAGGTGAGCGGGGCCGGGCGCCCGGGTCCCGGGGGGAGCCGGTGTCAGCCCGCGAACGCCGGCTGCTCCAGGCCCCGGCCCGCGCCCGGCACCACCAGCAGCGCGCCCGCCAGCGGGTGCGGCGCCACGAGGCCGGTGCGGGCCGTGGTGAGGTACAGGTCGGTCAGGTCCGCGCCGCCGAAGGCGCACGCCGTCACCCGCGGGACCGGCAGCTCGACGACCCGGTCGAGTTCGCCGTCCGGGGTGTAGCGGCGGACCGCCGCGCCGTCCCACAGGGCCACCCACACGCAGCCGTCGGCGTCGACCGTGAGGCCGTCGGGGAAACCGGCGCCCTCCTCGATCTCCGCCAGGGTGCGCCGGCCGGTGACCTCGCCGGCCTCGTGGTCGAAGACGTCGATGCGGCGGGTCGGCGTGTCGACGTAGTACATCAGCCGTCCGTCGGGGCTCCAGCCGGTGCCGTTGCTCACCGTCACGTCGTCCAGGACCGTGGTCACGGTGCCGTCGGCGGTGATCCGGGACAGCGTGCCGCCGCCGGACGCCTCGTCGTAGCGCATGGTGCCGGCCCACAGCGAGCCGTCGGGGGCGACGGCGGCGTCGTTGCCCCGGCGGCCGGGGACGGGCTCGCGGTGCAGCCAGCGGAAGTCCCCGCCGGCGTCCAGCAGGCCCACCCCGTCGCGCAGGTTGAGGACCAGGCCGCCGCCCGCGCGCGGCTTGGCGGCGCCCACGTGCTGCTCCGTGGCGCGGACCGTGCGCCGCCCGGAGGCCGGGTCGTAGGTGTGCACCCGGCAGCCGAGGATGTCGACCCAGACCAGCCGGCCGGCCGCCGCGTCCCACGTCGGGCCCTCGCCGAGGGCCGCCTCGGCGCGGACCGCCACCTCGTACGCCGTCGTCGTCTTCGTCGTCTTCGTTTTCGTCTTCGTCATGCCGCACTCCGGTGTCCGAGTCGCTCCGACAGGTCCGCCGCGCCCTTGGCGGCGAGCTGCTCCAGTTCCGCGCGCCGCTCGTCGCTCCAGCGGATCATGGGCACGGAGATGGACAGCGCGGCGACCACCTGGCCGGTGCGGTCGCGGACCGGGGCGGCCACGCAGGACACGTCCGGATTGGACTCGCGGCTCTCCACCGCGATGCCGCGCCGCCGTATCTCCGCCAGGGCCTCGCGCAGGGCGGCCGGGTCGGTGATGCTGTTCGGGGTCATCGCGGCCAGCTCGGCGCCGTCGGGGACGCGGGCGGCGAGTTCCCGCTCGGGGAGGGAGGCCAGCAGCATCTTGCCGACGGAGGTGCAGTGCGCGGGCAGCCGCCGGCCGGCCGCCGACACCATGCGCACCGCGTGCGTGGAGTCCACCTTCGCGATGTAGATGACGTCGGTGTCCTCCAGGATCGCCACGTGCACGGTCTCGTCGCAGGTCTCGGCGACGGACCGGGCGACCTGCTGGCCCTCGGCGGCCAGGTCGAGCTGCTCGGCGTAGCGCGCACCGAGCTGGTACGGGCGCACCCCGAGGCGGTAGCGTCCGGGCTGGCCCTGCACGGGGACGATGTACTTCCGGGCGGCGAGCGTGGTGACCAGCTCGTGCACGGTGGTGCGCGGCAGCTGGAGCCGGCGCACGATGTCGGGCGCGGAGAGCGTCCCGTCCCCGTCGAGGAAGAGCTCGAGAATGTCGAGAGCCCGGGTCACGGCTGGTACGAGGCGTCCCACGACCGGCCCCCTCCCTATGTGTCTCAGGCGCCTGCGATCCAGGCACCTATGTTCGAAATTTCAACAGGTGATCGGCATGACGAACACAGGCTAGCCACAGCGGTTCGTCCCGGGCAATGGGCCGCCCGCCACCGGGCCGGACGCGCGGCCGCCCGCCCCGCGCGCCCCGGGGGCCCCGCCCCCTCGTCCCGCACGGCCGGCGGGGCGGCCCGCGCCTCCGCCCCGGACCGCGGTCAGCGGCCGGCGGCCCCGAGCACCGCCTCGACGACGCGCGGCACCGAGCCGGGGTGCAGGAACAGGAACAGGTGGGGCTCCACCAGCTCCAGCTCCATCACCCACGGCCGGCCGTCGTCCCCGGTCACCAGGTCGACCCGCGCGTACAGCAGCTCGTGGTCCCCCGGCACGGCGCCCAGCGCCCGCTCGGCGACGGCGCGTTCGGCCTCGGTCGGCGTCCAGGGCGCCAGGTCCGGGTGGGTCACCTTGTCGGCGTCGTACGCCGTGCCCGGCGCCAGCACCGCGCCCTTGCGGCTGGCGTGCAGCAACCGGCCCCCGAAGAACTGCAGGGCCCGCTCGCCGTCGGTGTCGACGGACCGCACGTACGGCTGCACCAGGGCGGTGATCCCCTCGGCGTGCATCCGCTCCAGCTGCCGCAGGGCCGCGTCGCGCTCGCCGGGCGCGTAGCGGGCGGTGAACCGGGCGCCCGCGCCGAAGACGGGTTTGACGACGTACTCCCGGTCGGCGGGCAGGTCGGCCGGCTCGCCCGGGGCGATGTAGCGGGTGGGGACGACGGGCACTCCGGCCGCGGCGAGGTCCGCGAGGTACCGCTTGTCGGTGTTCCACCGCACGACCGGCGCCGGATTGGCCAGCCGCGTCGCCTTCCCGCACCGCTCGGCCCACGCGGTGAACTCCGCCGCCCGCCGGGTGTAGTCCCACGTGGACCGGATCACCACGAGATCGAATCCGCCCCAGTCGGTCCCGGCGTCGTCCCAGGCCACGCCGACGGCGTCGGCCCCCGCCTCCCGCAACGCCTCCACCAGTACCGGAAGGTCGCTGTCCAGATGTGTCCCGGAGCCTGGGTCGTAGGTGGCGAGCGCTATTCGGGGCACGGCGGGCTTTCCTCCGGGACGGCGACGGACCGGCCCGCAGGCTAGCAACCGCGCCCGTCACCGGGACACCCCGTCTCCCGCGCGGGCGCGCGGACCGCGCGGGAGACGGCGGCCCGGGCGTTTCCTCCGGCGGCCGGCGGTGTACGGAGGGAGCGTGGGGGCGCCGACGCCCACGGGGCGCGGCCGGTGACAGGCGGCCGGGCCCCGGCGCGGCGCCCGGTGGCGACGACCAAGGAGTACGCACGCGTGTCTTCCCTCTTCCCGGCCCTGACCGGCGCCCCGACCGAGACCGGCGCCCCGGCGCAGGCCGGTCCCCCGCCCGGGGCCGACCGGCCCGCCCTGCGCTTCGGCGAGCGGTCCCTGACGTACGCGGAGCTGGCCGCCGCGGCCGGGGCCGTGGCGGACCGGATCCGGGCCGCGCGCCGGGTCGCGGTCTGGGCGGCCCCGGCGCCGGAGACGGCCGTCGGCGTCGTCGGCGCGCTCCTCGCCGGGGTGCCCGCGGTGCCGCTGAACCCGAAGTCGGGCGCGAAGGAGCTCGGGCACATCCTGTCCGACAGCGCGCCGGACCTGGTGCTCACCGCCCCCGGCGCCGAACTCCCGCCCGCGCTGCGGGGGACGGCGCGCGTCGACGTCGACGTGCGCGCGGCCGGGACCGTCCCGGACGACCGCGCCGACGACGGCGACCCCGCCCTGATCGTCTACACCTCCGGCACCACCGGCCCGCCCAAGGGCGCCGTCCTCCCCCGCCGGGCCGTCGCCGCCACCCTGGACGCGCTCGCCGACGCCTGGCGGTGGACCGGCGACGACGTGCTGGTGCACGGGCTGCCGCTGTTCCACGTGCACGGGCTGGTGCTGGGCGTCCTCGGTCCGCTGCGCCGCGGCGGGTCCGTGCGGCACCTGGGCGGCTTCACCACCGAGGGCGTGACGCGGGAGCTGAACGCGGGCGCCACCATGCTGTTCGGGGTGCCGACGATGTACCACCGCATCGCGGAGGCGCTGCCCGCCGACCCGGACCTGGCGAAGGCCCTGCGCCGGGCGCGGCTGCTGGTGTCCGGCTCGGCCGCGCTGCCCGTGCACGACCACGAGCGGATCGCCGCCGCGACCGGCCGCCGGGTGATCGAGCGGTACGGCATGACGGAGACGCTGATGAACACCAGCGTGCGGGTGGACGGAGAGGCGCGGCCGGGCACCGTCGGCGTCCCGCTGCCCGGCGTCGGGCTGCGGCTGGTGGCGGAGGACGGGGCGCCGATCACCGCGCGCGACGGCGAGACGGTGGGCGAGATCCAGGTGCGCGGCCCGAACCTGTTCACCGGGTATCTGAACCGGCCCGACGCCACCGCCGCCGCCTTCACCGCCGACGGCTGGTTCCGCACCGGCGACATGGCGGTGCGCGACCCCGACGGCTGCGTCCGGATCGTCGGCCGCAAGGCCACCGACCTGATCAAGAGCGGCGGATACAGGATCGGGGCCGGCGAGATCGAGAACGCGCTGCTGGAGCATCCGGGGGTGCGGGAGGCGGCCGTCACCGGCGAGCCCGACCCCGACCTGGGCGAGCGGATCGTCGCGTGGATCGTCCCCGCCGACCCGCAGGCCCCGCCCGGGCTCGACGAGCTGGCCGGCCACGTCGCCCGCCGGCTCGCCCCGCACAAGCGGCCCCGCGTCGTGCGCCACCTCGACGCCCTGCCCCGCAACGACATGGGGAAGGTCGTGAAGCGGGCGCTGGCCGAGGGCTGACCGCCCGGCCGCCCGCGGGGTCCGGGCCCCGGCCGCCGGCGACCGCACCGAACCGCCGCCGGCGCGCGGGTCCGGACCCGGCGGCCCGCTGTCCCGGCGGGGCTCCGGCACCCGGTGCGCCCCGCGCGTGCGGGGCGCGGCGGGCGGCGCGCGTCACCGGGCGCACGGGGCGCGGGAGCCGGCGGCGGGCGACGAGCCGCGGCCCCGGCGCCCCGCCGGCGCGCGGAGGACCGGCGGGGCGGATTCCCCCGTTCGGCGGCCACTCGCCCGGTCCCCTCCAGAAGGCGCTCCCGCCCCACCGCCCGCACGATGCCAGGGAGGTCCGCCGCCCGGCGGTCCCCCATGGTCCGCGCTCTCGGGAGGAACCGCCATGACCGCCAGTCTGGAGCAGTTGCGCCGCTGTCATCTCGCCGTCGACCTGGGGGCGGCCCGGACCCGCGTCTACGTGAAGGGGGACGGCCTCGTCGTCGACCAGCCGTCCGTCGCCGCCGTGAACACCCGCACCGGCGCCCTCATCGCGGTCGGCGAGTTCGCGCAGAGGATGACGGGCCGCACGCCCGGCTACATCCGCGTCGTACGGCCCGTCTCCGGCGGCACGGTCGTCGACATCGAGATGGCCCAGCGGATGCTGCGGCACCTGCTCGGCGACAAGGTCCGCCGCTCCCTGCGCCGCAGGCCCCGCCTGCGCGCCGCCGCCTGCACCCCGCACGACGCCGACCCGCTGGCCCGGCGCGCCACCGTCGAGACCCTGGTCGGTCTGGGCGCCCGCCGGGTGGAACTCGTCGACACCCTGATCGCCGCGGCCGTCGGCTGCGGACTGCCCGTGGAGCGTCCCGAAGCCAGCATGATCATGGTGTGCGGGGCGGCGGCCACGCAGGTCGCCGTGCTCTCCCTCGGCGCGATCGTGGCCGCCGAGCGGATCCCGGTCGGCGGCGAGGCCGTCGACCACGCGATCGTGCAGCACCTGCGCCACCGGCACGAGCTGATGCTGCCCGGCCAGTCGGTGCGACCCCTGCAGCTCGCCCTGTCCGGCAACGGGCTCACCCCGCACGGGCCGGCGTCGACGGAGGTCCACGGCCGGGACGTCGCCACCGGCCTCGCCCGGTCCGTGCGGGTCGACACCGCCGCCGTGCGGGACGCCATCCAGACCCCGCTGACCGCCGTCCTCGACGGCATCGGCAAGGTGCTGCGGGACTGCCCGCCCGACCTGGTCGCCGACCTCGTCGACCGCGGGGTCACGATGGTCGGCGGCAGCGCGCTGCTGCCCGGCCTCGACGAGATGCTGCGGCAGGCCACCGGGATGCCGGTGCACGTCGCCGAACGCCCCGACGTGTGCGCCGTGCAGGGCCTGGGCGCCATGCTGGAGGGCCGGGTCGAGCCGCTGGCCCTGGACTCGCTGGCGTCCTGAACCCGCGCCGGCGAACCGGCCGGGCGGGGGCGCCGTCCGTCCGTCACCGCCCGAACCAGCACCGTACGGTCGTGCCGTCCCGCGCGGTGTGCAGCCGCACCAGGTCCGAGACGAGGTTGACCAGCAGCAGCCCGCGCCCGCCGCGCTGGTCGCGCGGGGCGGGCCGGCGCCCGGCCAGCGGGTCGTCGAGCCGTCCCCTGTCGCGGACCTCGCACACCACGTACCCGTCCTCGGCCCACACCCGCAGCACGCCCGTGCCCCCGCCGTGCACCACGCTGTTGGTGACCAGTTCGGCGGTGACGAGCGTGAGGTCCTCCAGCCGGACGCCCCGCAGGCCGAGCCGCTCGCCCCGGCCGGCGGCGACGTGCCGGGCGTGGGACAGGGAGTCCCGGTCGAAGGAGAGGGCCGGCGCGTCCGGTGCCGGCGGCAGCGGTTCGTTGTAGCGGGCGACGACGTCGGCGGGGGCGTACGCCGCGCTGTCCCGCTCCCGCCCGGAGCCGGCGGCGATGACGGTGGGGTGGGTGGCGCACGCGTCGGCGAGGACCCGCTCGTCGAGGCGCGCGGTGTCGTACGGGCACAGGATGGTCGCCTCGCGGCCCCGGAAGGCCGCGTTGATCAGCGCCTCGTGCTGGGCGCAGGCCGGGTACTCGGCGGCCGAGCGGCCGGCCCAGATCGGTTCGCCGACGATCCGCACCCGCCGGCCGGGCGGCTGGGCGTCGGCGAAGGCGCGCAGCACCCCGGGGATGATCCGCCCGGGGTTGCGTCCGGCCTCCCGCATGTCGAGGAACGTCACGGCGTCGGCGCCGTCGCCCAGCGCGTCCCTGATCAGCGTGAGGTTCTCCCCGGGCACCGCCACGGCGACCGGCTCGCCGGCCCGGAGCGCCGCCCGGACGAAGGGGAGCGTGCCCGCGAGGTACTCGCGTTCGTCCCGGTAGAACAGGGCGGGATGGGCGAAGGGCCCGAGCGGCTCGGACGGCGGGAAGGGTTCGGCCACGGCACTCATGACATCGGCACCTCGATCACCGGCAGGTCGGGCCGGAACAGGTCCGGCAGCCGGCGCGGCGCAGGCGGCGGCCGGTACGGCACAGACCGCCGCCCTCCGGGAGCCGCCGTGCGGCGGCCCCGAGCGCACCGACGCCGACGACGTCCACGAACGTCACGTCGGACAGCTCCAGGTCGTACACCTCCTCGCCCTCGCGCACCGCCTGCGCCGGCACGCGTCCCCGCGTCTCGCGCGTCCCCGGGACGGCCTCGCCCGCGGCCCGCACACCTGCGCGCCCGGCCGGTGCCTCGCGCCGAGTGCCCACCCTCGTCTGCCGTAGTCGCGGACGAGGCGGCCCCTACCCTCCCGGTCCCGGGTCATACCCCGGCGCCGGGTGTACCCGCCCGTACGGCGGGCAGGCGCACTGGAAGCACCGCCGGGCCCCGCGGGGCCGGGCCCACGGCTCCGCGGCCGGCGCCCGGCGACGACGGGGCACGTGACGCCGTGAAATCCGTCGAGGACCCGACAGGACCGACGAGGACCGACAAGGCGGTGACATGACCTCAGCGGCACCATCCCTGGCAGGGAGGCTGAACACCCTGGTCATCGACAGTCATGTGGACGCGGACCAGGCCCGGCTCGTCCCACGCGGGGAGCTCGTGCACGGCTGCGCGGACGTGCTGGCCGGGACACTGGACCGGCTGCCGGCCGGCGTCCGCCGGGTCGACCTGGACATGGGCGGCGTGGTGTTCATGGACACGGCCGGACTGCAGTTCCTGGACGTGCTGGGCGACTACGGCCGGCGGCGGTCGGTCCCGGTGACGGCCACGAACTGGAACGGCCAGCCGCGCCGCATCCTGGAACTGGCCGGCCTGGACACCACCGATCCCCTGCGCTGCGCCGCCCGCCGCGCCGCCCCGGACACGGACCGCGGGCCCGGCCCGGCGGCTCCGGACGTGTCCCAGGGGCCCGGCCCGGCGGCTTCGGCCCTGTCCGCGGTGGCGCGGGAACGCGCGGAACGGCTGCTGCGCCTCCAGGAGCTCCAGCAGGAAGTGGAACAGCTGCGCCAGGCGATCACCTCGCGCCCGGTGATCGACCAGGCCCGCGGCATCCTCATGGCCGTCCACGGCTGCACCTCCGATGAGGCCTGGCACATCCTGCGGGAGGCCTCCCAGCTCTCCAACACCAAGCTCCGCCGGGTCGCCGAGGCGGTCACCGCCAGCGCCGTCGCCACCGCCCCGCCTCCGCCCCCGGCCCTGCGCACGGCCCTGCGCACGGCGATATCCCGCCTGCGCGCCTGAGCTCCCGCCCGTGTTCCCGACCTCGCCCGCACACCTGGCCCGCGCCTTCGGCCCCGGCGCCCCCGCGCCCTGGTGTCACCGTGCCGGGTGGGGTACCCGCCAGGCGAGAGACCGCCCCACAGGAGGCACCACGATGACCGAGCACACTCCGTCCCAGGCCCGGAGCGACCGCGACAAGCCGGCCCTCGACCACCCGACCCCGTCCCAGGCCGAGGGCGACCGCGACGACGAGCAGCCGGCCTTCGACTACCCGACGCCCTCCCAGGCCGAGGGCGACCGCGACGACGACACCGTCGACGCCCCGGCCCCGGGCGCCGGCGGCTCCGGCTGACACGGCCGCGGCGCGGCGGTCCCGGTACGGCGGGCGGGAGCCCGGCGCGGCGGCCGGTCCAGGGCCCTGCGCCGGCTGCTCTGCGCGGAGGCCCACCGGTTCCCGGATCTGCTGGAGACCACGGGAACCGGCCGGATCACCGAGGCGCTGGCCGACCGGTTCGCGCGCCTCACGCTCAGCGGCCACCTGCGCACCCCCGATCCGGCCGAGGCCGCGGAGCAGTTCCTCGCGCTCCTGACCGGTCCCGCCGAGGCGCGGTCCCGCTTCGGGACCCGCGAGCTCCCCGACGAGGCCCTGCGGTCCCTGGCCCGGGCGGCGGCCGGTACGTTCTGCAGCGCCTTCGGTCCCCGGCCCGCCGCACCGCCGGCCGGCCGGTCCGGATAGCCCCGGGGGACGGCCACCCGACGCGCCGCCGCCCGGGCCGGACTGCCGGCCGCGGCCCGGGCCCGCCTCGCCCTGTGCGGCCACGACGCGACCGGCGTCCGGGACATCGCCCGCGACGCGGGGCCGACCCGGCGCTGATCTTCCGTTACCTCGGTTCCGAGGAGCGGCTCTTCGAGCAGGCGGCGCAGAGCTTCCAGGGCGCCCGGGACCACGAGGCGGCGTCCATGACGTCGAGCACCGCGGACCGACCGCCGCGCCACTCGCTCGACGAGAGCCTGCACCACCTCTGCCGAAGGAAGGCGTACGGGGTGCCGGCCGGGAGGGGCTGAGGGGGTTTCAGCGCCGTCCCCCGTGCCCGGGCGTGGCGTCCCGCGGGCGGGGACGGCTCCTCCCCCTGCTTCTGGTGGGGCGGGTGGGACTCGAACCCACGGCCGACGGATTATGAGTCCGCTGCTCTAACCGGCTGAGCTACCGCCCCATAGCGGCGTGTCGCGTACATGTGTGCGCGCCGTCTGCCGCAGCATAGCCGGTCATACGATCTACTGCCTCGGATGGTCGGCTACGCCACGGCGTTCATGACCTTGAGGACTCCACCGCACCCCGTACGGTTCCCGCGGCCGCGCGGCGGAGTGAGGGAAGACACGTGAGAAGGCCATGAAAAAGGACCCCTTCGGGGTCCTCGTTCAGCGTGCTCCCCCGACTGGACTCGAACCAGTAACCTGCCGGTTAACAGCCGGCTGCTCTGCCAATTGAGCTACGGAGGACCGAGCTCCCCCGACTGGACTCGAACCAGTAACCTGCCGGTTAACAGCCGGCTGCTCTGCCAATTGAGCTACGGAGGAATGCCTCGTTGCATCGAACGCATCTGCCTGGGTATTCGCCAGGGGGCGCGCGCTCGCTGCGACACATACATTAGCGCAAGCAGGGGGGTGCTCCGCCAATCGGTACCTCCCGGCGCCGACGCCGCACCGGAGACCTACGCAAGGAAGGGTGGCCGCCATGCGTTACCGGCTCACGTTCGTCGCCGGACTCGCCCTGGGTTACGTGCTGGGCACGAAGGCCGGGCGCGAACGCTACGAGCAGCTGAAGAAGTCCGCACAGCAGATCGCGCAGAACCCCGCGGTCCGCAACACCGCCGAGACGGCGGCCCAGCAGAGCCGCCAGTTCGCCGACAAGGCGTACCACGCGGTCAGCGACAAGGTCGGCGACCGCGTGCCCGACTCGGTGGCCCAGCGGGTGCGGTCCCTGCGGGAGCGCAGCGCGAACGGCAGCGGCACGGACGACTGGGGCACCAGCGCCACCTAGCGCTCCGGCAGGCGCCGTTCGCCCGCGGGGAGCGGCGCCCCGCGCACTCCCGCCGCACCGGCCGGAGGCCCGGGTACGTCCGGTACCCGGGCCTCCGGCCGGTGCGGCGCGCAGGGGCCGCTCCCCCGCCCTCGCCGCGGCGGGGGAAGGTGCCGGGCGTCACAGCGGGGCGAACGCCGCCTGCCGGGACACCGGGAACACATCCGGCGCAGCCACCCCGCGCGGTGCGGCAGAATTTTGGCCATGGGGATAGTCGCCGGGTTGGACAGTTCGCCCGATTTCACTCGCATCGTCGTCTGCGACGCGGACACGGGGGCCGTACTGAGGCAGGGATACGCGCCGCATCCGGTCGAGAGTCCCGAGGGCGGCGGCCGCCCCGCCGACGTCGATCCGCAGGCGTGGCTGCTGTCCCTCGGGGAGGCGGCGGGCGGCGGGCTGCTCGAAGGCGTGCAGGCCATCGGTGTCTCCGCGCAGCAGAACGCGGTCGTGCCGCTGGACGCGCAGGGCAACACCGTGCGCCCGGCCATGGTCGGCGGCGACAAGCGGACGCAGGTCGCGGCGGCCGACCTGGTCGACGCGCTCGGGGGGCGCGAGGCGTGGGCGCAGGCGGTGGGATGCGTGCCGCAGGCCGCGCAGCCGGTGACCAAGCTGCGCTGGCTGGCCCGCACCGAGCCGGACAGCGCCCTGCGCACCGCCGTCCTGATGCAGGCCCACGACTGGCTGGTGTGGCAGTTGCTCGGGCGGCCGCTCCGAAGGACCACCGACCGGGGCGGGGCCTCCGGCACGGGCTACTGGTCGGCGGCGACCGGCGCCTACCGGCCCGATCTCGTCGAGCTCGCGCTCGGCCACCAGGCCGTGCTGCCCGAGGTCGTCGGACCCGCCGACGCGGCCGGCACGACGCCGGAGGGGCTGCTGATCTCCGCCGGGACCGGCGAGACGATGGCCGCCGCCTTCGGGCTGGGGGTCGGGCCCGGGGACGCGGTGGTCTCCCTCGGGGCCTCCGGGTCCGTGATGGCCGTGCACCCCGAGCCGCTGCTCGACCAGTCCGGGACGATCACCGCGCTGGCCGACGCGACCGGCCTGCACCTGCCGGCCGTCACCACCCTGAACGCCGTACGGGCCCTGCGCGGCACCGCCGAGCTGCTCGGGCTGCCCGATCTGGAGAGCCTGTCGGACCTGGCGATGAAGTCGACGCCGGGGGCGCACGGGCTGGTGCTGCTGCCGTACCTGGAGGGCGAGCGGACGCCGAACCTGCCGCACACCGCGGGGACCCTGGCCGGGCTGCGGCGCGAGTCGATGAAGCCGGAGCACCTGGCGCGGGCCGCGTTCGAGGGGATGCTGTGCGGGCTCGCCGACGCCCTCGACGTGCTGCGCGGCCGGGGCGTGGAGGTGCGGCGGATCTTCCTGCTGGGGCCGGCCGCCGAACTGCCCGCCGTACAGGCGGCGGCGCCCTCGCTGTTCGGGACGCAGGTCGTCGTACCGCAGCCCGCGGACTACGCCGCGATCGGCGCGGCCCGGCAGGCGGCCTGGGCGCTCGGCGTGTCGCGGGGCACACTCGATCCGCGCACCCCGCCGGCCTGGCAGGGCGCGGTCGCGCAGGTGCTGGAGCCGGGCGAGGAGCTGGCGGTGGGTCAGGCGGTGCGCCAGCAGTTCGTGTCGGTGCGCGAGCAGACCCATCCGGGGGCGTTCCGGCCGTGACCGCCGCCCGCGGCCGCTCCCGGGGCGGGGACCGGCGGGGCCCGCTCGCGGACCCTGTTGGCTTAATCAGTTGAGGTAACGCGGGTGGAGTGTTCGACGATAGGGGCCAGGAGCAACCACCTGCCCCCATCGCCGACTCCGAGAGACCCAGCGTGCTCATACGACTTCTGCGGGCCTGTCTCAGGCCCTACCGAAAACCCATCGCCCTGCTGGTGCTGCTGCAGTTCCTGCAGACCTGCGCCACCCTCTACCTGCCCACGCTGAACGCGGACATCATCGACGAAGGCGTCGTGCGCGGCGACACCGGCTACATCCTGGGCTTCGGCTCCCTCATGATCGGCATCTCGCTGGTCCAGGTCGTGTGCAACATCGGTGCCGTGTACTACGGCGCGCGGACGGCCTCGGCGCTCGGCCGGGACCTGCGGGCCGCCGTCTTCGACCGGGTGCAGTCCTTCTCCGCGCGCGAGGTCGGCCACTTCGGCGCCCCGTCGCTGATCACCCGGACGACCAACGACGTCCAGCAGGTGCAGATGCTGGCCCTGATGACGTTCACGCTGATGGTGTCGGCGCCCATCATGTGCGTCGGCGGCATCGTGCTGGCGCTCGGCCTGGACGTGCCGCTGTCCGGGGTGCTGGTCGCCGTCGTGCCGGTGCTGGGCGTCTGCGTGACGCTGATCGTGCGGCGGCTGCGTCCGCTGTTCCGGGCCATGCAGGAGCGGCTGGACACGGTGAACCGGGTGCTGCGCGAGCAGATCACCGGCAACCGGGTCATCCGCGCCTTCGTCCGCGACGAGTACGAGCAGCAGCGCTTCCGCCGGGCCAACGCCGACCTGACCGAGATGGCGCTGGGCGCCGGCAACCTGCTCGCGCTGATGTTCCCGGTGGTCATGACGGTGGTCAACCTGTCGTCGATCGCGGTGGTGTGGATCGGCGCGCACCGCATCGACGGCGGCGACATGGGGATCGGCGACCTGACGGCGTTCCTCGCCTACCTCATGCAGATCGTCATGTCCGTGATGATGGCCACCTTCATGTTCATGATGGTGCCGCGCGCGGAGGTGTGCGCCGAGCGCATCCAGGAGGTGCTGGACACCGCGTCGAGCGTCGTGCCGCCGGCCGCGCCCGTCACCGAGCTGCGCCGCCACGGCCATCTGGAGATCCGCGGGGCGGGCTTCCGCTACCCGGGGGCGGAGGAGCCGGTGCTGAAGGACGTCGACCTCGTCGCCCGGCCGGGTGAGATCACGGCCGTGATCGGCTCGACCGGCAGCGGCAAGTCCACGCTGCTGGGGCTGGTGCCCCGGCTCTTCGACGCCACCGACGGACAGGTCCTGGTCGACGGGGTGGACGTACGGACCGTCGATCCGGCGCTGCTGGCGCGGACCGTCGGGCTGGTCCCGCAGAAGCCCTACCTGTTCGCGGGCACGGTCGCGACCAATCTGCGGTACGGCAATCCGGACGCCACCGACGAGGAGCTGTGGCACGCGCTCCAGGTGGCGCAGGCCAAGGACTTCGTGGAGCGGCTGGAGGGCGGGCTGGACGCGCCGATCGCGCAGGGCGGCGGCAACGTCTCCGGCGGTCAGCGCCAGCGGCTGGCCATCGCCCGCACCCTGGTGCAGCGCCCGGAAATCTACCTCTTCGACGACTCCTTCTCCGCGCTCGACTACGCCACCGACGCGGCCCTGCGCGCGGCCCTGGCCCGGGAGACGGCGGAGGCGACCGTCGTCATCGTCGCCCAGCGGGTGGCGACGATCCGGGACGCCGACCGGATCGTCGTCCTCGACGAGGGCCGGGTCGTCGGCACGGGCCGGCACCACGAGCTGATGGCGGACAACGACACCTACCGGGAGATCGTGCTCTCCCAGCTCACGGAAGCGGAGGCTGCCTGATGGCCGGGCCCGCGGCGCGGATGATGGCCGGGGGCGGCCCCGACCAGCACACGATGGACTTCGGCAAGTCGGGCCGGCGGCTCGTGGCGCGGTTCGCGCCGGAGCGGCTGACGCTCGGCGTGCTGCTGCTGTGCACGGTCCTCAGCGTCGGCCTGAGCGTGATCGGGCCGAAGATCCTCGGCCGGGCCACCGACCTGGTCTTCGCCGGGATCGTCGGCCGGGACATGCCGTCCGGGGTGTCGAAGGAGCAGGTCCTCGACTCGCTGCGCGAGCGCGGCGACGGCGACGTCGCCGACATGCTGCGCGGTACGGACTTCACGCCGGGCGAGGGCATCGACTTCACGGCCGTCGGGAACGTCCTGCTGCTGGCGCTGGCCGTGTTCACGGTCGCCGGGCTGCTGATGGCGGTAGCGACGCGGCTGGTGAACCGGGCCGTGAACCGGACGATGTACCGGATGCGCGAGGACGTGCAGGCGAAGCTGTCGCGGCTGCCGCTGTCGTACTTCGACCGGCGGCAGCGCGGCGAGGTGCTCAGCCGGGCGACGAACGACATCGACAACATCGGGCAGACGCTCCAGCAGTCGATGGGCCAGCTGATCAACTCGCTGCTGACCATCGTCGGCGTGCTGGCGATGATGTTCTACGTCTCCTGGATCCTGGCGCTGGTCGCGCTGGTGACCGTGCCGCTGTCGTTCGTCGTCGCCACGCGCGTCGGCAAGCGGTCGCAGCCGCACTTCGTGCAGCAGTGGCGCACCACCGGCCGGCTCAACGCGCACATCGAGGAGATGTACACCGGGCACACGCTGGTGAAGGTGTTCGGCCGGCAGGAGGAGTCGGCGCGGCGGTTCGCCGAGGAGAACGAGGCGCTGTACGAGGCCGGGTTCCGGGCGCAGTTCAACAGCGGGGTCATGCAGCCGCTGATGTTCTTCGTGTCGAACCTCAACTACGTGCTGGTCGCGGTCGTGGGCGGGCTGCGGGTCGCCTCCGGCGCCCTGTCCATCGGGGACGTGCAGGCCTTCATCCAGTACTCGCGGCAGTTCTCGATGCCGCTGACGCAGGTCGCGTCGATGGCGAACCTGGTCCAGTCGGGCGTCGCCTCCGCCGAGCGGATCTTCGAGCTGCTGGACGCGGAGGAGCAGACGGCGGACCCCGTGCCGGGGGTGCGGCCGGAGCGGCTGCGCGGCCGGGTGGAGCTGGAGCACGTGTCCTTCCGGTACGACCCCGACAAGCCGCTGATCGAGGACCTGTCGCTGACCGTGGAGCCCGGGCAGACGGTCGCGATCGTCGGCCCGACCGGCGCGGGCAAGACCACGCTGGTCAATCTGCTCATGCGGTTCTACGAGGTCACCGGCGGGCGCATCACCCTCGACGGCGTGGACATCGCTCGGATGTCGCGGGACGAGCTGCGCGCCGGGATCGGCATGGTGCTGCAGGACACCTGGCTGTTCGGCGGCACCATCGCGGAGAACATCGCGTACGGGGCCGCCCGGGAGGTCACCCGCGGGGAGATCGAGGAGGCCGCGCGGGCCGCGCACGCCGACCGGTTCATCCGTACGCTGCCCGACGGCTACGACACGGTGATCGACGACGAGGGCAGCGGGGTGAGCGCCGGTGAGAAGCAGCTCATCACCATCGCGCGGGCGTTCCTGTCCGACCCGGTGATCCTGGTGCTGGACGAGGCGACGAGCTCGGTCGACACCCGGACCGAGGTGCTGATCCAGAAGGCGATGGCCAAACTGGCCCACGGGCGGACGTCGTTCGTCATCGCGCACCGGCTCTCCACCATCCGGGACGCGGACACGATCCTGGTGATGGAGAACGGGGCGATCGTCGAGCAGGGCGCCCATGCCGAGCTGCTCGCGGCGGGCGGCGCCTACGCGCGGCTGTACGAGGCGCAGTTCGCGCAGGCGGTGGCCGAGGTCGACTAGGTCACCGGCCGGCGGCCGGGCGGCCGGGGGCGGTCCCGTCGTGCGGCGCGGCGGGACCGCCCGGGCCGGCCCGGCAGGGGCGGAGGGGCGCCGCCTTGTTCGCGTCCCGTTCACGCGGGGGACCACGGACCCTCACCCGGGTGAGGTCTTCGCTGCCGAGCATCTGTCTCCCTTGAATCGACGCTCGAGCAGGGGGGCTTGAGATGTTCGAGTCGATCGCCGACTTCTTCGGTGGATTGAGCAACGGGCAGATGTGGGCGGGCGCCCTGGTGTGCGCCCTGTGCGCGGGCCTCATGGCGTTCTGGCTGGACCGGTACCAGGGGTGGCGGCGGATCAGCTGGAGCGAGGTCTACAACGGGCCCATCAACAAGCACATCAACAGCCAGCCGCCGCCCGGCATGTGGGAGATCCACTGGCAGGGCCGTCCGATCAGCGAGGGCAGCCTGGTCATTCTCGAAGTGCGCAACTCCGGTGTGCAGACGCTCGAACCGGAGCACTTCGCGGCCCCCGTCACCTTCACGTTCCCCGGCAAGGAGGTCGTGCACTTCAAGGTGCGGGACGCCGGCGAACCGCTGGAGGCGGCCCTGCGCCCGGTGCCGCCCGCGCGGTCCGCGGCCGGGCCGGCGGACGATCCTCCGGGCGCGGTCCGGACCGCGTCCCGGCAGACCGACACGATCGTCCTGCCGCTCTTCACCCTGAACCGGCGCGAGCACTTCCGGCTCCTGGTGCTGCTGGAGGACGACGGGGCCGGCGCCGCACCGAAACCCCCAAAGATCATCTCGGGCGGGAAGCTGAAGGGCGGCCGCATCAAGCAGACCGCCGGACGGGCCAGACGCCGGTGGGCCACCGCCATCGTCGTGACGCTCATCGTGGCCCTGAGCCTGGGCGCGGGCGTCTACGCCGACAACGCGAGTCTGAGACTCGACGCCGCCTGCTCCCCGGGCCGGCTGACGGTGACGGGCTCGACCGCCTTCTCCCCCCTCGCCCACCAGGTCAAGGAGGCGTACGAGGAGCAGTGCCGCGACACCGACGTGGTGCTGGAGGCGACCAACAGCAGCGCGGGGCTGGACCGGCTGCGCGCGAACACGGCGGCGGAGAGCATCGCCATGGTGGACACCGTGGCCGGGCAGCCTCTGGAGCGGGGCCTCGACGCCCACCGCGTCGGCGTCCTGGTCTACGCCGTCGTGGCCAACCAGTCACTGGCGAGAAGCCTGGGCCCCGGCGAGTCGCTCTGGGAGCGGGGACTGCGCCAGGAGCAGCTCGCGCAGATCTTCGCCGGGGAAGAGGCCGACGACGAGGGCGGACTCCTCGCCGACCCGCCCGTGGCCGTGGTCCGGGCCGACGGCTCGGGCACCCGGCACGCCTTCGAGACGCGGGTCACCGGCCGGAAGAGCCCGGCGTCCGTCCCGCCGTGCGCCCCCGGCGCGACCGGAGTGTGCTCCGTGGGGTCCACGATGGAACTGCTCGACTACGTGAACCGGACGCCGAACGCCATCGGGTACGCCGAGGCCGACGCCCTGCCGTTCTTCCCCAACGTGCGGACCGTGCCGATCAACAGCACTCCCCCGGCCAAGGACGACGTCCTCGACGGCGACTACCCCTTCTGGGCCTCCGAGATCCTCTACACCCGCGCGGGCGCGACCGGGCTGACCCGCAACTTCCTCGACTTCCTGCGCAGCCGGGGGGTCTCCAAGCTCCTGGAGGGCCGGGGCTTCCTGCCGTGCCGGGAGCTGCGGGACTCCGTCGTCGAGGAGATGAGGTGCGGCGACGGCTAGGGCCCTTGTGGCGGCCCCGCGCGCAAGGGGGGAGCGGCGTTCGGTGCGTGCGCCCGGCGGGCCGGCGTCCTCAGTCCAGGTAGCCCCGCAGCTGGTCGGCGAAGGCGTGGTCGCGCAGCTTGTCGAGGGTCTTGGACTCGATCTGCCGTATCCGTTCCCGGGTGACGCCGAAGATGCGCCCTATCTCCTCCAGGGTGCGGGGGCGGCCGTCGGCCAGGCCGTAGCGGAGCTGCACCACCTTGCGTTCGCGCTCGCCCAGCGTCGACAGCACCGCCTCCAGGTGCTCGCGCAGCAGCAGGAACGCGGCCGACTCGACCGGGCTGGCGGCGTCGCCGTCCTCGATCAGGTCGCCGAGGGCCACGTCGTCCTCCTCGCCGACCGGGGCGTGCAGGGAGACGGGCTCCTGGGCGAGGCGGAGGATCTCGCCGACCCGCTCGGGCGGCAGGTCCAGGTGGGCGGCGACCTCCTGCGGCGTCGGCTCGCGGCCGCGTTCCTGGAGCATGCGGCGCTGGGCGCGGACGACGCGGTTGATGAGCTCCACGACGTGGACGGGGACGCGGATGGTGCGGGCCTGGTCGGCCAGGGCGCGGGACATGGCCTGGCGGATCCACCAGGTGGCGTACGTGGAGAACTTGTAGCCGCGGGCGTAGTCGAACTTCTCGACGGCCCGGATGAGGCCGAGGTTGCCTTCCTGGACGAGGTCGAGCATGGTCAGGCCGCGCCCCGCGTACCGTTTGGCCACGGACACCACGAGCCGCAGGTTCGCCTCGATCAGGCGGCGCTTGGCCATGCGGCCCATGACGACCAGCCGGTCCAGGTCGAGGGCCAGCCGGGTGTCGAGGTCGGGGGTGTTCAGCAGCTTCTCCTCGGCGAACAGGCCCGCCTCGACGCGGCGGGCGAGTTCGACCTCCTCGGCCGCGGTGAGCAGGGGGATGCGGCCGATCTCGCGCAGGTACTGGCGGAACAGGTCCGCGGAGGGGCCGCCGGTCTCCGGGCGGGCGGGCGGCGGTCCGACGGGCTCGGCCGCCTCCAGCGCCCCGGCCGGGGGTTCCGCCGGCTCGGGCGGGTCCACGGGGTCCGTCCCGGGGTGGTGCACGGCACGGTTCAGCGGGGGCACCGCGACGAACACGTCGGTCTCGGCGTCCGGTTCCGTGCCGTCCGTACTGATGTCGGTCTGGACGAGGGTCTGGGTCTGCACGGGGGCGACCTCCAGGATGATCGCTGCTAGAGGGGTACGGCAGCGGTACTTCGGGGGCGGAGTCGGCGGCCTCGCCGCCGTCCGTCCCGTACGCGGTGGGCGGGACCGCGGGGGTCCGGGGCCCGTGGGGGGACGGCCGGCCGCGCTCCGGGGACTCAGGCACCGGAACCCAGTGTGGGGTAAGACACATCGCCGCCACGAGGGGCGTGCGGTGACTTTTTGCGTCCGGTCCGTGACGGGGTGGTTATCCGGGCCGTCCGGCCGCCGGCCCCGAGGACCGGCCGGCGCCGGGGCCGCTCCCCCGCCGTCCGGCGCGGCGCCGGGCGGGCGGCCGGGGTGCCGCCGGACGGCTCCCCGGCCGCCGTGGCGGGAGGCGGGCCACCTGCCCGCGGCACGACCCGGTGCCGCGGGGCATCACGCGACACCGAGTGGCACCCCTTGGCGCCACCCAGCGCCATGCGACGCCACATGGCGCCAAACGGTGCCACTCCACGCTCCCGGCGGCGTACGAGCGCATACGGCACCACCATCGCCCGCCCCTCTCTCCCCGTGTTTCCGCAGCTCAAAAGAGGGGCTGACACATACGCGCACCACGTGATGCCAATCCGGCTTGCGCATAGCGCCATGATGGTGCCATCATGGCGTTATGGACCTCACGCCGTATGTCGACACCCTCCGCCGCGAACTCGCGGTGGCCGCCGAAGCCGGCGGGGACGAAGCCCGCGAGCTGGCCGAGCGGCTCACCGCCCCCCTGGAGTCGGCGACCCGCCTGACCCTGCTCAACGTGCTCTCCGCCGCGATGGACGAGATCACCCGCGAGCTCGCCCCCGGCTCGGTCGACGTACGGCTGCGCGGACTGGACCCCGACTTCGTGGTGACGCCGCCGCCGGCGGGCGCCCCCGCGGAGCCGGCCGCGCCCGTCGAACCGTTCCCGGCCGCGGCCCCGGCCGACGCCGACGAGGGCGGCACCGCCCGCGTCAACCTGCGCCTGCCGGCCCACCTCAAGGCACGCGTGGAGGAGGCCGCCGGCCGCGAGGGCCTGTCGGTCAACGCGTGGCTGGTGCGGGCCGTGTCGGCCGCGATCGACGGCGGCGCGGGACCGCGCACGGCGGAGCAGGCCCGGACCGTCGGACAAAGCTTCACAGGCTGGGTGCGCTAGCCGCGCCCCGCCCGCACCACTCCACCCAGACCACGTCCCACCAGCGGGGACGTCCCAGAGAGCCAGGAGGACGGGACAGCCATGCCTTCTTTCGACACCCCCGGAGCAATCTCGGTCACCGCCTACGTGCAGGCCGGTTCCATCCAGTTCACCGCGAGCGACCGCCCCGACACCGTCGTCGAGGTGCGGCCCCGCGACCCGAAGAAGGAGCAGGACGTGCGGGCGGCCGACCAGACCGAGGTCGGTTACGCGAGCGGCGTGCTGACCGTCCGCACGCCCAAGCCCCCGCTGCTCGGCCTCGGCCGCACCGGCACCGTCGACGTGACGGTCGGCCTGCCCACCGGGTCGCACGTCGAGATGACCGGCGCCTGGGCCCAGGTGCTCGGCGAGGGCCGGCTGGGCGAGGTCCGCGTGAAGACCTCGTCCGGCGACGTCCGCCTCGACACCACCGGCCCGTTGCAGCTGACCGCCTCGCACGGCTCGATCACCGTGGACCGCGTCGAGGGCCCGGCCGAGATCACCACCAGCTCCGGCAGCCTGCGCGTCGGCCTCGTCGACGGCTCCGCGGTGCTGAAGAACTCGCACGGCACCACGACCGTCGGCGCCGCGACCGGCGAGCTGCGGGTGAGGGGCGCCAACGGCGACATCGACATCGCCCGCGCCGAGGACTCGGTCACCGTCGCCACCGCCCACGGCACCCTGCGCGTGGGCGAAGTGGTCCGCGGCACCGTCCAGCTGGAGACCTCCTACGGCGCCATCGAGGTCGGCGTCCGGGAGGGCACCGCCGCCTGGCTCGACGTCAGCTCGGGCTCCGGCCAGGTGCGCAACGCGCTCACCGCGTCCGAGACCCCGGAGCAGACCGAGGACACCGTCAAGGTCCACGCCCGCACCCGGCACGGCAACATCGACATCCGCCGCGCCCGGGCCTGAGCACCACGCCCCCGACCGCTCCCCGCCCACCTCGGGCTCCGAACGGAGAACCCCATGCCCTCTTCTGTCATGCTCACATCCACCAGGGGCGGCGATCACGCGTCGCCGGCCGCCGTCTCCGCCGTCGGCTTACGCAAGTCCTACGGCGACAGGACCGTCCTCGACGGCATCGACCTGCACATCCCGGCCGGCTCGGTCTTCGCGCTGCTCGGCCCGAACGGCGCCGGCAAGACCACCGCCGTGAAGATCCTGTCCACGCTCATCACCGCCGACGGCGGACAGGCCCGGGTCGCGGGCCACGACCTCGCCGCCGACCCGCAGGCCGTGCGCGCCGCGATCGGGGTGACCGGGCAGTTCTCCGCCGTCGACGGCCTGATCACCGGCGAGGAGAACATGCTCCTCATGGCGGACCTGCACCACCTGCCCCGGCGCGAGGGGCGGCGGGTCGCCGCCGAGCTGCTGGAGCGCTTCGACCTGACCGACGCGGCGAAGAAGCCCGCCGCCACCTACTCCGGCGGCATGAAGCGCCGCCTGGACATCGCCATGACCCTGGTCGGCGGCCCGCGGATCATCTTCCTCGACGAGCCCACCACCGGCCTCGACCCGCGCAGCCGCCACAGCATGTGGCAGATCATCCGCGAGCTGGTCACCGGCGGCGTCACCGTCTTCCTCACCACCCAGTACCTGGAGGAGGCCGACCAGCTCGCCGACCGCATCGCCGTGCTCGACGGCGGCAGGATCGCCGCCGAAGGGAGCGCCGAGGAACTGAAGCGGCTCGTCCCCGGCGGGCACGTCCGGCTCCGCTTCACCGACCCGGCCGCCCACCGGTCCGCCGCCGCCGCGCTGCGCGAGGCCGCCCTCCCCCACGCCCGGCCCCGCCCCGGCGGCAGAACCCCCGCCGACGAGGCGCTCGCCCTGCGGATCCCCTCGGACGGCAGCCAGCGCGAACTGCGCTCCATCCTCGACTGGCTGGACGCCGCCGGCATCGAGGCGGACGAGCTGACCGTGCACACCCCCGACCTCGACGACGTGTTCTTCGCCCTCACCGGCGGCACCGACCCCCAGCCCGGCCGGCCCGGCCGACCCGAGGAGGATGTCCGATGAGCTCCCTGTCCCTCGCCGTGCGCGACTCGTCCACGATGCTGCGCCGCACCCTGCTGCACGCCCGCCGCTACCCGTCCCTGACGCTGAACCTGCTGCTCACGCCGGTCATGCTGCTGCTGCTCTTCGTCTACGTCTTCGGCGACGTGATGAGCGCCGGCCTCGGGGGCGGCGGGGCGGACCGGTCCGACTACCTCGCCTACCTCGTCCCGGGCATCCTGATGATGACCGTCGCGGGCACCGTGGTCGGGACCGCGGTGTCCGTCTCCATGGACATGACCGAGGGCATCATCGCCCGCTTCCGCACGATGGCGATCCACCGCGGCTCCGTGCTCATCGGGCACGTCGTCGGCAGCGTGCTGCAGTCGGTCGCCAGCGTGGTCCTGGTGGGCGCCGTCGCCGTGGCCATCGGCTTCCGGTCCGCCGACGCCACGGCCCTGGAGTGGCTGGCGGCGTTCGGGCTGATGGCGCTGGTCGCCCTGGCGCTCACCTGGATCGCGGTCGGCGCGGGCCTGGTCAGCCCCAACGTCGAGGCGGCCAGCAACAACGCGATGCCGCTGATCGTCCTGCCGCTCGTCTCCAGCGCCTTCGTCCCCGTCGACGCGATGCCGGGCTGGTTCCAGCCGATCGCCGAGTACCAGCCCTTCACCCCGGCCATCGAGACCCTGCGCGGCCTGCTGCTCGGCAGCGAGATCGGCCACAACGGCTGGCTGGCCGTCGCCTGGTGCCTGGCCCTCTCCGGGCTCGGCTACTTCTGGTCGAAGGCGGTCTTCGACCGCGACCCGAAGTAACCGGGACGACCACGCGGGCCGCCACCCGCGGCCGCCCGAGGGCGGCGTGCTCCGACACAGTGTCGGCGTACGCCGCCCCGCCCGCGTTCCCCCCGCCGCCCGCCGGGCCCGGGGCGCGGACACCGCCGGCCGGAACGCGGCCCGCCCCGCGCCCGAGCGGTCCCCGGCGCCGCCCTCACAGCGCCGCGGCGCCGTGCTCCCGCAACGCCTGGTCGTACTGTTGCAGCACCCACAGCTCGTTCTGCACGGCGGCCAGCTCGGCCGGGTCGCCGTGGGTGCCCAGGCGGGTCAGCCGGCTCTGGATGTCGCGGACACGGCGCTCGACGGCCCGGCGGCGGACCCGGACCAGCACCTCGCCCGCGTAGACCTCGTCGACCGTACGGCGCATGATCGCCTCGACGGCGAGTTCGGTGACCATCGCGCGGACGGTGTCGTCGGGGGCCGCCTCCCGGACCCGGACCAGGTACTCCTGCGGGTCCTGGAGGCCGTGCTCCGCGCCGCCCGCGTCCAGGATCGCCTGGCGTACGGCGGCGTACGGCGGGGCGGTGAACTCGTCGACGCCGTACGCGTCGAAGGCCGGGGAGACCAGCTCCGGGCGCTGGAGGGCGAGTTTGAGCAGTTCGCGCTCGGTGGCGTAGACGGGGTTGCGGAGGTTGAGCGCCGGGCCGCGGGGGACGGCCGGCGCGGGGACGGCGGCGTACTGCTGCGCCGGGCGCTGCCCGTTCGCCGGGGCCGGGCCCCGGCCGCCGCGCTCGCGGGCCCAGCGGGCCAGCTGGGCCACCCGCCTGACCACGAACTGCGTGTCGAGGATGCCGAGCATGCCCGCGAGCTGCACGGCGACCTCGTGCTGGGCGCCGCTGTTCTTGATGCGGGCGACGACGGGGGCGGCCTCGTCCAGGGCGGCGGCGCGGCCCGCGGGGGTGTCCAGGTCGTAGCGGCCGACGATCTGGCGCAGGGCGAACTCGAAGAGCGGGGTGCGGGGCTCGACCAGGTCGGCGACCGCCTCGTCGCCCTTGGCCAGGCGCAGGTCGCAGGGGTCCATGCCGTCGGGGGCGATGGCGATGTAGGTCTCGGCGGCGAACTTCTGGTCGTCCTCGAAGGCGCGCAGGGCCGCCTTCTGGCCGGCCGCGTCACCGTCGAAGGTGAAGATCACGCGGGCCGAGCCGTTGTCCATCAGCAGCCGGCGCAGGATCTTGATGTGCTCGCCGCCGAAGGCCGTGCCGCAGGTGGCGATCGCGGTCGTCACACCGGCGAGGTGACAGGCCATGACGTCCGTGTAGCCCTCGACCACCACCGCGCGGGAGGTCTTGGCGATCTCCTTCTTCGCCAGGTCGATGCCGTACAGGACCTGGGACTTCTTGTAGATCGCCGTCTCGGGGGTGTTGAGGTACTTCGGGCCGTTGTCCGCCTCGTGGAGCTTGCGCGCGCCGAAGCCGACGACGTCGCCGCCGATGTCGCGGACGGGCCACATCAGACGGCCCCGGAACCGGTCGATGGGGCCGCGGCGGCCCTCCTGGGACAGCCCGGCCAGCAGCAGCTCCTTGTCGCTGAAGCCCTTGCCGCGCAGGTAGCGGGTGAGGTGGTCCCAGCTCTGCGGGCTGTAGCCGACGCCGAAGTGCACGGCGGCGGCCTGGTCGAAGCCGCGTTCGGCGAGGAAGACCCGGCCGGCCTCGGCCTCGGGGCTGGTGGCGAGCTGTTCGGCGTACCACTCGGCGGCGAGTTTGTGGGCCTCGACCAGGCGGATGCGCTCGCCGCGCTGGTGGGCGGGGTTGTACCCGCCCTCCTCGTAGCGCAGGGTGATGCCGGCCTGGGCGGCGAGGCGCTCGACCGCCTCCGAGAAGGAGAGGTGGTCGATCTTCATCACGAACGTGATGGTGTCGCCGCCCTCCTGGCAGCCGAAGCAGTGGAACAGCCCCTTGCTGGGGCTGACCTGGAAGGACGGCGACTTCTCGTCGTGGAAGGGGCACAGGCCCTTGAGGTTGCCGCCGCCGGCGTTGCGCAGCTGGAGGTACTCGGACACCACGGCGTCGATCGGGACCGCGTCCCGTACCGCCTTCACGTCCTCGTCGTTGATCCGTCCTGCCACGGAGTGATTCTACGGGGCGGCACGGACACTCCCGGGGCCGGACGCCCGGCCCCCGGCCGGGGACCGGTCCGCCGCGCGGCGGGCGGGCAGGCGTCGGCGGGGTCTAGGGGACCAGGACGTCCAGCGGCACGTGCGGGTCCGCCAGCGCCTCGGTGTCCACCGGGGCCCGGGAGCGGATCAGCTTCTGGACCGGCTCCGTGACGTCCCGCACGTTCACGTTCATCCCGGCCAGCACGCGCCCCTGCGCCACCCAGAACGCGATGAACTCCCGCTTCCCCGCGTCGCCGCGGATCACCACCTGGTCGTACGTCCCCGGGGGCGCCCAGCCGCTGTACTCCATGCCCAGGTCGTACTGGTCGGAGAAGAAGTAGGGCACCCGGTCGTAGGTCACCGCACGGCCGAGCATCGCGCGGGCGGCGGCCGGGCCGCCGTTCAGGGCGTTGGCCCAGTGCTCGACGCGCAGCCGGACGCCGAAGAGCGGGTGCGGGAAGGAGGCGACGTCGCCGGCGGCGTGGATGTCGGGATCGGAGGTGCGCAGCCGCTCGTCGACGACGATGCCGCCGCCGTGGGCGCGGTCGGCGACCTCCAGCCCCGCCGCCCGGGCGAGGGCGACCCGCGGGACCGCGCCGACGGCGGCGAGGACGTCGTGCGCGGGGTGCTCCTCGCCGTCGTCCGTGCGGGCCGCGAGGACCACGCCGTCCTCGCCGACGATCTCGGTGAGCCGGACGCCGAAGCGGAAGCGGACGCCGCGCTCGCGGTGCAGCTCGGCGAAGAGCTGGCCCAGCTCGGGGCCGAGGGCCGCGTGCAACGGGGTCGGCTCGGGCTCGACGACGGTGACCTCGGCGCCGTACTGGCGGGCCGCCGCCGCGACCTCCAGGCCGATCCAGCCGGCGCCGGCGATCACGAGGTGGCCGTTGTCCCGGCCGAGGTTGGCCAGCACGGTCTTGAGGCGCTCGGCGTGGGCGAGGCGGCGCAGGTGGTGCACGCCCATGAGGTCCGTGCCCGGGATGTCGAGGCGGCGGGGCTCCGCGCCGGTCGCCAGCAGCAGCTTGTCGTAGCGGACGACGGTGCCGTCCTCGCCGAAGCGGACCGTCCTCGCCGTACGGTCGATCGCGTCGACGGTCGCGCCCAGGTGCAGCTCGATGTCGTGGGCGGCGTACCAGGCGGGCTCGTGCACGAAGACGCTGCCGCGCTCCTCCCTGCCGAGCAGGTAGCCCTTGGACAGGGGCGGCCGCTCGTAGGGGTGGTCGCGTTCGTCGCAGATCAGTATCACGCGGCCGGTGAAGCCCTCCGCGCGGAGCGTCTCGGCCGCCCTCACGCCGGCCGGACCGCCTCCGACGACGACGAATGTCTGATCCGCGTCCACCACGTGCTGCCTCCTTCTGGGGTGCGCCACCTGCGAGCGTCCCGCACGGAGCGTGATGCGGGAAGGGGGAGTGACCCGATCAGGCCACGGAGAGTCACATTCGGGCGTGCCCGTGTCCCCCCTGTCCCGTCCGTCGCGCGGGTGTCACGCGTGTCCCGTCAGTCGGGCGTGCAGCGAGCGGGCCGAGACGTCGGTGAGGGAGGCGATCTGGTCGACGACGACCCGCTTGCGGGCACGGTCGTCGGCGGCCCGCTCGAACAGGGCGCGGAACTGCGGGTCCAGGCCGTCCGGGGCGCGGGCGGCGAGCGCCTCGGCCAGTTCGGCGACGACGATCTCCTGCTCGACGCGGAGCCGCTCCTGCTCGGCGCGCTGCATGACGTAGCGGTCGGCGACCGCCTTGAGGACGGCGCACTCCATGCGGGTGCCGCGCGGTACGACGAGCTCGGCGGCGTACCGGGTGAGCCGGCCGCCCCCGTACGCCTGCCGGGTGGCGCCCTCGGCGGCCAGGCAGAACCGGCCGATGAGCTGGCTGGTGGCGTCCTTCAGCCGGGCCTGGGCGAGCGCGGAGCCGTCGTAGCCGTGCGGCCACCACTCCTGGGCGAGGAGGCGGTCGAGCGCCTCGGCCAGTTCCCCGGGGTCGGTGCCGGCGGGGACGTACCGCCCGAGGGCGACCTGGAACACCGTCTGCCGTTCGGTCCCGGCGCGCAGGCAGGCGGGGTCGATGTGGCCGGCGTGCAGGCCGTCCTCCAGGTCGTGCACGGAGTAGGCCACGTCGTCGGACCAGTCCATGACCTGGGCCTCGAAGCAGGCGCGGGTGCCGGGGGCCGCTTCGCGGACCCAGTCGAAGACGGGCCGGTCGTCCTCGTAGACGCCGAACTTCACCGAGGCCGGGTCGGTGGGGTGGGCGCCGCGCGGCCAGGGGTACTTGGTCGCGGCGTCGAGGGCGGCGCGGGTGAGGTTGAGGCCGACGCTGACGAGGCCGCCCGTGCCGGGGTCGGTGACGAAGCGTCGGGGTTCGATGCGGGTGAGCAGGCGCAGCGACTGGGCGTTGCCCTCGAAGCCGCCGCAGTCCCCGGCGACCTCGTTCAGCGCCCGTTCGCCGTTGTGGCCGAAGGGCGGGTGGCCCAGGTCGTGGGAGAGGCAGGCGGCCTCGACGAGATCGGGGTCGCAGCCGAGGCTGGCGCCGAGCTCGCGGCCGACCTGCGCGCATTCGAGCGAGTGGGTGAGCCGGGTGCGGGGGCTGGCGTCCCACACCCGGTGCGGCACGCCCGGGTCGACGACCTGGGTCTTGCCGGCGAGGCGGCGCAGCGCGGCGGAGTGCAGGACGCGGGCGCGGTCGCGCTGGAAGGCGGTGCGGCCGGGGCGTTTGTCCGGTTCGGGTGCCCAGCGGGCGACTGACGCCGGGTCATAGCCGGCGGGGGGTGCGGTGCCTTCCATGGTCCGACAGTAAGGGCACGAGGGGGCCGTGCGCCCGGACACCGGTCCGTCGGGCGCCGGGCCTCGTCACCGGCCGCGCCCGAGCGGGCCGTCGTCCGGGGCCGTCGCGTGCCGTGCGGCCCGGCCCGGGCGGCCCCGGGCCGGGCCGGATCCGTCCGCCGGTCAGTCGAACACGGCGGCGAACATGCCGGGCGCGTAGGAGCCTCCCCGCTGGCGCGTGATCACGGCGAGCCGGTTGGCCGCGTTGATCAGGGCGACCAGGCAGACCAGTGCGGCGGTCCGGTCGTCGTCGTAGTGCTCGCGCACCTGGGCCCAGGTCTCGTCGGACACGCCGTGGTGGGCGTCGGCGAGCCGGGTGCCCTCCTCGGCGAGCGCCAGCGCGGCCCGCTCGGCCTCGGTGAACACGGTGGACTCGCGCCAGGCGGCGACCAGGTGGAGCCGGACCGCGCTCTCACCGGCGGCCGCGGCCTCCTTGGTGTGCATGTCGACGCAGTGACCGCAGCCGTTGATCTGGCTGGCGCGCAACGACACCAGCTCCTGCGTGGACTTCGGCAGCGGCGACTGCTGGACCAGCAGGCCGGCGGCTGCGAACCGCTTGGCGAACCGGGCGGCTACCTCGTTGCCGAACAGGTCGAATCGGGCGTCCATGGCTTCGTCCTCACTCGTGTGCCGTACGGGACGACCACGAGACGCCGGCGGCCCGCTCCCCGTGACGGGTCCCCGGTGTGACGTACGCCACCGCCCGCGGGTGTCACAGGGCCGCGGGGACCGGCGTCCTGTGCGTATGACACCGTCGAAAGCGCACAGGCGGGAGCGGCCGGTGGGGAGCGGGCGCGCCAGGGACACGGCCGGGCGGCCCGCCGGCGGCGGGCCCGCGGACCCCGCCACCGAGGCGTTCGTCGCCCATCGCAACCTGCTGTTCACCGTCGCCTACGAGTTGCTCGGCTCGGCCGCCGACGCGGAGGACGTCCTGCAGGAGACCTGGCTGCGGTGGGCGGGTGTCGACCTCGCCGAGGTGCGGGACCGGCGTGCGTACCTGGTCCGGATCGTCACGCGCCAGGCGCTGAGCCGGCTGCGCGCGCTCGGCCGCCGCCGGGAGTCCTACGTCGGCTCCTGGCTGCCCGAGCCGCTGCTGACCGCCCCGGACGTGGCCGAGGACGTCGAGCTGGCCGACAGCGTCTCCACGGCGATGCTGCTGGTGCTGGAGACGCTCGCGCCGACCGAGCGGGCGGTGTTCGTGCTGCGCGAGGTGTTCGGCCTCGGGTACGACGAGATCGCCGGAGCCGTCGGCAGGAGCCCGGCCGCGGTCCGTCAGATCGCGCACCGGGCCCGGGCGCACGTCGCGGCGCGCCGGCCGCGCGGGTCCGTCTCCCCGGCCGAGACCCGGGACGCGCTGGAGGCGTTCCGGCGGGCCGCCGAGACGGGCGACCTGCAGGGCCTGCTCGACGTGCTCGCGCCGGACGTCGTGCTGATGGGCGACGGCGGCGGAGTCGTGCAGGCCGTGCCGCGGCCCGTCGTGGGGGCCGACAAGGTGGCCCGTCTGCTGATCGCCGGGCTGGGCAGGGCCGCCGCCGCGGTGTCGCTGCGGCCGGCGCAGGTCAACGGCCGCCCGGCGCTGGTCTTCCGGGTCGACGGCGCGCTCGACACCGTCGTGACGGCGCGCGTCGACGACGGCCTCGTCGCCGGGCTCTACGCCGTGCGCAATCCCGGGAAGCTGGGGCACATGCGGCAGGAGACCGTCCTGTGCCGCCGAACCGGCCGGGCCTCCGGCTGACGGACGCGGCGGGTGCCACCGCCCGTGCGGCGCGGCGGCGGCGCCTCCGTCGGTGCGCGGGGCCGTCCCTCACCGCGCGCCTCGGGCCGGCGCCGGTTCGGGCCGCGCGGCGGCCGGTGCCGCCAGGGCCCGGTCGTAGCGGTGCAGGATCAGGCGGGCCACCGCCGGGTGGGTGCCCAGCGGCGCCGCCGCCAGCCAGGGGGCCTTGTCCGCGCATTCGGCGGCGAAGCGGCCGGGGGCAGTGAAGTAGGAGGCCAGGGCGACACGGGTGCGGCCCTGGGCGGCGAGGTGCCGGACGGCGTCCTCGACCGTGGGGGCGGCGGCGGAGGCGTAGGCGGGCAGGACGGGGACGCCCAGGCGGTCGGCGAGCAGGCGGGCGGTGCGGTCCGTGTCGGTCCTCGACTCCGGGTCCCGGGAGCCGGCGGCGGCGAGCACGACGGCGTCGGCGCGGCGGGCGGCGGCGTCCGCACCGGTGCGCCAGCCGGCCTCGACGAGGCGGGCGTGCAGGGCGTCCACGAGGAGGGGGTGCGGGCCGAGCGGGGCGGCCACGCGCGTGCGGGCCGGGGACGCGGCGGCCGCCTCGGGGATGTCCCGCTTGACGTGGTAGCCGCGGCTGAGCAGCAGCGGTACCAGGACGGCGTCCGCGTCCCCGAGCGCGGCGAGCGTGTCGGGGAGCAGGGGCGCGTTCAGCTCGATGTGGCCGAGGTGCACGGGCAGGCCGGGGCGCAGCGCGCGGACCCTTTCGAGGAGGGCGCGCACGGTGCCCGGCGCGCGCGGGTCGCGGCTGCCGTGGGCCACGAGCACCAGGGCGGGCGGGCCCGGGCGGCGGCCGGCCGGCGGGACGGGGCCGCGCCGGGCGGCGGTGCGGCCGTCGGTCCGGCCCCTGGGGTTCGCCGCGGTGCCGGGGAGGGTCGTGGACGCGCCGCGGGGAGTGTCCGGCCCGCCGGGCCCCGATTCGCTGATCGCCGTCATGCGTCGATGGTGCGGGCGCGGGGTTGCCGCCCCGTTGCGCCGGCGTCACGGGGGTTTTCGGGGGGTTCACGGCGCGGTGCGGAGCCGTGTGAGGCGGCCGGGGCCGGTGGTCACGCCGGCGTCCGGCGTCGGCCGGCGTCGGTGACCTGCCCCGGCCGTGCGGCGACCGCGTCCGGCTCGCCGGCGTCCGGGCGGGGCGCCGCCTCCCGTGTCCGGGCCTCACGGCGGCCCCCCGGACGCGGGGAGGTCGCCGTACCGGTCGTGTAACAGGGGCCGGCGCGACGCGTAACACCGGGGACGCAGGCTGAACGGCATGCAGAACTCCGCGACGCCCACGCACTGCCCCTACTGCGCCCTGCAGTGCGGGATGAATCTGACGCCCGCCGCCGACGGGACCGTCGAGGTGACCGAGCGCGCGGACTTCCCGGTGAACCGGGGCGCGCTGTGCGGCAAGGGCCGCACCGCGCCGGCGGTGCTGTCGTCCCGGGTGCGGCTGACCTCCCCGCTGGTGCGCTCCGCGGGCGCGCTGGTGCCCGCCTCCTGGGACGAGGCGCTGGACCGGATCGCCGAGGGGCTCGCCCGCACGCGCGCCGAGCACGGCCCGGACGCGGTCGGGGTGTTCGGCGGGGGCGGGCTGACCAACGAGAAGGCGTACGCGCTCGGCAAGTTCGCGCGGGTGGTGCTGGGCACCTCCCAGATCGACTACAACGGCCGGTTCTGCATGTCGTCGGCCGCGGCGGCCGGCACGAAGGCGTTCGGCCTGGACCGCGGGCTGCCCTTCCCGCTGGCGGACATCCCGCGGACCGGCTGCGTGATCCTCGTCGGCTCCAACCTCGCGGAGACCATGCCGCCGGCGCTGCGGTACCTCACCGAGCTGAAGGACAACGGCGGCACGCTGATCGTCGTCGACCCGCGCCGCACCAGGACCGCCGAGCAGGCCGACCTGCACCTGGCGCCCCGGCCCGGCACCGACCTGGCGCTCGCCCTGGGCCTGCTGCACCTGGTCGTCGCCGAGGGCCGCACGGACGAGGCGTACATCCGGGAGCGGACCGTGGGCTGGGAAGAGGCGCGGGCGGCGGCGATGGCGCACTGGCCGGAGTACGTGGAGCGGATCACGGGGGTGTCCGTGCCGCAGCTGCGCCGGGCCGTGCGGATGTTCTGCGAACCCGAGGCCGCCATGGTGCTCACCGCGCGCGGGCCCGAGCAGCAGTCCAAGGGCACCGACACGGTGGGCGCCTGGATCAACCTGTGCCTGGCGACCGGGCGGGCCGGGCGGCCCCGGTCGGGGTACGGCTGCCTGACCGGGCAGGGCAACGGGCAGGGCGGACGCGAACACGGCCAGAAGGCCGACCAGCTGCCCGGCTACCGCAAGCTGACCGACCCGGCGGCGCGGCGGCACGTCGCCGGGGTGTGGGGCGTGGACCCGGACAGCCTGCCGGGCCCGGGCCGCAGCGCGTACGAGCTGCTGGACGCGCTGGGCACGGACATCAGGTCGCTGCTGCTGATGGGCTCCAACCCGGTGGTGTCGGCGCCGCGCGCCGCGCACGTGGAGGAGCGCGTCCGGTCGCTGGACTTCCTCGCGGTGTGCGACGTGGTGCTGTCGGAGACGGCGGCGCTCGCGGACGTCGTCCTGCCCGTCACCCAGTGGGCGGAGGAGACCGGCACCATGACCAGCCTGGAGGGCCGGGTGCTGCTGCGGCGGCGCGCGCTCGCCCCGCCCGAGGGCGTCCGCAGCGACCTGGAGGTGCTGCACGGGCTCGCCGCCCGGCTGGGGGTGGAGAAGGGCTTCCCGGCCGATCCGGAGGAGGTCTTCGAGGAGCTGCGCCGGGCGAGCGCGGGCGGACCCGCCGACTACTCCGGGATCACCTACCGCAGGCTGGCGGAGGAGAACGGCGTGTTCTGGCCGTGCCCGGCGCCCGCCGCGGCCGGGGACGCCGCGGGCGCCGCGCCCGACGGGCCGGACGCCCGCCCCGGCGATCCGGCGCGGGACCGCGCCCCCGCCACGGCCGCGCACCCCGGCACGCCCCGCCTCTTCCTCGACCGGTTCGCCACCGAGGACGGCCGGGCCCGCTTCGTCCCCGTCGCGCACCGGGCGGCCGCGGAGGAACCGGACGAGGAGTATCCCGTGCTGCTGACCACCGGGCGGGTCGTGGCGCAGTACCAGTCCGGCGCCCAGACCCGGCGCGTCGACGAGCTGAACGCCGCCGCGCCGGGGCCGTTCGTGGAGCTGCATCCGCGGCTGGCGGCCCGGCTGGGCGCGGCGGAGGGCGACCCGGTGGCGGTGGTGTCCCGGCGCGGACGGGCCGTCGCGCCCGCCCGCATCACGACCGCCATCCGCCCGGACACCGTCTTCATGCCCTTCCACTGGCCGGGCGAGGGCCGCGCCAACACCCTCACCAACCCCGCCCTCGACCCGGCCTCCCGCATGCCGGAGTTCAAGGCGTGCGCGGTGCGGCTGGAGGCCGTGCGGCGGTAGCGCGCCCGCCCGGCCGCCGGTGCTCACCCGGCGCCGGGGGGCCGCGCGCCGCGCCGGGACGCCGTCCAGTCCCCGCCCGCGACGCGCGTGCCCCCGTTGCGCAGCCGCGCGGCGACGGCGGGGGCGGCCAGGTACACCCACGCCCGCGCCTCCCCGCCGTCGCACACCACCCGGCGCTCGACGCGCTCGTAGAGGTTGCGCGCGCCGCCCGGCGTGTACCCCTCCAGCCGGTCCAGCTCGGCGAGCAGCGCGCGGTACTCCTCCGGCCGTGCGGTGACGAGTTCGCCGTGCACCACGCCGCCGGGCTCCGCCACGGCGTACGGGTAGCCGGGTCCGGCGTACAGCACCGCGTCCCGCAGCCGCGCCGGCTCCTCGGCGCGGGTCCGGCCGCGCAGGAACAGGGCGTGGTTGGGCTCGCCGGGGCGCAGGGTGCCGTAGACGAAGAACGGGAGCTCCGGGGGACTCACGCGGACGATTCTCTCCCCTCGCACGCCTCCGCGGGCCCGCCCCGGTCCCCGGCCCGGCACGACCGCCCGGATCACGGTCGTCCTCGGCGCCGCCCGGGACGGCCCGCGCGGGCCGCCGGCCCCGGTCACCCGTTCACCGCCGCGCCCTGCACCCATCGGGTGTTCTTCCGCGACCCGCCCGGCCGCCCCTCGCCGCACGTCGGTGACCTGCTGAAACAGCGGGCGGGCGGGGTCCGGGGCGGCACCGTCCGACACCCGTTCACCTCATTTCTGACAGTCTTTCAGGAAGCGGGCGGGACCCGGTGCCACTTACCTCGGTAGGGCAGGGACGCGATCACGAAGGAGCCTTGATGCGCCGCACCGCCCGTCTGCTGACCGGGACCGCGCTCGCTTTCACCGCCGCGGGCCTGGCCGCCGTGCCCGCGTACGGCGCGGGCACCGGCGGCCTCCAGGTGTACCCGTCCTCGGCCGTGCCGGGCGGCCGGGTCACGGTGAACACGGCGGCGTGCGGCGACGCCGGCACGATCGCGGGCGACGCCCGCGCGGTCGGCGCGGGCGCCTTCACGCTGGCGCCGAGCACCCACCGGGGCGAGGCGATCGGCCAGTTCCGGGTGCCGCCCGGCGCCCGGCCGGGGACGTACGAGATCGTCGCCACGTGCGCCGGGAGCGGCCGGCGGGTGACGGGCGACCTGGTGGTCACACCGGCGTCCTCCCGCGCGCAGGTGCACCCCAGAGGAAGCGTGAAGACGGGGGTCGGCGGCGCTCTGGGCCCCGATCCCGTGCAGACCGCGGCCGGTGTGGCGGCCCTCGCCGTCGCCGCCGCGGGCGGTACCTGGCTCCTGCATCGCCGGGCGAGAGGCGACGGGATCTGACGGACACCCTCCGCTGTCCGTCCGCCGGTACCGCAACTCCCCTCCCCCTCCGGGTCCGACGCCCCTCGCGGCCCGGAGGGGGCCGGGGCCCGAAGGAGAGGGCTCGTCATGCACAGGGTCGGCGACATCGCCATGGCGGCCGTCACGCTGGTCGCCCTCGGCGCCGGCGCCTGGCTGCTGGTCTGCGGCGCCCCGCACGCCCCGCCGCAGCCGTCCGCCGCCGAGGCCCGTGCCGCGCGGGACGCCGAGCCGCCCGCCGCGCCGGCGCTGCCGCCCTCCCCGCCCGACCGCATCCGCATCCCGGCGATCCGGGTGGACGCCCCCCTCGTGGGCCTCGGCCTCACCCCGTCCGGCGGCCTGGACGCGCCGCCCGCCGCCGAGCCGAACCTCGCCGGCTGGTACCAGGCCGGCACCACGCCCGGCGAGACCGGCACCGCGATCGTCGCCGGGCACGTCGACAACGCCGACGGCCCCGCCGTCTTCTACCGCCTCGGCGCCCTGCGGAAGGGCAGCACCGTGGAGGTGGGCCGGCGGGACGGCGGCGTGGCGGTGTTCACCGTGGACGCGGTCGAGGTGTACGCCGCGCGGCACTTCCCCGACGAGCGGGTGTACGGGGCGGCGCGCCGGCCCGAGCTGCGGGTCATCACCTGCGGCGGGGGCTACTCGCGGAGCACCGGCTACCAGGGCAACGTCGTCGTCTTCGCGCACCTGACGGGCAGCCGGTGAGCCGGCCGCCCGCGTCCCCGGGGCCGGGCGGGTCCTAGCCCGCCGCCTCCACCGGCCGCCGGGCGGCCGGCCGCTCGCGTCCCCAGGCGGCCAGCGGCTCGAGCGCGTCGTTGAGGCGTACGCCGTCCTCGGTCAGCGAGTACTCGACGCGGGGCGGCACCTCGTCGTAGGAGACGCGGTGCACGACGCCGTCCGCCTCCATCTCACGCAGGTGGGAGGCCAGCACCTTCTCGGTGATCCCCGGAAGCAGCCGGCGCAGCTCGCCGAAGCGGCGGCGGGGGTGTTCGTGGAGCGCCCAGAGGATCAGCACCTTCCACTTGCCGCCGATCACCTCCATGGCGGTGTCGATCCCGCAGACGTGTCCATCCGGTGCGCCCGGCCGGTTCAGCGTCGTCATGCCCACCCCTTTGACGTGCTCGCTCACCTCAGGGTAACCGCCCACTCCGAAGTGCGTACTTGATCACCCCCGGGCCGGCGGCGAGCCTGATCGGCATGACACGGAACACGACCGGGAAGACCTCCCTCACCCTGCTGGGCCTCGGCGCGATGGGCACCGCGCTGGCCCGTGCCTGGCTCGCCGCCGGCCATCCGCTCACCGTCTGGAACCGCACCCCGGCCCGCGCCGCGGCGCTCGCCGCCGAGGGCGCGCGGGTCGCGGACGGCGCCGCGGCGGCGGTCGCGGCGAACACCCTGGTCGTCGTCTGCCTGCTGGACGACGCCTCGGTGGACGAGGTGCTGGCCGGCGCCGACCTGGCCGGCCGGGACCTGGTCAACCTGACCTCCGGCACCCCCGCCCAGGCCCGCGCCCGCGCCGAGTGGGCCCGCGAGCGCGGCGCCCGCTACCTGGACGGCGGGATCATGGCCGTCCCGCCCATGATCGGCGTCCCGGAAGCCGGCGGCCACGTCCTCTACAGCGGCTCGCGGGAGCTGTTCGAGCGGCACCGGGAGACCCTGGGCGTCCCGGCCGGCACCACCTACGTCGGCGAGGACACGGGCTTCGCGGCCCTGTACGACGTGGCCCTGCTCAGCGCCATGTACGGGATGTTCGCCGGGGCCGCGCACGCCTTCGCCCTGATCCGCACGGAGGACATCGACCCCACGGCGTTCGCCCCGCTGCTCGCCGGCTGGCTCGCCGCGATGGCCCCGTCGGTCCACCAGACCGCCGGGCAGCTGCGCAGCGGCGACTACACCGAGGGCGTCGTCTCCGACCTCGCCATGCAGGTGGCCGGCGTGCCGACCTTCCTGGACACCGCCGAGCAGCAGGGGGTCAGCACGGAGCTGCTGCGCCCCTACTTCGAGCTGATGCGCCGCCGCCTGGCCGAGGGCAGCGGAGCGGAGGGCCTGACGGGCGTGGTCGACCTGCTGGTGCGCTGACCGGCACCGCCGCCCCACGCGTCAGGCGAGCCACTGCTCGTAGGCCAGGTTCGCCACCAGGGCGAAGACCACCGCCAGCAGCACGACGCGCACGAAGCGGCTGCCCCTCTTCAGCGCCGTGCGGGCGCCCAGCATGCCGCCCGCCAGGTTGAACACGGCCATCAGCGCGGCCAGCCGCCACAGCACCGCGCCCTGCCAGGCGAACATGGCGAGCGCGCCCGCGTTGGTGCAGCAGTTGACGATCTTGGCGGTGGCGGAGGCGGCCACCAGGTCCAGGTGCAGGACGGCGGTGAGCGCCAGGACGAGGAACGTGCCGGTGCCGGGGCCGATGAAACCGTCGTAGAAACCGATGCCCAGGCCCGCGAGGCCGATCGCCGCGAGGACCCGGCGGCGGGTGGCCGGACCGGGCGCGGGGGCCGTGCCGAAGGCGGGGCGCAGGATCACGAAGGCGGCGACCCCGAGCAGCACCACCATGATCACGGGTTTGAGCACCTCGGTGCTCATCCCGGCCGCGAAGAAGGCCCCGGCGGACGACCCGGCGAGGGCGGCCAGCCCGATGCGCACGGCCGTGCGCACGTCCACCGGGGCCTTGCGCGCGTACGTCACCGCCGCGCCCGTCGTGCCGACGATGGCGACCGCCTTGTTGGTGCCGAGCGCGTGCGCGGCCGGGGTGCCCGACGGCAGGCCCAGCAGCAGGACGGGCAGCAGCAGGAGCCCGCCGCCGCCGACCACGGCGTCGATCCACCCGGCGGCGAGCGCCGCGAGGCAGAGCAGGGCGACCATGGTGAGCGTGATGTCGGGCATGGCCGCGACCCTACGGACGGGATGGATGTGCCGTCCAACCGGATGAGGGCTTTCCGAGGTTCGGCCCGTCGTGGCCCCGGCCCCACCGCGCGGTCCGTCCCACCGCGCGGCCCCTCCCGCGGCCCTCACACCCGCCCCCCGGCCCCGTTGAGGGCAGCGTTCCCCCCGGGAAACAGACGTGATGCGGTCGGGTAACACCGGCACCGCACGCTCAGGGGCATGACCTCGAATACGCGTGTGGTGGTGATCGGCGCCGGCCTCGCGGGCGTCCGGCTCGCCCGGCGACTCGGCGAGCTCGGCACGCCCGCGCTGCTGATCGGCGAGGAGGAGCACCGGCCCTACAACCGGGTGCTGCTCGCCGAGGTGCTGGCCGGCCGGTACGCCCCCGAGGTGATCGCGCTGCCGGCGCCCGCGGCGCTGACCCGCGCCCGGGTCACCGGCATCGACCGCGCCGGGCGGACCGTGCGCTGCGCGGACGGCTCGGTGATCGCATACGACACGCTGGTCCTGGCGACCGGCTCCAACCCCGTGCTGCCGCCGCTGCGCGGCCTGTTCGGATCCGGCCGCGCGCTGCCCGAGGGCGTGCACGCGTTCCGCACCATGGACGACTGCCTGGGCCTGTCCGGGGCGGTCCGGCCGGGGGTGCGGGCGGTGGTCGTCGGCGGCGGGCTGCTCGGGGTGTCCGCGGCGCGGGCGCTCGCGGTGCGCGGCGCGCAGGTCGTGCTCGCCCAGCAGGCCGAGCGGCTGATGGAGCGCCAGCTGGACCCGGCCGCCTCGCGGCTGGTCCGCCGGCACCTGACGGACCTCGGCGTGGAGGTGCACACCGAGTGCCGGGTGCGCGACGTGCGCTGCGCCGGCGGCGCGGTCCGCTCGGTGGAGCTGGCCGACGGGTACGCCCTCGACGCCGACCTGGTGGTCCTGGCCTGCGGGGTGCGCCCGCGCACGGGCCTCGCCGAGGAGGCGGGGCTCGCCGTGCGCAAGGGCGTCCTCGTCGACGACGAACTGCGCACCTCCGACCCGCACGTGCACGCCGTCGGCGACTGCGCCCAGCACGCCGGCACGGTGTACGGGCTGGCCGCCCCGGCCCTCGAACAGGCCGACGCCCTGGCCGCGCTGCTGGCCGGGGACACCGCCGCCCGCTACACCGGCACCCGCTCCCTGACCCGGCTCACCCTCGCCGGGCACGGCGGCCCCTTCGACCTCGCCGCGTTCGGCGAGACCGAGGCGCGGCCGGGCGACGACGTCGTCCAGCTCGCCGACGCCACCCGCGGCACCTACCGCAAGGTCGTCGTCCGCGACGACCGCCTGGTCGGCGGGGTCCTCGTCGGCGAACTCGGCACCGTCGGCGCGCTGGCGCGCGCCTGGGAGGGAGCGGAGCCGCTCCCCGGCGACGGCCCCCTGCTCCACCTGCTCACCAACGACGGAGGCTCCTGATGACCGCCACCCCGGGGGGCACCCCCACGATCGCGCTCGTCGGCCACGGCATGGTCGGCCAGCGCTTCCTCGAAGCGCTCGCCGAGCGCGGCCTGACCGCCACGCACCGCGTGGTCGTGCTGTGCGAGGAGCCGCGCCCGGCCTACGACCGCGTCCAGCTCACCTCGTACTTCTCGGGCCGGACGCCCGAGGACCTCTCCCTGACCGACATGGCGTTCATCGAGGAGCACGGCATCGAGCTGCGCGTCGGCGACCCCGCCGAGTCCGTCGACCGGGAGGCCCGCAAGGTCACCGCCCGCTCGGGCCTCGTCGTCGACTACGACGTCCTCGTCCTGGCCACCGGCTCCTACCCGTTCGTGCCGCCGGTGCCGGGCAGGGACGCCACCGGCTGTTTCGTCTACCGCACCGTCGAGGACCTGCTCGCCATCGAGGAGTACGCGAGGACCAGGGCGTCGACGGGAGCCGTCGTCGGCGGCGGCCTGCTCGGCCTGGAGGCCGCGGGCGCGCTCAAGGGCCTGGGCGTCGAGACGCACATCGTGGAGTTCGCGCCGCGGCTGATGCCGGCGCAGGTCGACGAGGGCGGCGGCGCCGCGCTGCTGCGCACCATCGAGGACATGGGCCTGACCGTGCACTGCGGCACGGGCACCCAGGAGATCGTGACCGGCGAGGACGGCTCGGTCACCGGCATGAAGCTGTCCGACGGCTCCGAGATCGCCACCGACATGGTGATCTTCTCGGCCGGTGTCCGCCCCCGCGACCAGCTGGCCCGCGACTGCGGCCTGGCGGTCGGCGAGCGCGGCGGCGTCGCGGTCGACGAGCAGTGCCGTACGGTCACCGACCCGCGCGTGTTCGCGATCGGCGAGTGCGCCCTGGCCGCCGACGGCCGGGTCTACGGCCTGGTGGCCCCCGGTTACGAGCAGGCCGAGACCGCGGCCGCGACCATCGCGCGGGACGAGGCCGCGTTCACCGGCGCGGACCTGTCCACCAAGCTGAAGCTGCTCGGTGTGGACGTGGCGTCCTTCGGCGACGCGCACGGCACCACCGAGGACTGCCTGGACGTCGTCTACTCCGACTCCCGCGCGGGCCTGTACAAGAAGCTGGTCGTCGGCCGCGACGGCACCCTGCTCGGCGGCATCCTGGTCGGCGACGCGGACGCCTACGGCACGCTGAAGGCGTTCACCGGCTCGGTCCCGCCGGTCCCGCCCGAGTCGCTGGTGCTGCCCGCCGGGGCCGGGGAACCGGCCCGGCTCGGCCCGTCCGCGCTGCCGGACGACGCGATCATCTGCTCCTGCCACAACGTCTCCAAGGGCACGATCCGCGGCGCGGTCACCGACCACAAGTGCGCCACCGTGCCCGAGGTGAAGAAGTGCACCAGGGCCGGCACCGGCTGCGGCTCCTGCGTCAAGGTGCTCGGCCTGCTGGTCGACGCCGAGCTGGAGGCGAGCGGCGTCGAGGTCGACAAGGGCCTGTGCGGCTGCTTCGGGCAGACCCGCGAGGAGCTGTACGAGATCGTCCTCGCCCTGCGGATCACCTCCTACCAGGACCTGCTGGACCGCTACGGCCGCGAGGAGGCCCGGGGCGGCGACGGCTGCGAGGTCTGCAAGCCGACGGTCGGCTCGATCATCGCCTCCCTCGCCCCGACGATCGGCGCGAGCGGCTACGTCCTGGACGGCGAGCAGGCCGCGCTGCAGGACACCAACGACCACTTCCTGGCCAACCTCCAGAGGAACGGCTCGTACTCGGTCGTCCCGCGCATCCCCGGCGGTGAGATCGCCCCGGAGAAGCTCATCGTGATCGGCGAGATCGCCCGCGACTTCGGCCTCTACACGAAGATCACCGGCGGGCAGCGGATCGACATGTTCGGCGCCCGCGTCGAGCAGCTCCCGCTGATCTGGGCCCGCCTGGTGGACGCCGGCTTCGAGTCGGGCCACGCCTACGGCAAGTCGCTGCGCACGGTGAAGTCCTGCGTCGGGCAGACCTGGTGCCGCTACGGCGTCCAGGACTCCGTCCGCATGGCGATCGACCTGGAGCTGCGCTACCGGGGCCTGCGCTCCCCGCACAAGCTGAAGTCGGCCGTCTCCGGCTGCCAGCGCGAGTGCGCCGAGGCCCGGTCGAAGGACTTCGGCGTGATCGCCACGGCCAACGGCTGGAACCTGTACGTCGCCGGCAACGGCGGCGCGACCCCGCGCCACGCCGATCTGCTCGCCCAGGACCTGACCGACGACGAGCTGATCCGCCTGATCGACCGGTTCCTGATGTTCTACATCCGCACCGCCGACCGCCTGGAGCGCACCTCCGCCTGGCTGGAGCGGATCCCCGGCGGCCTGGACCACGTGCGGGACGTCGTGGTGAACGACTCGCTCGGCATCTGCGCGGAGCTGGAGGCCCTGATGGCGGCCCACGTCGCCCACTATCGCGACGAGTGGGCCGAGACCGTCAACGACCCCGAGAAGCTGGCCCGGTTCGTGTCCTTCGTCAACGCGCCCGACACGCCGGACCCGGTCGTCTCCTTCGTGCCCGAGCGCGACCAGATCAAGCCCGACCTGCCGCTGCTGGCCATCGGCACGCGGCCGGCGCGGTCCGAGGAAGCCGCCCTGGAAGGGAGCGCCCAGCGATGACCCTGGCACCCGAGACCACCGGCCTGAAGGTCCAGCTCCTGCTGGACGGCGACTGGTTCACGGTCTGCGACCTGACCGCCCTCCTGCCGGGCCGCGGAGTGGCGGCCCTGCTGCCGGACGGCCGCCAGGCGGCCCTCTTCCGCGACCGCGGCGGCGCGCTGTACGCCCTCGACAACCGCGACCCGTTCACCGGCGCGGCGGTCCTCTCCCGCGGCCTGACCGGCACCCACCGGGGCCGCCCGTTCGTGGCCTCCCCGCTGCTGAAGCAGCGCTTCGACCTGCTCTCCGGGCAGTGCCTGGACGACGAGGCGGTGCGGGTGGCGGTGTACCGGGTGCGGGCCTCGTAGGAAGATTTATTGACCGGTCGTTCTAAACATGCCTAGGCTGCGCCGTGTGGCCAGGACCAAGGAGTTCGATCCGGACGCCGCGCTGCAGTCGGCCCTGGAGCTGTTCTGGCGGCGCGGCTACGAGGCGACGTCGATGTCCGACCTCGTCGAGCACCTCGGCATCGGACGCGCCAGCATCTACGCGACCTTCGGCAACAAGCGCGAGCTGTACCTGAAGGCGTTCGACCGATATTGCGAGAACCGTGACGCGCTGCTGCTGCGGGAACTGTCCCGGCCGGGGCCGGCGCTGCCCGCTGTCCGGTCCGTCGTGCGCCGGTTCGCCGACGAGGCGGCCGAGGAGCAGCGGCTGTGCGGCTGCTTCGTCACCAACACGGCCGCCGAGCTGGCGCCGCACGACCCGGAGGCGGCCCGCCGCGTCGAGCGGCGGTGGGACCACGTGGAGACCCTGCTGCGCTCGGCGCTGGCCCGCGCGCAGGCGCAGGGCGAGCTGCCCGAGGACCGCGACCCGCGCGCTCTCGCCCGCATGCTGCTGGTCGTGATGCAGGGGCTGCGCGTGGTCGGCAAGGCGTCGTCGGACCCGGCCCGCGTCCGGGAGGCGGCGGAGCAGGCGCTGGTCCTGCTCGACTGAGGCGCCCCTTCACCGGGGCGCTTTTCCATGCCAGCAAATTGAATCGATCGGTCAAAAAAGGGGAGACCATGACCCACCGTTTCACCGGCAGGACCGCCCTCGTCACCGGCGCCGGCTCCGGCATCGGCCGGGCCGTCGCCCTGGCGTTCGCCGCCGAGGGCGCGCACGTCGTGGTCGCCGGCCGCCGGCCGGAGCCGCTGGACGGGACGGTGGCGCTGATCGAGCGGGCGGGCGGCACGGCGCTGGCCGTCACCGCCGACGTGGCGCGCGCCGCCGACGTGCGGGCCGTCGTCGACACCGCCGTGGAGCACTTCGGCGGACTCGACGTGGCGGTCAACAACGCGGGCGTCTTCCGCGGCGGCGCCCCGCTGGCCGACCTGTCCGAGGAGGACTGGCGCGCCCAGCTCGACATCAACCTCACCGGTGTGTTCCTCGCCCTCCAGGCCGAGATCCGCCGGATGCGCACCCAGCCGTCCGGCGGGGCGATCGTGAACATCGCCTCCACCTTCGGCGCGCACCTGCGCCCCGCCGGGGCCGCCGCGTACACCGCCACCAAGGCCGCCGTCTCCGCGCTCACCAGGAGCGCGGCCCGCGACCACATCGGGGACGGCGTCCGCATCAACGCGGTCAGCCCCGGCGCCACCGCCACGTCCATGTCGCTCAGGCCGGGCGAGACCGAGGCCGAACGCGCGGAGCGCATGAGGACGGCGAACCCGCTCGGCCGGGTCTCCGCCGTCGAGGAGGTGGCCGCCGCGGTGCTGTACCTGGCGTCGGACGACGCGGCGTCGGTGGTGGGCGCCGACCTGGTGGTGGACGGCGGTCAGACGGCCTGACGTCCACGCGGCAGGGGTCGGCGGGCAGGGCACCCCGGCCGTGTCCGGTCCGGCGGACGGGAGACGTGGGCCGCGTCCCGGCCCTACGATGCGCGCAGTGCACCCTCACCAGCCCCCGGGGGTCTGATGGAGACCAATCGCTTCGGAGAACTCGGAGAACTCGGAGAACAAGGACCGGGCGGACCGCCGGAGTTCGCCCCTTCGCAGGGGGCCCGTGGGCCCGGCGCGGCGGCGCCTTCCGAACGGGCCGACCGGCACGAGGTGCTCGACCTGTACAAGCTCGCCGTGGAGATGGCCGACCGCGTGTCCGCGCGCCGCGGGACGGCCAACTCCTTCTTCCTCTCCGCCCAGACCGCACTGGTCACGCTGGTCGGTTTCGGGATCCCCCGGTTGTCGCAGTCACCGTGGTGGGTGTCCGTGGCGGTGGCCGCCGGGGGCGCCACGCTGTCCCTCGCCTGGTGGTTGCAGCTCCGCAGCTACCGGGATCTCAACTCGGCCAAGTTCATGGTGATCAACGCCCTGGAGGAGCGCCTGCCGGTCAGGGTCTTCACCGACGAGTGGGAGGCCTTGAGGACCGGTCGCGCCCCCGGCCGACGCAGACGGTACGCGGAGTTGGGCGTCTCCGAACGCATCGTCCCGCTGCTGTTCGCCCTGATGCACACGATCCTGCTGGCGGGCACACTTTCCCTGTGACGTACCTTGATCCGCTCGCCGATCTGATCCGCTCGTGCCTGCCTCCCGATGCCAGGCCCCCCGCGGATTCCGACGACCTGTTCCGGCTCTACGCGGTGCTGCTGAGAGCCAAGGGGGAGCAGGTCCGCGACGAGGACGTCCACGACGCGTGGTCGGCGTGGATGCAGACGATCGACAGCTCGCACGACGCCTTGGTCCCCTTCGAGGAGCTCACCCCCGAGACGCGCGCCGCGGACGCGCCGTACACCGCGGCCATTCGGGCGGCGGCTCGCCGGATGGAGCGTGGCCGGAACTGACGCCCGCAGACGTTCCCGTCCTGCACAACGGGCCGCGCGAGCACGCTTGGTGAGTACCCTGCCACTCCATGCACGAGGAAGCGGGCAACGGCTCACCACCCCAGCCCCGCCAGTTCAGAACCGTCGGGTGCGGCGCCCGCGGCGCCGGATGCGTGACGCGACTGGCCGGGTTCGGCATGGCACTCGGCGGCGCCAACCACATCCGCACTCCCGTCCTGTTCGGGGAGTCATGGGCCGAGGGGATCGGCACCGGCATTCTCATGATCGCGATCGGTGTCGTCGCGGTCTTCGCGGGAGCGCGCATGTCCCGCTTCGGCAGACGCCACACGGCCAGGCTGATCAAGGACCCGAGCCTTCTCGAGCCGCGCTCGTACATCCTGTACCTGCGCCCCTTCGACCTCGACGACCGGCTTCACGAGGTCAAGCCCGCCGCCGCCCGCAACCCGCTGCGAAGGATGTGGACCCCGCTCAGCCGCACCTTCGAAGAGGACATGGTGCTGTCCCTGCGGTGGAAGCTGAGGAGCCGCGTCGTCGCCGTGGGCCGCCCCGGTGAGCGGCTGCCCCTGTCGGGCGCCCGGCGGTTCTACCTGCCCCTCGACGGCTGGAAGCCGACCGTCGGCGCCCTCATCCGCGAGGCACGGCTCGTGGTGCTCGCCACCGGGACCAGTGAGGGAACGCTCTGGGAGTTCACCGAGGCCGTCCGCCTCCTGCCGCCCGAGCGACTGCTGGTGGCGGTCTTCACCGACGCCGCCGACTACGACCGCTTCCGGCGAGCGGCGCAGGTCCACTTCGCCGCCCGGGCAGCGGAGTCGGAGGGACGGGAGGCCGCGCGACTCGCCGGGATGCGGTGGCCGGACTACCCGCCCCTGAAGAAACCGGACGCCCTGACGAGCAGGGTGGTCGGACTACAGGGCCTCATCGCCTTCGGCCCGGCCTGGGAACCGGAGTTCGTCCGGCTCGACCCCACCGCGGTGCGGGCCCTCAGCGACCTCGGACGTCTCCACAAGATCATGCGGCAGCAGGTGAACCCGGTGATCCGTCGCGTCAGGAGCAGGCTCTCCGAGGACTCGGGCGCCGCGAACGGCAGCGTGATCCCTCCCACGCGCCCCTCACGGAGCGCATCACGCGACACCGACACCCCGGCCCGCGGACCGGAGTGATCCTCCCCGGTTCCGGCGCGGTCCGTCCGAACACCCCCCGGCCGCATCCGCGCGCCGTGGGCAGCGGCCGGACCGCCCGAGCCGCTGTCGGTTCGCTGTCGGATTCGCCGACCCGGCCGGGCGGGCGCGGGGCATCGCGTTTCATCGAGGCAGACCCCGTCCGTCACGGAATCCCCACGGAGGCCCACCATGACAGGGAACCCCCGCCCCCACGTCCGGCCGTCCCGGCGCGCCGTGCTCGGCGGTGCGGCCCTCGCCGCGCTCGCCACGGCCGCCGGAACCGCACCGGCCCGGGCCGTCCCGAGGACCGCCTGGCCGACCCGGTTCCCGCTGCCCGACGGCTGGCTCCCCGAGGGCATCACCATCGGCAGCGCGCCCTACGCCTACCTGGGCTCCCGCGCCGGCGGCGCGATCTACCGCGCCGACCTGCGCACCGGCGAGGGCCGGGTGATCCACCAGGGCGCCGCGGGCCGGACCTCGATCGGGCTGAAGCTGGACCGCGACGGCCTGCTGTACGTCGCGGGGGGCGGCGGCGGCAGCGCCAGGATCGTCGACGCCCGCACCGGCGAACTGCGCGCCACCCACCAGCTCACCGCCGCCACCGGCCATTTCATCAACGACGTCGTCCTGCTCGGCGACCGCGCCTGGTTCACCGACTCGCGCGGGGCGGTGCTGTACGGCGTCCCGCGCGGCCGGCGCGGCGAGGTCCGCGCGCTGCCGCTGACCGGGGACTGGACGCAGACCCCGGACGTCAACAACGCCAACGGCGTCGTCGCCGCCCCGGACGGGCGCGGCCTGATCGTCGTCAAGAGCACGCCCGGGGAGCTGTACCACGTCGGCCTCCGCACCGGGCGGGCCCGGCGGATCGCGCTGTCCGGCGCGTCCGACGTCGTCAACGGCGACGGCCTGCTGCGCGTCGGCCACACCCTGTACGTCGTGCAGAACCGGCTGAACCGGGTCACCGTCTGGCGCCTCGGCGCTGACCTCGCCACCGCGGCCCTGCGCCGCACGATCACCGACCCGCGGTTCGACGTGCCGACCACCGCCGCGCGCTTCGGCAACCGGCTGTACCTGGTCAACGCCCGCTTCACCAGCCCGCAGGAGCCGACGACGACGTTCGACGCGGTCGCCGTGCCGCTGTGAGCGCCGGGCCGTCCCGGGCCTTTCGCCGGCACCGCGCCCACCCGCCCGTCACGGCCTGTCCACGCCCCGGCCACCCCCGGTCACCGGGGCCGGTAACCCCGCGCCCCTAGCGTCCCTCACCGCACCCCCGATCCCGCCGCCGTCCGGTGGCGGGGCGGTCACGACACCTCTTGGAGCAAGAGTGGAACGTCGTACCCTCCTGCGTGCGGCCGTCGTCGGCGGCTCCTCCGCCGTGCTCGGCGGGACCCTGTGGCGCGGCGCCGCGCACGCCGCCCCCGCCCAGCCCGGCACCGGCCCGTACGGGCCGCTCGGCGCGCCGGACGCCAACGGCGTCCGGCTGCCGGGCGGCTTCACCAGCCGGGTGATCGCCCGGTCCCGCCAGACGGTGCCCGGAACGTCGTACACCTGGCACGACGCCCCCGACGGCGGGGCGTGCTACGCGGACGGCGCGGGCTGGATCTACGTGTCGAACTCGGAGATCAATCCCGGCGGCGGCGCGAGCGCGGTGCGGTTCTCCGCCACCGGCGCGGTCACCGGCGCGTACCGCATCCTGTCGGGCACCCGCACCAACTGCGCGGGCGGCAGGACCCCGTGGAACACCTGGCTGTCCTGCGAGGAGGTCGACCGGGGCTACGTCTACGAGACGGACCCCTGGGGCGTGAAGGCGGCGGTCCGCCGGGACGCCATGGGCCGCTTCAAGCACGAGGCGGCGGCCGCCGACCCGGTCCGCAGGGTCGTCTACCTGACCGAGGACGTCACCGACGGCTGCTTCTACCGCTTCCGCCCGACGACCTGGGGCGACCTGTCCTCCGGCACGCTGGAGGTCATGGTGGCCGGCGCCGGCACGTCCGGCCCGGTCACCTGGGCCCGGGTCCCCGACCCCACCGGCGCGACCGCCACCCGCAACCAGGTCGCCGGCGCCAAGCGGTTCAACGGCGGCGAGGGCTGCCACTACGCGGACGACACCTGCTGGTTCACCACCAAGGGCGACAACCGCGTCTGGCGCTACGACGCGGCCGCCCAGACCATCGAGCTCGCCTACGACGACTCCCTGGTGACGTCCGGCACGGCCCCGCTCACCGGCGTCGACAACGTCACCGGCTCCGCCTCGGGCGACCTGTTCGTCGCCGAGGACGGCGGGAACATGGAGATCTGCGTCATCACCCCGGACGGCGTGGTGGCCCCCTTCCTGCGCGTCGACGGCCAGTCCGGATCCGAGATCACCGGCCCGGCCTTCTCCCCGGACGGCACCCGCCTGTACTTCTCCAGCCAGCGCGGCACGACCGGCAGCTCCTCGGGCGGCATCACCTACGAGGTGCGGGGCCCGTTCCGCGCGTGACCGCCGCGCCCGGGCAGTCGCCTTCCCGCCCCTGGTGACCGGGGCGTACGGTCGTCCCCCTCACACGCCCCTCTCCGCGGGGGACGGCCGTACCGGCGCCCGCGGCGCCCGACGCGCCGGCGCCGGTGACCATCCGCGGACCCGGCCGTTCCTCCCTGTGGGCAGCTCACCCCGACTGCCCGGCCGACGGAAGGAACAGCATCGTGGACATCACCGGGACCGCCGAGCACCTCGAGCGCGTCCTGCCCCGCGCGGAGTGGGTCAGGACGCTCCCCCAGACCATCGTCGCCGCCTGCGTCCTGCTCCACGACCCCGACGACCGGATCCTGCTGCTCCGCTACGCCGGGGACCGGCCGGGCGCCGGGACCTGGGGGCTGCCGGGCGGCATGCTGGACCACGGCGAGGACCCGCTGACGGCGGCCCGCCGCGAGCTGTACGAGGAGACCGGCATCGTCCTGGACCGGGCGCCCCGCCTGATCGGCTACGACCACCGCGCCGACGTCAAGGGCACGGGCCCGGTGCTGGACTTCTACTTCCACGGCGGCACCCTCACCGGCCGGCAGTCCGTGCGGCGCAGCCCCGAGCACGACGCCGACGGCCTCTTCCCGCTCCCCGAGGCGCGCGCCCTGCGCCTCACCGCCCACCCGGACGCCCTCACCGCCCTGCACACGGCGGCCCGCTCGGGCACGGTGGTGTGCCTGCGGGAGGGCAAGCCGCTGTAGTACGCGGGCGGGGCGGCGCCCCCGCACGGGCGCCGCCCCGCCCTTCGTGTTCCGGAACGCGCCGCCCCGTCGGTGAGGGCCGGGTCCGGGCGCGGTGCCTTCCGGCGTGCCGGCCGGCCCCCGCGCGGGGGCCGCCGGTGGTCCCGCCGAGGGTTCAGCGGTGGTCGCTGCCCTCCGCCTGCACGGCCGCCCGGCCCGCCTCCAGCCGCGCCACCGGGATGCGGAACGGGGAGCAGGAGACGTAGTCGAGACCCACCTCGTGGAAGAAGTGGACCGACTCCGGGTCGCCGCCGTGCTCGCCGCAGACGCCGAGCTTGAGGTCGGGGCGGGTGGCCCGGCCGGCCTTCGCGGCGGACGCGACCAGGGAGCCCACGCCGTCCTTGTCGATCGTCTCGAACGGGGAGACGCCGAAGATGCCCTTCTCCAGGTACGCCGTGAAGAAGGAGGCCTCCACGTCGTCCCGGCTGAAGCCCCACACGGTCTGGGTGAGGTCGTTGGTGCCGAAGGAGAAGAACTCCGCCGCCTCGGCGATCTGGCCGGCGGTCAGGGCGGCGCGCGGCAGCTCGATCATCGTGCCGATCGACAGCTTCAGCCGCGTGCCGGTCGCCGCCTGCACCTCCTCGATGACCCGGTCGGCCTCCTCGCGGACGATCTCCAGCTCCTGGACCGTGCCGACGAGCGGGATCATGATCTCGGCCCGCGGGTCGCCCTTGGCCGCCTTGCGCTCGGCCGCGGCCTCCGCGATCGCCCGGACCTGCATGGTGAACAGGCCGGGGATGACCAGGCCGAGGCGCACACCGCGCAGGCCCAGCATCGGGTTCTGCTCGTGCAGGCGGTGCACGGCCTGGAGCAGGCGCAGCTCGTTCTCGTGCGGCTCCTGGCGGGCCTCGGCGAGGGCGACGCGCACCGACAGGTCGGTGATGTCGGGCAGGAACTCGTGCAGCGGCGGGTCCAGCAGGCGGATGGTCACCGGCAGGCCGTCCATCGCCTCGAACAGCTGGACGAAGTCCTGCTTCTGCAGCGGCAGCAGCTCCTTGAGGGACTCCTCGCGCTCGGCCTGGGTGTCGGCCAGGATCAGCCGCTCCACCAGCTCGCGCCGGTCGCCGAGGAACATGTGCTCGGTGCGGCACAGGCCGATGCCCTGCGCGCCGAACCGCCGCGCCCGCAGCGCGTCCTCGGCGTTGTCCGCGTTGGCCCGCACCCGCAGCCGGCGCTTGCGGTCGGCGAAGGACATCATCCGGTGCACGGCCTCGACCAGTTCGTCGGCGTCGTCGGCGCCCGGGTGCATCCGGCCCTCGAAGTACTCCACGACCGGGGAGGGCACGACCGGCACCTCGCCCAGGTAGACCCGGCCCGTCGAGCCGTCGATGGAGATGACGTCGCCCTCCTCGACGACGTGCCCGCCGGGGACCGTCATGCGGCGGCGCTTGGTGTCGACCTCCAGCTCCTCGGCGCCGCAGACGCAGGTCTTGCCCATGCCGCGCGCGACCACGGCCGCGTGCGAGGTCTTGCCGCCGCGCGAGGTCAGGATGCCCTCGGCCGCGATCATGCCGTCCAGGTCGTCGGGGTTGGTCTCGCGGCGGATCAGGATGACCTTCTCGCCCGAGCGCGACCACTTCACCGCGGTGTAGGAGTCGAAGACCGCCTTGCCGACCGCGGCGCCCGGCGAGGCCGCGATGCCCCGGCCGATCCGCTCGACCTTCGCGCTCTCGTCGAAGCGGGGGAACATCAGCTGCGCGAGCTGCGCGCCGGTGACCCGCTGGAGCGCCTCCGTCTCGTCGATCAGGCCCTGGTCGACCAGCTGGGTGGCGATGCGGAAGGCCGCGCCCGCCGTGCGCTTGCCGACGCGGGTCTGCAGCATCCACAGCCGGCCGCGCTCGATGGTGAACTCGATGTCGCAGAGGTCCTTGTAGTGGTTCTCCAGCGTCTCCATGATCTGCAGCAGCTGGTCGTACGACTTCTTGTCGATGCGCTCCAGCTCCGCGAGCGGGACGGTGTTGCGGATGCCCGCGACCACGTCCTCGCCCTGCGCGTTCTGCAGGTAGTCGCCGTAGACGCCCTGGTGGCCGGAGGCGGGGTCGCGGGTGAAGGCGACGCCCGTGCCGGAGTCCGGGCCCAGGTTGCCGAAGACCATGGAGCAGACGTTGACGGCCGTGCCCAGGTCGTGCGGGATGCGCTCCTGACGGCGGTAGAGCTTGGCGCGGTCGCCGTTCCAGGAGTCGAAGACCGCGCGGATGGCCAGGTCCATCTGCTCACGCGGGTCCTGCGGGAAGGCCCGGCCGGTCTCCTTCTCGACGATCTTCTTGAAGGTGGTGACCAGCTTCTTCAGGTCGGCGGCCGCCAGCTCGGTGTCGACCGCGACCCCCTTGGCCTCCTTGGCCTTCTCCAGCGCGTCCTCGAAGAGGTCGCCGTCGACGCCGAGGACGGTCTTGCCGAACATCTGGATGAGGCGCCGGTAGGAGTCCCAGGCGAAGCGCTCGTCGCCGGCCTGCCGGGCGAGGCCCTGCACCGACCGGTCGGACAGGCCGATGTTGAGGACGGTGTCCATCATGCCCGGCATGGAGAACTTGGCGCCGGAGCGGACGGAGACCAGCAGCGGGTCGTCCGGCTGGCCGAGCCTCTTGCCCATCCTCTCCTCCAGGGCCGCGAGGTGCGCACTCACCTCGTCACGCAGTGCCGCCGGCTCCTCGCCGCTGTCCAGGTAGACCTTGCAGGCCTCGGTGGTGATGGTGAAGCCCGGCGGGACCGGAAGGCCCAGGTTCGTCATCTCGGCGAGGTTCGCGCCCTTTCCGCCGAGGAGGTCCTTGAGATCCTTGTTGCCCTCGGTGAAGTCGTAAACGAACTTCACGCCCTCAACGCTCTTACCGTGCTCAGCTACCTGAGGATCTTTGTTTTCCGACACGGGTCTCGTCTCCTGGAGGACGCGGTGGCTGCCCTGACGGCGAGGAACATACCCAGATCGAAGGCGCCTGGGTACGTCCACTTGCGCGTCATACGCCTGTAACCACCCGTCCGCCACCGGATCGAAAGTCAAGGCGCGGCAAGCGACCGAATGCCTGTGTTTTCACTTCTTGAACGAATCAACCCTCGTAGATCGCGCAGGGCGCTCGGATGAGCGCCTTTCTTCACGTATGTTTTTGCTCGATGAACGATCAAAGGGTGGCACTCAGTGCCACCCTTTGAGAAGTGCAGTCGCCCACGATCCGCTCATCTGAGCGCAACCCTCATCAAGGGTGGCGAGAATCACGCTGCCACAGACGACCGGGTTTCACCATGCGGACGCGCCCCCGGAACGGGACCGGGAGCGGAAACACGGACGTCACAGGCCGAGCGCGCGCAGCCGCTCCTCCACCCGTTCGGGTGCGTAAAGGTGCTCCACGACCAGCGCCCCGGCCCCCACCAGCCCGGCCCGCTCGCCCAGCCGGGAGGTGACCACCTCCAGACGGGCGGTGGAGCGCGGCAGCGCCCGCTGGTACAGCAGCTCCCGCACACCGGTGACGAAGGGCGTCCCGGCCAGGTCGCCCGCGATCATCAGCACCCCGGGGTTGAGCAGCGTCACCACGGTCGCCAGCACGTCCCCGGCCAGCCGCCCGGCCTCCCGGGCGAGCGCGACGGCCTCCGGATGGCCGGCCGCCAGCAGATCCCGCACGTCCGAGCCGGAGGCCGCCCGCACCCCGGCCGCGGCCAGCCGCCGCGCCACGGCGCCGCCGCTCGCGACGGCGGCCAGGCAGCCGTACGAACCGCACCGGCACAGCGCCTGGGCGCCCTGAGGGACCCGGATGTGGCCGATGTCCCCGGCGCCGCCGTCGACGCCCCGGTAGATGCTCCCGTCCACCACGACCCCGGCGCCGATCCCGGTGGACACCTTGACCAGCACGAACGCCGAGCAGTCCGGATGCCCGGCGCGCTGCTCGGCGTACGCCATCAGGTTGGCGTCGTTGTCGACGAGCACCGGCACGCTCCCCGCGCCGGTGTGCTCGGCGAAGGCCCGCGTCAGCCGGCCGCGTATGTCGTAGCCGTCCCAGCCCGGCATGATCGGCGGCTGCACCACCCGGCCGGTCCCGGTGTCCACGGGGCCCGGCACCGCGAGCCCGGCCCCGCACACCTCCTGCGCCCGGCGCCCGGCCTTCTCCAGCAGCTCGGCGAACCAGCGGCCCAGCTCGCCGAGGACGGCGTCGGGGCCGTCCTCGACCACGAGCGTGCCGGTGTGCTCGGCCAGGACCTCGCCGGCGAGCGTGAGCACGGCGGCGCGCGCGTGCCGGGTGTCGAGGTCGGCGGCGAGGACGACGGCGTGCTCGTCGTCGAACTCCAGGGTGAGGGAGGGGCGTCCGCCCAGCGGGGAGTCCACCGGGCCGCCGGCTCCCTCGCGCAGCCAGCCGGCCCGGAACAGCCGGTCCAGGCGCTGGCCGACGGTGGCCCGGGACAGTCCGGTGACCTGCTGGAGCGCCCCGCGCGTGGTGGCGCGGCCACTGCGCACCAGTGCGAGCAGATCGCCGGCGCTCGCCTGGCCCCCGCCTCTGCCGGTCCGTGCGGGCCGTCCGGTCATGCCCACCCCCTTGTGCTTCTCCATCGTGCATTACATGCTGGGTTTTGCGTGTTAAATAGGCGTAACTCTATGGCAGCCCCGGCCGAACCGATCGGCCGGACGTCCTCGGGGAGCCCCGCGTGGATCGCACGACCCGCCCCGCCGCCCGCCCCACCGGGCGGTTAGCCCTCGCCCGCGCCGCTTCCCCGCCGGCTCCGCCCGGCCCCGGCGAGCTCACCGGCCGGCCCGGCGTCGCATACGATCCGCCCGCGCCCGCCCCCTCGCTGCGGGCCCGGGCCGTCCGGGTGCTGGAGGACAACTGGACCGGCACGTCCACGGTCCCCTCGCGCAGCCTGTATCCGCACCAGTGGTCCTGGGACTCGGCGTTCATCGCGATCGGCCTCCGGCACCTGTCGCCGCTGCGGGCGCAGACCGAGCTGGAGACGCTGCTGAACGCCCAGTGGGGCGACGGGCGCGTCCCGCACATCGTCTTCAACCCCTCCGTACCGCTCGACGCCTACTTCCCGAGCCCCGACTTCTGGCGCTCCTCGACCGCGGGGCGCGCCGCGGGCGCCCCGCGCACCGTGCAGACCTCCGGGATCGTGCAGCCACCGGTGCACGCGCTGGCCGCGTGGCTGGTGCACGAGGCCGATCCGGGACTGTCCCGGGCGCGCGGCTTCCTCACCCGGGTGTATCCGCGGCTCGCGGCCTGGCACCGGTACCTGCTGCACCGGCGGGACCTCGGCGGGGGCGGGCTGGTGTCCGTGGTGCACCCCTGGGAACAGGGTATGGACAACAGCCCCTGCTGGGACCTGCCGCTGTCCCGCGTCGCCCCCGCCCCGGCCCGCTCCTTCCGCCGCGCCGACCTCGCCCACGGCGCCCCCGGGGACCGGCCGACGGACCTGGACTACGGGCGGTACGTGCGGCTGGCGGCGGACTACCGGGACGGCGGCTACCGGGACCGGCCGGGCGGGGGGCACGGCGCCGGGGCGGGCGCGTTCGCCGTGGAGGACCCGGCGTTCAACGCGCTGCTCATCGCCTCCGAGCACGCCCTGGCGCGCATCGCCCGCGAGCTGGGCGCCTCCGGCACCGCGCGCCACGCCCGCGCGCGGCGGCTGACGGCGGCCCTGGTCCGGCGGCTGTGGGACCCGGCGGCGGGGATGTTCCTGTGCCGGGACGTGCGCGGCGGGCGGCTCATCCGCGAGCGCGGCGTCTGCGGCCTGGTCCCGCTGCTGCTGCCCGCGCTCCCCCGCGAGATCGCCGCCGCCCTGGTCCGCACGGCCTGCGGGCCGCACTTCGGCCTGGGCGGGACGGTCCGCCTCGTCCCGAGCCACGACCTGCTCAGCCCGGCCTTCGACCGGCACCGGTACTGGCGGGGCCCGGCCTGGTTCAACGTGAACTGGCTGCTGGAGCGCGGCCTGAGGCTGCACGGCCGGCCCGGCCCGGCCGCCGCCCTGCGCCGGGCGGTCCTGGACACCGCCGGCTCCTCCGGCTTCGCGGAGTACGTCGACCCGTACACCGGCGAGCCCCGCGGCGCGGCCGGCTTCGGCTGGACCGCCGCGCTCGCCCTCGACCTGCTGCACGACCGGCCCGCCCGGGACGGGAACGGCGTCCAGCGAACCGAAGGAGGGGACCGAGGATGACGGACCGGCATCATCTGCTCGTGTACGGCGGGACGTTCGCCGCCGTCGGGGACCGCGGGGACATCACCGGCGTACGCGCCGGCAGCGTCCCGGACGGGCTGTTCGTGCGCGACGCCCGGCATCTGAGCCGCTGGCAGCTCACCGTCGACGGCGCCGTGCCCGACGTCCTGACGCCCGTCGCGGACGGGGACACCGCCCGCTGCGTGCTGGTGCCGCGCGGCGGCCGCCAGGAGCCGCCCGCGTACACGCTCTTCCGCGAACAGGCCGTCGGGGAGAGCTCGTTCGTCGAGTCGCTGCGCGTGACCGGCAACCGCCCGGTGCCGACGACGGTCCGCCTCGCCCTCACCGTCGACGCCGACTTCGCCGACCAGTTCGAGCTGCGCTCCGACCACCGCACCTACGCCAAGACCGGCGCCGTCCGCTCCCGCCGGGTCCTCGACGACGGCGTGGAGTTCGCCTACCGGCGCGGCGCGTGGCACTCCTGTACCGCCGTGACCGCCGAGCCCGCCCCGGACGGCGTCGAGGAGACCGGCACCGGCGCCCGCCGCCTGGTGTGGACCCTGGAACTCGAACCGCACGGCACGGCCGAGCTGCTGCTGCGGGTGATGGCCCGGCCGCACGGCGGGAAGCGGACCCTGCGGGTGCCCCGCTCCCCGGCCGCCCTCACCGGCCGGCTCCTCGCCGAGGAGGACGAGTTCACGGCGGGCGTGGCCTTCCCGGCCGGCTGGCCGGAGCTGGCCGCGGCCTGCGCGCGGGGCCTGGCCGACCTGGCCGCGCTCCGGGTCCCGGCCACCGGACCGGACGGCGAGGAGCTGCGCGTCCCGGCGGGCGGCGCCCCCTGGTTCCTGACCCTGCTGGGCCGCGACGCCCTGCTGACGTCGCTGTTCGCCCTGCCCTACCGCCCGCGGCTCGCCGCCGCCACGCTGCCCGCGCTCGCGGCCGTCCAGGCGACCGGGACCGCCGCGCACGCCGTCGCCCAGCCCGGCAAGATCGTGCACGAGGTGCGCCACGGCGAACTGGCCCACTTCGGCCAGGTCCCCTACGGCCGCTACTACGGCTCGGTCGACGCCACCCCCCTGTTCCTCGTCCTGCTCGGCGCGTACGTCGAGCGGACCGGCGACACCGCCCCGGCCCGCCGCCTCCAGCCGCACGCCCGCGCCGCGGTCGGCTGGATGCTGGACCACGGCGGTCTCGCCTCGCGCGGCTACCTGGTCTACCGCCCCGACCGGGGCGGCCTCGCCAACCAGAACTGGAAGGACTCCCCCGGCGCCATCTGCTCGGCCGACGGCACCCGCCCCGGCGGGCCGGTGGCGGCGGCGGGCGCCCAGGGATACGCGTACGACGCGCTGCGCCGCACGGCGTTCGTCGCGCGCGCGGTGTGGCGGGACGAGACGTACGCCGCCCTGCTGGAGCAGGCGGCCGGCGACCTGCGCGACCGTTTCCAGCGGGACTTCTGGATGCCGGAGCACTCCTTCCCGGCGCTCGCCCTCGACGGCGACGGCCGCCGGATCGACGCGCTGGCCTCGGACGCCGGGCACCTGCTGTGGTCGGGGCTGCTGGACAAGGAGTACGGCGAGCTGGTCGGCCGGCGCCTGCTGGAGCCGGACTTCTTCTCCGGCTGGGGGGTGCGCACGCTGGCGGCCGGGCAGCCGGCGTACCACCCGCTGTCGTACCACCGCGGTTCGGTGTGGCCGCACGACAACGCGCTGATCGCGCTGGGCCTGGCCCGCTACGGCCTGCACGACGAGGCCCGCGCGGTCGCGCACGGCCTGGTCGACGCGGCCACCGCGACCGGCCACCGCCTCCCCGAGGTCCTCGCGGGCTACGGCCGCGACACCCACCCCGAGCCGGTCCCCCACCCGCACGCGTGCGTCCGGGAGTCCCGCTCGGCGGCCGCCCCGCTCGCCCTGCTCACGGCGGTCGGCGGCGCCTAGGCCGCGTCCCGCCAGACGGTCAGGTCTCCTTGGAGGAAAGCGAGGTCCGGTATGGCGGTCGACTTCGTCTGGATCACGTACAGCCCGATGTTGCCCTCGGCGTCCTTCATGCAGATCTCGGTACCGGCCGTCGCCGCGGCCAGCGGCCAACGGCGGCTCTCGGCGCTCCTGAGCATGAGACGGCACTCGTCGAGGGTGGTACCGCGCCCTCCGAACATCTGGACGAATACGGTGCGGTCGCTCTTCAGTTCACAGCCGCTCGACTCGCAACCGAAGCGGATGTCACCCTCGCGGTTCTCCAGCTCCGGCTCGGAGCTGCTCAGGCTCAGCGAGTTCTCCGGGTTCAGCTCCACCAGGGGGAACCCCTCCGGCCGCGGCCCCTGGGACGAGTCCGACGAGGAGGCGGCGTCCCCGGGTACCCCGCCGGCGGCCGGGCCGTCCGCGGAAGAGCCCGGCGAGGGGGACCCCGGCGCGGATGCCGACGACCGGGCGGCCGGCCCCGTGGCGGACGTCCCGGAACCGGCCGTGTCCTGGTCGCCGAGCCGGTTCCGCGCGTCCGTGAGCACCCATGCCAGCGCCACCAGCAGCGCTCCTCCCGTCACACCGGCGGCCGTGATCAGCGCTGTGCGCCGCCGGCGGGCCCTGCGCTGCTCCGGCGCCGGCTGCGGCCGCCCGAACCGCGGCTGCGGGTAGGCGGGCGCGGGCACCGGCGGCTGCGGGTAGGCCGGGGTCGGCTCGGGCACCGGTGCCGGAACCGCGACCTCCGGCCCGGTGATCTCCCGCCACACGGCCGGTCCCCCGCCCGCGTCGGCGTCCGCTCCCAGCCGCTGCCGGCACCACTCCACGACCTCCGCCGGCGTGGCCCGCTCCGCCGGGTCGGCGGCCAGGCAGCGGGAGAACAGCGGGCGCAGCGACTGGGGCAGCAGGGACAGGTCGGGTTCGCAGTGCACGATCCGGTACAGCATGTTGACAGCCGACCCGTCGCCGTAGAGCGGCCTGCCCAGCGCCGCGAACGCCGCCGTCTGGCCGAGTGCGAAGACGTCGGTCGCCGTCGTGATCTCACCCCCGGACGCCTGCTCCGGGGCCATGAAGGAGGGCGTGCCGATCGTGCCCCCCGTCGCCGTGTACGAGGTCCCGTCGGCGGCCAGCGCGATACCGAAGTCGATCACTCGTGGGCCGTCGGCGGCCAGCAGCACGTTCGACGGCTTCAGGTCCCGGTGCACGATGCCCTCGGCGTGGATGGCCTGCAGCGCCTCGGCCACCCCCGCCATCAGCCACAGCACCGCCGGCACCGGCAGCGGCCCGCGCCGGGCCACCGCCTCCGTCAGCGACGGCCCCGGAACGTACAGCGTGGCCAGCCACGGCGGTACGCCGTCCGCGTCGGCGTCGATCAGCTCGGCGGTGTACGCCCCCCGGACCCGCCGGGCCGCCTTGATCTCCCGGCCGAACCGCCGCCGGAAGTCCGGATCGTCGGCCAGCTCCGGCCGTACCACCTTGAGCGCCACGGGACGGCCGCCCTGCGTGTGCGACAGGTACACCCGGCCCATGCCACCGGCGCCCAGCCGCGCGGCGAGCCGGTAGCCGCCCACCGCGGGCGGGTCGTCGGCTTGGAGCGGCCGGAAGACCTCCGTCACATGGCTCATCGGCCCCATACCCCCCTGTGGTGTCCTGGCCAGCGGCAGCAGCCTAAACGGAGCGTCGGTGCGCCCCGCTACGGGACCTTCCCCGACCGTCGCCGGTGACGCGCCGAGTGCCACCCGCGCCTGCCGGGACACCGTCGGCGCCCTGCCGGGCGGCGTGGAAGGGCCGGCCGGAGGCGGAGCGGTACGGCCTCGACCGGGTCTGCGGCGCCTTCGACCTGGGCTGCCGGGGGCCGAAGTCCAGCCGGCCGACGATGCCGGACCCGTACGCGCCGGAGGCGTTCCGGCGCCTGATGCACGGCGGGGAGCGGGACAAGCCGCCGGTGGCCGGCTGGGACGAGCCGGGCGACGGCTCGGTCCTCGACGCCGTCCGGGAGGCGGGCGAGGAACCGGCCGACGTCATCGCCGACACCGCCGGGTCCCGGCGGGCGTACGGCAGGTGCGTCCGGTACTCGTTGACCGGCCTCGTCCGGTGGCTGGAGCGCTGCGGCGCCGGCGGCACCGTCCCGGTCCTCCTCGGCGACCGCCGGCCCGTCGCCCGGGCCGGCGGCAACCGCGCGAGCCGGGACGTGCCGGTGCCGGTCGTCGCCGGGGACCCGGAAGCGCCGGACCGGATCGCCGGCCGGGGCTGGGCGGAGGGGGTGCGGTCCGCGAAGGACGCGCCCGGGGGGAGGACGAGCGCCTTCGGCGGCCGCTTCCCGGCCGCCTACGGCTCTGCCCCGCACCTCTCGGGGCCGACCGGCCCCCGAGGGGTGCGGCTCCGCGCGGCCGGTCAGCCGCCCGACGTGTCCAGCTCCGCGTCCTCCCCCACGCCCGCGCAGTCGTAGGGGTCCTTCAGCCAGCCGTCCGGCAGCACCACCCGGTTGTTGCCGGACGTGCGGCCGCGGGGGCCGTCGGCGCCGGCGGGCCAGGGCTGGTCGAGGTCCAGCTGGTCCAGTCCGGCCCGCAGCTCCTCCAGCGAGGAGGTGACCGCGAGCTTCTTGCGCATCTCGGAGCCGACCGCGAAACCCTTCAGGTACCAGGCGACGTGCTTGCGGAAGTCGACGACCCCGCGCTGCTCGTCGCCGAGCCACTCGCCGAGCAGGGTGGCGTGCCGCACCATGACGTCGGCCACCTGGCGCAGGGCGGGGCGGGCGACCTCGTCCGGCCGGCCCTCGAAGGCGGCCACCAGGTCGGCGAACAGCCACGGCCGGCCCAGGCAGCCGCGGCCCACGACCACCCCGTCGCAGCCGGTCTCGCGCACCATCCGCACCGCGTCCTCGGCCGACCAGATGTCGCCGTTGCCGAGCACCGGGATCTCCGGGACGTGCTCCTTCAGGCGGGCGATGGCCTCCCAGTCGGCGGTGCCGCCGTAGTGCTGGGCGGCCGTGCGGCCGTGCAGGGCGATGGCGGTGACGCCCTCCTCGACGGCGATCCGGCCGGCGTCGAGGTAGGTGAGGTGGTCGTCGTCGATGCCCTTGCGCATCTTCATCGTCACCGGCAGGTCGCCGGCGCCGCTGACGGCCTCGCGCAGGATCGCCCGCAGCAGGTTCCGCTTGTAGGGCAGGGCGGAGCCGCCGCCCTTCCGGGTGACCTTCGGGACCGGGCAGCCGAAGTTGAGGTCGATGTGGTCGGCGAGGTCCTCCTCCGCGATCATGCGGACGGCCTTGCCGACGGTGGCCGGGTCGACGCCGTACAGCTGGATCGAACGGGGGCGCTCGCTGGCGTCGAACTTGATCAGCTGCATGGTCTTGTCGTTGCGTTCGACCAGCGCCCGGGTCGTGATCATCTCGCTCACGAACAGGCCCTTGCCGCCGCTGAACTCCCGGCACAGCGTGCGGAAGGGCGCGTTGGTGATGCCGGCCATCGGCGCGAGGACGACGGGGGGCCGGACCGTGTGGGGACCGATCTGCAAGGGGGGCACGGGCTGGGACATTCCTCCATTGTCACGTACGCCGGCCGGTGCCCGTCCCCGGCCTGTGGACAACCCGGGCGGGCGGCCGGGCCGGATCCGGGCCCGGCGGCGGACCGCACGCAGGTCATTAGTTAACCGCACTATCGAAATGCGCGTACGATGAGAGCCATGCCCGAGCTCAGTCACCGCCGGCGTCTGCTCGTGCTCGCGATCTGCTGCATGAGCCTGCTGATCGTGAGCCTCGACAACACCGTCCTCAACGTCGCCCTGCCCGCCATGCAGCGCGAGCTGCACGCGGACACGGCCGGGCTCCAGTGGGCGATCGACGCGTACACGCTGGTCCTGGCCTCGCTGCTGATGCTGGCGGGCTCCACGGCCGACCGGATCGGGCGCAAGCGGGTCTTCATGGCGGGCCTGGCCGTCTTCACCCTCGGCTCGCTGCTGTGCTCCCTGGCGCCGGACCTCCAGTCGCTGGTGGCGTTCCGGGCGGTGCAGGCGGTGGGCGGCTCGATGCTCAACCCGGTCGCCATGTCGATCATCACCAACACCTTCACCGACCCGCGCGAACGGGCCCGGGCCATCGGGGTGTGGGGCGCGGTGGTCGGCATCTCGATGGCCGCCGGGCCGCTGGTGGGCGGGCTGCTGGTGGAGTCGGTCGGCTGGCGCTCGATCTTCTGGGTCAACCTGCCGGTGGGGCTCGCGGCGCTGCTGCTCACCCTGCGCTTCGTCCCCGAGTCGCGCGCTCCGAAGGCCCGCCGCCCCGATCCGCTCGGGCAGCTGATGGTGGTCGCGCTGTTCGGCTCGCTGACGTACGCGATCATCGAGGCGCCGACCGCGGGGCCCGCGACGGCGGTGCCGTTCGCCGCGGTCGCGTTCGCCGCGCTGCTCGGTCTGCTGGTCTACGAGCCGCGCCGCGCCGAGCCGCTGATCGACCTGCGGTTCTTCCGGTCGGCGCCGTTCAGCGGGGCCACCGTCATCGCGGTCGGCGCGTTCGCCGCGCTGGGCGGCTTCCTGTTCCTGTCGACGCTGTACCTGCAGAACGTGCGCGGGCTCAGCGCCCTGCACGCGGGGCTGTGGATGCTGCCGATGGCCGTGCCGACCTTCCTGTGCGCCCCGCTGGCCGGCCGCCTGGTCGCCGCCCGGGGCCCGCGGCTGCCGCTGCTGGTCGCGGGCTGCGCGATGACCGCGAGCGGTGTGCTGTTCGCCGCGTTCGAGGCGGAGACCTCGAACGTCACGCTGTTCCTCGGGTACGTCCTGTTCGGCGTCGGCTTCGGCTGCGTCAACGCGCCCGTCACCGACACCGCCGTCTCCGGCATGCCCCGCGCGCAGGCCGGGGTCGCCGCCGCCGTCGCCTCCACCAGCCGCCAGCTCGGCCAGACCCTCGGCGTCGCGGTGGTCGGCGCGGTGCTGGCGGCGGGGGTCGGCTCGTCCTCCTACCGGGACGTCTTCGTCGCCGCCGCCCGCCCCGGCTGGTGGATCCTCGCCGGGTGCGGCCTGGCCGTCCTCGTCCTGGGCGTCCTGACGACCGGCCCGTGGGCCCGCCGCACCGCGGAGCGCGCCGCCGAGCGCCTGCGGCCGGCGGAGGTGCGCGAGGCGGCGGGCGCAGGCTCCTCCTCCTGACCCGTACGGCGGCTTCCCGGCCCGTACGGCGGACTCCCGGCCCCACGGCGGGCTCCCGGCCCCACGACGGAGGGGAGGACCGGCGGTCCGGTCCTCCCCTCGGTTCCGTCCGCCCCGGAGGTCACCGCCCCGGCACGGGCATCGCGTCGGCCACCTTCGGCCAGCGCTTCATGACGGCTCCCTCCACGTACGGCAGGGCCCGCTGGCCGGCCAGGGCCAGGGCGATGGCCGCGGCCACGCCCACCCAGGCGAGGGGGCCGAGCGGGGTGCAGCCGAACAGGCGGCTCGCCCCGGGCGTCTGCACCAGGGCGACCAGCGCGGCGGCCGAGCCCAGCGAGGTGGCCCGCACCAGGTTGCTGCCGCGGCGGTCGGCGAGCGTCTGGGCGAGCTGCGTGCCGACCACGGCGCACAGGGCCATCGTCGTCGAGCGGCGTGCCGTGCCGGGCGTGAACCGGCCGAACAGCCAGGCGGCGGTCGCGCCGAGGCAGGTCGTCAGCGCCCGGTGCCGGATCTGCCGGATCAGCGGCTCGCCCAGGACCGCCGTGCCCAGGGGTTCGTCCGTGCCGGCGGCCGCCGTGCTCTCGCCGTCCTCCGTCTCCCCGGCCTCCTGGGGCGTCACCGCCACCGCCATCGCCGGGAACAGGTCCGTGAACAGGTTCACCAGCAGCATCTGCCGGGTGGACAGCGGCGCGGCGCCGGACAGCACGGTGCCGACGATGCCGAAGCCGACCTCGCCCGCGTTGCCGCCGATCAGGATGGCGATGGCGTCGGCGACGCTGTGCCACAGGGCGCGGCCCTCCTGGACCGCGTCCACCAGCACCAGCAGGTCGTCCCCGGTGACGACGAGGTCGGCGGCGTTGCGCGCGGCGGCCGAGCCGCGGGCGTGGATGCCGACGCCGATGTCGGCGGCGCGGATGGCCGCGGCGTCGTTGGCGCCGTCGCCCACCATGCCGACCACCCGGCCCGCGTCCCGCAGCGACTCCACGACCTGGAGCTTCTGCTCGGGCGCGACCCGGGCGACGACGTCGGCGTCGCGCAGCATCCGGGAGCGCGCCGACCGGTCCGCGGCGGCGAGTTCGTCGCCGGTGACCACGTTCGCGTCCTCCGGCCAGCCCAGCTCGGCGGCGATGGCGCGGGCGGTCTGCGGGTGGTCGCCGGTCAGCACCACCGGCCGCACGCCCGCCTCGCGCAGTCCGCGCACCAGGTCCGGGGACGTCTCCCGGGCCACGTCCGCCAGCGCGAGCAGCCCGGCGAACCCCAGCTCCAGCTCCTCCAGGGGCCGTTCCAGGACCTCCGCCGGGTTCTCGTCCGGCCGCAGCGGGCGCTCGGCCACCGCGAGCACGCGCAGGCCGTCGGCGGCCAGCGCGTGCGCCGTGTCGGAGGCGTGGGAGGGCAGGCCGGCGCAGGCGGGCAGCACCGTCTCCGGGGCCCCCTTGACCACGAGGACCGGGGAGCCGTCCCCGGCGCGGCCCACGGCGGCGGCGTACCCGCGGGAGGTCTCGAACGGCAGGCCCTCGTCCTGGGTCCACCGCGGGTCGGGTCCGGCGGCGTCCAGCACCGCCTCGTCGGTGGCGTGCGTCGGCCGGGTGGCGGAGTCGCCGTTCAGCCGCGGGCAGGCGCGCGCCGCGGCCCGTACGACGTCGGCGATCTCGGGGGCGTCCACCGGGTGGACCGTGCCCCCGGTGTCGGAGACCCGCACCAGGCGCAGCCGGTTCTCGGTGAGGGTGCCGGTCTTGTCGAAGCAGATGGTGTCCATGCGGCCCAGCGCCTCCAGGGTGCGCGGGGTGCGCACCAGGGCGCCGCGGCGGCCGAGCCGGCGGGCCGCCGCGAGCTGCGCCACCGTCGCCACCAGCGGCAGTCCCTCGGGGACGGCGGCCACCGCGACCGCCACGCCGCCGCTGACCGCCTCCCGGATGGGCGTGCCGCGCAGCAGCGAGATCCCGGTCACCGCGGCCCCGCCCGCCAGGGTCAGCGGCAGTGCCTTGCGGGTGAGCTCCTGGAGCCTGGCCTGGACCCCGGCGGCCGACGGCGTGCGCGCGGCGAGGGAGACGGCGCGGGCGGCCTCGGTGCGCTCGCCGGTGTCCACGACGACGGCCCGGGCGCGGCCGGCGACCACGGTCGTGCCCTCGAAGACCATGCAGTGCCGCTCGGCCACGGGCGCGGACGGCGTCGGGTCGGTGCACTTGTCCACCGGCAGGGACTCGCCGGTCAGCGCGGACTCGTCGACCTCCAGGCCGTCCTCCCACAGCAGCCGGGCGTCGGCGGGCACGACGTCGTCCGTCTTCAGCTCGATGATGTCGCCGGGGCTGAGCTTGGCGGCGTCCACGAGGTGCGGCTCGCCGGGGGCGTCCGGCGCCGCCTCGTCGGTGACCCGGGCCTTCTGCTTCTGCTGGGCCAGCAGCCCGGCCAGCGCCCGCTCGGCCCGCAGCCGTTGCACGCCGCCGACCAGCGCGTTCAGGTCGAGCGCGCCGACCACCAGCAGGGCGTCCACGACGGAGCCGAGGATGGCCTCCGCGGCCGAGCCGACCGCGAGGACCGGGGTGAGCGGGTCGTCGAGTTCGTTGCGCACGGCCCGCGCCAGGTCGACCGCGCCCTTGACCGGTTTCAGCGCGGGCACCCGGCCGGCCCGGCCGGCCAGCGCGCGCAGCCGCGCGGTCGCCTGCTCGGCGTAGGACGGCTCGTGCTCCTGCGCCGTCTCGTGGGCCAGTCGCTCGCGCACGTCCTCGGGGTCCAGCTCGTGCCAGGCCACCCGGGCCCGGGGGTGCGGGGGGCGGGCGAACGCCACGCCGAGGGCCGCGCGCGCCCCGGACAGCAGGGCCGCCGCGGCGGCCACGTCGACCGGCGCGTGCCGCAGCCCGGGCAGCGGTGTGCCGTCGCGCCGCCGGGACTCGCCGACGGCCACGAGCAGTCCGGACAGCGCGGCGCCCGAGCGGGCCAGGACCTGCGACCGGCGTCCGACCCCGCGGGCCGCCGGCACCGCCCGCAGCAGCCGCCACACGTCGGCCAGGCCGTTCGGCGCGAGCACGTCCGCGCTCCACGCCACCGGGCAGGTCCCGTCGGCCAGGGCGATGGCCACGTCGCCGGCGAGCAGCCCGGACAGCGTCTCGCCGTCGTCGCCCGGCAGGGGCCGTACGACGGTGACGACGCCGCCGCCCTCCTCGCGCAGCTCGCGCACCACCTCGGCGAGCGGCCGGTCCGCGCCGGCCATCTGGTCGGCGAGCCCGCTGAAGTCGGCCAGTGCCGGGTCCTCCACCATCACCACGCGCAGCCCGGCGCGGCGCGCCGCGTCCAGGACGGGCTCGGCCCACGGGTCGGCGCCCGCGCCGGGGGTGCGCAGCGCGCTCGGGTGCAGGACGACGGTGCCGGCCATCTCCAGCTGCCGCAGCCGTTCCGGGGCGCGCACCAGCATGCCCGTGCGGGACAGCGCGCCGCTGAGGACGGCGTGGAAGGCGGCGGGCCCGTACCGGGCGGCCTTGGGCGAGCCGGCGAGCACCGCCTCGGCCGCCTCGGCCACCTCGTGCTTGACGAGCAGCGTCGCCACCGCGCCCAGCACACTGCCGGTCGAGGCGTGGGCGGCGTACTCCTGTGCGGGGGAGGTGCGCAGCGGCGGGCGCAGGGCGGGGTCGCCGGCCAGGCTGTCCCGGTCCGGTGCGCACAGCCGGTCGTGCACCACTTCGAACTCGGCCGAACGGGCCACCGCGTCCGCCAGCTGGCAGGTGCGCAGGGCCGCGTCCAGCACCAGCGAGGTCGGGCTCTGCCCGGCGCCGTGCACGACCGCGTTGGCGGCGGCCAGCACCAGTTCCATCCGGGTGTCGCCGAGCCGGGCGCGCAGCCAGGCCCGGAAGGCGGGGTTCTCCCGCAGCAGCGTCACCACGGCGGTCACCAGCCGCGGCGTCGCCGGCAGGCGCAGCGCGGACGCGGCCGTCGCCGCCGCGGTGCCCAGCGCGTCGGCCGCGAACGCCGCCACGGCCGTGCGCACCGCGGTCGGGTCGCCCGGGTGGACGAGTCCCTCGACGTCGTCGGCCGCGTCGGCCCGCACCAGCCCGTGCCGTTCGGCCAGCGCGGTGGCCCGCTCCACCACCCGGTCGCCGAGCGCCTCCTCGGTCGCGGTCACCACCAGCCGGGACAGTCCGCTGTCCCAGTACGCGAGCGCCACGTCCGGGTGTTCGGCCAGCGCCGCCGCCACCCGCCGCGCCGTCTTCTCCAGCCCGTCCGCGCCCCGTGCCCGGTCGTTCCCGGCGGCCGGCCCGAGGGCGAGGTGGGCCCGCGCCCCGGCCCGCCAGTCCCGGGTGCCGCCCGGCAGCGCGGCGCGGGCGACCCGCGCCGCGCGCGCCGCGAAGTCCGCGCCGCGCACTCCGGCCCGCGCCGTCCCGGCCACCGCCCCGGCGGCCATGCCCGCCGCGGGCGCGGCGCCGCGTGCGAGCAGCCGGGGCCCGGCCAGCACGAACCCGGCCGCGGAGTCCCGCGTCAGCGTCAGAAGTCCGCCCATCTCTCGCCCTCAGCCTGTCTTCCGGGAACCTCACCCTGCGGAGCACCACTCTCCGGAAGGTTCGTGTTCCCGCACCGGGGAGGGTCATCCCGCCGATGCGGCAGTCCTTTCCGACGCGATCGCGCGCGGCCGCCGCAGCCGTTCCCCGGTCCCCTCGTCGGCCGGCGCGTACGTCGCCGTCCGCGGGCCCGCCCCGGGCGACGGGCCGGGGCCGGCGGGCGGGGGCGCCCCCTACGCCCGCAGCCCCCGCACGATCAGGTCCACCACGGCCGCGAACTCCGCCTCGGCCGCCGGCCGCTCCCACTCCCGCGCGTGGCAGGGGTCGTGGAAGCGGACGGTGGCCTGGAAGACCGCGCCGGCCGCGGCGGCCGGGTCGGCGGCGGCGAAGGTGCCGTCCGCCGTGCCCGCCTCGATGATCCGGGTCAGCTGCGCGGTCAGGTCGGCGAGGTGCTCGCCGACCGCCGTGCCGCTCTCGGCGGTCAGCACCGAGTAGGTGGCGAACAGCTCCGGGTCGTCGCCCGCCTTGCGGCGCTTGGCGTCGAACAGGGCGGCGAGCCAGTCCCGCAGCCGGCTCTCCGCGTCGCGGTCCGCGGCGGCGATCCCGGACAGCGCCTCGGAGGTCCGGTCCAGCCACCGTTTGGTGACCGCCTCCCGCAGCGCCGCCTTCGTGCGGAAGTGCCGGTAGACGCTGCCGTGGCTGACGCCGAGCGCGCGGGCCACGTCCACCACGGTGGCCTTGGCCGGTCCGTGGCGGCGCAGCACCTCCTCGGTCGCTTCGAGGATGCGCTCGGCGGTCAGGGTCTCGGAGGTCGGTGCCATGCCAAGACCGTACCCAACGGCCGGATCAGCGTTCGACCTGCGCCAGCTGGGCGGCGGCGTAGCGCTCGCCGGCCGCTGCGCCGGGCGGCACGGCCTCCTCGACGGCGGCGAGGTCGGCCTCGTCCAGCGTCACGTCCAGCGCGCCCAGCGCCTCGGCGAGCCGGTCGCGGCGCCGGGCGCCCACGAGCGGCACGATGTCCTCGCCGCGCGACAGCACCCAGGCGATGGCGATCTGCGCGACGGTGACGCCCTTGCCCTCGGCGACCTTGCGCAGCGCCTCGACGAGGCTCAGGTTGTGCCGCAGGTTCTCGCCCTGGAAGCGCGGCGAGTGGGCCCGGAAGTCGTTCGGCGCGAGCTGCCGGTCCTGGGCGAAGTGCCCGGAGATCAGCCCGCGGGACAGGACGCCGTACGCGGTGATGCCGATGCCCAGTTCGCGGGTGGCCGGCAGGATCTCGTCCTCGATGCCGCGGGAGATCAGGCTGTACTCGATCTGGAGGTCGGCGATCGGGGCGGTGGCGGCGGCCCGGCGGATCGTCCGCGCGCCGACCTCGCTCAGGCCGATGTGGCGCACGTACCCCTTCTCGACCAGTTCCGCGATCGCGCCGACCGTCTCCTCGATCGGCACGTCGGGGTCGAGCCGGGCGAGCCGGTAGACGTCGATGTGGTCCACGCCCAGGCGCTGGAGCGAGTAGGCGGCGAAGTTCTTCACCGCGGCGGGGCGGCCGTCGTATCCCGACCAGCCGCCGTCCGGGTCGCGCAGGGCGCCGAACTTCACGCTGACCAGGGCCTGTTCGCGGCGGGCGGCGGGCGCGGTGCGCAGGGCCTCGCCGATCAGCAGTTCGTTGTGGCCCATGGCGTAGAAGTCGCCGGTGTCGAGCAGGGTGACGCCGGCCTCCAGCGCGGCGTGGACGGTGGCGATCGACTCGGCGCGGTCCGCCTCGCCGTACAGCGCGGACATGCCCATGCAGCCGAGGCCGAGGGCGGAGACCTGGGGGCCGGTGGTTCCGAGGGAACGGGTTTGCATGAGGACTCCTGGGGATGCCGTGAAGGTGACCTGCTTCCCAGCCTGGCACGACAGCTGACAGATTTCAATATCTGTCAGCTGTTACTTGTCATCCCTCGTCCGCGGTCCGCCGCCGCGCCGTTCCCGGACGCGCGAAGGCCCCCGGCGCGGATCCACGGGGTGGGTCCGTACCGGGGGCCTGTCGGCGCGGGACCGGCTAGCAGCCGATCAGGCGGCTGGCGAGGTAGCCCTCGATCTGGTCCAGCGACACGCGCTCCTGCTTCATCGAGTCCCGCTCGCGCACGGTCACGGCGTTGTCGTCCAGCGTGTCGAAGTCGACGGTCACGCAGTACGGCGTGCCGATCTCGTCCTGGCGGCGGTAGCGGCGGCCGATCGCGCCGGCGTCGTCGAACTCGATGTTCCAGTGCTGGCGCAGGGCCTGCGCGAGGCCCTTGGCCTTCGGCGACAGCTCCGCGTTGCGGGACAGCGGGAGCACCGCGACCTTCACCGGGGCGAGGCGGTGGTCGAGCCGCAGCACGGTCCGCTTCTCCAGCTTGCCCTTGGCGTTGGGCGCCTCGTCCTCGACGTAGGCGTCGAGCAGGAAGGCGAGCATGGTGCGGCCGACACCGGCCGCGGGCTCGATGACGTACGGAGTCCAGCGCTCGCCGGCCTCCTGGTCGAAGTAGGACAGGTCCTGGCCGGAGGCCTTGGCGTGGGACGACAGGTCGTAGTCGGTGCGGTTGGCGACGCCCTCCAGCTCGCCCCACTCGCTGCCGCCGAACTGGAAGCGGTACTCGATGTCGGCGGTGCGCTTGGAGTAGTGGGAGAGCTTCTCCTTGGGGTGCTCGTACCAGCGCATGTTCTCCTCACGGAGACCCAGGCCGGTGTACCAGTTCCAGCGCTGCTCCATCCAGTACTCGTGCCACTTCTCGTCCTCGCCCGGCTTGACGAAGAACTCCATCTCCATCTGCTCGAACTCGCGGGTGCGGAAGATGAAGTTGCCGGGCGTGATCTCGTTGCGGAACGACTTGCCCATCTGGGCGATGCCGAACGGCGGCTTGCGGCGCGAGGTGGTCTGCACCTGGGCGAAGTTGGTGAAGATGCCCTGCGCGGTCTCGGGGCGCAGGTAGGCGATGGAGCCGGAGTCCTGCGTCGGGCCGAGGTGGGTGGACAGCAGGCCGGAGAACTGCTTGGGCTCGGTGAACTGGCCCTTGGTGCCGCAGTTGGGGCAGTTGATGTCGGCCAGGCCGTGCTCGGGGGCGCGGCCCTTCTTCTCCTCGTAGGCCTCTTCCAGGTGGTCGGCGCGGAACCGCTTGTGGCAGGAGGTGCACTCGGTGAGCGGGTCGGTGAAGGTGGCGACGTGGCCGGAGGCGACCCAGACCTCGGGGGCCAGGATCACGGACGAGTCGATACCGACCACGTCCTCGCGCGACGTCACCATGTAGCGCCACCACTGGCGCTTGATGTTCTCCTTGAGCTCGACACCCAGCGGACCGTAGTCCCAGGCGGCGCGCTGACCGCCGTAGATCTCACTACAGGGGAATACGAAGCCACGGCGCTTGCTCAGGCTGACGATGGTGTCGATCTTGTCGGCGGCCACGGTGCTCTCTTCATTACGACGACGGGCGTTGAAGCGAGACGCTTCACAGCGAATGCCTCAGCGTACCGGCGGGAACTGGCCCGCTTCCAAATCGGTCCGCCCCATGGGCCCCCGGGCCCTTTGTTGACAACGGTTTCCACATTTGTTGAAAATGACTGTCATGAACGTACGACGACGCCAGATATCCGGCATAGCGGTCACCGCCGCCGCCACCCTCGCCCTCGGAACCCTCACCGCCTGCTCCGGCGACAGCTCGGCGGCGGGCGGCGCGGGCAACACGGACAAGTTCGACGTCGTCGCGTCGTTCTACCCGATGCAGTTCCTCGCCGAGCGGATCGGCGGGGACCACGTGCACGTCACCACCCTCACCGAACCCGGCCAGGAGCCGCACGACCTGGAGCTGAGCACCAGGCAGACCGCCGAACTCGGCGAGGCCGACGCGGTGCTGTACCTCAAGAGCCTCCAGCCGGCCGTCGACGAGGCCGTCGCCCAGTCCGGGGTCGGGACGAAGATCGACGCCGCCGCCCTGACCACCCTGGAGGACCACGGCGACGTCGAGCACAGCCACGAGGGCGAGGAGGCCCACGCCGAGGAGGGGCACGCCGAGGAGCACTCCGAGGAGGCCCACGCCGAGGAGCACTCCGAGGAGGAGCACGCCCTCGACCCGCACGTCTGGCTCGACCCGGTGAAGTACGCCGAGATCGCCGAGGGCGTCGCCGAGGCCTTCCAGAAGGCCGACCCGGACCACGCCGCGGACTACCGGAAGAACGCCGCCGCCCTCACCCGCGAGCTGGACGAGCTCGACACCCGCTACGCGGACGGCCTGAAGAACACGAAGACCAAGGTCTTCTTCACCAACCACGCCGCCTTCGGCTACCTCGCCGAGCGCTACGGCCTGACCCAGGAGGCCATCTCCGGCCTCGACCCGGAGAGCGAGCCCAGCCCGGCCCGGATCAAGGAGCTCCAGGAGGAGGCCAGGGCCGACGGCGTCACCACCGTCTTCTACGAGACACTGGTGTCCGACAAGACCGCGAAGACCCTCGCCCGGGACGCGGACCTGAAGACGGATGTCCTCGACCCGCTGGAGGGCATCACCGACAAGTCCGAGGGCGACGACTACTTCCAGGTCATGGAATCGAACCTCGAGGCGCTCCAGCAGGCCCTGGGAGCCAAGTGACCGACCATCGGAGGGCGGCATGACCGAGCCCGTCATATCCCTGCGCGGCGTCCGCGCCGAGCTGGGTTCGCGCCCCGTCCTGCGCGGCATCGACCTCACCGTGCACCGCGGCGAGGTCGTCGCGCTGCTCGGCGCGAACGGCTCCGGCAAGTCGACGGCCGTGCGCAGCGTCATCGGGCAGGTGCCGGTCAGCGCCGGCGAGATCGAGTTGTTCGGCACGCCCCGCAGGCGCTTTCGCGACTGGGCGCGCGTGGGCTACGTCCCGCAGCGCACCACCGCCGCGGGCGGCGTGCCCGCCACGGTGAACGAGGTGGTCTCCTCGGGCCGCCTCTCGCGCACCCGCTTCGGCGTCTTCCGCAAGGCCGACCGCGCGGCCGTGCGCCGCGCCCTGGACCTGGTCGGCATGGCGGACCGGGCGAAGGACTCGGTGGGCGCCCTGTCCGGCGGCCAGCACCAGCGTGTGCTGATCGCCCGCGCGCTCGCCCCCGAGCCCGAGCTGCTGATCATGGACGAGCCGATGGCGGGCGTCGACCTGGCCAGCCAGGAGGTGCTCGCGGACACCCTGCGCGAGCAGGTCGCCCAGGGCGCGACCGTCCTGCTGGTCCTGCACGAGCTGGGTCCCCTGGAGCCCCTGATCGACCGGGCGGTCGTCCTGCGCGACGGCTGCGTGCTGCACGACGGCCCGCCCCCGAAGGCCGTCGGCCAGCACGCGCTGCCCGGCCACGACCACGTGCACCCGCACGCACCGGCGGGCGCCGAACCGATCCGCACGGGACTGCTGAGCTGATGGAGATCCTGAACTACGCCTTCATGCAGCGGGCCCTGCTCGCCGCCGTCCTGGTCGGCGTCACGGCCCCCGCCGTCGGCGTCTACCTGGTCCAGCGCCGCCAGGCCCTGATGGGCGACGGCATCGGCCATGTGGCGATGACCGGCGTCGGCCTCGGCTTCCTGCTGTCCTGGTCCCCGGTGTGGATGGCGACGCTGGTCTCCGTCCTCGGCGCGGTCCTCATGGAGCTGATCCGCTGGTACGGCCGCACCCGCGGCGACATCGCCCTCGCGATGCTCTTCTACGGCGGCATGGCCGGCGGCGTGATGTTCATCAACCTGGCGCCCACCGGCTCCAACGCGAACCTCACGTCGTACCTGTTCGGCTCCCTGTCGACGGTGAGCGAGTCGGACGTGACGGCGATCTGCCTGCTGGCCGCCTTCGTGGTCCTGGTCACCCTGGGCCTGCGCCGCCAGCTGTTCGCGGTCAGCCAGGACGAGGAGTTCGCGCGGGTGACCGGCCTGCCGGTGCGCGCCCTGAACCTGCTGACGGCGGTGACGGCGGCGGTGACGGTGACGGTCGCGATGCGCGTCGTCGGCCTGCTGCTGGTCTCGGCGCTGATGGTGGTCCCGGTGGCGGCGGCCCAGCAGCTGAGCCGCAGCTTCGCGGCCACGTTCGCGATCGCCGTCGCCATCGGCGTGACCGTGACCCTCAGCGGCACGATCACCTCGTACTACCAGGACGTGCCGCCCGGTGCGACGATCGTGCTGCTGACCATCGGCGCCTTCGTCCTGCTGACCGCGCTGGCCGCCCCGCTGGCCCGCCGGCGCGCGCGGGCGCTGGCCGCCGCCCAGCCCCCCGGCGACCCCGCGGAGTGCGCGATTCCGGCCAGCCGCGGGGCCGAGCGCGGGGCCGGTGTCTGACCGGGCTGGCACAATGGCCCGGCAGGACGCAGACGTGAGGAGGCAACCGGTGACGACCGCTGGACCGTCCGTGAAGGGCCGCGCCACCCGGCAGCGCGCCGCCGTGGCGGCGGCCCTCGAAGAGGTCGACGAGTTCCGCAGCGCGCAGGAACTCCACGACATGCTCAAGCACAAGGGCGACGCGGTCGGGCTCACCACCGTCTACCGCACGCTCCAGTCCCTCGCCGAGGCCGGCGAGGTCGACGTCCTGCGCACCTCCGACGGCGAGTCCGTCTACCGCCGCTGCTCCACCGGCGAGCACCACCACCACCTGGTCTGCCGCGGCTGCGGCAAGGCGGTCGAGGTGGCGGGCCCGGCCGTGGAGAAGTGGGCCGAGGCCATCGCCGCCGAGCACGGGTACGTGAACGTGGCGCACACGGTGGAGATCTTCGGCACGTGCGCGGAGTGCGCGGCGAAGTCGTAGCGCCCGGCGGACGCCGGGGGGCGCGGGCCCCCCGGGGTTCCCCTCCCCCTACTGCTGCCTGCCCTCCATCGCCAGCAACTCCTCGTTCGGGACGGCCCCGCCGAACCGCCGGTCGCGGGAGGCGAACTCGACACAGGCCCGCCACAGGTCGCGCCGGTCGAAGTCGGGCCACAGCACGTCCTGGAAGACCATCTCGGCGTACGCGCTCTGCCACAGCAGGTAGTTCGAGGTGCGCTGCTCCCCGCTCGGCCGCAGGAACAGGTCCACGTCCGGCATGTCCGGGTAGTACAGGTACTTGGCGAAGGTCTTCTCCGTGACCTTCGACGGGTCGAGCCGCCCCGCCCGCACGTCCTCGGCGATGGCCTGCGCGGCGTCCGCGATCTCCGCCCGGCCGCCGTAGTTCATGCAGAAGTACAGGGTGAGCCGGTCGTTGTCCTTGGTCTGCTCCTGGGCGACCTGGAGCTCCTTGGCCACCGACTTCCACAGCTTGGGCATCCGCCCCACCCAGCGCACCCGCACGCCCAGCTCGTCAAGCTGGTCGCGGGTCTTGCGGATGAAGTCCCGGTTGAAGTTCATCAGGAAGCGCACCTCGTCCGGGGACCGCTTCCAGTTCTCGGTGGAGAAGGCGTACAGGGAGATCGCCCCGACGCCCATCTCGATCGCGCCCTGCAGCACGTCCAGCACCCGCTCGGCGCCGACCTTGTGCCCCTCGGTGCGCGGCAGCCCGCGCTCCTTGGCCCACCGTCCGTTGCCGTCCATGACGATCGCCACATGGCTCGGGATCAGCTCCCCGGGGAGCTTCGGGGGCCGCGCGCCGGACGGGTGCGGCTCCGGCGTCCTGTACTCCCGGCGCTGACGCCCCAGGAACCCGCGTACGGCCATGTGCTTCTCGTCTCCTCAGACTCGCTTACTTTTCCACGTACCGAAGGGAGCGCAGACCGCGCTCCAGGTGCCAGTGCAGGTAGGCGGACACCAGCCCGCTGCCCTCCCGGACGTACCGCGGCTCGCACGCGTCCGCGGTCTCCCAGTCTCCCGTCAGCAGCGCCCCGAGCAGTTCCAGGGCCTGCGGCGACGGCACGACGCTGCCGGGCACCCGGCAGTCGACGCAGACCGAGCCGCCGGACGCCACCGAGAAGAACCGATTCGGCCCCGGCATGCCGCACCGGGCGCAGTCACCGAAGCTCGGGGCGTACCCGTTGACGGCGAGGGAGCGCAGCAGGAAGGCGTCCAGGACGAGGTGCGGGGCGTGCTCGCCGCGGGCGAGCGTGCGCAGCGCCCCGACCAGCAGCAGGTACTGCTGGACCGCCGGCTCCCCCTCGTGGTCGGTGAACCGCTCGGCGGTCTCCAGCATGGCCGTCCCGGCGGTGTAGCGGGCGTAGTCGGTCACGATCCCGCCCCCGTACGGGGCGATGGTCTCGCTCTGCGTGCACAGCGGCAGCCCGCGCCCGACCAGTTCGCTGCCCTTGGCGAAGAACTGCACGTCGACGTGGGAGAAGGGCTCCAGTCGCGCCCCGAACTTCGACTTGGTGCGCCGCACGCCCCGCGCCACGGCGCGTACCCGTCCGTGACCGCGGGTGAGCAGCGTGATGATCCGGTCCGCCTCGCCCAGCTTCTGGGTGCGCAGCACGATGCCGTCGTCGCGGAACAGACTCATGGCCCCATTCTCCCGCACGCCGGGCGTGCGCCGGGCCGCGCCCCGGGGACGGGCCCGGGGCGCGCGGCCTCGGCGCGGGAATCACGGGACCTCACCGCGGCTGCGGGCGTTCTCGTAGGCCGTCGCCGCGCTGAGCCGCTCGGCGAGGGTGGCGCGGCGCACGGCGCGCGGCTCCGCGTCCCACTCCTTTCCGCCTCCGTGCGGACGCAATTGCACATAGGGCCCCTCGTGGCCCATGACGATGCCGACCCGGCCCGTACACGTGTCCACGACGTACGCTCCGACGGGCGGCCTCATCGCAGCACCGCCGCGAGCCGCCGGGCGGTGTCCACCGAGCACCGGCCCAATTCGACGAGCGGACAGGGCGCCTCCCGCGCAAGACTCACCGGGTCCAACCCGAGCGACGGCAGAGTAATTCCGGCCTTCGCCAACGCTGTCCGCAATTCTTTCACCGTTTCCTCCGCTTCTTCGACGCGGTGCACCGAGTGCTGTGCCGTCACCGTGCTCCCCTTCCTTTTCCATTCTCATTCTTCCCGCCCCTGGAGTGCCGTCTCACTTCTACACTCAGCAGGCGCCCGCGCCCTACAAGTGCAAAGTTCAACAAGGGAGTTGCCCATGGCCAACGCTTCACGAATGGCGGCGTGGGAGCTCTTCGGAACGGAACCGAAACGCCGGCGCGAGAATGCGGGACTCGCCCGGGCCGGGCCAGGAGCACGGGTATTCGCGCCCGGCGGCCGCATCGGCCATTTCGAACAGGCGATTCGGAAGCCTCGGGTGGATGCGGCGCAGCGGATCGACGGGATACAGCAAACCGACGGTATTTTCGAGCGGCTGCGCCGCAAGCCGATTGTCGACCGGCGATACGCGGATTACTTCGCTCCGACGGCGAAGCCGGAGCGACTCGCGGTCAGGATCGGCGAGTTCGCGCCCGCGCTGATTCCCGGACCGCTGCGGACGGATACGTATGCGAGAGCCGCCACGGCGGCGATGAACCCGTGCGCGCCGGACGGGTCCGCCGAGGACGAGGTGTCCGGCCGCCCGGAGCGCGCGGACGTCCTCGAGGACGCTGCACGCCCCGTGCATCGGGTGTTCCTGCGCGAGGACGTACCGCGCATCCCGGTCGGCGGTCCGGCCGTCACGGCCGGGCGGTCGCAGCACGTCGCGGCACCGGCCAGGGAGCGGACGGTGTCGGCGCGGGCGCTGCCGTACGCGGCGGGGCGTCCTCCGGCATGACCGGTGACCTGCGGATCACGGGATTCGAGACGCGCCGCCAACGGCCCCCGCGGAAGCGGTGTATTCGGGGAATCCGCTGGACGATCCGACCGTGGGGGGCGCGGGCACGGTCGGCATACGATCCGCCCCGGGCCGCCGCGCCGTCGCCGGAGGCGTCCCTGGCCCCGGCCGGGTCGGCGGCGGAGGACTTCAGACGACGCGCGCGTACGCCCTGAGCAGCGCTCGCCGGCGCAGGAGCACCTACGGCGACGGAAACGGCGGCAACTGCGTCGAGGTCGCCGCCGGAGTCCCCGGCGCCGTCCCGGTCCGGGGCGGCAAGGCGGCCGCCGGTCCGGTGCCGGTGACCGGACCGGCGGCCCGGACGGAGTTCGTACGCGCCGTCGGCGCCCCCGTCCGCCGAGCGGTGGCTCGGGGCGGGGGCGGACGGTATGCCCCCACCCCGTCGGAGCGGTCCGGCCTGCCCGGAAGGCGCGGACGCGGTCCGGTGGGCGGACGCCGCGCTCCCGCGGAGAACGCCCCGGAGCCACCGGACGGCTCCTCCGCCGGCCGCCGGGCGGCCGGCTCGCCGTCAGTCCTGGCGGACGACGTTCGTGCCGGGGCCGCCGGAGAGGGTGTCCGTGCCGGGCCCCCCGTACAGCTCGTCGTTGCCGCTGTTGCCGTAGATCGTGTCGTTGCCGCTGTTGCCGTACAGGACGTCGTTGCCCGTGCCGCCGTAGAGGAAGTCGTTGCCCCGGCCGCCGTACAGGCGGTCGTCGTCGGCCTCGCCGTAGATCGTGTCGCTGCCGTCGCCGCCGGACAGGTCCTGGTCCCCCGCGCCGCCGTGGATCACGTCGTCGTCGGCGCCGCCGTCGACGGAGCCGCCCTCGCCGTCCGAGAAGATCACGTCGTCGCCGTCGCCGCCCTGCGCGATGGTGCCGTCGGCGGCGTGGATCATGTCGACGCCTTCGTCGCCGTACACGACTCCGGCGCTGCCGACCGTCAGATCGTCGTCGCCCGCCCCGCCCGAGACGGTGTTGCCGTCGGTGCTGCCGGCGTGGGTCGCCGTGTCGTTGCCGTCGCCCAGTTCGATCCGGGCGTGGTAGTAGGTCTGGCCGGTGGCGTTGCGGTAGGCGAGGGTGTCGTCGCCGTCGCCGAGTATCACGTCTAAGGTCGGGTACGGGTCCTGGCTCTCCGGGGTGGCGATCGTGCAGGAGACCTTGGTGCGGTCCGCGTCGTCCGGGTGGGCGCAGCCGTCCCCCGCGTCGATCGGCACCTCGTCGTCGATCACGTAGGTGATCTCGGTGCGTCCCTCGCTCGCCGACGCGTCGACGGTCACCTTGTTGGCCTGGCCCGGGGCGGCCGTGTAGACGATCGCCTGATCGTACGGGCGCAGAGCGGCGGTCGCCGACGGCGTCCCGGCGCCGGCCTGGCCCGCCAGGACGAGCGGAACGGCCAGCCCCGCGCCGAGAGCGAGCGTCAGCGCCGCCGCGGTACGGGATCCCCGGCGGCTGGCGTGGTGGGAGAACATGACACGGCCTCCATGAGGTGAACGGGTTCCTTACACCCGCATGTGACTGCCGGAGCGGACCGTCGGTTGCGTTCCGGCTCACCCGGGAACACGGCGGCGGCCCCCCGGCGCGGACCGCGGCGAAAGCGCTGACTAGGGGTGTTGACCCGGCCCTGCACGATGCGCCATCCGCCCGCAAGACGCCGTTCGACGTGAATTCACCGGAATGGGACGGATGTTCACCGAGGAGGGTCCGGAGTCGTGAGCGGCCGGCGCGCCGGGCGGGGAGAGGACCGGCGCGGCGCTGTTTCCGGGGCCCCTGGTCGTGGCGGTCCGTGCGCGGGACACGCACGGAGGGGGACACGTACGGAGGGGGACGGGCGCGGAGGGGGACGGGCGCGGGTGGGGACGGGCTGCGCGACGGTCCGGGGCGCGCGGAACCCGCCCGGGAGGGGGCGGCCGCGTCACCGGCAGGAGCGGAGCGGGCCCGGATCCGTGGTCCCCACCCCTACGGGACCCCTGTGGGGCAGACCCCCGCCCGGCACGGCCGCCGGCCGGATGGGCCCGGCCCCGGCGGTCCGGGAGGCTCCTCCCATGAAGCCGATCACGAGAACCGTCGCCCTCGCCTCCGCCTCCGCCGCCTTACTCGCCCTCGCCGCACCCCTGAACGCCTCCGGCGCGCCCGGCCCGTCCCGAGCCGCCGCCGCACCGCCCCTGTCCTGGGGGGCCTGCGAAGGCTCCGGCCTCGACCCCCGGCAGCGGTGCGCCACCGTCGAGGTGCCCCTGGACCACGCCCACCCGGACGGGCGGACCGTCGGCATCGCCGTCTCCCGGATCCCCGCCGAGAATCCCGGCGCCCGCCGCGGCGCGCTGCTGCTGATCCCCGGCGGTCCCGGCGGCAGCAGTCTGAACGACCCGTCGGGCAAGGGGCGGAAGCTGCCGCAGGAGGTGCGGGACGCCTACGACCTGATCGGGTTCGCGCCCCGCGGCAACGCCCCGTCCACCCCCGTCGACTGCGGGCTCGACCGCGCCGACCTCGCCCTGTCCAAGCTGCGGCCCTGGCCCGCCCCGGACGGGTCCGTCGACGAGAACATGGCCGTCGCCCGGCGCGTGTCCGCGGCCTGCGCGCGCAACGGCGGTGAGCTGGTCAAGCACATCAGCACCCCGGTCAACGCCCGCGACATCGACCGCATCCGGGCCGCCCTCGGCGAGCGGAGGATCTCCGCGTGGGGCGTGTCGTACGGCACGTACGTCGGCGCCGTCTACGCCCAGCTGTTCCCGCACCGCACCGACCGCATCGTGCTGGACAGCAACGACAACCCCGACCCGGTGCGGGTGCAGCGCGCCTGGCTCGCCGCGTACGAGACCGGTGTCGAGGACGTCTTCCCCCACTTCGCCGCCTGGGCGTCGGCGCCCGGCAACCCGGACCGGATCGCCGGGACGGCCGCCGAGGTCCGGCCGCTGTTCCTGGACCTCGCCGCCCGCCTGGACCGCGAGCCGATCCCCTGGCCGGGCGCCAACCCCGAGGAGCTGAACGGCAACGTGCTGCGCCAGACCATGCTGGACAGCCTGTACCGGCCCAGCGGCTACCCCACCCTGGCGAAACTGATCCGGGCGGCCCGCAGGGGCACCGTGCCGCCCGCCCCCCAGACCCCGCCGGAGGCGGCCCTGCAGAACGTCACCGCGGTCAGCGTCGCCACCGTCTGCAACGACGCCGCGTGGCCCGCGTCGGCCGCCGCCTACGAGCAGGACGTCGCCAGGAGCCGGGTCACCCACCCGCTCACCGCGGGCATGCCCCGCAACGCCCTGGTCTGCGCCGCCTGGCCGTACCCGCCGAAGGAGACGCCCGTGCGGATCACCGACCGGGGGCCGTCCGACGTCCTGCTCGTCCAGAACGAGCGGGACGTGGCCACCCCGCTGAGCGGCGCCCGGAAACTCCGCGCGGCGCTCGGCCGGCGTGCCGTCATGGTGACCGTGGACTCCACCGGCCACGGCGCCTACCTCGCCCACGGCAACGCCTGCGGCGACCGCGCCGTCTCCCGCTTCCTGGCCACCGGCGAGCGGCCCGCCGCGGACGTCCGCTGCCGCTGAGCGACGCTCCGTGACCGGACCGCGGCGCGCCCGCCGGCCCGCTCGTCCCCGTCGCCCGGCGAGGACGGGGCCGCGCGGGCGGGCGCGGTGGAAATCGCGCAACAGGGCGATCCCGGCGCCGTGGTGCGGCCCCCCCCGGTCGGCCCACCGCACGATGCCGGCGAACGGCTCCCCCGGGTCGCTGCCGTGCGGGCGGGTGCGGTACCCCACGGCGTCCAGCGCGGCGTCGTCGACGCTCAGCAGCGCCTTCCGCCGGGCCGCGGCCCCCGCGCCGCCCGCGCCGCGATCCCGCGGAAGTGGACCGCCATCGCGCGCTGGGCCGCCTCGACGTCCCGGGCGCGCAGGGCGCCGACGATGGCGCGGTGACGGCGGACGGTGACCTCGGCGGGCGGGTCGGGCCGGCCGCGGGTGCCGGCGACCCGGCGGAAGACGGCCCAGAACGCGCCGAGCAGCTGCGGCACCAGCGCGTTGCCGAGCGGCGCGTACAGCAACTCGTGGAACTCCCGGTCCAGTTCGGGAAAGGGCCGGCCGGTGCGGCCCGCCCGCTCCATGCGGTCCACCACCGCCTCCAGCCGGTCGAGGTCGGCGTCGGTGAGGACGCGCGCGCTCCGCCGGATCAGGCCCTCCTCCAGCACCTCCCGGACCTGGAGGATCTCGGCGAGGGCGGCGGTGTCGTCGTCGTGCCGGGCCAGGGCGCGGAAGGTCAGGCCGTCGACGAGCGGGGTCAGCGAGGCCTGGCCGACGTAGGTGCCGTAGCCGTGCCGGATGTCGACGATGTCGAGGGCCTGGAGCGCCTTGAGGGCCTCGCGGACGGAGTTGCGGCTGGCGCCGAAGGCCGCCATCAGCTCCGTCTCCGTGGGCAGCGGGGCGCCGGCGCCGAGCCTGCGGTCGAGGATGAGCTGCACGACCTGGCGCTGTATCCGGCTGCTCCGGGGCTCCTCGGCCATGCGCCGCATCGTACGCGCCCGGGACGTCGGACGTCCCACCTCCGACCGCATCCGGGAGAGCGCCGGGACCGGCGGGGCGCCGATTCGGCCATCGGGCTGCGTCATTGGTCCGACCTGTGGCGGTTGCGCCATTCGTGCGCGATCCCTTGACCGCCCCCACGGCCCCTCCTATGGTCGCGCTGTCCGCAGGACGTAGGACGTCGTACCTCCTCTCTCACCGCGTGCTCCGCCTTCCCACGAGTTCTCTGCCCGCCCCCTCTCCCCGCAGGAGGAACCGTGCGCGACGTGATCCGTGACGTGCCGGCGCCGCGCCGCCGGACGTTCCTGAAGCACACCGGCGCGCTGGGCGCGGCGGCCGCCGTGACGGCGTCGCTGGGGGCCTGCGGCGGGCCGGAGTCCACCAACGACACCGGCGGCGGGGAGGGCGGCCCGGACCGGACGCTGACGGCGGTCATCGGGTACGGCAACGACGGCAGCTGGGACCCGACGCAGACCGCGTCCGCGTTCTGCATGGCCGCCAACCACCACATCTACGAGGGGCTGCTCGACACCGACCCGATCTCCCGCGAGCCGTACGCGGCGCTGGCGACGCGGGTGCCCGAGAACCCGGACGGCACCTCGTGGCGGTTCACGCTGCGGGCGGGCGCGACGTTCCACGACGGCAAGCCGGTCACCGCCGACGACGTGGTGTTCGTCTTCGACCGGATCCTCGACCCGGACACCCAGACCCTCGCCAAGGGGTTCTTCGCGAGCTGGCTGGAGGAGGTCCGGAAGGTCGACGCGCGGACCGTGGAGCTGGTGCTGAAGTTCCCCTTCCCGGACGGGCTGTCGCGGCTGACGCTGGCGAAGATCATGCCGAAGCACGTGTTCTCCCGGCCGGGCGCGTGGAACGAGGCGATCAAGGGGCTGGCGGTCGGCTCGGGGCCGTACCGGCAGACCGCGCACCACCCGAAGTCCAACACCACCTTCGAGGCGTTCGACGGCTACAACGGCCCGCGCAAGCCCGCCTTCAAGCGGATGAACTGGCTGACGATCGTGGACGCCGCGCCGCGCGTCGCGAAGATCTCCGGGGGCGGGGCGGACGCGCAGATCGCCGACAACATCCCGTACGCCAACATCGGCCGGCTGGAGAGCAGCGGGCTGACGGTCGCGGGCGGGGCCGGGATGAACAACCTGTTCCTGATGTTCAACACCCGGCGCAAGCCCTTCGACGACGTGCGGGTGCGGCAGGCGCTGCGCTACGCCATCGACACCGAGAAGATGGTCGAGGTGGCGCTCAAGGGGCACGGGACGCCGTCCACGTCGTTCCTGGACGAGGCCAACCCCTGCCACCGGCGGGCGAAGACCGTCTACGACCACGACCCCGAGCGGGCGAAGGCGCTGCTGCGCCAGGCCGGGGTCAGCGGGCTGGAGATCGACCTCCTCGCGGTGAACGTGAGCTGGATCGCCGACTGCCTGCCGACCGTCAAGTCCTCCTGGGACGCGATCGGCGTGCGCACCACCCTGTCGCCGCAGGAGACCACGGCCGTCTTCACCAAACTGGACCAGAAGCAGGACTACCAGGTCGTCGCCGCCGCCTCCAACCCCAACCAGTTCGGCCTGGACGCCGACCTGATCATGCGTTACAATTATGGGCCCGGCAACCTGTGGATGCAGTACACGCGCTGGGCCGGGCACCCCGTCGCCGAGCGGCTGTTCCGGGACATGGACGCCGCGACCCGGGAGGCGGACCCGGAGCGGAAGAAGGCGATGATCCAGGACTACATCGACGTCGTCGCCGAGCAGGCCGTGCTCTACCCGGTCGTCCACAACGAGCTGATGACGGCCTGGGACCCCGACCAGCTCACCGGGATAAGGGCCCAGCCCTACCCCGGCATCAACCTCCTCCAGGCCAAGTGGGCCTGAGGGGTCCCCGGTGATCGCCGTCGCCCGGATCCTGCTCCGCCGCCTCGCCCTGCTGGTGCCGCTGCTGCTCGGCATCGTGCTGTTCGTGTTCCTGGTGATGCGGTTCTCGGACGTAGACCCGGCGTCCGCGTTCTTCCAGGGCGCCAACCCGACGCCCGAGCAGCTGCACGACTTCCGCGAGGAGCACGGCCTGCTCGACCCGCTCCCCGTCCGCTACCTGCACTTCGTCGGCGACCTGCTCCACGGCGACCTGGGCACCAGCGCCCTGACCCGCGCCCCGGTCGTCGACCAGGTCACCACCGCGCTGCCGCTCACCCTCCAGCTGACCTTCCTCGGGCTCGGCATCGCGGTGGTGCTGGCGCTGGCCGGCGGGGTGACGGCCGCGATCCACCGGGACCGGCTGCCCGACCAGATCATCCGCGTGGTGTCGCTGACCGGGGTCGCCGCGCCCGGTTTCTGGCTGGCGCTGCTGATGATCCAGTACCTGGCGGTGGACCTGGGCTGGTTCCCCACGGGCGGCTACGTCAACCCGGCGGACTCCGTCACGGGCTGGCTGCGGACGATGACGCTGCCCGCCCTGGCCCTGTCGCTGCCCGTCGCCGCCCAGCTCACCCGGATCGTGCGGACGGCGGTGGTGGAGGAGCTGGACAAGGACTACGTCCGCACGGCGATCGGCAGCGGGCTGCCGCCGCACGTGGTGGTGGGGCGGAACGTGCTGCGGAACGCGCTGATCAACCCGCTCACCGTGCTCGGCCTGCGCGTCGGCTACCTGCTGGGCGGCGCGGTCGTCATCGAGACGATCTTCTCCCTGCCCGGCATGGGCAAGCTGATGATCGACGCCGTGAAGAACGGCGACCCGGCCGTCGTCCAGGGCGTCGTGCTGACCACGGCGGCCGGCTTCGTCGTCGTCAACCTCGTCATCGACATCCTCCACCTGCTGGTCAACCCACGACTGAGGGACACGACCGCATGATCACGCGCAACAGGCTCACCGAGGCGCTCGCCCGGCCCGGCATCCGGCTGCGCGGTCCGCGCCGGCTGCCGCCGCTGTCGAAGGCCGCCGTCTGCTTCCTCGCCGTCGTCGTCCTCATGGCGCTGCTGGCGCCGCTGCTCGCGCCGCACGACCCGCTCGACCAGCAGCCGCCGGTCGACGGCACCGGACGCCCCTCGGCGGAGCACTGGATGGGGCAGGACAGCCTCGGCCGGGACATCCTCAGCCGGCTGATGTACGGGGCCCGCTGGTCCCTGGCCATCGGGCTCGGCGCCACCGCGCTCGCCCTCGTCGCCGGCGCCCTGCTCGGCGCGGTCGCGGCCACCTCCCGCAAGGCGGTCGACGAGACGCTGATGCGCTGCCTGGACGTGGTGATGGCGTTCCCCGGCATCGCGCTGGCGGCCGTCCTGGTCGCCGTGTTCGGCGGCGGGATCACCGTGCTGATCTGCGCGATCGCCTTCCTGTTCACCCCGCCGGTGGCCCGCGTCGTCCGGGCGAACGTGCTCGACCAGTACGGCGAGGACTACGTGACGGCGGAACGGGTGATCGGCGCGCGGACGCCGTACATCGTCGTCCGGCACGTGGCGGTCAACTGCGCCGCGCCGGTGCTGGTGTTCTGCACCGTCCAGGTCGCCGAGGCTGTCGTCTTCGAGGCGTCGCTGTCCTTCATCGGGGCCGGGGTCCGGCCGCCCGACCCCTCCTGGGGCAGCGTCATCGCGGACGGCAAGAACATGGTGCTGACCGGCGGCTGGTGGGCGACCGTCTTCCCCGGGCTGCTGATGCTGCTCACCGTGCTGTCGCTGAACGTCCTGTCCGAGGGCGTCTCCGACGCGTGGGCGGCGCCCTCGGCGCGCGAGGTCGACGTCCGCGACGGCGACCGGCTGGAGGCGCCCGAGCCGGGCAGCGGCCGGGTGCTGCCGCTGCCCGGCCTCGCGGCGGCGGCCCGGCGGCTGCGCTCCCGGGCCCGCGCGGTGCCCCGCGACGGGCAGCCGGTGCTGGCGGTGGAGAACCTCGCCATCGGCTTCGACCACCGCCACGGCGGCGTGGACGTCGTCGACGGCATCGGCTTCGAGGTGCACCCCGGGGAGGTCGTCGGACTGGTCGGCGAGTCGGGCTGCGGCAAGTCGCTGACCGCGCTCGCGATCATGGGCCTGGAGCCGAAGGGGGCGCGGGTGCGCGGGCAGGTCCGCTTCGGCGGGCGGGACCTGCTGGCCGAGCCGATGCGCGTGCGCCGCCGGCTCCTCGGCCACGAGATGGCGATGATCTACCAGGACGCCCTGTCGTCGCTGAACCCGGCCATGACCATCCAGGCCCAGCTCAGGCAGGTCGTGCGGCGCGGGGGCCGGCGCAGCCCGCACGAGCTGCTGGCGATGGTCGGCCTGGACCCCGCGCGCACCCTGCGCAGCTACCCGCACGAGCTGTCCGGCGGGCAGCGCCAGCGCGTCCTGATCGCCATGGCGCTCTCCCGCGACCCGCGGCTGATCGTCGCCGACGAGCCGACGACCGCGCTGGACGTGACCGTGCAGGCGCAGGTGATGGAGCTGCTGCTGAGGCTGCGGGAGGAGCTGGGCTTCGCGCTGATCCTGGTCTCGCACGACCTGGCGCTGGTCGCGGACGTCACCGACCGGGTGGTGGTGATGTACGGCGGGCAGATCGTGGAGACCGGCGTGACCGCCGACCTGGTGGCGGCGCCCGCCCACCACTACACGCGCGGCCTGCTCGGCAGCGTGCTGTCGCTGGAGTCGGCCGCGGAGCGGATGACGCAGATCAAGGGGGTCGTGCCGGCCCCCGCCGACTTCCCGGCCGGCTGCCGGTTCGCCGACCGGTGCCCGCTGGCGAGCGAGGTCTGCCGCACGACCGCGCCCGGCCCGCGGGGCACCCCGGCGCACACGGCGGCCTGTCACCACCCGGCCGTCGACCTGGCCGCGACCGGAAGCGAGGTGGTCCCGTGACCGCGCCGGCGGACCCGCAGCGGGGCGGCGCCGCGCCCGCGCTGGTGGAACTGGTGGACGCGCACGTCGTGCACAGGGCCCGCAGCGGCGGCCTGTTCACCCGGGACCGGGTGTACGCCCTCACCGGCGCCGATCTCGCGATCGCGCCCGGCGAGACGGTCGGCGTGGTCGGCGAGTCCGGCTGCGGCAAGTCCACGCTGGCGAAGGTGCTGGTGGGCGTGGAGCGGCCGACGTCCGGGCGGGTGCTGTTCCGGGGCCGCGACCTGTGGGCGATGCCGGCGGCCGAACGCCGCGCGGCCGTCGGCGGCAGCACCGGCATGATCTTCCAGGACCCGTCGACGGCCCTGAACCGCCGGCTGACCGTCCGCCGGATCCTGCGCGACCCGCTGGACGTGCACGGCCGGGGCACGACGGCGCAGCGGGAGGAGCGGGTGCGGGAACTGATGTCCCTGGTCGGCCTCCCCCGCGCCCTCGCCGACGCGCTGCCCGGCCGGCTGTCGGGCGGCCAGCGCCAGCGCGTCGCCATCGCCCGCGCGCTGGCGCTCGACCCGGACCTGGTGGTGGCGGACGAGCCGACCAGCGCCCTGGACGTGTCCGTGCGGGCCCAGATCCTCAACCTCCTGCTGGACCTGAAGGAGCGCCTCGGCCTGGCCCTGGTCTTCGTCTCGCACGACATCCAGACCGTGCGGCGGATGAGCGACCGCGTGATCACCATGTACCTCGGCCGGATCGTCGAGGAGACCCCGGCCGGCCGGGTCACCGACCGGTCCCGGCACCCGTACACCCGCGCCCTGTTCTCCGCCACGCCCGGCCTGCTCGACCCGATCGAGCCGATCCCGCTCACCGGCCCCGTGCCCTCGGCGACGCGCCCGCCGAGCGGCTGCCCCTTCCGCACCCGCTGCTGGAAGGCGGACGGCGTGTGCGCCGACACGATGCCCGGGTTCTCCGCCGCGTCCACGCCGGAGCACCGCTTCCGCTGCCACCATCCTGTGCAGGAGGACGAGTCGACCCGCGACCTCGTACGCCAGAGCAGACCGATGGAGCCCTGATGACGATCCCCGCCCCGCTCACCGGTGTCGTTCCGCCCGTGTGCACGCCCCTGACACCGGAGGGCGAGGTGGACGTCCCCTCGCTGCTCGGCCTGCTCGACCACCTGGTGGCGGGCGGGGTGCACGGTCTGTTCGTGCTCGGTTCGACCTCGGAGGCCGCCCACCTGACGGACCGGCAGCGCCGGCTGGTCGTGGAGACCACCGCGGCCCACCTCGGCGGTCAGCTCCCGGTCCTGGCGGGCGCGATCGACATGACGACGCCCCGGGTGCTGGAGCACGCCGCGTCCGCCGCCGCGGCGGGCGCGGACGCCGTCGTCGTCACCGCCCCGTTCTACGTCCGCACCCACCCGGCCGAGATCGCCCGCCACTACCGGCGGATCGCCGCCGCCTGCCCGGTCCCGGTCCTCGCCTACGACATCCCGTCCGCCGTGCACACCAAGCTGCCCGCCGGCCTGGTGCTGGAGCTGGCCGCCGACGGGGTGCTGGCCGGGCTGAAGGACTCCAGCGGCGACCTGGGCGGCTTCCGCGAGGTCGTCACCGGCGTCCGCGCCCGCCCCGGCGTCACCGGCTTCAGCGTCCTGACCGGCTCGGAGCTGATCGTCGACGCGGCGCTCGCGGTCGGCGCCGACGGGGCGGTGCCCGGCCTCGCCAACGTCGACCCGCACGGCTACGTCCGCCTGGACCGCCTGCACCGGTCCGGCGACCGGGACGGGGCGCGGGCCGAGCAGGAACGGCTGTGCGCCCTGTTCGGCCTGGTGGACGTCGGCGACCCGGCCCGGATGGGCGGCGCGTCCTCGGCAATCGGCGCCTTCAAGGCCGCGCTGCACCTGCGGGGCGTCATCGCCTGCCCGGCCACGGCCGAACCGCAGGTGCCGCTGTCGCCGGACGAGGTGGCGCGGGTGGGCAAGTACCTCGCCGGGGCGGGGCTGCTGTAGGGCCCTTCGCCGGATCCCCGTGGCGTCGCGGGGCCCGGCCCGCACGGCCGGCGCACGCGCCGGGCGCCGCTCCTTCCGCCACGGGGATCCGCCCGGGGGGTCCTAACGCGCGCCGAGTTCGCCGGCCGGCACCCGGCGGAACTCGATCGTCTCGTACGCCCCGGCCGTCCCCGTCTCGTACAGGATCCCGACCGTGTCCCGGCCGGCCGGCACCAGGTCGGAGTAGGCGGCCCGCCGCTCGGACAGCGTCAGCGCCTTGGTGAAGGTGGCCCCGCCGTCCGTGCTGCGCCAGATCGCCATCGCCCGGCGGGCGGTGGGCACCGACGGCCCGGAGAACAGCAGCGGGCCGCCGCGGCCCGGTGACTGCAGGACGCTGCCCTGGACGACCGGCACGTCGTTCAGCGCGGGCTGCACGGCGTAGGGGCGCTCCAGGCTCTCGCCGCCGTCGCGGGAGCGGGTGTCGAGGCGGTTGCCGGGGCTGCTGCCGTGCTGGTCGCGGGCGTTGAAGTAGAGGGTTCCGTCGGGCAGTTGGGCGGCGGTGGACTCGTTGGCGTTGTCGTGGCCGTCGTAGGAGTCGTCGGTGAAGCCGATCCGCCAGGTGCGGCCGCCGTCGTCGCTGAGCAGGGCGTGGGCGCCGTAGTACCGGGGTTCCTGGCCGGTGTCGGGGGAACCGGCGGGCGGGGCGGCCGAGTGGTTGGCGGGAATCACCAGCCGGCCCCGGTGCGGGCCGTGGGTGAGGGCGACCGCGTGGCCGGGGCCGGTGGCGTACCAGCGCCAGCCGGGCCGCTTCACCGCGGCGGTGATCTCGCGCGGGGGCGTGAAGCGCCGGCCGTCGTCCCGGCTGCGCTGCACGAACACCCGGCGGCTCTGCTCCGCCGTGACCTCGCCGCGCATGATCTGCGCCTCCGTCACCCGGCCGCTGTTGTAGGAGGTGACGAGCACGACCGCGCCGGTGCGCGGGTCGACGACGGGGGCCGGGTTGCCCCGGGTGTCGCCGTTCCCGGCGGCGACGACGGCGATCGGGCCCCAGGTGCAGCCGCCGTCGGCGGAGCGTCTGAGGACGACGTCGATGTCGCCGGAGTCGCCCGCGCCGGCCCGCCGGCCCTCGGCGAAGGCGAGGATCGTACCGGCGCGGGTGCGGACCGCGGCGGGGATGCGGTAGGTGTCGTAGCCGCCCTCGCCCGAGACGTACGGCACGGAGGAGACGCAGCCGGGGGCGGCGAAGGCGGGGGCGGCGGCCGGCGGGCCGAGGAGCACGGCGGCGGCGAGGAGGACCGGTACGAGAAGGGCGCGGCTCGGAGGTGTCATCCCTCTCCCTGGGGGCGGCGGCCGGTGTCGGTCACGTGCCCGCCGGAGTCGACGGCGCCGGCCGGTGCGCCGTGACGGGCGGCTGCGCGGTCACCGGGCGGCCCGCGGCGGCCCGTCCTACGAGGGCGTCCGCGCCGCCTCCAGCAGCCGCTTCACGTCCTGGGCGCAGATGGTCAGCGCCGCCCCCACGGTCGCGAGGACGTCCCGCTCGGCGGGCGTGTAGGGGCCGTCGGCCAGGGCGATGCGGGCGCCCCGGAGGAGGACCGCCTCCCGGCCGGCGGGGGCGAGGTGCGGGGCCAGCGGGTCCAGCGCCTCGTGCAGCTCTATGGCCAGGCCCGCCCCGCAGGGCTCGCCGTGGACCCGTCCGGTGTCCGCCGCCAGCGCCTCGACCAGGGCGGCCAGCTGCTCCTCGGTGCAGCCGTCGAACCCGGCCGCGCGCACGGCGGCCGCGGCCGTCTCCAGCGCCGCGCGGGAGCAGGTGTCGCCGGCGGCCAGCACCGCGAGGGCGACGGTGTGGACGGCGTCGCGGAGCATCGCGGAGAAGCGGACGGTGGTCGGATGGTCGAGGACGTCGGTGCCGAAGTGGCGGCGGCAGGCCGCGCACTCGACGACCGGCCCGGTCCCGCCGCGCGGCAGCACCGGCACGCCGACGAGGGTGAGGCGGCGGCGGCCGGTGAGGCGCTGGTAGTTGCGGTCACCCCCGCAGCCGGGGCAGAAGAACTCGCCGTCGCCGACGCACGTCCACGCGGTGCGGACGCCCAGAACGCGCGCAAGCCCGGCGGCACGGCCGTTTCGTCCCCGTACTGGCAGCACGTCGCACCTCCGTAACCCCGCGGCATCATCGCCGCGTGGCGTGATGTTAGCCACATCACGCAGGCGGAGTCAGTACCCGGGAGGAGACCTTTCCGTGACCTGGCCGAGGAATGGCCGGTATGTGACGGGGCCCCGCCCGCCGGGGCGCGGCGGGCGGGGCCCGGAAAGACCCGTTCGGGCTGGTCAGCGGGATGCCCGGTTGACGGCGGAGACGACCGCCTTCAGCGAGGCGCGGGTGGTGTTCGCGTCGATCCCGATGCCCCACAGGACCTTGTCGCCGACGGCGCACTCGATGTAGGAGGCGGCCTGCGCCGAGGCGCCCTCGCTCATCGTGTGCTCCTGGTAGTCCAGCAGGCGCACGTCGACGCCGATGGACTGCAGCGCGTCGAAGAAGGCCGAGATGGGGCCGTTGCCGCTGCCGGTGAGGACGGTGTCCGCGCCGTCGACGGTGGCCTCGACGGTGAGCGTGTCCACGCCGTCGCGGTCGGTCGTCGACTGGCCGTTCCTCACCTGGATGCGGCCCCAGGGGTTGTCCGGGTTGGGCAGGTACTCGTCCTGGAAGACCTCCCAGATCTCCTTCGGCGTGATCTCGCCGCCCTCGGCGTCCGTCTTCGCCTGGATGATCCGGGAGAACTCGATCTGCATCCGCCGCGGCAGGTCCAGCTTGTGGTCGTTCTTCAGGACGTAGGCGATGCCGCCCTTGCCGGACTGCGAGTTGACGCGGATGACGGCCTCGTAGGACCGGCCGACGTCCTTGGGGTCGATCGGCAGGTACGGCACCGCCCACTCCAGGTCGTCGACCGTGACGCCCCGGGCGGCCGCGTCGGCCTCCATCGCGTCGAAGCCCTTCTTGATGGCGTCCTGGTGGGAGCCGGAGAAGGACGTGTAGACCAGGTCGCCCACGTACGGGTGGCGCGGGTGGACCTCCATCTGGTTGCAGTACTCCCAGGTACGGCGGATCTCGTCGATGTCGGAGAAGTCGATCTGCGGGTCGACGCCCTGGGAGAACAGGTTCATGCCCAGGGTGACCAGGTCGACGTTGCCGGTGCGCTCGCCCTGCCCGAACAGGCAGCCCTCGACGCGGTCGGCGCCGGCCATCAGCGCCAGCTCGGCCGCCGCGACGGCCGTGCCGCGGTCGTTGTGCGGGTGGACGGACAGGCAGACGTACTCGCGGCGGGACAGGTGACGGCCCATCCACTCGAAGCGGTCGGCGTGCGTGGACGGCGTCGAACGCTCCACGGTGGCGGGCAGGTTGAGGATGATCTCGCGGTCCGGGCCGGGCTGCCAGACGTCCATCACCGACTCGCAGACCTCCAGCGCGAAGTCCAGCTCGGTGTCGGTGAAGATCTCGGGGCTGTACTGGTAGCCGAACTCGGTCTCGTCGCCCAGCAGTTTCTCCGCGTACTCCATCACCAGGCGGGTGCCGTCGACGGCGATCTGCCGGATGTCGTCCCTCGAACCGCGGAAGACGACCCGGCGGAAGACCGGGGCGGTGGCGTTGTAGAGGTGGACCGTGGCGCGGCGGGCGCCGCGCAGGGACTCCACCGTGCGCTCGATCAGGTCCTCGCGGGCCTGGGTGAGGACGGAGATCGTGACGTCCTCGGGGATCGCGCCCTCCTCCTCGATGATGGAGCGCACGAAGTCGTAGTCGGTCTGCCCGGAGGCCGGGAAGCCGATCTCGATCTCCTTGTAGCCCATCTTGACCAGCAGGTCGAACATCGCGCGCTTGCGCGCGGGCGACATCGGGTCGATCAGGGCCTGGTTGCCGTCGCGCAGGTCGGTGGAGAGCCAGCGGGGGGCCTTGGTGATCCGCCGGTTCGGCCAGGTGCGGTCGGGGAGGTCGACCTGCTCGTACCCGCGGTACTTGTGGATCGGCAGGGAACTGGGCTGCTGGCGGTTGACCATGGTCGCGTGGGCTCCTAAGGGTGTCCGCGATGTCCGCGTGTGCGGGGATACGGCCGACGACGCAACACCAAGCTCCGCGGGGAGGGGGTCGGCCTCGACTACAGGCCCTCGCCGCGGCAGCTAAGGAGAAGCAGCCCGAAATGCATGATGCTCCGCAGCCTAGCCGAGCCACGCCGGACGCGCGGGCCTGTTCCAGTATGCGGGACCGTGGAGAAATACTGGACAAAGAGTGCCGTATACCACTTCGTGCACGGCAGCAGGCCTCTCTGTCACGGTATTTCACCGATGGCGGTGGCTGATGGTGACATCGAGGTGACACAGTGCAAGGGTTCCGGACATGACCATCCACGGGGGCTTCGAGCCCGTCTTCTGCACCATCGTGCCGCCCCACGTCCTCGACGCACTCGCCCGGTCCGGGGACCCGGCCCTCGCCCGCCCCGCGCGCCGCACCCTGGAGCGCGACGCCTTCGAGCGCACCCACCGCCGGCTGACCACGGTCCTCGGCGCCCCGGCCGCGGCCCGGCCCGCCGCCGGGCCCGGCACGCCGCACCGCACCGTCTACGACGCCCGGCACGGCACCGACCTGCCCGGCCACAAGGTGCGCGGCGAGGGCGACGACCCCGGCCAGGACGCCTCCGTCAACCGCGCCTACGCCGGCCTCGGCGCCACCTTCGAGCTGTTCCTCACGGCGTACGGGCGCGACTCCATCGACGGCGCCGGGCTGCCGCTGGACGCGACGGTGCACTACGACCGGGATTACAACAACGCCTTCTGGAACGGCGAGCAGATGGTCTTCGGCGACGGGGACGGGGAGATCTTCCTCGACTTCACCCTCCCCGTCGACGTCATCGGCCACGAACTCGCCCACGGCGTCACGCAGTACACCGCCAACCTGACCTACTTCGGCCAGTCCGGCGCCCTCAACGAGTCGGTGTCGGACGTCTTCGGCGCCCTCATCAAGCAGTACACGCTGGGTCAGACCGCCGCCGAGGCCGACTGGCTGATCGGCGCCGGCCTGCTCGCCCCGCGCGTCACCGGCAAGGCGCTGCGCTCGATGAAGGAGCCGGGCACGGCCTACGACGACGACGTCCTCGGCAAGGACCCGCAGCCGGCGACGATGGACGACTACGTCCGCACCGGCAGCGACAACGGCGGCGTGCACATCAACTCCGGCATCCCCAACCGCGCCTTCTACCTCGCGGCCACCGCGCTGGGCGGCCACGCCTGGGAGCGCGCCGGGCAGATCTGGTACGACGTGCTGACCGGCGGCGAACTCGAACAGGACGCCCGGTTCACGGACTTCGCGACGCTCACGGTGTCGGCGGCGCGGGCGCGTTACGGGGACGGCGAGGAGCGCGAGGCGGTGGCGAAGGCCTGGCAGCAGGTCGGGGTGCGCACCCGGTAGTTCCGTACTAGACAGGGAGCCATGCGTATTCAGGTGAGGTGCACGGGCGGGTTCGCGGGCATCGAGCGCCGTGCCGAGGTGGACACGTCGGGGCGCGCGGACGCGCACGAGTGGCGTGCCCTGGCCGAGCGGGCGGTCGCCGCCGGCCGGGGCACGCCGCCGGCCGGGGTGCCGGACGGGTTCGGCTACCAGATCACCGTGGACGGCAGGACGGTGTACTGCGCGGACCCCCGGCTGACGGACGAACAGCGCGAGCTGATCTCGCGGGTGCTGAAGGAGGGCGCGTGACCCCCGTGCCGGTGCGGGGGATCGGCGTCGGCCGCCGCCCGCGCGGACGGTCCGCGTCCCGCGGTTCCCGGCCGGCTTCCGGCGGGCGTGCCGGCCCCGGCGCACCGGGCCGGGGGCGGCCGGGCTAGAAGCCCAGCCGGCGCAGCTGCTTGGGGTCCCGCTGCCAGTCCTTGGCCACCTTCACGTGCAGGTCCAGGAAGACCGGGGTCCCCAGCAGGGCCTCGATCTGCTTGCGGGACTTGATGCCGACCTCCTTCAGGCGCCTGCCCTTGGGGCCGATGATGATGCCCTTCTGGCTGGGGCGCTCGATGTAGACGTTGGCGTGGATGTCGAGGAGGGGCTTGTCGGCGGGGCGGTCCTCGCGCGGCAGCATCTCCTCCACGACCACCGCGATGGAGTGCGGGAGCTCGTCCCGTACGCCCTCCAGCGCCGCCTCGCGGATCAGTTCCGCGACCATGACCTGCTCGGGCTCGTCGGTCAGGTCGCCCTCCGGGTAGAGGGCCGGGCCCTCGGGCAGCAGCGGGATCAGCAGGTCCGCCAGCAGGTCCACCTGCTTGTTCGCGGTCGCCGACACCGGCACGATCTCCGCCCAGGTGATGCCGAGCTCCTTGCCGAGCTGGTCCACCGCGATCAGCTGCTCCGCCAGGGCCTTGGAGTCGACCAGGTCCGTCTTGGTGACGACGGCGACCTTAGGGGTGCGCTTGATCCCGGCCAGCTCCTTGGCGATGAAGCGGTCGCCGGGGCCGATCTTCTGGTCCGCGGGCAGGCAGAAGCCGATCACGTCGACCTCGGCCCAGGTGGTGCGGACCACGTCGTTCAGCCGCTCGCCGAGCAGCGTGCGCGGCTTGTGCAGCCCCGGGGTGTCGACCAGGATCAGCTGGGCGTCCGGGCGGTGCACGATGCCGCGCACGGTGTGCCGGGTGGTCTGCGGCCGGTTGGAGGTGATCGCCACCTTCTGCCCGACCAGAGCGTTCGTGAGGGTGGACTTGCCCGCGTTGGGCCGCCCGACGAAGCAGGCGAAACCGGCCCGGTGCAGGGCCTCGACCGGTTGCTCGGATGACTGGGTACGAACGCTCATGCCGCCCATTCTCCCTGATCCCCGAAGCCGTGCCGCACCATCGGGCGTGCCCCGCGGGCCGGGGCGGCACCGGCTCCGTACGCCGTCAGCCCGCCGGGACCGTCAGCCGGACCTCGCCGTCCGTCCCGGCCACCAGCACCGGCGTGTCCGGCCCGCCCAGGTCCCGCACGGCGGCCCGGTCCTCGTCCGCGACCTCCTCGGCCTCGGTCACCACGGCCGCCGCCTCCAGGGACTTCGCCCCGGACGCCACCGCCATCGCCACCGCCGTCCGCAGGGCGCTGAGCTGCAGCGAGTCGAGGGCGACGGTCCCGGCGACGTACGTACGGCCCGTCTCGTCGCGTACGGCGGCACCCTCGGGCACGCCGTTGCGGGCCCGCGCGGAACGGGCCAGGGTGACGATCTTGCGGTCCTCGGGGGTGAGCGCGCTGGTGTCGGTCATGATCCGAGCATACGAGGCGGTGCTCGTCACGGGCGGTCCAGGCGGAGCCGGTCGGCGCGCGGCAGGCCGGCGACGACCAGGTCGTAGGAGTCCTCGACGAGTTCCCGGACCAGGCGGTCCGGGAGGCCGCCGTCGGCGGTGACCGTGTTCCAGTGCCTCTTGTTCATGTGGTAGCCGGGGACGATCAGGCCCGGGTGCCGCGCGCGGAGCCGCAGGGCGTCCTCCGGGTCGCACTTGAGGTTGACCGTGAGCGGGCGGGCGTCCAGGTCCACCAGGGCGAACATCTTGCCCAGGACCTTGAAGACCGAGGTCCGGGGGTCGAAGGGGAAGTCCTCCACCGCGGCGTTGAAGGACAGGCAGTACGCGCGCAGCTCCTTCGGGCTCACTCCGGCTCCTTCTCCTCCTCCGGGGGCCTGGCCGGGCCCACCGGCTCCGCCAGCACGGTCACGATCTTGTTCCGGCGGCCGGCGGCGGCCTCCGCGGTCAGCCGCAACTCCCGCCCGTCCGGCAGCTCCACCACGGACGACGCGCCGGCGATCGGGACCCGGCCGAGCGCCTTCGCGAGCAGGCCGCCGACGGTCTCCACGTCCTCGTCGTCGTAGGACTCCAGGCCGTACAGCTCGCCGAGGTCGCCGATGCCGAGGCGGGCGGTGACCCGGTAGCGGTCCTCGCCCAGTTCCTCGACGGGCGGGAGTTCCCGGTCGTACTCGTCGGTGATCTCGCCGACGATCTCCTCCAGGATGTCCTCGATGGTGACGATGCCCGCCGTGCCGCCGTACTCGTCGATGACGACGGCGACGTGGTTGCGCTCCTTCTGCATCTCGCGCAGCAGGTCGCCGGCGTTCTTGGTGTCGGGCACGAAGAAGGCGGGCCGCATGGCGGTGGAGACCAGCTCGCTCTCCGCGTCGCGGCTGATGTGCGTCTTGCGGGCCAGGTCCTTCAGGTACACGATCCCGACGATGTCGTCCTCGCTCTCGCCGGTCACCGGGATGCGGGAGAAACCGGAGCGCAGCGCGAGGGTGAGGGCCTGGCGGATCGTCTTGAAGCGCTCGATGACCACCAGGTCGGTGCGCGGGACCATGACCTCCCGGACGAGGGTGTCGCCCAGCTCGAAGACCGAGTGCACCATGCGGCGCTCCTCCGCCTCGATCAGCGACTCCTTCTCCGCGAGGTCGACCAGCGCGCGCAGCTCCGCCTCGGAGGCGAAGGGGCCGCGGCGGAAGCCCTTGCCGGGGGTGAGCGCGTTGCCGATGAGGATCAGCAGGGAGGGGACGGGGCCCATGATCCTGGCCAGCGGCACCAGGGCGTACGCCGCCGCCGTCGCCGTGTTCAGCGGGTGCTGGCGGCCGATGGTGCGCGGGGAGACGCCGACGGCGACGTACGACACGAGGACCATGACCGCGATGGCGATCGCCAGGGCCTCGCCGGTGTGGTCGAACTCCCGCAGGCAGGCGTGGGTGACCAGCGCGGCGGCGGCCATCTCGCAGGCGACGCGGACCAGCAGCGCCACGTTGAGGTAGCGGGTCGGGTCGGCGGCGACCTGGGCGAGCTTGGCGCTGCCGCGCCGCCCGGAACGCACGGCTTCCTCGGCGCGGAAGCTGGAGACGCGCGCCAGACCCGCCTCCGCGCAGGCGGCGAGCCAGGCGACGACGACCAGGGCGACGGCGCCGGAGACGAGCGGGAGGCTCATGACACGGTCGGAGCCGGGGACGGGCCGGTCAGGCCCCTCTCCGCGCGCCAGCCGTCCACGATGGCCGCCTGCAGGCCGAACATCTCGGCCTTCTCGTCGGGTTCCTCGTGGTCGTAGCCGAGCAGGTGCAGCACACCGTGGACGGTGAGCAGCTGCAGCTCCTCGTCCATGGTGTGCCGCGTCGGCGCCTCGGCGCCCTGCCGGGCGGCGACCTCGGGGCACAGCACGATGTCGCCGAGCAGCCCCTGCGGCGGTTCGTCGTCGTCCTTCGACGGCGGGCGCAGCTCGTCCATCGGGAAGGACATCACGTCCGTCGGGCCCGGCAGGTCCATCCACTGGACGTGGAGCTGCTCCATGGCGTCGGCGTCCACGATGATCACCGAGAGTTCGGAGAGCGGGTGGATGCGCATCCGGGCCAGCGCGTAGCGGGCGATGTCGAGGATCGCCTGCTCGTCGACCTCGGTTCCGGACTCGTTGTTGACGTCGATCGACATGTGTGGCGCTTGTCTACTTCCCCTTGTGCCCGGACTTGCCCCGGCCGCCCTTGTGGGCGCCGTTCTCGGTGCCGTGCTTGCTGTCGTACTGCTCGTACGCGTCGACGATACGGCCCACCAGCTTGTGCCGGACGACGTCGTGCGAGGACAGCCGGGAGAAGTGGACGTCCTCGACGCCCTCCAGGATCTCCTGGACCTGGCGCAGTCCGGACTTCTGGCCGTCGGGGAGGTCGACCTGCGTCACGTCACCCGTGATCACGATCTTCGAGTCGAAGCCGAGGCGGGTGAGGAACATCTTCATCTGCTCGGGGCTCGTGTTCTGGGCCTCGTCGAGGATGATGAAGGCGTCGTTGAGCGTGCGGCCCCGCATGTAGGCGAGCGGCGCGACCTCGATCGTGCCCGCGGCCATGAGCCTCGGGATCGAGTCGGGGTCGAGCATGTCGTGCAGCGCGTCGTACAGCGGGCGCAGGTACGGGTCGATCTTCTCGTACAGCGTGCCGGGCAGGAAGCCGAGGCGTTCGCCCGCCTCGACCGCCGGGCGGGTCAGGATGATGCGGTTGACCTGCTTGGACTGCAGGGCCTGCACCGCCTTGGCCATCGCCAGGTACGTCTTGCCGGTACCGGCGGGGCCGATGCCGAAGACGATCGTGTGCTTGTCGATCGCGTCCACGTACCGCTTCTGGTTGAGGGTCTTGGGACGGATCGTGCGGCCGCGCGAGGACAGGATGTTCTGGGTGAGCACCTGGGCCGGGGTCTCCGGTCCGTCGCTCTCCCCGCTTCCGCTCGCCTTCAGCATGGCGATCGAACGTTCCACGGCGTCCTCCGTCATCGGCTGCCCGGTGCGGAGCACGAGCATCATCTCCTCGAACACGCGCGAGACGAGGGCGACCTCCGCCGGATCGCCGACCGCGCTGATCTCGTTGCCCCGGACGTGGATGTCGGCCGCCGGGAAGGCCTTCTCGATCACACGCAGGAGGGAGTCCCCGGAACCCAGAACGGTCACCATGGGGTGCTGGGCGGGAACGGTGAACTGCACTTTCGCCTGCCCCTGCGCGGGGGTGTGAGCTGTGGGTGTCTCAGTCATGGGCCGGCGCTTAAGGCCTGCGGTTCCTCCTCGTCACGGCCGCGTAGCTGAGGGCGGCCTCGCGCTACCAAGGGTACGACGGGGGCGTGACAACACCGTAGGACTTTTCGGGGCCGGGGTTCCGCGGAGGCCGGGCGGGCCGGACGGGCCGGGAGCGCCGGCGGGAGCCGCCCGGCGTGTCCCGGCCGGGGGCGCCGTGCCCGGACCGGTGCCGCGTCGCGCCGGGCGGGGCCGCACCGGACCCCGGCGGGGCCGTGTCACGCCGGGCGGCGGAAGCCGATCGTCGGGACCGCCCGCCGCAGCGGCCACGGCCTGATCGGGTCGTCCGGGACCAGGTCCGCCAGGAACGCGTACCGCCGCAGGGCCGCCGGGTCCTGGCCCGCCACCGACCGGACCCTGCGCCACCATCCCGCGATCTCCGACCAGCCCGGCGCCGACAGCGACCCGCCGAACTCCTGGACCGAGAGCGCGGCCGTCAGGCCCGCGAAGGCGAGGCGGTCGGCCAGCGGCCAGCCGGCCAGCGTGCCGGTGACGAAGCCGGCGACGAAGACGTCCCCGGCGCCGGTCGGGTCGAGGGCCTCGACGGCGATGGCGGGCACCTCGGCGGTCTCCCCCGTGCGCCGGTCCACGGCGTACGCGCCCTCCGCGCCCAGGGTGACCACGGCGAGCGGCACGTGCTCGGTGAGCGCGTGCGCGGCGGCGCGCGGGCAGGTGGCGCCGGTGTAGCGCATGGCCTCCTCGGCGTTCGGCAGGAACGCCTCGCAGTGGGCCAGGTCGGCGAGGCCCGCCAGGTCCCACGCGCCGGTGTCGTCCCAGCCGACGTCGGCGAAGACGCGGGTGCCCCGGGCGGCGGCCTGCGCGATCCAGGGGGCCCGCCTGCCGGGCGTGAGGGAGGCGATGGCGGCACGCGCGCGGGGCGGGCGGTCGGGGGCGGGTTCCTCCGGGGGCGGTTCGTGGCCGTGGGAGACCATCGTGCGCTCCCCCTCGTAGGCCATCGAGACCGTCACCGGCGAGTGCCAGCCGGGCACCCTGCGCGACGGGGTCAGGTCGATGCCCTCGCCCTGCTCCAGGGCGTCCCAGCAGTAGTCGCCGTAGTGGTCGTCGCCGAACGCGGCGGCGAGGGAGGTCCGCAGGCCGAGGCGAGCCAGCGCGGTCGCCATGTTCGCCACGCCGCCCGGGCTCGATCCCATTCCGCGCGCCCAGGACTCGGTCCCGCGCACCGGGGCGGAGTCGAGCCCGGTGAAGACGATGTCGAGGAAGACGGTGCCCGTGAGGTAGACGTCCCAGGGCGGGTCGCCGGGCGCGCGCAGGGCGGCGAGCGGGTCGACCTGCGTCCGGCGGTGCTGTCCCTCTCCGGTGCGGTGCCGTCCCTCTCCGGTGGGGACGACGGAGGCGGTGGACGGTGTCACGGTGCGCTCCCTGACATGGTGCGGATCAGGCCAGTGTGCACCACGGCACCGGCATCGCGGCGGCCGTCACGCCGTCACCGCCCCGGGTGGCGCCGCCTGCCGTCAGGCCGTCGCGGACCCGGGGAGCGCGGTGCGGGCCGTGCCCGGTGCCGCCTCCGGCCCGGTGGCGTCGGGGGCCTTGGCCGGGCGCGCGCGGACCCGGTCGTTGCGTCCGCCGCCGCGCACCAGCAGCACGCTCAGCGCGGCGAGGAAGCCGACGACGGTCAGCCCGACCAGACCGCCCCTGGTGGAGCCGGTGGCGTCCTCGATGAGCCCGAAGGCGGTGGGGGCGACGAATCCGCCGAGGTTGCCGATGGAGTTGATCAGCGCGATGCCGGGGGCGGCGGCGCGGGCGTCGAGATAGCTCTGCGGGATCGTCCAGAACACCGGGGAGGCGGGCTTGAAGCCCATCGCGGCCAGGCACAGCGCGCCCAGGCCCGCCCAGGGCGAGACGAAGACGGCGAGCAGCGTGCCGCAGCCGCCGAGCACCAGCAGGACGGCCAGGACCGGGCGCCGCTTGCCGAGGCGGTCCGAGACCCGCCCGCTGACGTACACGGCGGCGATCGCGCACAGCCACGGCACCGAGGTCAGCAGTCCCACCTGGAAGTCGCCGAGTCCGCCGATGTCGTCCACGATCGACGGCAGCCAGAAGGTGACCGCGTACAGGGCGACGTTGATCGCGAAGTAGATCCACAGGAAGAGCAGCATCTGCGGGTCGGCGAGCAGCCTCCAGCGGGAGGCGTGGGCGCCGGTGCCGCGCCGGGCGTCGCGTTCCTCCTGCTCGGCGTCGATGACCGCGACGAGACCGGTCTTCTCCTCCTCGGTGAGCCAGTCGGCGGTCTCGACGCCGGAGTCGAGGAAGCGGTAGACGACGAAGCCGAGCACGACGGAGAAGACGCCCTCGATGAAGAACATCCACTGCCAGCCGGCGTGGCCCCACACGCCGTGCATCTCCATCAGCGCCCCGGAGACCGGGCCGACGATGACGGTGGCGGTGCCGGAGCCCATCAGGAAGACCGAGGTGGCCCGGCCGCGGTGGGAGTCGGGCAGCCAGCGGGAGAAGTAGTAGATGACGGCCGGGAAGAAGCCCGCTTCCGCGACGCCGAGCAGGAAGCGCAGGGCGTAGAACATCTCCACGCTGTTCACGAAGGCCATGGCGGTGGCGACGACACCCCAGCTGATCATGATGCGGGTGAGCCACACCTTCGGCCCGTAGCGCTCCATCAGGATGTTGGAGGGGACCTCGAAGAGGGCGTACGCGATGAAGAAGATGCCGGCCCCGAGGCCGAAGGCGGCGGCGGACAGGCCGACGTCGGCACGGAGTTCGTCCTGGGCGAAGCCCAGGTTCACGCGGTCCATGTAGTTCGCGACGAACATGACGAAGAACAGCGGGACCACCCGGCGGAAGATCTTGCGGACGGCCGACTGGACGGCGGGCGAGTGCGCTTCGGGGGGGACTGCGGACACGAGCGGCTCCGATCGTGGCAGGTGGAGGGAGGGGGAGGCGCGGGGCCGGGCGGCACTGGCTCCCGGCCCCGCGCGCGGTCACCAGCGCGGGACCGCCGGTGTGACCCACGCGGGGTCGGCGACGCGCATCGCCGCCGCGTCGTCGCGGTCGCGGAGCGCGCCGTCGTCGTCGAGCCACCGCCGGTGCAGGCGGTCCAGCCGGTCGCGGTCGAGTTCGACGCCGAGGCCGGGCGCGTCGGGGACCCGTACGGTGCCGCCGTCGAAGGCGATCCGCTCGGTGAGGACGTCCTCGGACTGCCAGGGGTAGTGGGAGTCGCAGGCGTGGTGGAGGTCGGGGACGGTGGCCGCGACGTGGGTCATGGCGGCGAGGCTGATGCCCAGGTGGGTGTTGGAGTGCATGGACACCCCGACGCCGAAGGCGCGGCAGATCGCGGCGAGGTGCTGGGTGTTGCGCAGCCCGCCCCAGTAGTGGTGGTCGGAGAGGACGACCTGCACGGCGCCCCGGGTGAACGCCTCCTCGATCTCGGCGAAGGTCGTCACGCACATGTTGGTGGCGAGCGGCACGCCCGCCCGCCGCCCGCCGGCGCCCCGGCCCGGGGCGTCCCGCAGCCGGGCGGCGACCTCGGCCATGGCGGGCGTGCCCAGCGCCGGGTCCTCCAGGTACTCCAGGACGTCCCCGAGTTCCTCCGCCACCCTCAGCGAGGTCTCCACGGACCAGGCGCCGTTGGGGTCCAGCCGCAGGGGGTGCCCGGGGAACGCCTCGGCCAGGGCGCGTACGGCGGCGATCTCCTCGTCCGGCGGGAAGACCCCGCCCTTGAGCTTGAAGGAGCCGAAGCCGTACCGCTCCTTGAAGACGCGGGCCTGCGCCACGATCCCGGCCGGGTCGAGGGCGGCGCCCCAGTCGTCCTTCTCGGCCGGCACGCCCTCGGGGTGGCCGGCCCACTTGTAGAACAGGTAGGCGCTGTACTCGACGGCGTCCCGCACCTTCCCGCCGAGCAGCGCGTGCACGGGCAGGCCGAGCGCCCTGCCGAGGGCGTCCAGGCAGGCGACCTCGAAGGCGGAGACCACGGACAGGCGCAGCTTGTCGGCGGTCTGCACGCCCCGCAGCCCGCCGACGTCGACCTGGCCGGAGACCCGGGAGGCGTCGACGGCGACCTCCTGCGCGACCGTGAACAGCCCGTTCAGGTCGCTCACCCGGCGGCCCACCAGCCGGTCGGCGAAGGGCCGGGCCAGTTCCAGGTACTTGGTGTCGCCGTAGGTCTCGCCGAGGCCGGTCGTGCCGTCGGCCGTCACCACCTCCACGATCAGGCGGGGCGTGTACGGCTGGTGGACGCCCTGGGTGTTGAGCAGCGGCGGGTCGGCGACGAGGATCGGCGTCAGCCGGACCTCGGCGATGGTCAGGTCACGGGTCACAGGGCGGCTCCTACGAGGTCGAGTCCGGTGGCGAGCAGGGTCTTCAGGGCGGCCAGGTCGGCGGCCGAGGGGTCGGTGAGCGGGGCGCGCACGGGTCCCACCGGGCGGCCGCGCAGCCGGGCCGCCGCCTTCACCAGCGACACGGCGTATCCGGGGACGCGGTCGCGCAGTTCGACGAGGGGGAGGTAGAAGCCGCGCAGCAGCGTGGCGGCCGCGGCCTCGTCGCCGTCGCGCAGGGCGGCGAAGAAGGCGTCCGCGATCTCGGGGGCGAAGGCGTGGACGGCGGAGGAGTAGGCGGGGACGCCGACGGCGGCGTAGGCGCGGGCCTGGATCTCGGCGGTGGCGGCGCCGTTGAAGAACAGGAAGCCCTCGGGGGCGGCGAGGGTGAGGCGCTGGAGGCGGTCGAGGTCGCTGTGGCCGTCCTTGAGGCCGATGACGCCGGGGATCCGCGTGACGCGCCGGAACGCCTCGGCGCCGAAGGCGACCTGGCCGCGCTGGTAGGCGATGAGCGGCAGCCGGGTGCGGGCGGCGATCTCCTCCAGCTGGGCGACCAGGCCGTCCTGCGGGGCGGCGACGAGGTAGTGCGGCAGGACGAGCAGGGCGTCGGCGCCCGCGTCCTCGGCGATGCGGGCGAAGCGGACGGCCTGCGCCCAGCCGTAGCCGACGCCGGCCACGACCGGCGTCCGCCCGGCCGCCTCCTGGACGGCGATCGTGACGACGCGCCGGTACTCGTCCTCGTCCAGGGAGAAGAACTCGCCGGTGCCGCAGGCGGGGAAGAGGGCGCCGGGGCCGGTGGCGAGCTGGGCGGCGACGTAGTCGCGGTAGCCGTCGGGGTCGAGGGACCCGTCGGCGCGGAAGCTGGTCAGCGGGAACGACAGCACGCCGTTCGCCATGCCCTTCGCGAGCCGTGCCGCCACGGTGCCGGTGTCGAGACTCACCCTCGCCATCTCCCTATGTAGACGTCATCCATGTATGGAGATGGAGGTTAGATACGCGAACACGGCCCGTCAATGGTCCGGAGCCGGCGATTACGATCGGCTCATGCCGGGGACGGGGAGCGGGACAGGGAGCGCGGCGGGCGGCGTCCGCGAGGTGAAGTCCGCGGCGCGCACGGTGGAGCTGCTGGAGCTGCTGGCCGCGCGCGGGGACCGCCCGGCACGGCTGCAGGAGCTCGCGGACGAGCTGGGCGTGCCGCGCAGTTCGATGTACGCGCTGCTGCAGACGCTGATCTCGCGCGGCTGGGTGCGCACCGACGTCACCGGCTCCCTGTACGGCATCGGCATCCACGCCCTGCTCACCGGCACCAGCTATCTCGACTCCGACCCCCGGGTGCGGGCGGTGCGGCCGTACCTCGACGAGGCGTCGGAGGCGCTCGGCGAGACGATCCACCTGGGGCGGCTGGACGGCCGGGACGTGGCCTACCTGGCGACGCGGGAGTCGCACGAGTACCTCAGGACGATCAGCCGCGTGGGGCGCCGGCTGCCGGCGCACGCGGGCGCGCTGGGCAAGGCGCTGCTGGCGGAGCGGCCCGACGAGCAGGTGCCCGAGGGGCCGTACGAGGCGCTGACGCCCCACACGCACACCGGCCGGGAGTCCCTGCTGGCCGATCTGGCGCGGGTGCGGGAGCGCGGCTACTCCGTGGACCGGGAGGAGGGCGTGCTCGGCATCGTCGGGTTCGGGTTCGCGCTGCGGTACGACACGCCCGCGCAGGACGCGATCAGCTGCTCGGTGCCGGTGGCGCGGCTGACGCCGGAGCACGAGCGGCGGATCGTCGCGGTGATGCGGGAGATCCGGACGAAGGCGGAGGCGTCGGTCCCGGCCGGGGGCGGGTCCGTCCACTGGCGGTGACGCGCTCTTCTACCCGGCTTCTCCCGCCGCAAACACCCACGTGCTCAGCATCACACCCGCGCGCCTCCCTCGGCCCTGCCCTCGCTTGATACAAATTGCCCGCGCGTTCCTGTCCGTCGACGGGCGTCGCTCTCTCCCCCTCCGCCGAGCCGCTCCTTCCGCACGCCCTGGGAACGCCCGTGTCCGCCCCCCGCACCACCCCCCGGTCCCTCGTCGCCCTGTTCACGGCCGGGTACCTCGCCTCGTATCTGCTCCCCACCACCGTCGGCAGACTCGACGCCGGCCTTCCGCTCACCGCCACGCAGGCCGGTGCCGTCGGCAGCGCCCTGCTGCTGAGTTCGGCGTCGGCGGGTTTCCTGCTCGCCTCCCGGGTCGACCGGATCGGGCCGCGCGTCCTGGCGCGGCTCGGCCTCGGCCTCGCGGTCCTCGGCTACGGCGGCGCCGCGCTCACCACCGCCGTCCCGGCCGTCGTGGCCGGCGCGGTCGTCGGCGGCTTCGGCTCCGGCACCGCCACGACGGTCGCCGCGAGCGGCATCGCCGCGCAGCGGGACCCGCACCGCGCCTCCGCGCTGGGCCTGCTGACGGTCTCCGCGCTGGCGGGCACGGTGTACCTGACCGTCCCGCACCTCGGCCCGGGACACGGGCTGCCGCTGGCCGCGATCGCGCTCACCGCGCTCGCCGTGTGGCCGCTGACCGGCCGGCTGCCCGCCGCCGCGCCCGCCGCCCGCCACCGGGGCCCCGGCGCCCCGCTCCCCCACCGCCGCCGCGGGCTGGTCCTCGCCGCCGCGATGCTCGGCTGGGCCCTCGCCCAGAACTCCCTGTGGGGCGTCAGCAGCCGGATCGGGCTGACCCAGGCGCATCTGACCGAGGCCGCCCTCGGGGTGGTCCTCGCCGCGGCGCTCGGCGCGGGCCTGCTCGGGGTGCTCGGCGCGGGCGCGCTGGGGCCGCGGTTCGGGCGGGCGGTGCCGATCGGGGCGGGGACGGCGGTCATCGCCGGCTGCGTCGCGCTGAGCGCGTCCGCGACCGGCCCGGCGGGCTTCGCGGCCGGCGAGATCGCCTGGAACGCGCTCTACCCGGTCGTGCTGTCGTACGTGATCGGCCTCGCCGCCTCGCTGGACGCGCGCGGCCGGTGGGCCGTGCTGGTGGGCTCGGCGTCCTCGCTGGGCACGGCGGCGGGGCCGCTGGCCGGCAGCGTGCTGTCCGCGCGGGCCGGCTTCCCGGCCATGGGCGCGGTCCTCGGCCTCGTCCTGCTGGCGGTCGCCGTGCCGATGACCGCCGTCGCCCTGCGCGCCGACCGGCGCCGGCCGCCGGTCGTCGAGATCCCCGTGGACACCCCGGCCCTCCCCGCCCGCCGCGCCTACGACACGGCGGCGGCCGGCCCGGCCCCCGGGACCGGCTGACGGCCGGCGGCGGCCCGCAGGCGTGCGCCCCGCTACCCGAAGGCGTACGCCTCCACCTCGGCCAGGTACCGCGCCCGCCGCTCCTCGTCGTGCTCCAGGAAGGAGGCGAGGAAGGAGTTGCGGGCGAGTTCCCGCAGCCGCTCCTCGGTCAGGCCGAGCGTGTCGCGGACGGCGTCGAAGTTGTCCCCCGCGTAGCCGCCGAAGTAGGCCGGGTCGTCGGAGTTGACCGTGCACAGCAGGCCCGCGTCCAGCATCGCGGGCAGCGGGTGGTCGGCGAGGGTGTCCACCGTGCGCAGCCGCACGTTCGACAGCGGGCACAGCGTCAGCGGCACCCGCTCGCGCACCAGCCGCTCCACCAGGGCGGGGTCCTCCAGGCACCGCAGCCCGTGGTCGATCCGCTCGACGCCCAGCACGTCCAGGGCCTCGGCGATGTACTCCGGCGGCCCCTCCTCACCGGCGTGCGCCACCCGGCGCAGCCCGAGGGCGGCGGCGGCCTCGTAGACCCGGCGGAACTTCGCCGGCGGGTGTCCGACCTCGGCGGAGTCCAGGCCGACGCCCGTGATCCGGTCGAGGTACGGCTCGGCGGCCCGCAGCGTCCCGAGCGCCGCCTCGGCGGACTCGTCCCGCAGGAAGCACAGGATCAGCTGCGTGGACACGCCGTGGTTCTGCTCGCTCTTGCCCAGCGCCCGCCACAGCCCCTCGACGACCGTGCCCATGCCGACGCCGCGCGCCAGGTGCGCCTGCGGGTCGAAGAAGATCTCCGCGTGCCGCACGCCCTGCGCGGCGGCGCGGGCGAGGTAGGCGTTCGCGAGGTCCTCGAAGTCCTGCTCGGTGCGCAGGACGGTCATGAGCTCGTAGTACAGGTCCAGGAAGGACTGCAGATCCTCGAACCGGTACGCCGCGCGCAGCGCGTCGGTGTCGGCGTACGGCAGCTCGACGCCGTTGCGCGCGGCCAGGGCGAAGGCCAGCTCGGGCTCCAGCGTGCCTTCGATGTGAAGGTGCAGTTCGGCTTTGGGGAGGGGCATCGAAGTATCGTACGGGTGTTTCACCGACGCTTCGGGACCGGCACCCGCTGCAGGTCCTGCGCCACGGTCAGCTCCCCCTCGAACCCGGCGGCCCGCGCCTGCCGTTCGAACTCGTCCGGGTCCGGGTAGCGCTGGCTGAAGTGGGTGAGCACCAGGTGCCGTACGCCCGCGTCCCGCGCCGCCCGGGCCGCCTGCCCGGCGGTGAGGTGACCGTGCTCGGCGGCGAGCGCGGCGTCCTCGTCGAGGAAGGTGGACTCGATGACGAGCAGGTCGCAGTCCTCGGCGAGCGCGTGCACCCCGTCGCAGAGCCGGGTGTCCATGACGAACGCGAACCGCTGGCCGCGCCGCACCTCGCTGACGGCCTCCAGCGGGACGCCGTCCAGCACGCCCTCGTGCTGGATCCGGCCCACGTCCGGGCCCTTGATGCCGTGCGCGGCCAGCCGCTCGGGCAGCATCCGCCGCCCGTCGGGCTCGACCAGGCGGTAGCCGTACGACTCGACCGGGTGGGACAGCCGGTGCGCCTGCAGCGTGTAGGCGGGGGTGGCGGCGAGGACGCCGTCGGCGGCGACCGGCGCCTCGGTCAGCCGGACCGTCTCCCGGTAGGCGGTGGCGTACCGCAGCCGGTCGAAGAAACGCTGCCCGGAACGCGGGTAGTGCGCGGTGACGTCGTGCGGCACCCGGTCGAGGTTGATGCGCTGGATCACTCCGGCCAGGCCCAGGCAGTGGTCGCCGTGGAAGTGCGTGACGCAGATCCGGTTCAGGTCGTGCGCGGCGACCCCGGCGCGCAGCATCTGGCGCTGCGTGCCCTCGCCGGGGTCGAACAGGATGCCCTCGCCGTCCCAGCGCAGCAGGTAGCCGTTGTGGTTGCGGTGCCGGGTGGGAACCTGGCTGGCGGTGCCGAGGACGACCAGTTCACGTACGGACACGGCCGCTCACCCCGGGGGCCACTGCAGGCCGCGGCCGCCGAGGACGTGGGCGTGGGTGTGGAAGACGGTCTGGCCGGCGCCGGTGCCCGTGTTGAACACGATGCGGTAGCTCTCCAGCTTCTCCTCCTCCGCGACGGCCCCGGTCTCGCGCAGGACGTCCGCCGCGAGCTCCGGCGCGGCGGCGGCGAGGGCGGCGGCGTCCGGGTAGTGCGCCTTGGGGATCACCAGGACGTGGGTGGGCGCCTGGGGGTTGATGTCCCGGAACGCCACGGTCGTCTCCGTCTCGCGGACGATCGTCGCCGGGATCGTGCCCGCGACGATCTTGCAGAACAGGCAGTCGTCCTGCGGTTCCCCTGCCATGCGGTCTCCTCGGGAGGTGATCGGGTACGGGGGCATCGTAGCGAGCGGCGCGCGCCGGGCGTCCGGCGCGCCCGCGGTCACGGCAGCCGCGGCGGCGTCCTGGCGGGGGTGGTCTCCAGGGCCTGGAGGGCCAGCCGGATCGCCTCGTCCAGCTGGGTGTCGCGGCCCGCCGCGTGGTCCTGGGGCCGCTGGACCACCTCGACGTCGGGGTCGACGCCGTGGTTCTCCACGCCCCACTCGTGGCCCTCCAGCCAGAACGCGTACTTCGGCTGGGTGACCAGCGTGCCGTCGACCAGGCGGTAGCGGCTGTCGATGCCGATGACGCCGCCCCAGGTGCGGGTGCCGACCACCGGGCCGAGGCCGAGCGCCTTGATCGCCGCGTTGACGATGTCGCCGTCGGAGCCGGAGAACTCGTTGGCGACCGCCACGACCGGGCCGCGCGGCGCGTCCTGCGGGTAGCTGTAGGGCCGCATGCCGCGCGGCACGCCCCAGCCGACGACGCGCCGCGCCAGCTTCTCCACGACCAGCTGGGAGGTGTGCCCGCCGCGGTTCTCCCGCAGGTCCACGACCAGGCCCTCCCGGGCGACCTCCACCCGCAGGTCGCGATGGATCTGGGCCCAGCCGGGCGCCTGCATGTCGGGCACGTGCAGATAGCCGAGCCGGCCGCCGGACCGCTCGTGGACGTGGGCCCGCCGGCCGGCGACCCAGGCGTGGTAGCGCAGCGGCTCCTCGTCGGCGACGGGGACGACCACGACGTGCCGCGGTTCGCCGCCGCCGGCCGGGAGGACCGTCAGCTCCACCGGTCTGCCCGCGGTGCCGACCAGCAGCGGGCCGGGCCCGGTGACCGGGTCGACGGGCCGCCCGGCGACCGCGACGATCGCGTCGCCGGGCCGCACCGCGACGCCGGGCGCGGCGAGCGGGGAGCGGGCGTCCGGGTCGGAGGTCTCCGAGGGCAGGATCCGGTCGACGCGCCAGCCGCCGTCCGCGTGGCGGGACAGGTCGGCGCCGAGCAACCCCTGCCGGGCGCCGCCGTGCCCGCCGCGCGGTACGACGTACGCGTGCGAGGTGCCGAGCTCGCCCTGCACCTCCCACAGCAGGTCCACCAGGTCGTCGTGGGTGGCGACGCGGTCCAGGACGGGCCGGTAGCGGTCCAGGACGCCGTCCCAGTCGACGCCGTTCATGTCGGGCCGCCAGAAGTGGTCCCGCATGACGCGGCCGGCCTCCTCGTACATCTGCCGCCACTCCGCCGCCGGGTCGACGGTCTGCCGTACGCGGCCGAGGTCGACGGTGACGTTGGTGTCGCTGTCGTCGTCGTTCGAGGCGCGCCGGTCGCTGGGGACCACCTTCAGCCGGCCGTCGGTCCACAGCAGGACCCGCTTGCCGTCGCCGCTGACCTCGAAGTGGTCGGCGTCGGCGGCCAGGTGCTCGACGCGCTGCTGGGCGAGGTCGTAGCGCTCCAGCTCGCTGCCGGGGTCGGGGGCGTCGGGCGCGGCCCGGGAGGCGCCGAGCACGCCGGTCACCGGGTGGCGCAGCCACAGCACGCCGTCCTTCGCGGCCCGCAGGCCGGAGTAGCGGGCGGCCTCGACGGGGAAGGGCACGATCCGGTCGGCGAGCCCCTCGAGGTCGATCCGGGTGGCGGGGACGCCCTCGCCGTCGGGGGTCTCGTCCCGGTCGGGCGTCTCGAAGGGGCGGCCGTGCCGCTGCGGCCCGAAGGGGGACGGGGTGGTCGCGGCGAGCGTGATCAGGTGCGGGCGGGCGCCCTCGACGAAGGCCAGGTCGAAGACGTGCTCGTCGTAGACGGGGTCGAAGGCGCGGGTGGACAGGAACGCGAGGTGCTTGCCGTCGAGGGTGAACGCCGGGGCGTAGTCCTGGAACCTGAGCGGGGTCGCCTCGGTGACCGACAGGTCGGTGGTGTGGGCGAGCTTCAGCTGGCTCAGGGGGCGCGGGCCGGGGTGCGACCAGGCGAGCCAGGCGGAGTCGGGCGAGAAGACCAGTCCGGACACCTCCCCGTCCGCGCTGCGGTCCACCTCCCGGACCTCGCCCGTCTCCCGCTCGACGAGCAGCAGCCGCCCGTCGTGCGCGGCGACCGCGGCACGGCTGCCGTCGGGCGCCATGGCGAGTTCCAGCACCCGGCCGAGCCGCCCGGCGGCCAGGCGGCGCGGGGTGGCGCCGGGCGCCAGGCCGGTGGCGGGCGCGAACTCCAGCGCGTCGGCGCCCTCGGCGTCCGTCACCCACACCGCCCACTCCTCGCCGTCCACGCGGAAGGCGCGCGGCAGCCGGGCCCGTACGCCGGGCTCGGCGGCCAGCGCGCGGGCCGGCCCGGAGCGGTGGGTGACCCAGTGCACCGCGCCGCGGACGCCGACGGCGCTGCCGCGCGCGGTGTGGTCGGGGGCGGCGGAGCCCAGCCAGCGGGCGGCGTTCACCGGGTAGGGCTGGAGGTCGACGCGCGGCCCGCCGAGCCGGATGCCGAGGCGGCGCGGCTCGGCGCCGTCCAGGTCGTCCAGCAGCCACAGCTCACCGGCCGAGGAGTACACGACGCGGGTGCCGTCGGTGGCGGCGTGCCGGGCGTAGAAACCGTCGATCGGGGTGTGCCGGCGCAGGTCGGAGCCGTCGGCGAGGGAGGAGTACAGCGCTCCGGTGCCCTCGTGGTCGGAGAGGAAGGCGATGCGCTCCCCCACCCAGCACGGACACTCGATGTTGCCGTCGATTCCCTCGTGGAGCCGTACGAACTCCCCGGCGTCCCCGGCGCCCGCCCCGTCGCGGGCGCCCCGGTCGATCCACAGCTTGCCCGCCGTGCCGCCCCGGTACCGCTTCCACCAGGCGGCCTCGCGGCTCATCGTCGCGGACAGCAGCACCGTGGCCGGTCCGAACGCCACGTCGCCGACGGGCCCGTGGGGCAGGGTGTCGGCGGGGCCGCCGTCGAGCGGGACGGCGCGGGCCCAGGTGCGGCGCAGGCCGGCCCGGCCGTGGGCGCTGAGGGCCAGCACCCGGCCGTCCGGGGTCCAGCCGCGCACCCGTGTCTGCCCGTTGCCCCAGTACGTCAGGCGCCGGGCGGGGCCGCCCTCGACCGGGGCGACGTGCACCTCGGGGGCGCCGTCGCGGGTGGAGGTCCAGGCGAGGGCGGTGCCGTCGGGCGACAGGCGCGGGTGGGTCACCGGCACGTTGTCGGCGCTGACCCGCCAGGCCCGCCCGCCGTCGAGGGGCGCGAGCCACACGTCGTCCTCGGCCGTGAAGGCGACCAACTCGCCGTGCAGATGCGGAAAACGGAGGTACCCCGGGGAGACGGCGGGGGCGGGGGAGGCCGCGGACTGTGTCACCCGATCACCCTACGCAGGGGCGGCGTCACGGAACAGGGGTTGCGGACGCTCGCCGGGCGCCTCACCGGCCGCCCGCCCGCCCCGGTCACTTGCCCTGCGGCCAGCATCCGGGGTCCTCCCGGCACCAGACGGTCCTGGTGACGGTCACCGTCGTGGTGGGGCCGGGCTGCCCGGCGGTGGGGCCGCCGGCGGGCGGGGCGCCGGTGGCGTCGCAGTTCCCGAGCCCGTCGACGCGGAACACCACCTTGCCGTCCACCTTCGCGGTGAGGTCGCCGCGCACGCAGGCGCCGTCCACGGCGTGGGTGATCCTCCCGGTGACGGTGATCTCCTCGCCGTCGTCGGTGGCGCCCTCGCAGTCGACGGTGGCGACGGTGTCCTCGCTCGCGGACGGCGACGCGCCGCCGCCGTCGTCCCCGTAGGAGGCGGTGCACGTGAGCCAGCGCACGTTCGCCTTCCGCCGGTCCAGTTCCTCCGTCACGGCCTCGTCGGTCGTGTACGCCACGGACGCCGAGCTCAACGCGCCCGGCTCGCAGGCCACGACTCCGCCCACGGCGACGACCGCGAGCCCCGCAACGGCCGCCGCCCTCGTCCCGCGCCGTCCCCGCCGCCGATCGGTGATCCGCCTCAACGCCCCCATGGACGGCAGCCTGCCACCGACGCGGGCGGCGCGGTAGAGCGCATACGGACAGTCGACGCGCCGTGCTCCAGCCGTGCGACGCGGCCGTTCCCGCAGTGCCGCCGGGTCTCCCCGGGGTCAGGACCAGCGGCCGGTGCGGCCGAGCAGCAGGGCGGCGGCCGCCGTGCCGGCGGTCGACGTGCGCAGCACGGTACGGCCGAGCACGTAGGCCTTCGCGCCCGCCTCCTCGAACAGCGCCAGCTCCTCGGGGGCGACCCCGCCCTCGGGGCCGACGACGAGCACGATGTCGCCCTCGGCGGGCAGCCCGGCCGTCGCCAGCGGCTCGTCGCCGCTCTCGTGGAGCACGGCGGCGAAGTCGGCCCGGGCGAGAAGCGCGGCGACCTGCCTGGTGGTCGCCGCGTCCGCGACCTCGGGGAAGCGGACCCGGCGGGACTGCTTGCCGGCCTCCCGGGCCGTGGCCCGCCACTTGGCGAGGGACTTCAGCCCCCGCTCGCCGCGCCACTGCGTGACGCAGCGCCCCGCCTGCCACGGCACGATCGCGTCGACGCCGACCTCGGTCATCGTCTCGACGGCGAGTTCGCCCCGGTCGCCCTTGGGCAGCGCCTGGACGACGGTGATGCGGGGCTGCTCCGGCGGCTCCTCGCACACCGGGCCGAGCCGGACGATCAGCCGGTCCTTGCCCTCGGTGCCGAGCACCACGCAGTCCGCCCGGCGTCCGGCCCCGTCGGTGAGGACCACGTCCTCGCCGGGCCGCAGCCGCTTCACGGCGACGGCGTGCCGCCCCTCCGGGCCGTCGAGCACGTACCGTCCGCCGTCGTCCGCGTCGAAGTGCTCCACGACGAACACCGGCGCGGTCATCGGCCCGCACCCCCCGCCGCGGCTCCCGGCAACGCCGTCCTGGCGGCGGCGAGCTCATCCGCCAGCACCTCCACCAGCCGTCCCGCGGGCAGCTCGCGCGCCATGCGGTGTCCCTGCCCGGCCCACAGCGCCATGCCCTGCGCGTCGCCCGCCCGGGCGGCGGCCTTGCGCAGCGGCGCGGTCAGGTGGTGGACCTCCGGGTAGGCGGCGGGCGCGTAGGGGCCGTGCTCGCGCAGGAAGCGGTTGACCAGGCCGCGGGCCGGGCGTCCGGAGAAGGCGCGGGTCAGCTCCGTACGGACGAACAGCGGGTTGGTCAGCGCCTGCTTGTGCAGGGCGTGGGCGCCGGACTCGTGAGTGGCGAGGAACGCCGTGCCCAGCTGGGCCGCGCCGGCGCCGGCCGCGAGCACGGCGGCGATCTGGCCGCCACGCATGATGCCCCCGGCGGCGACGATCGGCAGGCTCACCGCCTCACGGACCTGGGCGACCAGCGACAGCAGGCCGATCCCGCGGCCGTCCGTCTCCGGGACGTCCCGGTGGGTGCCCTGGTGGCCGCCCGCCTCGACGCCCTGCGCGATCACCGCGTCCGCGCCCGCCCGCTCCACGGCCACGGCCTCCTCGGGGGTGGTCGCGGTGGCGAGCGTGAAGGTGCCGACGCGGTGCAGGGAGTCGATCACCTCGCGGGCCGGCACGCCGAAGTGGAAGGAGACCACCGGCACCGGGTTGTCGAGCAGGACGGCCAGCTTGGCGTCGTAACCGTCGTCACGGCCGCCGTCGGGGTCGCCTAGCTCGGTCTCGTACCAGGAGGCCTCGCCGGCCAGCTGGTGGGCGTAGAGGTCGACGGCGGCCGCGTGGGAGGCCGCCCCGCCGGCCGTCCCGGCGGCGCCCGTTCCGGCACCGGGGTGCTCGGGCTGCGGCACGAACACGTTGACGCCGAAGGGCCTGCCGGTCAGGCTCCGCAGCTGTTTGATCTCCTGGTACATGCCGTCGGCGGTCTTGTACCCGGCGGCGAGGAAACCGAGCCCGCCCGCCTCGCACACGGCGGCGGCGAGCTGCGGCACGGAGACGCCGCCCGCCATCGGGGCCTGCACGATCGGATGCGGGAAGAGATCGGTCAGTGCGGAGGACATGACCGCATGGTGTCACGTCCCCCGACCGAGTCCGAATCCGGCCTTCCGGCGGGCGCGGGCCGGCGGCGCACCCGGCGCCGCGGCCCCGGAACGCTCGTGTCAGCGCCCGTTGAACGCGTCCTTCAGCCGCGAGAAGAGGCCCTGCTGGCCGGGCTGGAACTGCCCCTGCGGGCGCTCCTCGCCGCGCAGCTTGGCCAGCTCCCGCAGCAGCCGTTCCTGCTCCGGGTCGAGCTTCGTCGGCGTCTGCACCTCGACATGCACCACCAGGTCGCCCCGGCCGCCGCCGCGCAGGTGGGTGACGCCGCGGCCGTGCAGGGGGATCGACTGCCCGGACTGGGTGCCGGGGCGGATGTCGACCTCCTCCATGCCGTCCAGCGTCTCCAGCGGCACCTTGGTGCCCAGGGCCGCCGCCGTCATCGGGATCGTCACCGTGCAGTGCAGGTCGTCGCCGCGCCGCTGGAACGTCGGGTGCGGCAGCTCGTGGATCTCGACGTAGAGGTCGCCGGCCGGGCCGCCGCCGGGGCCGACCTCGCCCTCGCCGGCGAGCTGGATGCGGGTGCCGTTGTCGACACCGGCCGGGATCTTGACGGTGAGGGTGCGGCGGGACCGCACGCGGCCGTCGCCGGCGCACTCCGGGCACGGGGTGGGCACGACCGTGCCGAAGCCCTGGCACTGCGGGCAGGGGCGGGAGGTCATGACCTGGCCCAGGAAGGACCGCGTGACCTGCGAGACCTCACCGCGGCCCCGGCACATGTCGCACGTCTGCGCCGAGGTGCCCGGCGCCGCGCCCTCGCCGTTGCAGGTGGTGCACACGACGGCCGTGTCGACCTGGAGGTCCTTCGTCGTGCCGAAGGCGGCCTCGTCGAGCTCGACCTCGATGCGGATCATCGCGTCCTGGCCGCGGCGGGTGCGCGAGCGCGGCCCGCGCTGCGACGCCGTGCCGAAGAACGCGTCCATGATGTCGGAGAAGTTCCCGAAGCCGCCGGCCCCGAAGCCGCCCGCGCCGGCGCCGCCGGACTGCGAGAGCGGGTCGCCGCCGAGGTCGTAGACCTGCTTCTTCTGCGGGTCCGACAGCACCTCGTAGGCGGCGTTGATCTCCTTGAACCGCTCCTGGGTCTTCGGATCGGGGTTGACGTCCGGATGCAGCTCGCGCGCGAGCCGCCGGAAGGCCTTCTTGATCTCTTCCTGCGACGCGTCGCGGCGCACGCCGAGTACGGCGTAGTAGTCCGTGGCCACCTACGACTCCGCCAGGATCTGTCCGACGTACCGTGCCACTGCGCGTACCGCTCCCATCGTTCCCGGGTAGTCCATGCGGGTCGGTCCGACCACGCCGAGCTTGGCGACAGCCTCGCCGCCCGAACCGTAGCCGACCGACACGACGGACGTGGAGTTGAGTCCTTCGTGGGCGTTCTCGTGACCGATGCGGACGGTCACTCCCGGATCCTTGGCCTCGCCGAGCAGCTTCAGGAGGACGACCTGCTCCTCCAGCGCCTCCAGCACCGGCCGGATCGTGAGGGGGAAGTCGTGCGCGAAGCGGGTCAGGTTGGCGGTGCCGCCGATCATCAGCCGCTCCTCGTTCTCCTCGACGAGTGTCTCCAGGAGAGTGGAGAGCACCGTCGAGACCGTACCGCGGTCCTCGACCTCGAAGGCCTCGGGCAGGTCCTCCACCAGGCTCGGCACGTCCGTGAAACGGCGGCCCGCGACCCGGCTGTTGAGCCGTGCCCGCAGATCCGCCAGCGACGTCTCGCCGAAGGGCGCCGGGCAGTCGATCACACGCTGCTCGACCCGCCCGGTGTCCGTGATCAGGACGAGCATCACGCGCGCGGGAGCGAGCGGGAGCAGCTCCACATGGCGCACCGTCGACCGGGTCAGCGACGGGTACTGCACGACGGCGACCTGCCGGGTCAGCTGCGCGAGCAGCCGCACGGTGCGCGCCACCACGTCGTCGAGGTCGACGGCGCCCTCGAGGAAGTTCTGGATCGCGCGCCGCTCGGGCGGGCTCATCGGCTTCACGCCGGCCAGCTTGTCCACGAACAGGCGGTAGCCCTTGTCGGTGGGGATGCGCCCGGCGCTGGTGTGCGGCTGGGCGATGTACCCCTCCTCCTCCAGGGCCGCCATGTCGTTGCGGACGGTGGCCGGGGAGACGCCGAGGTTGTGCCGCTCGGTGAGCGCCTTCGAACCGACGGGCTCCTCGGTGCCGACGTAGTCCTGGACGATGGCGCGCAACACCTGAAGCCTGCGTTCACTGAGCATCCGCGCACACCTCCAGAAGTCGTCCGACCGCTCGGTCCTCTTCCCTGGTCCCTGGCACTCGGCGCGTGCGAGTGCCAGACTTCCCCGGCCAAGTGTACGGCCGTGGGGTACGCCCCGGGCAAGGCCGGGGCGTACCGCCGTGCCGGGAGGGCACGCCACCGCTAGCGTCGCCGTATGACGGTGACTTGGGAAGAGGCGGGGTGGGAGCGGGTGGCCGCCGGGGTGGGACGGCGCCGGCTGCCGGTGTGGGACTGCACCGCGGGGCTCGTCGTCGGCGCGGACGCGGTCCTGCTGATCGACGCCGGGTCGAGCCTGGCGGAGGGGGCGCGGCTGCGGGCCGAGGCGCGGCGGCTCGCCGGCCGGGATGTGACGCATCTCGCGCTGACCCATCCCCATTTCGACCATGTCTTCGGGGCGGCGGCGTTCGCGGGCGCGGAGGTGTTCGCGGCGGCCGGCGCGGACGGGGTGCTCACGCGCCGGCGCGGCCGCGAGGAGCTGCGCGCGGACGCGGTCCGCAACGGCCTGGACGCCCGGTCGGCCGAGGAGGCGGCGGAGCTGCTGGCCGCGCCGCGCCACCCGGTGCGCGGGGAGCGGGTCCTCGACCTGGGCGGCGGCCGCCGGGCGGTGCTGGCGGACGTGGGACCGGGGCACACCGCGCACGACCTGGCCGTGCTGGTGCCGGGCGACCCGGGGGTGGTGTTCTGCGGCGACCTGGTGGAGGAGTCCGGCGAACCCCAGGCCGGCCCGGACGCCGTGCCGTCCCGGTGGCCCGCCGCCCTCGACCGGCTGCTGGCCCTGGGCGGCGAGGACGCGCGGTACGTGCCCGGTCACGGAGCGGTGGTGGACGCGGCGTTCGTCCGGGCGCAACGGGACGCGCTGGCGGCGCGGTTCGGCGTGTCTGCGTGATCGCCCGCCGGCTTCTCCTATCGTCGTTCGAATGCGACAGTACTCGCCCGATCTGACCCCGCCGTGGAAGAAGTCGCAGCCGGCCCCGGAGGTCCCCGCGGATCCCGGCCTGGTCGTCGAGGAGGCGGGCACCGGCTTCTGCGGCGCGGTGATCCGCTGCGAGGCGGGCACGGTGACGCTGGAGGACCGCTTCGGCAAGCACCGCGTGTTCCCGTTGCAGCCGCGCGGCTTCCTGCTGGAGGGCCGGGTGGTGACGCTGGTCCGGCCGGCCGCGAAGGCGCCGGCCCGGCCCGCCCGCACCGCCTCCGGCTCGGTGGCCGTCCCCGGTGCCCGCGCGCGCGTGGCCCGGGCCGGGCGGATCTACGTGGAGGGCCGGCACGACGCGGAGCTGGTCGAGAAGGTCTGGGGCGACGACCTGCGCGTCGAGGGCGTGGTCGTGGAGTACCTGGAGGGCGTGGACGACCTGCCGTCGGTCGTGGAGTCCTTCGCGCCGGGGCCGGACGCGCGGCTGGGCGTGCTCGTGGACCATCTCGTGCCGGGCACGAAGGAGTGGCGCATCGCGGAGTCGGTGACGAGCGAGCACGCCCTGGTGGTGGGCCACCCGTTCGTCGACATCTGGGCGGCGGTGAAACCCTCGTCGCTCGGCATCGGGGCGTGGCCGCGGGTGCCGCGCGGGCAGGACTGGAAGACGGGGGTGTGCCGGGCGCTGGGGTGGCCGGAGAACACCGGGGCCGCCTGGCAGCGGATCCTGGGGCGGGTGCGGTCCTACAAGGACCTGGAGCCGGAGCTGCTGGGGCGGGTGGAGGAGCTGATCGACTTCGTCACGGCGCAGCCGTGAGCGGTGGCAGCCTGCGGACCGGGCCGGCCTCCCGCAGCGGTTCACCCGCCGGAGTGATCAGTCCACCAGGTCCCTGACCACCGCGTCCGCGAGCAGCCGCCCCCGCAGGGTCAGCGCCGCACGCCCCTCCTCGTACGGCCCCCGCCGCAGGAGCCCGTCCGCCAGCGCCCTGCGGGACGCGGCCAGGCCCTCCTCGCGCAGCAGGTCCAGCGGCACCCCCTCGCGCAGCCGCAGCTCCAGCAGGATCCGCTCCACCCGGCGGTCCTCCTCGCTCAGCAGCTCCCGGCCGGCGCCCGGCGACCGGCCCGCCGCCAGCGCCGCCGCGTACGCGCCCGGGTGCTTGGCGTTCCACCAGCGCACGCCGCCGACGTGGCTGTGCGCGCCGGGGCCCGCGCCCCACCAGTCGGCGCCGCGCCAGTACAGCTCGTTGTGCAGGCACCGGCCCGCGTCGGAGGCGGCCCAGTTGGACACCTCGTACCAGGCGAAGCCCGCCGCCGACAGGGTCTCCTCGGCGATCAGGTAGCGGTCGGCGTGGACGTCGTCGTCGGTCATGGGGATCTCGCCGCGCCGGATGCGGCGGGCGAGCTGCGTGCCCTCCTCGACGATCAGGGCGTAGGCGCTGACGTGGTCCGGGCCGGCGCCGAGGGCCGCGTCCAGCGAGGCCCGCCAGTCGTCGTCGGACTCGCCGGGGGTGCCGTAGATCAGGTCCAGGTTGACGTGGTCGAAGCCGGCCGCGCGGGCCTCGGCCACGCACGCCTCGGGGCGGCCCGGCGTGTGCGTGCGGTCGAGCACCCTCAGCACGTGCTGCTTCGCGCTCTGCATGCCGAAGGAGATCCGGTTGAAGCCGCCCGCCCGCAGTGCCGCCAGGTAGGCCGGGTCGACCGACTCCGGGTTGGCCTCCGTGGTGACCTCGGCGTCCGGGGCCAGCCCGAACTCGTCGCGGATCGCGCGCACCATCCGGACCAGGTCGTCGGCGGCCAGCAGCGTCGGCGTGCCGCCGCCGACGAACACCGTGCGGACCTCGCGCGGGTCGTCGCCGAGGACCTTGCGGGCGAGGCGGATCTCGTCGATCAGCGTGTCGGCGTAGTTGTCGCGGGAGGCGAGCACGCCGCCGGTGCCGCGCAGCTCGGTCGCGGTGTAGGTGTTGAAGTCGCAGTAGCCGCAGCGGGTCGCGCAGTACGGAACGTGCAGGTAGAACCCGAGGGGGCGGTCCGCGGCCCCGGCGAGCGCGGACGCGGGCAGCGCGCCGTCGGCGGGGACGGGTTCGCCGTCGGGAAGAGCGGAAGGCATGTCCTCCATTGTCCAGCACCCGCGCGGACTGCTACTCCGCCTGGAGCACCAGCAGCGCCAGGTCGTCCTCGGGGGGCCGCTCCCCGAACTCGTGGACGAGGCGGGTGATGCGCTCCGCGACCCCGTCCGCGGCCAGTCCCGCGCATCCGGCGAGCGCCGTCGCGAGCCCGTCCCCGTCGTCGAACTGGCGGGAGCCGGAGCGCCGCTCGGTCACCCCGTCCGTGACGCACAGCAGGGTGTCGCCGGGCCGCAGCTCGAAGGTCTCGCTGGCGTACGTCTCGTCCTCGACGACGCCGAGCAGGGTCTGCGGCCGGGCGGCGGCGCGGACGTCGCCGCCGGGGCCGAGGAGCAGCGGCAGGGGGTGTCCGGCGCAGGCGAGGGTGCAGCGGACGCCGCCGTCGAAGGGGACCAGCTCGCCGTACAGGAGGGACAGGAAGCGGGTCTGCGGGCCGTCGCCGGGGCCGAGGGGGGCGACCAGCGCGCGGGCCGCCGCGTCCGCGGCCTCGGTGGCGTCGTCGAGGAGGAGCTGGTTGAGGCGGTCGAGGACGTCGGCGACGCCGTACCCCTCGCGGGCCAGCAGCCGCAGCCAGGGCCGGGCCAGGCCGATGACGACGGCGGCCTCCGGGCCCTTGCCCTGGACGTCGCCGACGGCGAAGCACCAGCGGCCGGCGCCGGCCGGGAACAGGTCGTAGAAGTCGCCGCTGGGCCCGCCCTGGTCGCAGGGCTCGTAGACCAGGGCACTGCGCATGCCGGGGATCTCGGCGACGGCTCCGGGCAGCAGGCCGCGCTGGAGGATCTCGCTGATGGTGGCCTGCCGGGCGTACTGGCGGGCGGCGCCGATGGCGAGCGCGACCCGGCGGCCGAGGTCCTCGACGAGGCCGGTGACCTCGTCGGGGAAGCGGGGCGTGCCGGCCCGCCCGATGACCAGCGTGCCCAGCGGCCGGCCGCCCGCGACCAGCCGGTAGGCGAGCGCCGCGCCGGGCTCCTCGTCCGGCAGGCCGGGATAGGGGTGGGCGACGGGCCCGGTGTCCAGCGGGTCGGCCGGGTGCGGCGGGTCCTTCTCCAGGGCCCGGCGCAGGTCCTCGATGCGGCTCTCGCTGCCGTGCCAGACGCGGGCGAGGCGCGGCCCGGGCGCCCCGGCGGGCGCGCTCCGGCCTCCCCCGCTCCCGGCCCCCCAGCGGCCCATCGCCTCGTCCTCCAGCCACACCCCGCACCAGTCGGCGAGCCGGGGCACGATCAGCTGCCCGGTGAGCGCGGCGACCAGGTCCTCGTCGAGCTGCCCGGCCAGCAGGTCGGACGCCTCGGCCAGGAAGGACAGGGCACCGCGGCCCAGCCAGTCCCGGTCGCCCCCGGCGCGGCGGGCCTCCCCCCGCCCGAGCGCGTCCGACGGCGGGAAGGGCTCGGGCGCGAGCATCCCGGCCAGCCGGAGTCCGCGCCCCAGGGTGCCCTCCCCGGCGTACGCCGCCGTCTCCTCGCCGGGCGGGCGGCCCACGACGGGCAGCCGGGCCCACACCGTCTTGGTGCCCGTGCGGTAGGTGATGCCCCAGGCATCCGAGAGCGCGGCGACCAGCCGCAGGCCGCGCCCGTACTCCGGCGTGTCGTGGGGCGGCTCGGGGTCGCCGCCGCGGGGAGCGCGCGAGGGGTGGTGGTCGGCGACCTCGACGAGGAGCGCGCCGGTCGCCTCCAGCCGGCAGGTCAGTTCGACGTCGGTGCCGGCGTGGACGACGGCGTTGGTGACCAGCTCGCTGACGACCAGCAGGGCGTCGTCGGCGAGGCGTTCGGTGAGGTGTTCGGCGCCGGGCAGGCCGCGGCCGGTCCAGTCGGCGAGGGAGTCCCGCACCAGCGCGCGGGCGGCGCCGGGGGCGTGGGGGCCGCCGGTGAGGATGGTGGTGTGCGCGCAGGCGTGCGCCGGGGCGGTGAGCGCGGGGGCGGTGAGCGCTCCCGGCGCGGCTCCCTCCGGCTCGGGTGCCGGCGCGAAGGCCCCCGGCGCGGGTTCAGGCACCTCGGCGGCACGGGAAGGCGTCTCCCGTTGCGTCGGAATGGCCCTCATGGACAGCTCCCCGGGCAGTTCGTACGGATACGCCGCAGTCGATGCCGACAGGGTGACAGACCGGCCACGCCCATGAGCACCGAGTTACCGAAGTGAGCCGCGATAAGTGAGAACAGTGATACGCATGTGCTCGAAGATGGTCAAAAAGAGTGACAGGTTCGAGCATTTGGCCGGTGTCCCCCGCTCACCGCGACGCCCGCCGCCCCTGACGGCGACTTCCCGAGGGGGCCGGAAACAAGCCCTGGGAGCGGGGCCGAACGCACCGCGGCCCGCCGCCGGGCCGCCCCGGTGACGACCCGTCCGCGCGAGCCGGGCCGCACGGAGGCCCGGCCGGGGCCAGTACGGGAACGGCCGGGCGGGGCGGGCACCGGGCGGGCGGGGCGGATGCCTGCCGGGCGGGCAGGCATGAGGGGCGGCCGCGCGGGCGCCGCCGACGGGCCCGCCCGCTTTCTACGCCTCGCGCGTGCCCTCGTACATCTCCTCGATCAGGTGCTTGTACTCCCGCTCGACGACGGGCCGCTTCAGCTTCAGGCTCGGCGTGATCTCGCCGTGCTCGACGTCGAGGTCACGCGGCAGCAACCGGAACTTCTTGATCGTCTGCCACCGCTGCAGCCCGGCGTTGAGCTGCTGCACGTACCCGTCGACCATCCCGACCGTGGCCGGCGCGGCCACGATCTCCGCGTACGGCCTGCCCTCCAGCCCGTTCTCCTTCGCCCACTCGGTGATCGCCGCCTCGTCGAGCGCGATGAGCGCGGTGCAGTAGTTCCGGTCGGCCCCGTGCACCAGGATGTTGGACACGTACGGGCAGATCGCCTTGAACCGGCCCTCCACCTCGGCGGGCGCGACGTACTTGCCGCCGGACGTCTTGATCAGGTCCTTCTTGCGGTCGGTGATGCGCAGGTAGCCGTCGGGCGACAGCTCGCCGATGTCCCCGGTGTGGAACCAGCCGTCCGGTTCCAGCACCTCGGCGGTCTTGTCGGGCAGCTTGTGGTAGCCCTGCATGATGCCGGGCCCGCGCAGCAGGATCTCCCCGTCGTCCGCGATGCGCACCTCCGTGCCGGGCAGCGGCTTGCCGACCGTGCCGGTGCGGTAGGCCTCGCCGGGGTTCACGAAGGACGCCGCGGAGGACTCGGTCAGGCCGTAGCCCTCCAGGATGTGGACCCCGGCGCCCGCGAAGAAGTACCCGATCTCCGGCGCGAGGGCGGCCGAGCCGGAGATGCAGGCGCGCAGCCGGCCGCCGAACGCCTCGCGGATCTTGGAGTAGACGAGGGCGTCGGCGACCTTGTGCTTGACGGAGAGGCCGAAGGGCGCGGTGCGGTTGCCGGTGCGGCGGAAGTTGTCCTGGGTGACCTTGGCGTACTCGCGGGCGACCTCGGCGGCCCACTGGAAGATCCTGTACTTGGCGGCGCCGCCGGCCTTCGCCTTGGCCGCGACCCCGTTGTAGACCTTCTCGAAGATGCGCGGCACGGCGGCCATGTACGTCGGCCGCACGACCGGCAGATTCTCGATGATCTTGTCGACGCGGCCGTCGACGGCGGTGACGTGCCCGACCTCGATCTGGCCGGAGGTGAGCACTTTGCCGAACACGTGCGCGAGCGGCAGCCACAGGTACTGCACGTCCTCACCGGTGACCAGCCCGGTCGCGGCGATCGCCTTCGCCATGTACGCCCAGCTGTCGTGCGGCAGGCGCACGCCCTTGGGGCGGCCGGTGGTGCCGGAGGTGTAGATGAGGGTGGCCAGCTGGTCCTTGGTGATGGCGCCGACCCGCTCCCTGACCAGGTCGGGGTCCTTCTCCAGCCGGGCCGCGCCCCGGCTCTCCAGCTCGGCCAGGGTGAGCACCCGGTCGCCGGTCTCGGCCCCGGCCGGGTCGATGACCACGATGTGCGTGAGGTCGGGCAGCCCGGCGCGCTTCTCCCGCACCTTGGCCAGCTGCTCGGCGTTCTCCGCGATGAGCACCCTGCTCCCGGAGTCGGAGAGGATGTACGCCGACTCGTCGGCGTTGGTCTGCGGGTAGACCGTCGTCGTGGCCGCGCCCGCGCACAGGATGCCCAGGTCGGCGAGGATCCACTCGACCCGCGTCGCGGAGGCCAGCGCCACCCGCTCCTCCGGCCGCACGCCCAGCTCGATCAGGCCGGCCGCGATCGCGCCGACCCGCTCGGCGGTCTGCGCCCAGGTCAGCGTCTTCCAGTCGTCGGGGCCCTGCCCCGAGGCCGGAGGGACGGGATAGCGGTATGCCTCGGCGTCCGGGGTGGCCGCCACGCGCTCCAGGAAGAGGGCCGCCACGGACGGCGGTCGGTTCTCGATCAGTGTCTGCGTGTCGCTCACGACATCCTCCGGGGCCCGCGACGGTGCGGCTGACTCAGTTGCGGCTGACGGTTCCTGCTGTGTGTCACTCGAGGGCGGCTGTTTAACTCACGAGTAACTAGTGAGTGGAGATCAGGGTAGAGCGCGACCGGTCCTCGCGTAAGGGGCCGCGTCCTGTCACTTCCTACAGAGCCCGGGCGCCCGCACGCGCAGGGGCCCGCCGCACTTTCGTACAGCGGGCCCCTGTTCCACCCGGTTCGCCGGGTAACCGCCGGTAAGGCGGTACCGCCGGGCGACTACTTCTTGGCCTTGCCCGACCCCGCGCTGTCATCGCTGGAGAGCACGGCGATGAACGCCTCCTGCGGAACCTCCACGGACCCCACCATCTTCATCCGCTTCTTGCCTTCCTTCTGCTTCTCCAGCAGCTTCCGCTTGCGGGAGATGTCACCGCCGTAGCACTTGGCGAGGACGTCCTTGCGGATGGCGCGGATGGTCTCGCGGGCGATCACCCGGGAGCCGATGGCGGCCTGCACCGGCACCTCGAAGTTCTGCCGCGGGATCAGCTCCTTGAGCTTGGCGACCAGGCGGACGCCGTACGCGTACGCCTGGTCCTTGTGGGTGATCGCCGAGAAGGCGTCGACCTTGTCGCCGTGCAGCAGGATGTCGACCTTGACGAGCGAGCTGCTCTGCTCGCCGGTCGGTTCGTAGTCCAGCGAGGCGTAGCCCCGGGTCTTGGACTTCAGCTGGTCGAAGAAGTCGAAGACGATCTCGGCGAGCGGCAGGGTGTACCGGATCTCCACCCGGTCCTCGGAGAGGTAGTCCATGCCGAGCAGGGTGCCGCGCCGGGTCTGGCACAGCTCCATGATCGCGCCGATGAACTCGGTGGGGGCGAGGATCGTGGCCCGGACCACCGGCTCGTAGACCTCGGCGATCTTCCCCTCGGGGAACTCGCTCGGGTTGGTGACGACGACCTCGGTGCCGTCCTCCATGATCACCCGGTAGACCACGTTGGGCGCGGTGGCGATCAGGTCGAGCCCGAACTCGCGCTCCAGCCGCTCCCGGATCACGTCCAGGTGGAGCAGGCCGAGGAAGCCGACGCGGAAGCCGAAGCCGAGGGCCGCGGAGGTCTCCGGCTCGTAGACCAGGGCGGCGTCGTTGAGCTGGAGCTTGTCGAGCGCCTCGCGCAGCTCGGGGTAGTCCGACCCGTCGAGCGGGTACAGCCCGGAGAACACCATCGGCTTGGGGTCCTTGTACCCGCCGAGCGCCTCCGTGGCCCCCTTCTGCTGGCTGGTGACGGTGTCACCGACCTTGGACTGGCGGACGTCCTTCACACCGGTGATCAGGTAGCCCACCTCGCCCACGCCGAGGCCGTCCGCGCCGATCATCTCGGGCGAGTTGACGCCGATCTCCAGCAGCTCGTGGGTCGCGCCCGTGGACATCATCCGGATCCGCTCACGCTTGTTGAGCTGCCCGTCGATGACCCGGACGTACGTCACGACGCCGCGGTAGGAGTCGTAGACCGAGTCGAAGATCATGGCGCGGGCGGGGGCGTCCGCGACGCCGACCGGGGCGGGGATCTCCTCGACGACCCTGTCGAGGAGCGCCTCGACGCCCAGGCCCGTCTTGGCGGACACCTTGAGCACGTCGCCCGGCTCGCACCCGACGAGGTTGGCGAGCTCCTCGGCGAACTTCTCGGGCTGGGCCGCGGGAAGATCGATCTTGTTCAGCACGGGGATGATCGTGAGGTCGTTCTCCATCGCCAGGTAGAGGTTGGCGAGGGTCTGCGCCTCGATGCCCTGGGCGGCGTCGACCAGGAGGATGGTCCCCTCGCAGGCGGCGAGCGACCGCGAGACCTCGTAGGTGAAGTCGACGTGCCCCGGGGTGTCGATCATGTTGAGGATGTGCGTGTTGCCCGGGTCGTGGGTGGGGGCCCACGGCAGACGCACCGCCTGGGACTTGATCGTGATGCCGCGCTCGCGCTCGATGTCCATGCGGTCGAGGTACTGAGCGCGCATCTGCCGCTGCTCGACCACACCGGTCAGCTGGAGCATCCGGTCGGCGAGCGTGGACTTGCCGTGGTCGATGTGCGCGATGATGCAGAAATTGCGGATCAGAGCCGGGTCGGTACGGCTCGGCTCGGGCACATGGCTAGGGATCGCGGGCACGCAGGGTCCTGATTCTTGAGGCGTCCGCAGTGTCTGCGGTCTCGGGTCGGATCGATACGTAGGTTCCATGGTCCCACGGGCGGGGAGCATGGACGGGTTTGGGCTGCGAATGGGCCCGCTGGTAGTCTGAGTGGCTGTGTCTCATGCCCTCTCCGCAGGAGGCACACCTCCAAGAAATCACCGGTGCGGGACCCTGTGCGGCCCCGTGCCAGAACCTGTAGAGGCTCATTCGTGGCGAACATCAAGTCCCAGATCAAGCGGATCAAGACCAACGAGAAGGCCCGGCTGCGCAACAAGGCCGTCAAGTCCTCCCTGAAGACCGCGATCCGCAAGGCCCGTGAGGCTGCCGCCGCGGGTGACGTCGAGAAGGCCGTGGAGTACCAGCGCGCTGCCGCGCGCCAGCTCGACAAGGCCGTCTCCAAGGGCGTCATCCACAAGAACCAGGCCGCCAACAAGAAGTCGGCGCTGGCTCAGAAGGTCGCCGCGCTCAAGGGCTGAACCCCTTCTTGATCTGAGCGGGTCCACGCGTACCCGTACGCACCGGATCCGGCCGCTGGAAGGACCAGGGCGGGCCCTCTCTCATCCGCCCCCGACCGGCACCCCCGAGTTCGTCCGCGGCCTGCGTTCGCCACGCGGGGACGGGCTCACCAGCTCGAACCGAAGGCCCCGCCTTCCGCTCTTCCCCAGGGCGGTGGGCGGGGCCTTCGGCGTGGGCGGAGTCCTTCGCGAGCCCCCCTACCGAGGGGATCCGGGTCGTACGAGGGGATCGGGAGGCGTACGAGGGGGGCCAGGAGGCGTGGGTGAGGGGCCGGACGCCGTGGCGGAGGTCCCCGAGGCCGTACCAGGGGATCCGGGGTCATGACCAGAAGTCGTTGCTGTGGTCGATGTCCTCGACGCACTCGTCGAGATCCGTGACCTTGTCGCCGACGATCCGGAAGACGATGCACCCCGTCTGGTCCAGGCGCTTGCCCTGGCGTTCGGCCGTCAGGCGGCTCACGCCGACCACATGGCCCCGGCCGTCGGCGCAGACGCTGCTCAGGTCGACGCGCATCGTCCCGTTCGTCTCCTCGGCGAGCCGCCGGTAGAAGTCGATGATCGCGTCCTGGCCCTTGTGGTCACCCGCCAGCGGATGAGTGCCGGGCACGTGCTGCGTCGCGTCCATCGCGAGCAGTGCGCGCAGGGCGTCCATGTCGCCGCGGGAGAAGGCCTCGTAGCCCTTGCGGACCAGCGTCGCGTGCGGATGTTCAGCCATGACCGTCGCCGCCTTTCCCTGTCTGGCGATCCGGGCTGACAGATCCGATTCTCCTCCGTACGGCGGCCCCGGCCACTGGATCACGGCCCCGCCGGGCCACCGGACCCGCCGGGGACCGGTGCCGGTCCCCGGAGCACGTGCCCCGCCGGGCCGCCGGCGGCTCATGCGGCTCGCGGCGCCGCCCCTCGGCTCGCGGAGCTACCCGCGCCCCCGCGACCGCGCCGCCCGCGCGATGGTGACGACCGCCTTCTCCAAGGCGTACTCGGGATCGTCGCCGCCGCCCTTCACGCCCGCGTCGGCCTCGGCCACCGCGCGCAGGGCGACGGCCACCCCGTCCGGCGTCCAGCCCCGCATCTGCTGCCGCACCCGGTCGATCTTCCACGGCGGCATCCCCAGCTCACGGGCGAGGTCGGCGGGCCGGCCCCCACGCGCCGACGACAGCTTCCCGATCGCCCGCACGCCCTGCGCGAGCGCACTGGTGATCATCACCGGCGCCACCCCGGTGGCCAGCGACCACCGCAGCGCCTCCAGCGCCTCCGCCGCCCGTCCCTCGACCGCGCGGTCGGCGACCGTGAAGCTGGAGGCCTCCGCCCGCCCGGTGTAGTACCGCCCGACGACCGCCTCGTCGATCGTCCCCTCGACGTCCGCGACCAGTTGGGAGACCGCCGAGGCCAGCTCCCGCAGATCGCTCCCGATCGCGTCGACCAGCGCCTGGCAGGCCTCCGGCGTGGCCGACCGCCCTGCGGTCCGGAACTCCGCCCTGACGAAGGCCAGCCGGTCCGCCGGCTTCGTCATCTTCGGGCACGCCACCTCCCGCGCCCCCGCCTTGCGCACGGCGTCCAGCAGGCCCTTGCCCTTGGCCCCGCCCGCGTGCAGCAGCACCAGGACGATCTCCTCGGCGGGCGCCGCGAGATACGCCTTGACGTCCTTGACCGTGTCGGCCGAGAGGTCCTGCGCGTTGCGCACCACCACGACCTTGCGCTCCGCGAACAGCGACGGGCTGGTCAGCTCGGCAAGCGTGCCGGGCTGCAGCTGGTCGGGGGTCAGGTCGCGTACGTCCGTGTCGGCGTCGGCGGCCTTCGCGGCGGCCACCACCTCCTGCACCGCACGGTCGAGCAGGAGGTCCTCCTGGCCCACGGCGAGGGTCACCGGGGCGAGAGGGTCGTCGTTCGCAGTCTTCCTGGCCATCGCGACAAGCATCCCACGGGCCGCCGACAACGGGGACGGGGTCCGTCCGCTCCCGGGGCGGCCGCCTGCCGTGGAACCGGGTCCGCCCGGCTCAGGCCCGCCCCGGCGGCGCTACGGCTCCTCCCGCCATCCGTCCCACTCCGCGGCGAACTCGTCCAGTTCACCGGCGTCCAGCCGTTCCTCCTCGTCCCGCAGGACGAGGAGCCACTGCGCGTCCTCGGCGTCGTCCTCGCCGGCCAGCGCGTCCCGGACGAGCTGCGGTTCCTCGTCGATCCCGAACCGCTCCCCCAACGCCCGCGCCGCCTCCTCCGCGGCATCGCGGTCGGGCAGCACCAGCACATGTCTCACATCGCTCACGGAGCCATTGTCCGGCACCCGCCGATACGGCCGGCCGGCCCGGTCCCCGGGCACGACCCGCCTCCCGTGGCCGGCCCCACCACCACGACGCCCCGGCTGGCACCGCCTGCCGACGGGCCGTGAGGGCCTCGCCGGCGCGGCCCGTCGACGGCCCGGAGGCAGTGCTGCTGACGCGGCTTCACGAACGGAGCACCGGTGGCGCCGACGCGGTCCGCGTCATCCGTTCCGGTCCGGATGCCGCACCGGCGCCGCCGGCGGCGCCGCGCCGAGTTCGACGCCGAACCGGTCCGGTACGCCGCGAGCGCCTCCTCGTCCGGTGCCCTCCGGCACGATCCCTCCCCGGGACGGGCGGACGGATTCTCGAACGGCACGGTCCGCAGGTGCCGCAGGCGCGGCGCGCGCAACACCTCGCCGGCCGGTCGCGCCGGGTGCCCGGCCCCGGGCGCGGAAACAGGCGTCGACCTGTGCGGGCCCCATGCCCTCAGCCTCCCGCCACCCGCAGCTCCTCCGCCGTGCCCGCGACCGCGAGGGCCCCGTCCCGGTCCGTGCGCAGCACCATCGCGCCCCGGGCGCGCAGCGCCGCGACCGTGCCGGGTGCCGGATGTCCGTACGGGTTGTCCTCACCCGCGGAGATCAGCGCCAGCCGCGGGGCCGCACGGCGTATCAGGTCCGGGTCCTGGTACGCCGAGCCGTGGTGGGCCACCTTGAGCACGTCCACCCCGGACAGCGCCGCCGCGGCCGGGGACCTCGCCAGCGCCCGCTGGGCCGGGGGTTCGAGGTCCCCGAGCAGCAGCAGACGCAGCCCGGCCGTGCGGACCAGCAGGGTGACGCTGGCGTCGTTCGGCCCCTCCGGCTCCGGGCCCGGTGGGGGTGTCGCTCCGCTCACGCCGGGCCGGGGAGTCGACGGAGGCCACAGCACCTGCCAGGACAGCTCCCCGGCGCGCCGCTGTTCCCCGGCGACGGCCCGCGTCACCGGAATGCGCCGGGCGGCGGCCTCCCTCCGCACGAATGCGGCCTGGTCCGCGGGCTCCTCGAAACCGGTCGTCTCGATCGCGCCCACCGGCCGTCCGCGCAGCACGCCGGGCAGACCCGCCACGTGGTCGGCGTGGAAGTGGGTCAGGACGACCAGCGGGACCCTGGTGATGCCGAGCGCGCGCAGGCAGCGGTCGACGAGCACGGGATCGGGGCCGGCGTCCACGACCACGCCGGCCCCCTCGCCGGCCGCGAGGACCATCGCGTCGCCCTGCCCCACGTCGCACATCACCAGCCGCCAGTTCGGCGGCGGCCAGCCCGTGACCACCCTGGTCAGCGGTGGCGGCTGCACCACCGCCAGCACCAGCAGCACCCCGCAGGCCCCGCACCACCAGGGATGCCCCAGCAGCCGCCGGCCGGCCGACAGCACCGCCACCGTGACCAGGGCGAGCAGCGCCGCCCCGGTCCAGCTGCCCGGCCAGTCCACCCCCGCGCCGGGCAGCGCCGCCCCCGTACGCGCCACACCCGCGAGCCACTCGGCGGGCCAACTCGCGGCCCATGCGAGCGCCTTAGCCGCCGGCATCGCCACCGGAGCCGTCGCCAGCGCCGCGAAGCCCAGCACCGTGGCCGGCGCGATCGCGAACTCCGCGAGGAGGTTGCACGGCACCGCGACCAGGCTCACCCGCGCCGACAGCACGGCGACGACCGGTGCGCACACCGCCTGCGCGGCGGCCGCGGCGGCCAGCGCCTCGGCCGCCCGGGGCGGAACCCCGCGCCGCCGCAACGCGATGCTCCAGCGCGGCGCGAGCGTGAGGAGGGCGCCGGTGGCCAGGACGGAGAGCAAGAAGCCGTGACTGCGGGCCAGCCACGGGTCGTACAGCACCAGCAGCAGGACGGCCGTCGCCAGCGCCGGGATCAGCGACCGCCGGCGTCCGGTGAAGAGTGCCAGCAGTGCGACGGCTCCGCAGGCCGCGGCCCGCAGCACGCTGGGGTCCGGTCGGCACACGACGACGAATCCGAGCGCCAGCACACCGCCGAGCAGTGCGGTGGTCCGCAGGGAGACGCCCAGGCGGGGCGCCAGGCCGCGGCGCTCGCTGTGCTGGGCCAGGCCCGGCGGCCCGAGGAGCAGCGCGAGGATGATCGTGAGGTTGCTTCCGGAGACGGCCAGTGTGTGCGCGAGGTCGGTCTCCTTGAACGCCTCGTCCAGCTCCGGAGTGACGCGTGAGGTGTCCCCCACGACCAGCCCCGGCAACAGCGCCCGCGCGTCCGCCGGCAAGCCGTCGGTGGCCTCCCGCAACCCGGCCCGCAACCGCCCCGCCAGCCGCTGCGCCCCCGACGGCCCCGCCACCACGGCCGGCACGCCCTGGTCCCGCACCCGCAGCACCGCAGCGATCCGGTCCCCGCCCGTCAGCGCGGGCGCCGAGCGCGCGGTCACCCGCAGCCGGGTGGACGGCAGCAGACCGAGCCAGGGCGAGCTTCGCGGCCGGCCCGCGTGGGCCGACGCGCCGCCGTCAGCCGTACCACGGGCCGGTGGGCCGGCGGATGCCCCGTCAAAAACCGCCGATCCCGCCGACGCCCTGTCAAAGTCCGTGGCGCGGGCCGGCGCCCTCCCGGGAACGCGGCCGGCCGTCGCCGTGCCCACGTCCACGATCATCAGCACGGGCGTCCGCGTGGTCACCGCCGTCCCGCCCGCCCGCTCGACCCGCCGTACGTCCGCCTCGATCAGCACGGCGGCCGGAACCGCGTGCTCACCCGCGATCCGGGGGCGGGTGAGCCGGGGGTCGGAAGTGACCTCGACCTCGGCGGTCACGGCGGCGTACCGCCGTGCCAGTTCCGGTACGGGCCCGCGCCGCAGGTCCGCTCCGTGCAGCCCCGCGGAGGCGGCGGCCGCGGCGACGCCGAGCAGCACGGCGGCCACGGCGACCCGCGGCCACGCCCACCGCGCCGGCCCGTCGGAACGACCGCCCGGCGATCGGCTCCACCGCGCCGACAGCGACACACCCGCCACGGCCAGACAGACGACCACGACGCCGGCGACCCGTCCGGGCGGGTCGTCCACCATGAGCGCCGCCGTGGCCCAGGCGGCGAGCGCGGGCGGCACCAGGCGGAGGTCCGTCGGCCCCTCCTGCCGGGGGTGAGCCGCGCCGAGCCGCCTCCCGGAGGCGGCGTGAACCGGCCGCCGGGCACCGGCCGCGGGAGCGCCCGTGCCCGGATCGGCCGGTGTGACGCGCCCCGGCGGATCAGCGACGCGCCTCATGGCCGTACGAGATTCCGCAGGTCGGCGAAGCGGCGCTCGCCGATGCCGTTGACCTCGCGCAGTTCGTCCACGGAGCGGAAGCCGCCGTGCTGCGTGCGGTAGTCGATGATGTGCCGGGCCAGCACCGGGCCGACCCCGGGCAGTGTGTCGAGCTGCTCCACGGTGGCCGTGTTGAGGGAGAGCGGTGCGGCGGGTGCCGCTCCCGCCGCACCGCTCCCACCACCGGCGGCCGGTCCGCCGGCGGACCCGGCGACCGCGCCGCCCGGGCCGGCGCCCGCACCGGGGGCGGGAGCGCCGACGATCACCTGTTCGCCGTCCACGAGGAAACGGGCGCGGTTCAGCCCGTCGGTGTTCGTGCCGGGCCGGACCCCGCCCGCCGCCCGCAACGCGTCCGCGACCCGCGAACCGGCCGGCAGGCGATGGATCCCGGGTTCGCGGACCTTGCCGCTGACGTCCACGACGATCTGGGTACCGGACGTCCCCCCGGCCTTCGGCACGCCGGTGGCGGACCTCGGCGCGGATCCCTCACCGGTCTCCTGCGCGTCCTGCGGTCCCCGCTCGCCGTAGGGCGCCGCCACCACCTCGGGTGCCGGCACGGGCTGGGTTCGGCCGGCCCAGAAGTGCTGCACGGCGAAGGCCGCGGCGACCACCAGCACCACCGCGAGCGCGAGTACGCTCCGCCGTTCCATACCGCACCGCGCCTGCAGCCACACCGGCATCCGCTCCCGCAGCGCGAGCCCGGCCCGCTCCCGCCAGTCCCCCGCGCTCCGGTCGGCTCCGGCGTCCGCCACGGCGGCGACACCGCCAAGCCCGCCTTCCCGGCCCCCGCCCTCACCGGCCGGCTCCTCCTCCGGCGGGGACGCGGGAGGAGGCGTGTCGCGGCGTCCCCCCGCGGGCGGCCCCTTTCCCGACTCCCGCTCTTCCCCGGCCCGCTCGGCGAAGATCACCTGTGCGCGTCGGCGCAGTTCCTCCGCCGACGCATGACGGTGCCGCGGCCGGCCGTGGGCGGGGGGCCGTCGGCGGTGACGGGTACGGCCGTCGGACGCGGGTCCGCGGCCCGGACCGCTGGTCGCAGCCGCCGTGTGGGAACGTGATCGAAGTGCCATGCCGCGAGGATCGGGCACATCGGCGCACTCGCGGTGATCTTGCTCGATTCCCGGGGATCACCGCCCGGTTGTGGACAACTCCATCACCCGTACGGGTGCACCATGCCCGCACACCGGGCCGCGACGGCCGCACACCGGGCCGCCACACCCGCACCGCCCCCACGACACTGCCATCACCCGTGACGCCTCGCACCGGGCCGCCACACCGGCCCGTCCCGTGCCCGCCCCCGGTCCACCGCCTTCGACGCCGTTGCATCACCCCGGCGCCCGCGCCCCAGCATCTGCGCCCACGGCCCGGCGCCCACGCGACCCCACGCACCGCTCCCGGACCGGGCCTCACCGCGGCGAGACCACCACTCCCAGCAGTCCGGGCCCGGTGTGCGCCCCGATCACCGCCCCGACCTCGCTCACGTGCAGTTCGGCCAGTCCGGGCACCCGTGCCCGCAGCCGGTCCGCCAGGGCCGCCGCCCGGTCCGGAGCGGCGAGATGGTGGACCGCGATGTCCACCGGGGCGCCGCCCGCCCGGTCGGCCGCGATCTCCTCGAGGCGGGCGATCGCCCGCGACGCGGTCCGCACCTTCTCCAGCGGCTCGATCCGGCCACCGTTCAGCTGCAGCAGCGGCTTCACGGCGAGCGCGGACCCGAGCAGGGCCTGTGCGGCGCCGATCCGGCCGCCGCGGCGCAGGAAGTCGAGGGTGTCGACGTAGAAGTAGGCGGCCGTGCCCGCGGCCCGCTTCTCCGCGGCCGTGACGGCTTCGTCGACCGTGCCGCCCGTGTCCGCCGCCTCCGCCGCGGCGAGCGCGCAGAACCCGAGTGCCATGGCGACCATCCCGGTGTCCACGACGCGCACCGGCACCGGCGCCCGGCGCGCCGCGAGGACCGCCGCGTCGTAGGTGCCCGAGAGCTCCGCGGACAGGTGCAGGGAGACGATGCCGGTGGCACCGGACTCGGCGACCTTGCGGTAGGTCTCGGCGAAGAGCTCGGGGCTGGGACGGGAGGTGGTGACCGGCCGTCGCTTCTGCAGGGCCTGGGCCAGCGAACGGGTCGAGATCTCGGTGCCCTCTTCCAGTGCCCGGTCGCCGAGGACCACGGTCAGGGGCACCGTTGTGATGCCGTGGCGCTCCGTCGCCCGGGCCGGCAGGTAGGCCGTTGAATCGGTGACGATCGCGACATGGCGGGACATGAGCTGGAGGTTACCTGCCGTGACGCCCGTGCGGCAGCCCGGCTCCGTCGGCCGGGCCGCCGGGGGGCTCAAGTCGTGCTCTCGGGGCGGGTCTTCTTCTGCCAGGGGTAGGCGGGGCGCGGATCGGGCGGTGTGAGGGCGGGCCGCGTCGGCTCGTCCGCCGCGGCCGGCTCCGGGGTCTCCGGCCGGGTCCGCCGGGCGGCCGGGCCGTCGGCGGCCGGGGCCTCGGGCCACGGGGGTGGCGTGGCCGGCCGGTCCGTCTCCGTCCAGTGCCTGAGGGCGCCCGCCTCGACGTCGATCTGCGCGCTCAGCGTGTCCAGGTCGTCGTCGGCGAAGCGGCGGGCCCGGTCGCGGACCGCCCAGCGCAGGGAGTCCGCCGACCGGATGATGCGCTCGGTCCGCTCCCGCAGTCCGGGCAGACGCTCGGCGAGCGCGGCCCGGTCCGGTTCGGACTCCAGGCGCCTGAGTTCGCCGTCCAGGTCGTGCCCGTGCGCGCTGAGCCGCTCGAAGAGGGCCAGGGACTCCCTGAGGGACTCGTCCTCGGTCACCCGCGCGTGCAGCGCGTCCTGGGTGGCGCGCATCGACGTCCGCAGCTTGAGCCGCAGCTGGGCGATCTCGCCCGCCGGACCGGGCTGGGCGAAGGACTTGGCCCGCAGGGTGTGGTCCTCGACCGTGCGGCGGGCCTGCGTGAGCGTACGGTCCACGCCGCGCTTGGCGGCGCCGACCGCCTTCACCGTGGCGTACCCGCCGAGCGCGAGAAAGAGCAGGAAAAGCAGGGTGAAGACGGCGATCACTGCTTCCACGGGGCTCCTCCTCCGGCCCTTGGGCCCGTCGCGGCGCCCGTCGCGCCGCTCCTCCACGGTAAACGCGGCAGGCGGGTCCGGAGTTCCAGAAAAACCCCGAACCCGCCCGTAGGGGGCCACCCCGACCGCGGATCCCGGAGGACCGGCGCCGCCCCGCGTCTACGCCGGAACGATGTTCACCAGCTTCGGCGCCCGCACGATCACCTTGCGGATCCCGGCTCCGCCCAGCGCGGCGACGACCTTCTCGTCGGCCAGCGCCACCTTCTCCAGCTCCTCCTCGGAGATGGCCGGGGGGACCTCCAGCCGCGCCTTGACCTTGCCCTTGACCTGCACCACGCAGGTCACGGTCTCGTCGACCAGGTACGCCGGGTCGGCCACCGGGAAGTCCTGGTGGACGACGGAGCCGCTGTGGCCCAGCCTGCGCCACAGCTCCTCGGCGATGTGCGGGGCCAGCGGCGCGATCAGCAGCACCAGCGCCTCCGCGACCGACCGCGGCACCGGTCCGCCCGCCTTGGTCAGGTGGTTGTTCAGCTCGGTGACCTTGGCGATGGCGGTGTTGAACCGCATGCCCTCCAGGTCCGCGCGCACCCCGTCGATCGCCTTGTGCAGGGCGCGCAGCGTCTCCTCCGCAGGCTCGGCGTCGACGACCGTCACCTCGCCGGTCGCCTCGTCGACGATGTTGCGCCACAGCCGCTGCAGCAGCCGGAACTGTCCCACCACCGCGCGCGTGTCCCACGGCCGGGACACGTCCAGCGGTCCCATGGCCATCTCGTACAGGCGCAGCGTGTCGGCCCCGTACTCGGCGCAGATCTCGTCCGGGGTGACCGCGTTCTTCAGGGACTTGCCCATCTTGCCCAGCAGGCGGGTGACCTTCTCGCCCTGGTACCAGTACGCGCCGTCGCGTTCCTCCACCTCGGCGGCCGGCACCGCGATGCCCCGGCTGTCGCGGTAGACGTAGGCCTGGATCATGCCCTGGTTGTACAGCTTGTGGAACGGCTCGGCCGACGAGACGTGCCCCAGGTCGTACAGCACCTTGGACCAGAAGCGCGCGTACAGCAGGTGCAGCACGGCGTGCTCGGCGCCGCCGACGTACAGGTCGACGCCGCCGTGCGGCAGGCCCTCGCGCGGGCCCATCCAGTACCGCTCGATCTCCGGGTCGACCAGCTTGTCGCCGTTGCGCGGGTCCAGGTAGCGCAGCTCGTACCAGCAGGAGCCGGCCCAGTTGGGCATGGTGTTGGTCTCGCGGCGGTACTTCTTCGGCCCGTCGCCCAGGTCCAGGGTGACGTTGACCCAGTCCTCGTTGCGCGACAGCGGCGTCTCGGGCTGGGTGTCGGCGTCGTCGGGGTCGAAGGTGCGCGGCGAGTAGTCCTCGACCTCGGGCAGCTCCAGCGGCAGCATCGACTCGGGCAGGGCGTGGGCGACGCCGTCCTCGTCGTAGACGATCGGGAAGGGCTCGCCCCAGTAGCGCTGGCGGCTGAACAGCCAGTCGCGCAGCCGGTAGTTGACGGTGCCCTCGCCGATGCCCGCGGACTCCAGCCATGCGGTGATGCGCGCCTTGGCCTCGGTGACGCCCAGACCGTCCAGGCTGATCCGGTCGTTGGCGGAGTTGACGATCTTCGCGTCGTACGACGCGAAGGCGTCCTCCCAGGTCGAGGTGTCGGTGCCGCGGCCGTCGGTCGGCTCGACCACGCAGGTGATCGGCAGCTCGAAGGCGCGCGCGAAGGCGAAGTCGCGGCTGTCGTGCGCCGGGACGGCCATGATCGCGCCGGTGCCGTAGCCCATCAGGACGTAGTCGGCGATGAAGACGGGGATCTTCTCGCCGTTGACCGGGTTGGTGGCGTAAGCGCCGGTGAAGACTCCGGTCTTGTCCTTGGCCTCGGCCTGCCGCTCCACGTCGGACTTGGCGGCGGCCTGCGCGCGGTAGGCGGCGACGGCCTCCGTCGGGGTGGCGTGGCCGCCGGTCCACACCTCGTGGGTGCCCTCGGGCCAGGCGGCCGGGGTGACCTTCTCGACCAGCGGGTGCTCGGGCGCCAGCACCATGTAGGTGGCGCCGAACAGGGTGTCCGGGCGCGTGGTGAAGACGGTGATGCGTTCGCCGTCCACGGGGAAGTCGACGCGGGCGCCCTCGGAGCGGCCGATCCAGTTGCGCTGCTGCAGCTTGATGGCCTCGGGCCAGTCCAGCTCCTCCAGGTCCTCCAGCAGCCGGTCGGCGTAGGCGGTGATCCGCATGTTCCACTGGCGCAGCTTGGCCTTGAAGACCGGGAAGTTCCCGCGCTCGGAGCGGCCCTCGGCGGTGACCTCCTCGTTGGCCAGGACGGTGCCCAGGCCGGGGCACCAGTTGACCGGCGCGTCGGAGGCGTACGCCAGGCGGAACTCGCCCAGCACGTCGGCCCGCTCGGCGGCGCTCAGCTCGCTCCACGCGCGGGTGTGCCCGGGCACGGGGCGCTCACCGGACTCGAACTGGGCGATCAGCTCGGAGATCGGGCGGGCCTTCCGCGCCTCGGGGTCGTACCAGGAGTTGAAGATCTGCAGGAAGATCCACTGGGTCCACTTGTAGTACTCCGGGTCGATCGTGGCGAACGACCGGCGCTTGTCGTGTCCCAGGCCCAGCCGGCGCAGCTGGGACTTCATGTTCGCGATGTTGGCCTCGGTGGACACGCGCGGATGCGTGCCGGTCTGCACGGCGTACTGCTCGGCGGGCAGGCCGAAGGCGTCGAAGCCCAGGGTGTGCAGGACGTTGTGGCCGGTCATCCGCTGGAACCGGGCGAACACGTCGGTGGCGATGTAGCCCAGGGGGTGGCCGACGTGCAGGCCCGCGCCGGAGGGGTACGGGAACATGTCCATGATGAACTTCTTGGGCTTGGCGACCTGCTCGGCGTCGCCCGCCAGGTCACCGCTCGGGTTGGGCGCCTCGTAGACGCCCTCCGCGTCCCAGAAGTCCTGCCAGCGTGCCTCGATCTCGGCTGCCATGGCGGCCGTGTAGCGGTGCGGCGCTGCTGCCTCGGCGGCGGCAGCGGGGTTCGTCTCGCTCATGATCCTCAAAGCTCCATCGATCGTCTCTGCCAGCGGCTGCGCCGTTTCGGAAATGAAAAATCCCCTCGCACAGGAGGGGACGCCGCGCCGATTCCGACCATCCGATGCGCGGGGGTCGGGACTGTTCAGCGCGGCCCGCTAAGCAGAAGGCGTACGGCACGCATGGCGCTAGGGTACCGCAGGCCCCGAGCGCCCGGCGACGCGCTTCCGGCGGGCGTGCTCCGCCTCGTCTCGCTCGGCTGCCCGGTGATCCGGGGTCCCGCCCAGGGCCGCGGCCGCCGCGCCCTGGGCCGCTGAGCGCGCCCCGGCGGCGAACCACCCTGCCCGGGGTGGCCCGCCGCCCCGGTGACATACCCACACGCCCCGGGACACGTCGAAGGCGGGCCATCCGATCGGATGACCCGCCTTCGACTTCTGTGGAGCTAAGGAGAATTGAACTCCTGACCTCCTGCATGCCATGCAGGCGCTCTACCAACTGAGCTATAGCCCCTTGCGGTCAGGCGGTTGATCCGCCTTTCGACCTTGCCTTCCGGTTTCCCCGGCGGCGACGCCAACATTACACGGTCCACGGGGTCCAACACCAAATCGTTTCCGTTCCGTCCGGATTCGCCCCTGATGTCGTTTCCCGGTGCCCCGGTCAGGCCGTGACGAACGAGTAGAAGCGTTTGAGGGTGCAGTGCTCCTCGAGGAGCCGGCCGTAGATCGGCTCGCCCTCCAGCTCGCGGTACGTCTCGATGGGGTCGCCCTTTATGATCAGCGCCCGCGCGCACTCCTCGCACCAGTACTGGTAGTCGGGGTTGATCGGCTCCATGTCGCGGACGATCGGCGTGCCGCTGCCGCACCAGTCGCACTTCCGCCTGTGTGCACCCATCGGTCAGCTCCAGCTGTGGCCGCAGGCCGTGCACACGTAGGAGATCCCGCCGTTGTCGCCGAGGACCTGGGCCACCTGGGCGGAACCGCAGGAAGGGCAGCTGAGGCGGGTGAAGACGCCCCGTTCCAACGCTGCGTCGAGGAGGTGATCGACCTCCTCTGGGATGCTCGCAGGCATCGCTACTCCCTCCCGTCGGGCCGCGCCCCCTTCCGGCCGTTTGATTCTGCCACGGCCGGACCGACACGGTCAGCGACGTCTCCGTACCGGTCCGGACACGGCGCCCGCCGCGGCCGTCCCGGCCGGCGCGCACGTGCGCGCCGGCAACGCCTCCGCGGAGGTGCACGCCGGAAAGGCCCCGACCGGTTCAAGCCGGTTCGGAACAGTGTGCCGGACACCGCGACGCCGGTCAGCCGGCCGAACCGGGTGACGGCGGCGAGCGGACCGCCGTCGTCCGCCGCGTCCTCGGGCCGGACCGTCGCGCCGGGCGAGCCGGTGCGCGCCGGACGACGAGGGGACGGCGCGGCGCACGGCTTTCCTCGGGGGGCGGCGGGGAAGCCGCGGCCGCCTGCCGCGGCGGCAGGCGTGGCGATGGACGCGGTCACGAAAAATCCCGCCCCCTGGGGGGCGGGATCATCGACCGGTCTCCACGATCTGCGACACCTCGACGAAGTGTCGATCCGTGGATTCGAGTGGAGCTAAGGAGAATTGAACTCCTGACCTCCTGCATGCCATGCAGGCGCTCTACCAACTGAGCTATAGCCCCTTGTGTTCTTCCCGCTCGGCGGGGCGAACAAGAAGAACTTTAGCCTGCGACCTGCCGGAAAGTGAAATCCGGGTCCGCCGCGTCGCTAGTCGTCGTCGCCGAGCACGGGCTCCGGCAGGGTGCCGGCGTTGTGCTCCAGCAGACGCCAGCCGCGGGCGCCTTCGCCGAGGACGGACCAGCAGCAGTTGGTGAGGCCGCCGAGGCTCTCCCAGTTGTGGGGCTCCAGGCCGAGGAGGCGGCCGATGGTGGTGCGGATCGTGCCGCCGTGGCTGACCACGACGAGGGTGCCGTCCTCGGGGAGCTTCTCGGCGTGCCGGAGCACCACGGGGGCGGCGCGGTCGGCGACCTCGGTCTCCAGTTCGCCGCCGCCGCGGCGCACCGGCTCGCCGCGTTTCCACGCGGCGTACTCCTCGCCGTGGCGGGCGATGATCTCCTCGTGCGTCAGCCCCTGCCAGACGCCCGCGTAGGTCTCCCGCAGGCCCTCGTCGAGGGTGACGTCCAGGCCGGTGACCGCGGCGAGCTCGGCGGCCGTGTCCGCGGCCCGCTGCAGGTCCGAGGCGACGATGGCGTCGGGCCGGAGGCCGGCGAGCAGCCGGGCGGCGCGGCGGGCCTGGGCGACGCCGGTCTCCGTGAGCGGGACGTCCGTGGTGCCCTGGAAACGGCGCTCGACGTTCCAGGAGGTCTGGCCGTGCCGCCACAGGATGATGCGGCGGCCCCGGCCCCGCTTCCCGGGGGGCACCTCGCCGGTGGCGCTCACCGCCACTCCCCGCCCAGGTCCGCGGCCTCCTCGGCGGCCTGCAGCTTGGCGTGCTCCTCGGCCTTGCCGCGGGTCGCCCGGGCGTCGGCGGGCAGCTCGATCTCGGGGCAGTCCTTCCACAGCCGCTCCAGGGCGTAGAAGACCCGCTCCTCGCTGTGCTGGACGTGGACGACGATGTCGACGTAGTCGAGCAGGACCCAGCGGGCCTCCCGGTCGCCCTCGCGGCGCACCGGCTTGGCGCCGAGTTCCTTCAGGAGCCGTTCCTCGATCTCGTCGACGATCGCCTTGACCTGGCGGTCGTTGGGTGCGGAGGCCAGCAGGAAGGCGTCCGTGATCGACAGCACGTCGCTGACGTCGTAGGCGATGACGTCGTGCGCGAGCTTGTCGGCGGCCGCCTGGGCGGCGGTGTTGATGAGCTGGAGGGAGCGGTCGGTCGCGGTCACTACAAGGCTTTCGGTCGGAGGTCACTTGTCTTCAAGGGTCTCACGACCGCCGCGAAGGCCCCAGGTGATTACGGGGGCGCGGGGGGGGGGGGGGGGGGGGCGCCGCCCCCGGGGGCCGGCCCCCCCCCCCCCCCGCCCCCCCCCCCGCCGCGGCGGGGGGGCCGGGGGGCGGGGGCGGCGGCGG
>NZ_JBITFM010000001.1:314956-449449 GCF_044456065.1 Streptomyces sp. NPDC051041
GGGGTGGTTTTTTTTTTTTTTCTTTGTTACCCCGCCCCCCGGCCCCGCCCCCGTTTTTGGGGGGGGGGGGGGGGGGGGCCCCCCCCCCCGCGGGCGGCCGGGGCCCCACGCCGCGGCCCGGGCGCCGCTCGGCGCGGGCTCGTCAGGACGAGGGCTCGTAGTCCTGGCCGAGGACCACCGCGACGTTCGCGTTCGCGGAGATCTCGCCCTTGGTGACGGAGCCGGCGGGCAGGCCCAGGGTCTTGGCGACCTCGGTGGCGTTCTCCTTGTCGGCCGCGTCGGCGTAGGTGACCCGGGACGTGGCCTGGGCGGCGGAGGCGGTGCCGCCCTCCAGGAAGGTGTAGCCGCCGTTGAGGAGCACGACGCGGGCCTTCTCGGTGTTGTCCTTCACACCGCTGGCGTTCCGCACGGAGACCCGGACGGCCGCGTCCGGGTCGGGGCTGTGGGCGGTGCCGCCGAGGACGTCCTTGACGATGCCGTCGCCGGCCTCGGCGCTGAGCGTGCCGTCGTCCTGGACGGGCAGCAGGGCCGTCCGGTAGTCGCCGCCCTTGGCGAGGTCGGCGAGGCCGGCGAGGAAGGCGCCGAGGTCCTTGTCGGTCAGTGACGGGTCGAGGATCTGCCCGAGCGTCTGGACGGTGGTCGTCGCGGCGCCCGGGTCGGAGGTCATCTTGCGCAGCACGCCCTGCATGACCTGGCCGAACCGCTCCAGCTGGGCGTTCTGCGCCTCGCCGGGGGCGCGGTAGGTGGCGTAGGCGACGGCCATCTTGCCGCTGAGGGTCTGGCCCTCGCCCTTGTTCACCAGGGGCGCCCCGCCCTCCTTCCCGGCGTCCGGGTCGGGCACGTCGGCGTCGGTGTCGACGTCGATGTTGCCGACGAGGTCGACGAGGTTCTGCAGGTAGGGCGTGTCCAGTCGCCAGGTGCCCTCGATGTCGGTGCCGAGGGCCGAGTCGAGCGCGTCGCGGGTGCCGTCGGAGCCGTCCTCCTCGACCGACTCGGCGAGTGTGGTGGTGGTGCCGTCGTCGCTGGTCAGAGCCAGGGAATTGGGCAGCAGGACGGTGGTGCCCCGCTTGGTGGTGGTGTTGTCGACGAGCAGCGCGGTGGAGGTGCCGCCCCGCTTGGTGTCGTGCAGGTGGACGACGATCACGTCGCGCTTCTGGGCGCCCGCGGCGGTCGCGGTGCCCGTCCGGGCGCCGGAGGACGAGCCGGGCAGCTTCCCGGCGTACCAGAGGTAGCCGACGCCGCCGGCCGCGGCCAGCGCGAGGACGACGACGAGGGCGACGAGCCGGGTGCGGGCGCGGCGCCGGGCCTCCTCGCGCCGCTCGGTGCGGTTCTCGGTGAACTTCAGCCAGTCGATGACGTCCTCGGAGTCGCCGTCCGGCTCCTCGACGAAGGCGAACTGCTCGGTGCGGTAGTCCGCCTCGGCGGGGTGCTCCGCCTCGGCCGGGCCGGCGCTCCCCGGCTCCTCGGGCGGACCGGCCTGCTGCGGGATGTGGGCGGTCCGCTCGGCGGTCCGGGACTGCCGGCCGTCGGCCGCGGTCTCGCCGTAGGGGTCGTACGGGGTCGCGGCCGCGCCGCCCGCGTGCGGGCCGGCGGCGCCCGGGGCGTAGGGGTCGTACGAGCCGTAGGACGGGTCGTACGGCTGTTCCCGGCCGGTGGTGTCGTAGGGAGCGTACGGCTGGGCCGGCTGCTGGACGCCCGTGGCGTACGGGTCGTACGCGTATCCCTGCTGCCCCTGCTGTACCTGCTGCCCCTGCTGCGCGTACGGGTCGTAGGCCTGGGCCTGGGGCTGCTGTGCCGGGATCTGCCGGTACACCGGCTGGCCGTACTCGTCGTAACCGACGAGTTCGTACTGGTCGCCCCCGTACCCCGCGTCGTATCGGTCGTTCACCGGTGCCCCTCTCGGCTCACTCGCCGCGGTACAGCTCGCGCTTGTCGATGTAGCGCACGACTCCGTCCGGCACCAGATACCAGACGGGTTCGCCCTTGGCGACTCTCGCACGGCAGTCCGTGGAGGAGATGGCCAGCGCGGGGACCTCGACCAGGGAGACGCCGCCCTCCGGCAGGCCGGCGTCGGTCAGGTGGTGCCCGGGACGGGTCACGCCGATGAAGTGCGCGAGGGAGAACAGTTCCTCCGAGTCGCGCCAGGTGAGGATCTGGGCGAGGGCGTCGGCACCGGTGATGAAGAACAGGTCCGTGTCCGGGTTGAGCGCGCGCAGGTCGCGCAGGGTGTCCACGGTGTAGGTGGGGCCGCCGCGGTCGATGTCGATGCGGCTCACCGAGAACTGCGGGTTCTCGGCGGTCGCGATCACCGTCATCAGGTAGCGGTCCTCGGCCGGGGAGACGTCGCGGTGGCTCTTCTGCCACGGCTGCCCGGTCGGGACGAACACCACCTCGTCCAGGTGGAACTGTGCGGCGACCTCGCTGGCCGCCACCAGGTGCCCGTGGTGGATCGGGTCGAAGGTGCCGCCCATGACGCCGAGGCGGCGCCTGCCCGGCGTCGAAGGGCTCCTGCCCGGACCGGTGGCGCGGGCGGGCGCCGGGTGGTGCCGTGTGTCGCTCGGCGTTTCGTTCGCCATGTCGTTCGCCGGACCGGTAGGCATGTCCTGCTCTCCCATGCGTGCAGACCCTACCGGCCCGGCCCGGGGGCTTCGGCCGCCAGTTCCCCTCGGGGCGCCCTCGGAAGGGGGCCCGGGGGGATTCAGCGGTCGCGGTTGAAGCGGGTGGTGATCCACAGCATGAGCAGCAGGATGACGAGCGCGCCGCCGCCGGTGAGGTAGGGGTTGAGGCTCTCGTGGTTGCCGCCGTGCTCCTGGCCCTCGGCGGCGAGGGTGACCAACTGGGCAGCGGTGCTGTGGAAGCTCATCTTCGGCAGGACCTATCGCGTGTGGGCGGTACAAAGACGTCGGCTCATCGTATGCGGGGCTCCCGCGGGGGATCACGCCGACTCCGCCGTTGGCCGGCCGGCGCCCGGGGCGTCCCGGTCGTCCGGCGGCCGGAATCCAGGCCGCCGGGGAACTTTCCGGTCGCGTCAGTCGTCCTTCCGGCTGTAGCCCCGCAGCAGGAACCACGCGGTGAGCACACAGCCCAGCACCATCACGATCAGGACGACGCGGAGCAGGTTCCCCGGCCCTTGCTGTCCGGCGGCGCTCGCCGCCTCGGCGAGCCAGGCGGCGGGATGGTGCTCCATGGCGCGGTCTCCTTCGGTGTACTGCCCGTCCACCGTATCCCCGCCCGGACCGGGCTCCGCTCCGGGGGTGCGAAGGGCCGCACGAGGACCGCAGAGAATCACTCACGCACCTGGGGGAAGACATGTCCGACGGCCACGAGCACACCGGTCGGGGGCACGCGCCGGGCAGGCGGCGCAGGCGCTTCCCCGGGATCTCCTCGCGTGCCTACGAGCATCCGGCCGACCGCTCCGCCCTGGTGGCGCTGCGCAGGCTGAGCGGCTTCGACACGGTGTTCAAGGCCCTGAGCGGTCTGCTGCCCGAGCGCAGTCTGCGGCTGCTGTTCCTGTCCGACTCGGTGCGCGTCTCGGACCAGCAGTTCGCCCACCTGAACGACATGCTCCGGGACGCCTGCCACATCCTGGACCTGGAGAAGGTCCCCCCGATGTACGTCAGCCAGGACCCGCAGCCGAACGCGATGTGCATCGGCCTGGACGAGCCGATCATCGTGGTGACCACGGGCCTCGTCGAACTGCTCGACGAGGGGGAGATGCGGGCGGTCGTCGGGCACGAGGTGGGGCACGCGCTGTCCGGGCACGCGGTCTACCGGACGATCCTGCTGTTCCTGACCAGCCTCGCCGTCCGGGTCGCCTGGATCCCCCTCGGCAACCTCGCCGTCATGGCCGTCGTGACGGCGCTGCGCGAGTGGTTCCGCAAGTCGGAGCTGTCCGCGGACCGCGCGGGCCTGCTGGTCGGCCAGGACCTGCAGGCCTCCCTGCGCGCGCTGATGAAGATCGCGGGCGGGGACCACCTGCACGAGATGAACGTGGACGCGTTCCTGGCGCAGGCCGAGGAGTACGAGGCCGGGGGCGACCTGCGCGACTCCGTGCTGAAGATCCTCAACGTGCTGCCGCGCTCGCACCCGTTCACCACCGTGCGGGCGGCGGAGCTGAGCAAGTGGGCCGCCTCCCGCGACCACCAGCGGATCATGGACGGTCACTACGCGCGGCGCGCGGAGGACAAGGACACCTCGGTCAAGGACGCCTTCCGGGAGTCGGCGAACAGCTACACCACCCACGTCAGGAACTCCAAGGACCCGCTGATGAAGCTGGTCAGCGACCTGGCCGGCGGGGCCGGGGACCTCGGGGACCGGGTACGGCGCGGCTTCGGCGGTTTCGGCGGTTTCGGCGGCTTCACGGGTTCGGGCCCGGGCTCGCGCCCGGCTCCCGAGCCCCCGGACGGGCCGGACGCGTCGGACGGGCCGGGGGGCCCGGACACGCCGGGCGGCCGGCCGACGGGGGACGGCGCCTGACCGCACCCGTGCGCCCGTCTCCCCGGGCGGCAGGGCCCGAGCGGCCGACGGGCTCGCGCCCCTTCGGCCCCGGCACGGACCTCGGCGCCGGACCGCACGCCCCGGCGCCGGCTCACGCCCTCGGCTGGGCGTTCGGGGCCAGGGCGCCGCACAGGGCCGTGACGCCGTCCCTGGCATAGGGGTCGGTGCCGGCGGGGCCGCCCGCCTCGGCGGTCTGGTGCGCGAGCAGGGGCCGCAGGTGGTTCGCGGAGTCCTCGGCGCAGGAGAGCGGCCCGGCCCGGACGTGGGAGAGGACGAGCTGGGCCTGGTGCAGGCGCAGGTCGGTGCGGTCGAAGCGGAACTGCAGCTCGCGCCGGACGGTGAACAGCGACGACTCCGCCTCGTCGTCGCCGGTGGGCCGGAGCGCGTACACGAAGGTGTGGTCGGCGGTGACCTCGAGGGTGGACGAGTCGCTCTCGGCGACCCGCAGTGTGCCGTCGGCGCGGATCTCGCCGTCGGCCAGTTCGGCGCGGGAGGGATCGAAGCGGACCAGCCACCCGGTGGGTGCGTGCCGCCCGTCGGCGGCGGGACGCTCGAAGCTCCGGTCGAACTGGTCGAGCTGGTCGGGGTCGAGGAGGACCCGGACGGAGCGGACCTCGCCGCCGGTGAGCACCTCCGGATCGAGCGCGGACCGGACGATGTAGTCCTTGGCGGTGGTCAGCGCGGTGAGCACCTGATCGTCCGAGAAGTGCGCGGTGCGCCGCGCGGCGGGCAGCGGTACGCCCTCGGCGCCGACGCGGAACTGCGCGGCGGGGCTGTGCGCGTACAGGTACTCGGCATCGGCGGCGCCGGGGACCCTGTCCCGGGGGGCGAGCGGGACGACCGTCATCCGCAGGGGGCCGACGGGTTCCCGGGCGGCGGGGCCCTGGTAGGGGTTGCGTACGCCCATGTAGATCGCGGTGACGAAGGCGAGGGCGATCAGCAGGAACAGGACCAGTGCCTGCCGGGACAGACCCCGGCGCAGGGGCGGACGGCGGCGCACGGCGGGAGCGTGGTCGGCCATGCGCTCCTGGGCGGAGTACTCCTGGAGGCGGGCAGCGCGGACGAACGACTCGTCGAAGACGACGGACCGGTACTCGTCCTCTCCACCTCCGGGGGCGCCCTCGGGTGTCCCCTCGGGTGGGTCTCCAGGCCCTCCCATATCTTCAGAGTAGGTCTCCGGCAGCTCCGGTAAACGCCCTGGTGCACGCCAAGTCCTGACAGGTCCTCACCGGGTTCGCGGGCCGGCGCGGCGGTTCCGGTCAGGGACTGCGGGGGATGACCGAGACGGCCGGCTGGGAGTAGTCGGCGGAGGCCGAGGGGGCCGCCCCGGTGCCCTGCTCCAGGCCGGTCGAGGCGGGCGGCGGGACCTGGTCCCGGCTGTTGCCCGAGGAGGCGCCGCGGTAGACGGCCGCGAAGGCCAGCGCGACCATGCCGATGCCCATCACGAGCGCCAGCATCCAGGCGACGGGGCGGTGCCAGCGGACCTGTCTGCCGTACGGGCCCGGGGCGCCGCGGTGGTCGTCGAGGAGGTCGGGGTCGTCCAGGTCGTCGTCATCGGGATCACGGCCGAAAGCGCCGTACCCGTCGTCGTACCGCTCGCCCCTGCCGTGCGTACGGCGGGCCTCCGCCTCGGCGGCCTCGGCCCTGGCCTGGGCGGCGGCCAGGAGGCGTTCGACGGCGGTCGGCTCGTGGACCGTGGCCGCGCGTACGAAGGCCTCGTCGAAGACCACGGAGGCGAACTCTTCGTCCGACACCCCGCGGTCGTGGTCGTCGTCGGGCATCCAACCGTCGGGAGACGGCGTGCCCCCCACGTCCTCCGGCACGGATCCAGAGTAGACCTGGGGGGTCATTTTGGGCAGACGGTATGGAAATTCATCCGCCTGATGAGACGGTTTTCCCGCGGCTCGCCACGGCCCGGCCCGCTCCCGCGGCCGCCCCGGCCGTCTCAGTGCCGTACGTGCCCGTCCCCGGTGACGATGTACTTCGTGCTCGTCAGTTCCGGCAGGCCCATCGGCCCCCGGGCGTGCAGTTTCTGCGTGGAGATGCCGATCTCGGCGCCGAAGCCGAACTGGCCGCCGTCGGTGAAGCGGGTGGAGGCGTTCACGGCGACCGTGGTGGAGTCGACCAACCGGGTGAAGCGGCGGGCGGCCTGCTGCGAGCGGGTCACGATGGCCTCGGTGTGGCCGGAGGTCCACAGCCGGATGTGCTCCACGGCCTTGTCGAGCGAGTCGACGACCGCGGCGGCGATGTCGTACGACAGGTACTCGGTCTCCCAGTCCTCCGGCACCGCCGCCACGACGGTCGCCCTGGAGTCCTTGGCGTACGCCATCACCCGCTCGTCGGCGTGCACGGTGACCCCGGCGTCCGCGAGGGCGTCCAGGGCGCGGGGCAGGAACTCCGGGGCGATGTCCTGGTGGACGAGGAGCGTCTCGGCGGCGTTGCAGACGCTCACCCGCTGCGCCTTGGAGTTGATCAGGATGTCGACCGCCATGTCGAGGTCGGCGTCGGCGTCGACGTAGACGTGGCAGTTGCCGGTGCCGGTCTCGATGACCGGGACCGTGGACTCCCGGACGACCGTGTTGATCAGCGAGGCGCCGCCGCGCGGGATCAGCACGTCGACCAGGCCGCGGGCGCGCATCAGCTCGCGCACGCTGTCGCGGCTCTCCCCGGGGACGAGCTGGACCGCGTCGGCGGGCAGCCCGGCACCGCCGACGGCGTCCCGCACCACCCGTACGAGCGCGGTGTTCGACCGGTACGCCGAGGACGAGCCGCGCAGCAGCACCGCGTTGCCGGACTTCAGGCACAGGGCGGCGGCGTCGACGGTGACGTTCGGGCGGCCCTCGTAGACGATGCCGACGACGCCGAGCGGGACGCGGACCTGGCGCAGGTCGATGCCGTTGGGGAGGGTGGAGCCGCGGACCACCTCGCCGACCGGGTCGGGCAGCGCGACGACGTCCCGGACGTCGGAGGCGATGGCGCGCACCCGCTCCGGGGTGAGCGTCAGCCGGTCGACGACGGCCTCGCTGGTGCCGGCCTCGCGGGCCTTGGCGACGTCCTCGGCGTTGGCCTCGACGATCTCGCTCGTCCGTACCTCCAGGGCGTCCGCGACGGCGAGCAGCGCGTCGTCCTTCTCCGCCCGGGACAGCGGCGCGAGGGAGGCCGCGGCGGCCTTGGCGTGGTAGGCGGCGCGGGTGACCGGGGACATGGAGTCGTGCGGCAGGAGCGTGGTCATGAGGGAAGGGTAGTGCGCCGGGGAAGCGCGTCCAGCGGTCGTCCCACACCCCGAGACGAGCGCCGCGGAGCCGCCGCGCACCCGGACGGGCCGCCCGTGTCCGGACCAGGCGCCACCGGAGCCACGGCCCCCCTCAGAAGGGGTGGACGCCCACGGGTGTCGCCGGCGAGGGGCAGCACCCCTCGGCGACGCGCTGGTGGTAGGTCGCGCGGTCGACGACCTCCAGGCCGACGATCTCCCAGGGCGGCAGTCCCGCGGTCCGGCGGTGCTCGCCCCACAGGCGCAGGGCGACGGCGGCGGCGTCGTGCAGGTCGCGGGCCTCCTCCCAGTAGCGGATCTCCGCGTGGTCGCCCGCGTACCTGCTGGTCAGCAGGAAGGGATGGTCGTGCGCGAGCTGCTCCAGGGCCCGCCGGACCTCCGCGAGCGGGGCCCTGCGGCCGGAGACGCTGAGCGTGACGTGCCACAGCCGCGGGGTGTCCGCGGAGCCGCCGGGCCGCCGGTCCTCGGTGCCGTCCGCCTCGGCGCCGTCACCGCGCTCGAACCGGTTCCCGGCCGCGACGCTCGTCAGCGTGCGCTCCTCGCCGGCCGCGCGGAAGCCGGTACCACCGCGGGACGCCGGCGCCCCAGGGTGCACTCGTCTCACGACGGCCTCCTTTACGCACAGGCCGACCCAGGGGGTCGGTCGGATCGTGTCCCTGTGACAAAGTTGAGCAGGCCGCGCGCAATCGCGGGGCGGTTTTGCGGAACGTCCACCACCGGTGCGGGGACGTTTCGGTCCATTACGGGTGCAGGATCACCAGGTCGTCCCTGTGTACGACCTCGCGTTCGTACGCGGGGCCCAGCTCGCGGGCCAGCTCCCGGGTCGAGCGGCCGATCAGCCGGGGGATCTCCTTGGCGTCGAAGCCGACGAGCCCGCGGGCCACCGCGCGCCCCTGCCCGTCCCGCAGCTCGACCGGGTCCCCGGCGGTGAAATCGCCCTGCACGGCGGCGATCCCGGCCGGCAGCAGCGACTTGCGGCGCTCCACGACCGCCCGTACGGCGCCGTCGTCCAGGGTCAGCGCCCCCTGCGGGGCGGACGCGTGCTGGAGCCACAGCAGCCGGTCGGCGGACCGCTTGCCGGTGGGGTGGAAGTAGGTGCCGGTGTCCTTGCCGGCCAGGGCGTCGGCGGCGTGGACCGCGCTGGTCAGCACCACGGGGATGCCGGCGGCGGCCGCGATCCGGGCCGCCTCGACCTTGGTGACCATGCCGCCGGTGCCGACGCCGGCCTTGCCGGCGCTGCCGATCTCCACGCCGGCGAGGTCCGCGGGCCCCCGCACCTGGGCGATCCGGGACGTGCCCGGCCTGCCGGGGTCGCCGTCGTACACGCCGTCCACGTCGGACAGCAGCACCAGCAGGTCGGCGCGGACGAGGTGGGCGACGAGGGCGGCGAGCCGGTCGTTGTCGCCGAAGCGGATCTCGTCGGTGGCGACGGTGTCGTTCTCGTTGACGACCGGGAGGGCTCCCATCGCGAGCAGCTTGTCGAGGGTGCGCGAGGCGTTGCGGTGGTGGGCGCGGCGGCTCATGTCGTCGGAGGTGAGCAGCACCTGGCCGACGCGGACGCCGTAGCGGGCGAAGGAGGCGGTGTAGCGGGCGACGAGCAGGCCCTGGCCGACGCTGGCGGCGGCCTGCTGGCGGGCCAGGTCCCTGGGGCGGCGGCGCAGGCCCAGCGGGGCGAGCCCCGCGGCGATCGCGCCGGAGGAGACCAGGACGATCTCCCTCTCCCCGCCGCCGCGGACCTTGGCGAGAACGTCGACGAGCGCGTCCACGCGGTCGGCGTCCAGGCCGCCCGACGCGGTGGTCAGCGACGAGGAGCCGACCTTGACGACGATCCTGCGCGCCTCGTTCACGGCCTGCCGTGCCCCTGACACCTGTGCTCTTTCCCCTCATGTCCGTATGCGCTGCCCCGTCCGCAATCTACGCGAAGGGGACCGCGGGCCGCTCGCCGGTCCAGTCCCCGGACACCCGGACCGTCACCGCCCGCTCACGCTTCGCGTACGGCAAAAAGGTTGTACTGGTTGCTTATAGAAATCAAAGTCCGCACAAACTTATGTTGAACACCGTGCCACCCAAAGATCATCACGTTCGCCGCGCGCGGTCTCCCAAGCGCGTCCTCCTCCGGTCCGGGAAGAGCCCCTACGACGTCGTGCCCGTGGAGCAGGCCCTCCACCGGGACGTCATCGCCACCAACTCCGGCAACCTGATCTTCAGTGACGCCGCTCACAAGATCCTGGAGACACCGGGCACCGAGGTCGTCTCGAACGGCATCCGGACGAACGTGGCCGCGGCGGGCCGGATCAACGAGGAGTACGACGCCTTCGTCGTGCCGCTCGCCAACGCGTTCCGGCCGTCGTTCGAGCCGCAGCTGAAGCGGCTGACCCAGCTGATCGGCAAGCTGCGGATCCCGGTGATCGTGCTGGGGACCGGCGCGCAGACCGGGCTGAACTACGACCCGGCGCGGCTGAAGCCGATCGAGCCCACCGTGCGCGCCTTCGTCTCGGCGGTGCTGGACCGCAGCGCGTCGATCGGGGTGCGGGGCGAGTTCACCGAGAAGTACCTGAAGGACATGGGCTTCCGGGACGTCGAGATCATCGGCTGTCCGTCGCTGTTCCTGTACGGCAAGGAACTGGCCGTGCACAAGCGGCTGCCGGAGCTGACCGCGAACGCGCGGATCGCGATCAACGGCTCGCACAACGCCGTGCAGAAGCAGGGCCTGGACCGGGTGATCGCACGCACCCACGAGCGCTACCCGAACCTGCGCTTCATCGGCCAGAACCTCAGCGACGCCCGGCAGCTGCACTGGCGCGACCTGTCGGACCCCAACGGCCGCGTCACGGCGATGCCGACGCACCCGGACCACCCGATGTACCGGGAGGACAAGGTCCGCGTCTACATCGACCCGATCACCTGGATCGACGACCTGCGCGACTTCGACTTCTCCTTCGGCTCCCGCATCCACGGCAACATCGCGGCGCTGCTGGCGGGCACGCCCGCGACCGTGCTGTGCGGGGACTCGCGGACGCTGGAGCTGTGCCGGTACTTCGAGATCCCGCACCGGCGGATCGACGGGCTGCCCGAGGACGTCGACCCGGCACGGCTGTACGAGGAGGCCGACTTCGGCGCGCTGACGGGCAACCACCGGGAGCGGTTCGAGCGGTTCACGGCCTTCCTGGACAAGAACGGGCTGGAGAACACCTTCACGCACGGCGACGGGGGCGCGGCCTTCGACAAGCGCATGCGGTCGCTGTCCTTCCCGCCGGGCATCCGCCCCTGGATCGACAACGACCCCGCCTCGCTCGGCGCGCGCTTCGGCTGGCTGCACGGCCAGATCACCCAGCTCTCCGCGGACAACGCCAAGCTGAAGCGGGAGCTGGCGCGGGCCAGGGCCGCCGACAGGGCGAGCGCGCCCGGACCTGCCTCGGTGTACCGCCGGGCCAGGCGGGTGGTGGGGCGGCCGCTGCGGCGGGCGCTGCGGGCGAAACGGGGATAGCGGACTCCGGCGCGGAGGGGCCCGCCGGCAGCGGGCTCCCTCCTGTAGCACGGTCCGGTCGCTCCAGGGTTCCGGGACACGCGCGTGTCGTCCGGAGGTCGCCGGGCGTTAACCCGGGCGCCTGTTCTGCGACAACCCTGGAGTGACCGCAGTGCCCGTACCCCTCCCCCACCGGCGCTTCCCGGCGAGGCGCCGCCGCCAGCCCGTACCGGCTCCCGTCGGCGAACCGCCCGCGGCGGGCCGCACCGCGCCGCCGGCCGCGCCGGGGCGGCCCGCCCCGCGGCCCTCGCCCGACGTCCCGGCGAAGGCGCCCGGTCCGCGGCCGTTCCGCCGGCGGGACCTCGGACGGGCGCTCGCCCTGGCGGTGCCGGCGGCCGCCTGCGCCGGGCAGGCCGTGGGGGCGCTCGTCCCGCACGTGCCGCTGCTGCTGGCCGCGACCGCCTGCTCCCTGGCCGCCGAGGGCGTGCTGTACCGGTGGCAGCGCGGCGTGCTGGCGCTGTTCGCCAAGGCGCACGCCGACATCACGGTCCGGCACGTGCTGCGCGACCTGCTGCTCGTCATCGGCCTGCTGCGGCTCGGCGAACACGACCGGGAGCGGGCGTACGCGCCGCTGGTCGCCGCGCTGCTCGCCTGCTACGCGCTGCACTGCGCGATCCAGGCGGTCTGGGTCCTGGTCCGCCGCACCCGCACCCTGCCGGTGGTGACCCGGAACATCGACGCCTCGGCGCTGCGCCTGTCCCCCGCCCCGCCCGTCCTGCTGCGCCGCCCCGGGCGCCGGCTGCTGGTGTTCGGCCTGCCCGCGACGGCCGGGCTGCTGGCCACGGCGGCGACCGGGGCGCCGCGGTACGGCGCCCTGGGCCTCGCCCTCTCCCTCCTCCTCGCGCTGACCGGCCTGGGCGCGCTGCTGCCGCGCCTGCTGCCGGGCCGCCGCCCGGCGGGGGAGCGGGAGGTGCTCGACTGGTTCGACGCGTGGCTGGCCGAGTACCGGCCGACCGTGGGCCTGTACTTCTCCGGCGGGACATCCTCCGCGTACCAGGCGAACATGTGGCTGGAGCCGCTCGCCGGGCTCGACGCCCGGCCGGTCGTCGTCCTGCGGGAGCGCTTCATGGTGCAGCGGATCGCCGCGACCGACATCCCGGTCGTCTGCCTGCCGAAGGTGTCCACCCTGATGCGGCTGGAGCACTCCACGCTCCAGGTCCTCATCCACCCGTCGAACTCCGGCAAGACCTCGCAGGTGCTGCGCATCCCCACGATCAAGCACGCCTTCGTCAACCACGGCGAGAGCGACAAGCTGTCCTCCTGCAATCCGTACGCGAAGGCCTACGACCAGGTGTGGGTGGCCGGTCCGGCGGCGCGCGAGCGGTACGCGCTGGCCGAGGTGGGCGTCGAGGACAAGGACGTGGTGGAGATCGGCCGGCCGCAGCTGGACGCCGTGCGGCCGTACGCGGGCCCGCCGGCCGGCCCGTACACCACGGTGCTGTACGCGCCGACCTGGGAGGGCTGGGACGGCAACCCCGGCAACACCTCGCTGATCGCGGCCGGCGAGAACCTGGTCCGGGCGCTGCTCGCCGACCCGGGCGTACGGCTGCTGTACAAGCCGCATCCGCTGACCGGGTCGGTGGACCCGCGGGCCGGGGCCGCCGATCTGCGCATCCGGGAGCTGATCCGGGCGGCGAACCGGGAGCGGGCGGGGGCCCGGCCGGACGACGGCGGGGAACTGGCCCGGCGCGCGGCGGAGCTGGACCGGCTCACCACGGCCGTCTTCCGGGCCGGCGCCGACCAGGCGGAGCGGATGCTGCTGCAGTCGGCGCCGGAGCCGGGGCGGGCCGAGGCGGTGGCGCGGGCGACGGCCGCCTGGGAGGAGGCGTACTGGGCCTCGCTGCCGGCGGGCGAGCACCAGATCGTCACGGACGCCCGGCCCGCGCTGTACTCCTGCTTCAACCAGGCCGACCTGCTGATCAGCGACGTCTCCAGCGTGATCAGCGACTTCCTGGCGAGCGGGAAGCCGTACGCGGTGGCCAACACCAGCGGCCTGGCGGAGGACGTGTTCCGCGAGACCTTCCCGACGGTGGCGGCGGCGACCGTGCTGACCCCGGACGCGGCCGGGGTGGCCCGGCTGCTGGAGACGGTCCGGCACCCGGAGCGGGACCGGCTCGCCGCGGCGCGGGCCGAGCTGGCGCGCCGTCTGCTGGGACCGGCCGAGCCGCCGTCCCAGCAGCGCTTCGGGCAGGCCGTGCGGGCCCTGTGCGCGGCGGCCCGGGAGCACCGGGCGCGGACGGCGCGGCGGCCGGCCTCGGACATCCCGGGCCAGCGCCAGGAGACGGGGACGCCGCAGCACCGGTAGGCGGTGGCCGGAGCCGCCGGCGGGGACCGGCCGCCCGCGTCCGCGGGCGCCGCCGTCACGCCGCCGCGGCCCGGCCTCCCGGTGCGCCGGCGCGGGACGGCAGTGCGCGGCGGGCCCTGCGGACCGCGCGGCGCAGGAAGGAGTCGACCGGGGTCTCGCGGTAGCCCGGGAAGGCGCGGGCCTCGCGGGGTCCGGCGAGGTAGACCGAGTCGGGGACGCCCGCCGACCGGTCGCGGAAGTGGGGGTAGACGAGGTAGAGGCGGCGGCCGCCCTTCTCCAGCAGGGCGGGGGCCTGCTTCTTGGCCCGGACGAACTCCACGACGTCCTCCAGGAGGTCGGCCCGCTGCTCGGCCACCAGGTGCAGCCGCAGCCGCTCGTGCACCTTCAGGCGGCGGGCGACGCCCTCGGACCAGTAGGCGTCCGTCAGCGGCCTGGCCAGTTCGAGCTTGTGCCGCCGGACCTCCTCGTCGTCCTTGAGGTACCGGGGCCCGAACTGCGGCAGCAGCGTGACGACGAAGGGCCGCACCATGAGCAGGTCGCGCCGGTCCCCGGCGGGGACGTGCTCGGCGATCAGCTCCATCAGGGCGCGCGCGGAGTCGAAGCGCAGGGTGTGACTCCCGCTCTTGGTCACGTGCTTGCCGTCGTCGCGGCCCACCAGGTAGTAGCAGGTGTGGTCGGCGATCACGGAGACGCCGTTCGCCCGCAGGTACGCCTCCATGGTGAACAGCGCGTCCTCGCCGGTGAACAGCGACTCGTCGAACCGCATGCCGTGCCGGGTGAGCAGTTCGCGGCGGAACAGCTTCTGCGCGCTGAGCGTGAACTTGATGTTGGAGGAGAAGACGTCGGTGCGCTCCAGCGTCCTGCCCCACATCGACTTCGGCGCGCTGCGGTTGACGCCCTCGACCCGGCCCAGGACCACGTCCGTGCCGGCCCGGTCGGCCATGGCGACCATCCGCTCCAGCGCCTCGGGGCCGAGCCGGTCGTCGGCGTCGAGGAAGAACACGTAGCGTCCCGCCGCCTTGTCCAGGCCGACGTTGCGCGGCCCGCTGGGGCCGCCGGAGTTCTCCTGCCGGACCACCGTGACCGGCATGGGCGCGCGGGCGGCGAACTCCTCCAGGTACTCCCCCGTCCCGTCGGTCGATCCGTCGTCCACCGCGATGACCTCGATGCGCGTCGGGTCGATGGTCTGCGCCTCGACGGACGCCAGGCACTCGACCAGATACGGCATCGCCTCGTACGCCCCGATGACCACGGAGACATCAGGCTGCGTCACGGTCACGTTTCCCCCTCGTCACGGGGAATTTCCCCCGTATCTCCTCATTCGCTACCCGTTCAGACGGATGATCGAAGGAAGAGGTTGCCCCGGACACACGATCCCGTGATCCACCTCACACGGGGCGGGGTCCGGCACGGGAAAGGGCCCGGCCCCCGGGAGTGATCCTCGGGGGCCGGGCCCTGGGCGGTGCGGGCGGACTCAGCCCGCGGCGACTCCGTCCGCGTCGCCGACCCCCGACGTCCGCTGCCCGGGCAGCGCGTCCGCCAGCTCGACGTCCGGGCCGCCGGCCGTGATCCGGGACTGCTGGCCGAGGTTGCGGGTCTCGGCCTTCAGCGCGAGGTTCGCGACCGCGGTGTTGAACTGGTCGATGGACTTCGGCTCGTCCGGGCCGAGCAGGTACCGCTTCAGCTCCTTGCGGTCCCCGGCCAGCGGGTCGGCGGCGGGGTCGCGGACCGCGGCGAGCAGTCCGCCCAGCTCGGCCGCGCTGTTGGTGAGGATCACCGCGGCGCGCACCGCCGTGTTCTGCCGCTTGAACTCCTCCTCGCCCAGCTCCGCGGAGTCCGTGACCGCGTAGGGCTTGCCGCTCGCGATGAAGTCGGAGACCACGCTGGAGATGTCGGAGACCATCGCGTCGGAGACGTTGAAGCAGTCGTACAGCCGCGGCTCGGCGCCGGTGATGACGCGGTGCTCCCAGCTGGGGAAGGAGCGCCAGTACGCGGTGTTCCACTCGGCGCGCAGCCGGGCGATCTCCTCGTGCCGCCGGACGTCGACGATGCCGTCGCGGGTCAGCTCGGCCTCGTCGCGGCCCTTGTCGCCCACGCCGACCAGGTCGGCGATCCGCGCCTCGATGCGGGTGAGCTCCGCCCTGGCCGCGGCCTGGGCGGCGGCGTCGGCGGTGAAGCGGGGGTCGGCGGCGCGCTCGGCGGCGGCCTTCTCCACCAGGGCGGTGATGCGCTGGTGGGCGGCCTTGGCCTGGGGGCTGCGGGTGCCGGTGAAGGGGTGCGGCTTGTACAGGACGCGCACCGGCGGGTCGGCCGTCACCAGGCGGCGGACGATGTTCTCGCCGGCCAGCAGGATCGAGGTGTTGCCGGGGTTGTCGTCCCAGCCCTCCCAGGTGGGGGCGTACAGGACCGTCGGGATGCGGCCTTCGGGCACGCCCTGCCAGGTCTGGATCGGCGCCAGCTGCGGGCGGCCGACCTCGACGACGTCGTCGTCGCGCACGCCGACGTCGGCGATGGCGTAGCGGTCGCGGCCCGCGCGGCCGGCGGTCCACACCTCGTCGTAGACCTTGCTGAACGGGTTGACGCTGGCGAGCTTGTCGCTGTCGCCGTGGCCGATGAAGACGTGCTTCATGGTGGGCACGCGCAGCAGGTGGATGTTCTTGCCGACGTTCGCCGCGTACAGCGCGACGCGCACCGTGGACAGGTCCATGTTCATCAGGTGCACCCCTCCGGGCACGCAGATGACGGGGACCGTGGTGGGCGCCAGGTTGTTCAGGATGACCCGCTCGCGCAGGATGATCAGCGGCCGGGTGTCCAGCTGCTCCATGGTCTCCAGCCACATGTTGACCTGGTAGGCGGAGTCCTTGGAGCCGGAGAAGTACAGCACCGTCTCCGGCCGGTACGCGCGCAGCCAGTCGTCGACGGCGGCCAGGACGGTCTCGGCCTTCGGCGGGATCCTGCGGCCGCGCACGTACGGCGTCAGCGCCAGCACGTACAGCCCGCCGAGGACCAGCGTGACGCCGATGCCGACGAAGCCGGCGACGGCCGAGCCGGTGGCCGCGGAGACCAGGACGCCGGCGACCGCCGCGAGGTCGAGGTGCAGCATCTTCTCGGCGGAGCGGTGCAGCAGCCGGCGCGGCGGGGCGTCGGGGATGCGGATGCGCGACTTGAGGTCGACGTTGCGGGTGGCGACCGGCATCCGGCGGCGGTTGCGGATCAGGGTGACCAGCGCGCCGTGCGGGGCCTGCAGGCCGTAGAAGGCGATGAAGCAGGCGATCGCCCCGTAGGAGATCAGGTCGTCCGCGAGGGAGAGGCGGGCCAGCAGCAGGATGAGCAGCAGCTGCCGGATCAGGAAGCGGATCGACAGGCCGGCCCGCACCTTGCTGAGGCGGTTGATCAGGTAGCTGCCCTTGCGGTGCAGATAGTGGTCCGCCAGGTACGTCACGGCGGCCGCGGCCGCGAAGGCGGGGACGCTCGGGACGAGCGCGGCCAGCATGAGGCAGGGGAAGCCCAGCATCATGAGGACCGCCGCGGCCAGCTCGGCCGCGCTGCCCACCCGGGCGACGCGAATAGCGGTGGATATCACGGAGAACCTGCTCGTCGGAGGGGATTGCCGGTTTTGTTGTGGAATGCGGCTGCTTTGTGAACGATCTGCGGATGTACGGATTCAGGCCCCGGCGAACACCCGGTTAACGGGCGAACGCAGAGGCCTGAATTACGGAGGTCTAATTACCGTCTTGCCGTCGATATTACATGCCGTTCTGACGGTCCAGCACCGAGGCCAGCGCCTGCTCGAAACCGGAGGCCTTGCCTGCGGCGGCGGTCGGGTCCTGCTGGCGGACGTCGATGACATGGCCGGTCAGCTCGGACAGCAGCACGTCCAGCGAGGTGCGGGCCACGGCCTCGGAGGACAGCAGCGTGCCCGCGGGCTCCTGGCCGAAGGCCTTGGTGCGCATCGGGGTGGCGGTCCGCTCGGGGTTGATGCAGTTGACGCGGATGCCGTCGGCGGCCCACTCGTCGGACAGGGCCTGGGTGAGGTTCACCATCGCGGCCTTGGTCGAGGAGTACAGGCTGTACTCGGCGCGGCCGCGGGTGTAGCTGCTGGAGGTGTACAGCAGCAGCTGGCCCTTGGTCTCGGCCAGGTACTTGTAGGAGGAGCGCGCGATCTGCACCGGGGCCAGGTAGTTGACCTTCAGCGCCTCCTCGATGGTGGCGTTGTCGGTCTCGGCCAGCTTGCCGATGCGCAGCACGCCGGCGGTGTTGACGACGTAGTCGATGCGCCCGGTCTCGGCGTACGCCTTGGACAGCGCGTCGTCGACCTCCTCCGGGTTCTCCACGTGGGTGCCGGTGGTGGAGCGGCCCAGCGCGTACACGGTGGCGCCGTAGGACTCGGCGAGTTCGGCGATGTCCTTGCCGATGCCGTACGAGCCGCCGAAGACCACCAGGGTCCTGCCGGTGAGCAGCTCGCGGTAGGCCTCCTCGCCGTTCTGCTCGGGCGCGGCGGTGGAGGCGAGCTGGAAGAGCTTGTCGGCGATGAAGACGTCGACGGGCTGGGTGACCTTCATGTTGTACTCGTCGCCCGCCACCACGTGGATCGGCACGTCCGGCAGGTACTTGAGCACGACCGAGCAGTCGTCGGTGGCCTGGAAGTTGGGGTCGCCGGAGGCGACCTGGTACGCCCTGCGGATCGTGGACAGCTTGAAGGCCTGCGGGGTCTGGCCGCGGCGCAGGCGGGAGCGGTCCGGGATCTCGGTGATGAACTCGCCGTCCTCGCCGTGGGTGCGGGTGACGATGATGGTGTCCGCGGACGGGATCGCCACGTCGACGGCCTGGTAGCGCTCCAGCGCCGCCACGCAGTCGTCGATGACGCGCTGCGACAGCAGGGGGCGCACGGCGTCGTGGAAGAGGACGTTGAGGTCCTCGCCCTCGGCCAGGCCCTCGCCGAGGGCGGCGATGGCGCGCTCGGTGGTCTCGTTGCGGGTGGCGCCGCCCTCGATGATCCGCGAGACCTTCTTGAACCCGGCCTTCGCGACGATCTTCTCGACGTCCGGCACGTAGCCCGGTGCCATCAGCACGATGACGTCGTCGATCGAGTCGGCCTTCTCGAAGGTGGTCAGGGTGTGCTCGATGACTGCCTTGCCGGCGATCTTCAGCAGCTGCTTGGGGATCGACAGACCCACGCGCTGACCGGTACCGCCGGCCAGGATCACTGCGGTGGTACGGGGCTTGGCTATGTGCTGGGACACAGGTGACCTACCTTGGGGCGACAGGGAACCTGGAAATGGTCCCACTTGTGGTTACCGCAGTGCAAGGTGAGCGTCCTCCACCGCATATGTGCGCGCAACCTGCCATTCACCTTGGTTCCCGGTGACCGGTGAGCCGGTTCCGGGAACGCCCCGCTGATTGCTGTGAGTAACTCCACAGGAATCCGGCATTGCCGAGCGTGACATGAGGACGGCTCAGCGCCGCCGCAGCCGCTTCAGGCAGCGGTGGCCGAGCACCTTGACCAGTTCCCTGGACGGCGTCTGGTGAACGCCGCGCGTCCGGGCGGGTCCGGCCGCCGCCGCGGCCAGCGCCCCGTACAGCGCGCGGGCGGCCGCCTCGGGGGCGAGGCGCGCCCGGCCGGGCGCCGGGTCGGCGGGCGGCGGGGCGAGGGACAGCAGTCCCAGGTCGCCGACGACGCGTACGCCCGTGCCGCCGATCCGCGCGGCCGCCCGGGCGCCGATCGCCGCGGCGGCCTCGACGGCCCAGGCGGGCGTGCCGATCCGCACGTCCTGCGGCGACGGGGCGCACGTGTTCTTCAGGTGCGGAACCGCGCCGTTGCGCACGAGTGCGGAATACAGCTCGTCCGGCAGGCCGTTGCCGCGGAATTCCCGGTTGAGATTCCGCAGCATTTCGGCCTCGGCGAGAGTGAGGGAACGGTTCGCCGTGTCCGGGACGGGCTGCAGGAGGTCCCCGGGCAGTCCGAGCAGCGCCTCGAAGGTGCGCATCAGGGCGTCCCGGTCGCGGTCGTCGACCACGACGACGGTGACCCGGTCCGGGCCGACGACCCGGGCCCACCGCTCGATGAGCCGGTCGTGCCGGTGACGGTGCCAGAAGGTGGGGGTGGGCTTCTCGTACGGGGGCTTTCGGAGCATGTGCTCCAGCCACTCCTCGTAGCCCATGCGCAGCCCGTTCTGCACGTACTGCTGCCACTGGGAGGGCATGATCCGCGTCAGCGGACGCAGGGTGACCAGGACGTGCACCCGGTCGCCGCCGAGCTGCCCGACGATCCGCGCGACGGTCGCCTCGTCCCCGGCGTCGGCGAAGAACTCGCTGCTGACCACCGAGGTGCGTTCGCCGGTGGCCGCCACCTGGTCGAGCAGCCGCTTCCAGTGCCGGTCGGTCGGCACGGTGTCGCCCATCATCGCGGGCCGGGCACAGGCGGCCAGCACGGCCTCCATGGGGTGCCTGCTGTGCGCCGGGAACTCCACGCCGTACGCCGGCATCCGGTCCCTGGCCGCGAACAGCGCGCCCTGGACGGCGGTGGTCCCGGTCTTGTGCGGGCCGATGTGCAGCAGCCGGGTGCCGGCGGGCAGCGGGGCGGCGCCGGCGCTCACCGGTGCTTGGTCTCTCGTGCGGTCCGTCTCCATGGTCACGGGACGGTAGGAGACGTCGCTGAGGAAGCGCTGAGAGGAGCCTGGGACGCGGATGAGTCCCAGGCTCCCCCCGGGCGAGGTCACCCGGACCGCGCCCGCGTCAGACGAGTTCGACGCCGGGCCTGCCCGCCTCCACCCGCAGCCGGGCCAGCGTGCTCGGCGTCGCCGTCGGCCGCCGCACCGTGTCCACGATCCGCACCTGGGCGTCGATGCCGTCCCGGCGGACGTCGAAGAGGTGGTAGCCGCGGTGGGCGTCGAGCAGCTTCCAGTGCGGGTTGTCCGCCCTGCGCGGGTCCCACTCCCTGCGGAAGGCGTCCTGGTCCTGGTCGCCGTTGCTGGAGATGGAGGTGCCGACGAACTCGGCGCCGACGACGGCGGAGTCCGGGTCGGCGAAGTCCTCCTTCAGGTCGCTGATCATCGTCAGGTGGCGGTCGCCGGTGAGCACGACCGGGTTGCGGACCTGCTTGAACTCCTCGAGGAACTGGTTGCGTTCGACCTGGTAGCCGTCCCAGGCGTCGTAGAACCACTGCTTGCCCTCGCCGACCAGCAGATCGGTCTCGGCCATCATGATCTGCGAGGCGACCAGGTTCCAGCGGGCGGGCGAGCGGCGCAGTCCGTCCAGCAGCCACTGCTTCTGCCGGGCGCCGAGCATGGTGAGCTTCGGGTCCTGGGCGCCGGCCTGGCTGGTGGCCTGGTCGCTGCGGTACTGCCGGGTGTCGAGGACGTTGAGCCGGGCCAGGCGGCCGAACTCCAGGCGGCGGTACATCCGGATGTGCGGGCCGTTCGGGACGGCGGTGGCGCGGACCGGCATGTGCTCGTAGTACGCCTGGTAGGCCGCGGTCAGCCGGGCCGTGAACGCGTCGTGCGGCTGCTTGTCGGGGTCCTGCGGGATCTCGCCGGCGAAGTCGTTGTCGACCTCGTGGTCGTCGAAGGTGACGACGAAGGGCGCGCTCGCGTGCATCGCCGCCAGGTCCGGGTCGGTGCGGTACTGGGCGTACCGGTTGCGGTACTGGGCCAGGGAGTACGGCTCGCCGGTGCCCTCGTGGCGGCGCACGGCCGTCGCCGACGGGGTGGACTCGTAGATGTAGTCGCCGACGAACAGCACGATGTCCGGGTCCTGGTCCAGCATGTCGGCGTACGGCGTGAACCAGCCGTGCTGCCAGTTCTGGCAGGAGGCGAGCGCGATCCGCAGGGTGCCGCCGGAGCGGTGCCGGTGGGGCGCGGTGCGGGTGCGGCCGACGGGCGAGAGCTGTCCGCCGGTGCGGAAGCGGTACCAGTACGTACGGTCCGGGCGCAGGCCGCGCGCGTCCACGTGCACGCTGTGCCCGTACTCGGGCCGGGCCTGGGCGGTGCCCCGGCGGACGACCTTCCGGAACCGGGCGTCCTCGGCGACCTGCCACTCCACCGGCACGGCCCGGTCGGGCATGCCGCCGCCGTTCAGCGGGTCGGGGGCGAGTCTGGTCCACAGCACGACGCCGTCCGGCAGCGGGTCGCCGGAGGCGACACCGAGGCTGAACACGCCGTCGGGCAGCGGGGTTTCGGCGGCGCGGGCGGCGTTCGGCAGCCACAGCTGGGCGGAGGCCGCGGCCCCGACCACCGCGGCACCGGCGGTCAGAAAGCGGCGACGGTCGGGCGATACGGCCCCGTTCTCTCCGGTCATCGGCGAACTCCCTTGCCTCGCTGGCCTCTTGCGAACACTGCGAAGCTCGCCGCCCGGACGGTCCGCCCGCTGAACACCGGGCCTCGCGTGCATGACAAGTAGGCAGACAACAGGAGACCCGTTGCGGCACGGGAACAGCACGACGAACGGGTTCTTGCCGCAACGGGTCCTACGGACCCTCAGTGTCCGCCGGTGACGGAGCCGTTCAGCAGGCGAATCCCGGCCCGAGCCGCGCGCCGGTCCCGGTGGTGCCGAGAACGGTGCGGCCGCCCTCGGCGCGGTGGGTGACGAGGTCGCTGCCGTACCCGTCGACGGCCCGGCCGACCACGATGCCGACGCCGTCGGCGTTCACGTCCCCGGGGTCCCGCCGCCCTGCAGCCCGGCGCCGTCGGCGTCGAGGACACGGGCGTACGGCGTGAGGCCGGCGCGGCTGCCCGGCCGGTACACGACCCGCCGGGCGTCGTACTCGTCGCCGTCGGGGTCCGGCCGCGATCCCGCCGGGGCGGCCGCGATCCCGCCGGGGCGGCCTCGGACCGGGCGGCGCGGCGGCGAGCGCGGCGAGCAGCGCCGTGGCGACGACGAGCGCCGCGCGGCGCGTTCTCGGCAGCGGGGACCGGAACGGGCGGGACACGTCCGCTCCGGGGACCGGCACGGCAGTCGGCTGCGCGGAGGAGCAAGCCACTCCTCCTCGCCGCCTGATGCGACTCCCCGGAGAACCGGCCGGCCGCCCTGGCGTGCGCCGGGGCTTTCCCCGGCGTCAGCCGACGTGCCCCGGCGTCAACCGGCGTGCCCGGCGCCGGCGCGCCGCCCGCCCGGTGTCCGTCAGAACGGCTCGAAGCCGTCGAACTCCCGCTCCGCCTCGTCCCGTTCCGCCTGCCGGTCCCGGCGCCGCTGCGCCGCGGGGCGGGGCGCCTCGAACCGGTGGTCCTCACCGCGCCGGCCCAGCATCTCCGCGCCGGCCGTCACGGACGGCTCCCAGTCGAAGACGACGGCGTTCTCCTCGGGCCCGATCGCGACCCCGTCGCCGGCCCGGGCGCCCGCCTTCATCAGCTCCTCCTCGACACCGAGCCGGTTGAGCCGGTCCGCGAGGTAGCCGACGGCCTCGTCGTTGTTGAAGTCGGTCTGCCGCACCCACCGCTCGGGCTTCTCGCCGCGCACCCGGAACAGCGGCTCGCCGCCGGCCTCCTCGCGCGTCACCGTGAAGCCCGCGTCGTCGACGGCCTTGGGCCGGATCACGATCCGCGTGGCCTCTTCCCTCGGCTTGGCGGCCCGCGCCTTCGCCACCAGTTCGGCCAGCGCGTACGACAGTTCCTTCAGCCCGATGTGCGCCACCGCCGAGACCTCGAAGACGCGGTAGCCCCGGGCCTGGAGGTCGGGCCGCACCATGTCGGCCAGGTCCTTGCCGTCCGGTACGTCGATCTTGTTCAGGACCACGATCCGCGGCCGGTCGTCGAGGCCGCCGTACTGCCGCAGCTCCTCCTCGATCACGTCGAGGTCGGAGACGGGGTCGCGGTCGGACTCCAGGGTGGCGGTGTCCAGCACGTGCACGAGCACGCTGCACCGTTCCACGTGCCGCAGGAACTCCAGGCCCAGTCCCTTGCCCTGGCTGGCGCCCGGGATCAGCCCCGGCACGTCCGCGATCGTGTACACGGTCGAGCCGGCCGTCACCACGCCCAGGTTCGGCACGAGGGTGGTGAACGGGTAGTCGGCGATCTTCGGCTTGGCGGCGGACAGCACGGAGATCAGGGACGACTTGCCCGCGCTCGGGTAGCCGACCAGCGCCACGTCGGCGACGGTCTTCAGCTCCAGGACGATGTCCTGCACGTCCCCCGGCTCGCCGAGCAGCGCGAATCCGGGCGCCTTGCGCCGCGCGGAGGCCAGCGCCGCGTTGCCGAGCCCGCCCCGGCCGCCCTGGGCGGCGACGTACGACGTGCCGTGGCCGACCAGGTCGGCGAGGACGTTGCCCGCCCGGTCGAGGACGACGGTGCCGTCCGGCACGGGCAGGACGAGGTCCTGGCCGTCCTTGCCGGAGCGGTTGCCGCCCTCGCCGGGCTTGCCGTTGGTGGCCTTGCGGTGCGGGGAGTGGTGGTAGTCGAGCAGGGTGGTCACGGACTGGTCGACGGTGAGGATCACATCGCCACCGCGGCCGCCGTTGCCGCCGTCCGGGCCGCCGAGCGGCTTGAACTTCTCCCGGTGCACGGAGGCACAGCCGTGGCCTCCGTTACCCGCGGCGACATGGAGCTCGACGCGGTCCACGAAGGTGGTCATGGTTCGGTGCCTCCAGTTGGATACGGGGTGTCTCTTCGGTAACACGCGAAAGGCGGACCTGCTTCCCGTACGGGAAGTGAGGTCCGCCTCGCGAAACGTTCGGTCAGGCGACCGGAACGATGTTCACGACCTTGCGGCCGCGGTTGGTGCCGAACTGCACCGCACCGGCCTGCAGCGCGAACAGCGTGTCGTCGCCGCCGCGGCCGACGCCGGCGCCCGGGTGGAAGTGGGTGCCGCGCTGGCGGACGAGGATCTCACCGGCGTTGACGACCTGACCGCCGAAGCGCTTCACGCCGAGCCGCTGGGCGTTGGAGTCGCGACCGTTCCGGGTGGACGATGCGCCCTTCTTGTGTGCCATCTGTTCTCAGTCCCTTACTTCGCAGCCGTGGGGATCTCAGTGACCTTGATCGCCGTGTACTGCTGGCGGTGGCCCTGACGACGACGGTAGCCGGTCTTGTTCTTGTAGCGCAGAATGTCGATCTTCTGGCCCTTGTGGTGGTCCACGACCTCGGCCTGGACCTTGATGCCGGCCAGCACCCACGGGTCGCTGGTCACGGAGTCGCCGTCGACAACGAGCAGGGTCGAGAGCTCGACCGTGTCGCCGACCTTGGCGGTGGAAATCTTGTCAACCTCGACGATGTCGCCGACAGCAACCTTGTGCTGACGACCACCGCTGCGCACGATCGCGTACACGCGGAACTCACTCTCTCGCTCGTGGGAACGGCACCCCCGCAGGCCAGCCGCCCGGCACAGCGGACGGCCTCTCCCGGCCAACCCTGTGCCCGGGAGGAAGAGGTTTACGGGGATGTGGCGTGTCAGGGGACACGCCGACGGTCAAGGGTACGGGCCCGCTGCCGAAGGGGTCAAACCGGGCCCGGGGGTGTGCGACCGGTCACGCCGAACGGGGTCCGGGGCGCCGGCCGCCACCGGGGTCCGGGGCGCACGCGCCGCTCGCGTGCGCCCCGGTGGGGGTCAGGCCTCGTCGCCGGGGGCCGAGACGGAGGACAGCGTCTGCTCCGCCTCCGCGGCCTTCTTCGACGTGGTCTTCTTGGCGGCCGTCTTGGCGGTCTTCGCCGTCTTCTTGGCCGTCGTCTTCTTGGCGGCGGTCGCCTTCTTGGCCGTCGTCTTCTTGGCGGCCGTCGTCTTGGCGGCCGCCGTCTTCTTGGTGGCGGCCTTCTTCGCCGTGGCCTTCTTCGCCGTCTTGCGGGCCGCCTTCTTGGCCGGAGGCGCCTCCTCGGCCGCCTCGGCCGCCTCGGCGTCCTGCTCCGCGGCGGGGGCCTCCTGGACAGGAACCTCCTGAGCGGGGGCCTCCTGAGCGGCCGGGGTCTCCGGGGCGGAGGGCTCCTGAGCGGCGGGCTCCGGGGCCGCCGGGGTCTCCGGGGCCGCCGGGAGGACCACGACGGCCGCCTCCTCGGGCGCGGTGGACACGGTGGGCTTGCGCACGGCGCGGCGGCGCGGACGAGCCGGGGCGGCGCTCTCCGCCGCGGCCGCCTCGGGCTGCTCCGCCGGAGCCGCCGGGGCCTCCGGAGCCGGCGTCGCCGTCCCGGCCTGCGGCTCGGCCTCCGGGGCCGCCGCGGGCGCGGCCTCGGGGACCGTCACCACGGCCGCCTCGGCCCCCGCGGGGGAACCGGCCGGCGCGGACGCCCTGCGGGTCGCCCGCCGGCGCGTACGGCCCTTGGGCGCGGCCTCCTCGGCCGCCGGGGCCGCGTCCTGCGGCGTACCGACGACCGCGTCCTCGACGGCGGCGGGCTCGGCCAGCGCCTCGGCGGCCGACTCGGGCTGCACCGGACGCTCGGCCTCCTCCTCGGCGCTGACGTCCTGGGCCGTCGGCACCGTCTCGGCCTGCGCGGTCCGCGCCGCGGGCGCGCCCGCCGGGGCCGACGCCCGCCGGCTCGTCCGGCGCCGCGTGCGCCCGCGCCGGACCGCGGCCTCCGCCTCGGCGACGCTGCTGTACAGCTCCTCGTCCGGCGCGAAGGCGGGCTCCGGCAGGGCCGCCGGCTCGGCGGTCTCCGCGGCGACCGGGGCCTCGGCCTCGGCGTCCGCCTCCTGCTCGGCGGTCTCGGCGGGCTCGACGGCGGCCGCGGCCTCGTGCTCGTGCGGCTGCTCGGCCCCGCCGGCCCGCGCGCGCTTCTTGCGCTTGCCGCCGCCCCCGGCGGAGGCGGCCTGGTCCAGGTGGACGATGACACCGCGGCCGTTGCAGTGGACGCAGGTCTCGGAGAACGACTCCAGCAGTCCCTGTCCGACCCGCTTGCGGGTCATCTGCACCAGCCCCAGCGAGGTCACCTCGGCGACCTGGTGCTTCGTACGGTCGCGGCCCAGGCACTCCAGCAGGCGGCGCAGCACCAGATCGCGGTTCGACTCCAGGACCATGTCGATGAAGTCGATGACGATGATGCCGCCGAGGTCGCGCAGCCTCAGCTGGCGGACGATCTCCTCGGCCGCCTCCAGGTTGTTCCTGGTGACGGTCTCCTCCAGGTTGCCGCCCTGGCCGGTGAACTTGCCGGTGTTGACGTCGATGACGACCATCGCCTCGGTCCGGTCGATCACCAGCGAGCCGCCGCTGGGCAGCCAGACCTTGCGGTCCAGCGCCTTGGCGAGCTGCTCGTCGATCCGGTAGGTGGCGAAGACGTCGACCTCGCTGGTCCACCTCTGCAGGCGGCCGGCGAGATCCGGCGCGACGTGCGAGACGTACCCGTGGATGGTCTGCCAGGCGTCGTCGCCGCTGACGATGACCTTGGAGAAGTCCTCGTTGAAGATGTCGCGCACGACCCGGACGGTCATGTCCGGCTCGCCGTACAGCAGCGTCGGCGCGTTGCCGTTCCTGGCCTTCTTCTGGATGTCCTCCCACTGCGCCTGCAGCCGCTCGACGTCCCGGCGCAGCTCCTCCTCGCTCGCGCCCTCCGCGGCCGTGCGGACGATGACGCCCGCGTCCTCGGGGACGATCCTCTTGAGGATGGTCTTCAGCCGGGACCGCTCGGTGTCGGGCAGCTTGCGGCTGATGCCGGTCATCGAGCCCTCGGGCACGTACACGAGGTAGCGGCCCGGCAGGGAGACCTGGCTGGTCAGACGGGCGCCCTTGTGGCCGATCGGGTCCTTGGTGACCTGCACCAGGACCGACTGGCCCGACTTCAGGGCGGACTCGATGCGGCGCGGGCCGCCCGCCATGCCGAGGGCCTCGAAGTTGACCTCGCCGGCGTACAGGACGGCGTTGCGGCCCTTGCCGATGTCGATGAAGGCGGCCTCCATCGACGGCAGCACGTTCTGCACCTTGCCGAGGTAGACGTTCCCGACGTACGAGACCGCCTGCTCCTTGTTGACGTAGTGCTCGACGAGCACGCCGTCCTCCAGGACGCCGATCTGCGTGCGGTCGCCGTGCTGGCGGACGACCATGACGCGCTCGACGGCCTCGCGCCGGGCCAGGAACTCGGCTTCGGTGATGATCGGAACGCGGCGGCGGCCCTGCTCACGGCCCTCGCGGCGGCGCTGCTTCTTGGCCTCCAGCCGGGTCGAGCCCTTGATGGACTGCACCTCGTCGGACGGCTCGGCGGGCTTGCGGGGCTCGCGGACCTTGACGACGGTGCGCTCGGGGTCGCCGGCGGCGGGCTCGGCGTCCACGGACGTGTCACCGGCACGCCGGCGACGGCGGCGCCGGCGGCGGCTGCTGGTGGAGCCGGCCGCGCCGGCCGACGGCTCCTCGCCGTCCTCCGCCTGCTCGGCGGTGTCCTCGGCGTCCTCCTCCACCTGCTCGGCGGTGTCCTCGGCGTCCTGGGCGGCCTGCTCGGCGGCGAGCTGCTCGGCGTCGCCGTCCGCGGGCTCGCCGGACTCGGCCTCGGCGGACTCGCCCCGGCGACGGCGACGGCCGCCCCGGCGACGGCGACGGCGCGAGCCGTTCTCCTCGGCCTCCTCGCCCTCGGCGTGGTCCTCGGCCGTCTCCTCGTCCTCCTCGCCCTCGTCGGGCTCGTCGGGCTCGTCCTGGTGAGCGCTCCCGGCGCCCCGGTCCGCGGGTTCCTCGCCCTGTCCGGCGTCCCGGCGCCGCCGGCGGCGGCGCGACCCGGCGGGCTGCTCCTGCGGGAACTCCTCGGTCTCCTCCTCCGCCTCGGTGGCCCCGGCGGCCTCGGCGGCCGCTTCGGCGGCGGCCCGCTCCGGCGTCTGGAACCGGGGCTGGGTGAACACGGGCGGCTGGAACAGCGCTACGGCGGGCCGCGCGGGCCGCGGCGGAGCGTCGTTCTCGGCGGCCGGGGTCTCGGGCCGGGCGGGCTCGGCGAACCCGGTGGCGGCCTTGCGCACCACGCGACGGCGGGCGCGGCGGGGGGCGGCGGCCTCGGCGGGCTCGGCGGCCCGAGGGGCGGGAGCAGCCGCGGCGGGCTCGGGGGCCGCGGCGGGCTCGGGGGTCTCGGCGGCGAGGGTCTCGGCGGCCGGCACGGCCTCGGCGCCCCGGGCGGCTTCGTCCGTCCCGGCGGCACCGGTCGGCGCCCCGGCGGGCGCTGACACGCGGCGCGTCGCACGACGGCGCACCCGGCGCGGCGCGGCCTCCTCACCGGCCTCGGCGGGCTCCGCCTGCTCCGCGGCCTCGGCGCTCCCGGCCTCGGCGCCTCCGGCGGCGGCCGGGGCCTGAGGGGTTCCGGCGGCGGGCGTCTCGGCCGTGTCCTCGGCCTCCGCTGTCGCCGGCGCCTCGGCGGGCGCGGACACGCGGCGCGTCGTACGACGGCGTACCCGGCGCGGCGCGGCCTCTTCACCGGCCTCGGCGGGCTCCGCCTGCTCCGCGGCCTCGGCGGTCGCCGTCGCCGGGGAGGTCCCGGCGACGGTCCCGGCGGCTTCCGCCGGCACGGACGGGGCGGTGGGCGAGGTCACGTCGCGCGTCACCCGGCGGCGAGCACGCCGCGGAGCGGCGCTCCCGGCCTCCTGGCCGGACGCGGCCCCGTCGGGCGAAGCAGGAGCCGCGGTCGCGGCGGGAGCCTCGGTCCGCTCCTCCGCCCCGGCGCCGGAGGTGCTGTCCGCACCGGACGCGACGGGCGCGGCGGACGCGACGGGCGTCGCCGGTACGACGGTCTCGGCCGCCGCCGTCGCCGGGGACCCGGCGGGCGCGGACGCCCGGCGGACCACCCGGCGGCGCCTGCGCCCGGCGGGCGCGGCTTCCTCGCCGCCGGAGACGGCGGCACCGGTCTGCGCCGCCCCCGTGTCTTCCTTCTCCTCGGCGGCCGCTACGGTTTCTTCCGCGCCGGCGGCCGCTTCGGTCGCCTGGCCTTCGGCGTTCTCGGCGCCCTCGGCGGCAGCCGCCTCCTCCTCGGCCTGTGCCGTGAGGTCGGAGGGCTCGGCGGCCGGTATGGCCGGCGTGACGGTCTCCACCGGCGTGTCGGAGGTGGTGGCCGGCGGGCCCGCCGGGCGGGAGGCGGCACGGCGTCGCCTGCGCGGCGGCAGCGTGTCGCTGGGAGTCTTCAGTTCGGAACCCTCGGTGGGTTCGGTCGGCTTGAGCATGCGGGCGTATCTCCCGTCAGGCTCCCGGGCGCCGCGCCTGGTCCGGCGATGCCGGTGACGTCCGCGGCTCGCGCGGTGCGCGGTGTCCGCCGTCCGGGGCGCGGGCGCCGCACGGGAGCTCTCTGTGTCCTGTCTCGCCGGTTCCGTAAGCCATGTCGCGTACGGCCTGGCGAAAGTCTTCTGGTCGGTGCGCTGCCCGACCCAGGTGGCTCCCGAGTTCGAGGGCGGCGCTTCGACGTCCGTCCCTGTGCGGGACCTTCCTTACGCCGGTGCCTTCGCGGCGGCAGTCGCGCCGGCTGTGTGCGGCTCGGGCGCTGCTGCCTCGCGGTCGGGCGCGAGCGGGTCGGTCACCGTCCCGGTCTCTTCATCGAACAGCCCCTGCGCCAGCCTGGTCACCGCTGCGGGGACCGGCGGCGCCAGGTCGGCCACGGCGCTGAGACCGGACAGGACGTCGTCGGGTCGTACGGCAGGCGTCACGTGCCGAACAACCAGCCGCAGTATCGCACAGGGCTGGTCGTTCGGCCTATCAACCTGCGAACCGTGTGTTTCCACGCTCTCCAGGCTCACGACCGCGGAACGGGCGTCGAAGGTGCGGACGCCGTTCTTGGTCAGCCGCTGGACCTCGACGGTGTCGGCCGCGTTGAAGGCTTCCACCGCGCGCCGGGCCTCGGCCGGGTCCACGCCGTCCAGCCGCAGCTCCCAGACGGAAGCCGTGAGCCGGTCGGCGAGTCCGCCGGTCCGGGCCTCGACCGCCTCGACGATGTCGAGCCCGGCGGGCAGCGACTCGTCGAGGAGGAGCCTGAGCTGCTCCGGGTCGCGCGCCTGGGTGAGCGCGATCTCCAGGTACTCCGCCTCACTGCCCGTGCCGGTGGGTGCGGCATTGGCGTACGACACCTTCGGGTGCGGTGTGAACCCCGCCGAGTAGGCCATGGGCACCTCGGCGCGGCGCAACGCACGCTCGAAGGCGCGCTGGAAGTCACGGTGGCTGGTGAACCGGAGGCGGCCGCGCTTGGTGTAGCGCAGTCGGATGCGCTGCACCGCGGGTAGGGGCGGCGGGCCTTCGGGCTGTCGCTTGCCCAGTGTCGTTCAGTCCTTCGTGAGAGCGGTCGTACTGCTACCAAGAGTACGTGCCTCGGCCGCCGAAGGTTCCCGGCGGTCCGCCGCCCGCCCCCGCCGGGGCTCCCCGAACAGCGTCCGGCGGACGTCGGCGCGGGCCTGCCGCACGGACTGCCGGGCGGCGGAGAGCGCCTGCCGCACGGCCCGCCCCGCACCGCGCACGGCTTCGGCGGCGGGCCGCAGGACGGCGTCCCGCGCCAGGTGCCCGACGGGGGTCAGCACCCCGCGGTACACCCACCGCACCGGTTCGAGGAGGATCCACCGGAAGAGGGCCGCGAGGAACCGTCCGACGGCGAGCGAGAGGTGCCCCGCGATCCGCCAGGCGTGCCCGAGGGCGGCCCGCGCCTCCCGTCCGACGACGGCGAGGACGCGGCCGGCGGGGACGAGGATCCAGCGCCACACGGCGCGGACGGGCAGGACGACGAGGATCCGCACGATCCAGTACAGGGCCGTGCCGACCCCGGCGACGATCGTGCTCCCCAGCCGCACCAGCCCCTTGGCGCACCAGGCGACGGCGTGCCCGAGCGGGGTGAGGACCCGGGCGTACAGCCACCGGGCGGGCACGACGACGAGGTACCGCACGAGCCGGGCGGCCACGGCGTACCCCCCGGCCCCGAGGACCGCGAGCACGGCCCCGATCCCCGCGAGGACCCGCGCCGCTCCCCCGAGGACCCACCTCGACGCCCGCCCGATCGGCGCCAGCGCGTACGTGTACACCCAGGCCAGCGCGGCCCCGGTCCCCCGGGCCAGCCCGCGGCCGAGGGGCGCCAGCAGGTGCCGGTGCAGCCACACCGCGGGAACGACGAGCAGGACGTTCCCGAGCCGGGCCAGCGCCCTGCCCGCGGGGACCAGGACGTACCGCCACAGCCCCGCGAAGGGCCACACGAACACCGCCCGCCCGGCCCACCGCAGCGCGCGCCCGAGCGGGGTGAGCACCGCGCCGTACAGGAACCGCCCCCCGGCGGCCAGCGCGTCCCACACCATCCGCACCGGCACGACCAGCACCAGCACCACGATCCGCACGGGGACACGGATCGCTGCGGCGAGACACCCCTGGGGCTCCTCGTGCCGCTCCGGCCTCTTCTCCAGATCCATACCTGCGTAGACGTCCCGGCCCCGGGTCCGGATCCACCGGGCGCGCGGACGGAGCCCGCACACCGCGGCGGCCCGGCGGGGAACCCGGTTCCGGAGGGCCGCCGGCGCCGCGCCTCGGCCGCCTGCGCGGCGTGCCGGTCCCGCTCGAAAGGGTCCGCGCCCGCGCACGCCGGTTGGCGGTCCAGCCTCCCCGCGCCCGGTACCGGTTCGGGTCGGGCATGTGCACCGGCCACACGAGCTGCCCCGGGCCGGACGGCGGGGTCTCCTCCGCGCGCATCAGGGGGACGCCCGGAAGGCCGGCGCCCGGCAGCCCTCGGCCGGCAGGCCCCGCGCGGCCGCGCCCCGGGCCTCCGGCTCCGCACCGAGCCCCCGCCGCGCCGGGAGGGGGCTCGACGGATGCCGCCGGGGTGCCGCCGGAGGGCTCAGCCGGCCTTGCCGGTGGGAGCCGGCGCCGCGTTCTTGACCGTCAGCGGCAGCAGCTTCTTGCCGGTCGGGCCGATCTGGATGTGGGTGTCCATCTGCGGGCACACCCCGCAGTCGAAGCACGGCGTCCAGCGGCAGTCCTCGACCTCCTGCTCGTCGAGGGCGTCCTGCCAGTCCTCCCAGAGCCAGTCCTTGTCGAGGCCGGAGTCGAGGTGGTCCCAGGGCAGGACCTCCTCGTAGGTGCGCTCGCGGGTGGTGTACCAGTCGACGTCCACGCCGTACGGGGCGAGGGCCTTCTCGGCGCACTGCATCCAGCGGTCGTACGAGAAGTGCTCGCGCCAGCCGTCGAAGCGGCCGCCGTCCTCGTAGACGGCCCGGATGACCGCGCCGACGCGGCGGTCGCCGCGGGAGAGCAGGCCTTCGACGATGCCGGGCTTGCCGTCGTGGTAGCGGAAGCCGATGGAGCGGCCGTACTTCTTGTCGCCGCGGATCTTGTCCCGGAGCTTGGCCAGGCGGGCGTCCGTCTCCTCCGCGCTCAGCTGCGGCGCCCACTGGAACGGGGTGTGCGGCTTGGGCACGAAGCCGCCGATCGAGACCGTGCAGCGGATGTCGTGGGAGCCGGAGACCTCGCGGCCCTTCTGGATGACGCGGGTGGCCATGTCGGCGATCTGGAGGACGTCCTCGTCGGTCTCCGTGGGCAGGCCGCACATGAAGTACAGCTTCACCTGGCGCCAGCCGTTGCCGTAGGCGGTGGCGACCGTGCGGATCAGGTCCTCCTCCGAGACCATCTTGTTGATGACCTTGCGGATGCGTTCCGAGCCGCCCTCCGGGGCGAAGGTCAGGCCCGAGCGGCGGCCGTTGCGCGTCAGCTCGTTCGCCAGGTCGATGTTGAAGGCGTCCACGCGGGTGGAGGGCAGCGAGAGGCCGATCTTGTCGTCCTCGTAGCGGTCCGCCAGGCCCTTGGCGATGTCGCCGATCTCCGAGTGGTCCGCCGAGGACAGGGAGAGCAGGCCCACCTCCTCGAAGCCCGTCGCCTTCAGGCCCTTTTCGACCATCTCGCCGATGCCGGTGATGGAGCGCTCCCGGACCGGGCGGGTGATCATGCCGGCCTGGCAGAAGCGGCAGCCGCGGGTGCAGCCGCGGAAGATCTCGACCGACATGCGCTCGTGGACCGTCTCCGCCAGCGGGACCAGCGGCTGCTTGGGGTAGGGCCACTCGTCGAGGTCCATCACCGTGTGCTTCGACACGCGCCACGGGACACCGCTGCGGTTCGGTACGACACGGGCGATGCGGCCGTCGGGCAGGTACTCCACGTCGTAGAAGCCGGGGACGTACACCCCGCCGGTCTTCGCCAGGCGCAGGAGGAGCTCCTCGCGGCCGCCCGGGCGGCCCTCGGCCTTCCAGGCGCGGATGATCTCCGTGACCTCCAGGACCGCCTGCTCGCCGTCGCCGATCACCGCGCAGTCGATGAAGTCCGCGATGGGCTCGGGGTTGAACGCGGCGTGCCCGCCGGCCATGACGATCGGGTCGTCCAGCGTCCGGTCCCGGGCCTGCAGGGGGATGCCGGCCAGGTCCAGGGCCGCCAGCATGTTGGTGTAGCCGAGCTCGGTGGAGAAGGACAGGCCGAGCACGTCGAAGGCCTTCACCGGGCGGTGGCTGTCCACCGTGAACTGCGGGACGCCGTGCTCCCGCATCAGCGCCTCCAGGTCCGGCCACACGCTGTAGGTGCGCTCGGCGAGGACGCCCTCCTGCTCGTTGAGGACCTCGTAGAGGATCATGACGCCCTGGTTGGGCAGTCCGACCTCGTACGCGTCCGGGTACATCAGGGCCCAGCGCACGTCGCAGGAGTCCCAGTCCTTGACCGTGGAGTTGAGCTCTCCGCCGACGTACTGGATCGGCTTCTGCACATGCGGGAGCAGAGCTTCGAGCTGCGGGAACACAGACTCAGCGGCTTCGGCAGGCATCTCGCGGAACCTTCGTGTGCTGGCTGGGGTCCCCCGGCCGGAGGCTGGGGGGCGGGTGACCATCTAGCCTAACGCGGCCAGAGCGGTCCCCCGCACGCCCGGAGCGCCGCTCCGCCCCCGGCCGCCTCCGCGGCCGGGGGGAGCCCTACGCCGACATCGGCCGCTGCACCGTGATCGACTGCAGCAGCCCCACCGCTATCCACACGGCGAACATCGACGACCCGCCGTACGACACGAACGGCAGCGGCAGGCCGGTCACCGGCATGATGCCCAGCGTCATCCCGATGTTCTCGAAGCTCTGGAAGGCGAACCAGGCGACGATCCCGGCGGCCACGATCGTGCCGTACAGGTCGGGGGTGTCCCGGGCGATGCGGCAGGCGCGCCACAGCACCACGCCGAGCAGGAGGATGATGAAGCCGGCGCCGACGAACCCCAGTTCCTCGCCCGCGACCGTGAAGACGAAGTCGGTCTGCTGTTCCGGCACGAACTGGCCGGTCGTCTGCGACCCGTTGAAGAGCCCGGCCCCGGTCAGGCCGCCCGAGCCGATCGCGATGCGCGCCTGGTTGGTGTTGTAGCCGACTCCGGCGGGGTCCAGCTCGGGGTTGGCGAACGCGGCGAAGCGGTTGATCTGGTACTCGTCGAGCACCCCGAGCTGCCAGACGGCCACCGCCCCGATCGCGCCGGTGCCGATCAGGCCGAGCACCCACCGGTTGGACGCGCCGGAGGCGAGCAGCACGCCGAGCACGATGACGACCATCACCATGACCGACCCGAGGTCGGGCATGAGCATCACGATCGCCATCGGCACGGCGGCCAGGCCCAGCGCCTGCACGACCGTGCGGTGGTCGGGGTACTGCTTGTCGCCCGCGTCGACCCGGGCCGCCAGCAGCATGGCCATGCCCAGGATGATCGTGATCTTCACGAACTCCGAGGGCTGCAGCGAGAAACCGCCGCCGAGCACGATCCAGGAGTGCGCGCCGTTGACGGTCGAGCCGAGCGGTGTGAGCACCAGCAGGATCAGGAACACCGACACGCCGTACAGGATCGGCACGGCCGTGCGCAGTATGCGGTGGCCGAGCCAGATCGTGGCGATCATCAGGGCGATCCCGATGCCGGTGTTCATGAGGTGCCGGATCAGGAAGTAGTACGGGTCGCCCTGGTTGATCTCGGTGCGGTTGCGGGTCGCGGAGAAGACGAGGAGCGAGCCGATCACCGACAGCACGAGGGCGGCCAGCAGTATCGGCCAGTCCAGCCGGCGCGCGACCGAGTCGCGGGCGAACAGGCGTGCCCAGCCGGCGCGCTCGGGTCCGTACCCGGAGACATGGAAGCTGTTCGCGCCCGTCATGCCGGTGCCCTCCGGCCCGCGCACCCGCGCCCCGCCCCGCCGCGTCGCCGCCTGCGGGTCTCGCGGTTCTCCGCGGTCGGCGTCGCCACGGTCGCTCCCTGCTGCCGGTCGGCCGGGGCGCTCTCGCCCTGCCGGGTGGCCTGCTGCTGGTCGGCCGGGTCCCGGGGGATCTTCGGCGCGGCGATGGTGCCGTCCGTCTTGATCTTCGGCAGGCTCTTCTGCGGTTCGGGCAGCAGCGCCTTCCTCCGGTCGATCTCGCCGTCGTCGGAGACGCCGTACAGCGCGTCGTAGATGTTGCGGACGGCCGGGCCGGAGGCGCCGGAACCCGTACCGCCCTGGGAGATCGTCATGACGATCGCGTAGTCCTCGGTGTACGTGGCGAACCAGGACGTGGTCTGCTTGCCGTAGACCTCGGCGGTGCCGGTCTTGGCGTGCATCGGGATCTCGTCCTGCGGCCAGCCGCCGAACCGCCAGGCGGCCGTACCGCGGGTGGCGACGCCGGCGAGGGCCTGGTCCATCTTGTCGCGGGTCTGCTTGCTTATGGGCAGCTTGCCGTGCGACTCGGGCTCGATCTCGGTGACCTTCTTGCCGTCGGCGCTGATGATCGCCTTGCCGACGGTCGGGGTGTACAGGGTGCCGCCGTTGGAGATCGCGGCGTAGATCGTGGCCATCTGGATCGGGGTGACGAGGGTGTCGCCCTGGCCGATGGAGTAGTTGATCTCGTCACCGGCGCGCATCTTGTTGCCTTCGAGGCAGTTCTCGTACGCGATCCTCTCGACGTAACTGCCGTCCTTCTTGCCGGTCTTGCACCAGGCGTCCTTGTTGGCCTCCCAGTACCGCTGCTTCCACTCGCGGTCGGGGACGCGGCCGGTGACCTCGTTGGGCAGGTCGATGCCGGTCTCCTTGCCGAGGCCGAACTGGTGGGCGGCCTTGAAGAAGTAGTCGTTGGGGTTCTTCTTCGGGTTGCTGCCGCCGTCCCTGCGCCACTCGTTGTGCGCGAGCCGGTAGTAGACGGTGTCGCAGGAGACCTCCAGGGCGCGGCCGAGGTCGATCGGGCCGTGGTTCTGCGACTCGAAGTTCTTGAAGACCTGGCCGCCGACCGAGTAGGAGCTGGAGCAGTCGTAGCGTCCGTCGAACTCGTAGCCCGCCTCGACCGCGGCGGCCGTGGAGACGACCTTGAAGATCGAGCCGGGGGCCGCCTGACCCTGTATGGCGCGGTTCAGCAGCGGGTAGTTGGAGTTCTTGCCGGTGAGCTTCTCGTAGTCCTTGGCGGAGATGCCGCCCACCCAGGCGTTCGGGTCGTAGGTCGGGTTGGAGGCCATGGCGACGATGCGGCCGGTCTTGGCCTCCATCACCACGACGGCGCCCGCGTCGGCCTTGTAGCGCTGGTTGGTGTTGCGGTCCCACTCCTTGCGGGCGGCCTTCATCGCCTCGTTCAGCTCGTACTCGGCGACGCGCTGCACGCGGGCGTCGATGCTGGTGACGAGGTTGTCGCCGGGCTGGGCGGCGTCGGACTCGGCCTGGCCGATGACGCGGCCGAGGTTGTCGACCTCGTAGCGGGTGACGCCGGCCTTGCCGCGCAGCTGCCTGTCGTACTGCCGCTCCAGGCCGGAGCGGCCGACCTGGTCGGAGCGCAGGTAGGGCGAGTCGGTGTCCTGGGCCTGCTGGATCTCCTGGTCGGTGACGGGCGAGAGGTAGCCGAGGACCTGCGCGGTGTTGGCCTTGCCGGGGCTGGGGTAGCGGCGCACGGCCTGCGGCTCGGCGGTGATGCCGGGGAAGTCCTCGGCGCGCTCGCGGATCTGCAGGGCCTGCCTGGGGGTGGCCTCGTCGGTGATGGGGATCGGCTGGTAGGGCGAGCCGTTCCAGCACGGCTGGGGCGTCTCGGCGTCGCACAGCCGGACCTTCTCCATGACCTCCTTGGGGGTCATGGAGAGGACGCCGGCGAGCTTGGTGAGGACCGCCTTGCCGTCGTCCTTCATCTTCATCAGTTCGGTGCGGGAGGCGGAGACGACCAGGCGGGTCTCGTTGTCGGCCAGCGGCACGCCGCGCGCGTCCAGGATCGAGCCGCGCACGGCGGGCTGGACGACCTGCTGGACGTGGTTGCCGGAGGCCTCCTTGGCGTACTCGTCGCCCTCGCGGATCTGCAGGTACCACAGCCGGCCGGCGAGGGTGCCGAGGAGGGAGAGGACGAGGACCTGGATGATGACGAGCCGGATCTGGACGCGCGGGGACCGTCCGGTCTCGGGAATGTTGGTCACGCGGCTGCCTCCCCCTCTCCGTGCGCGAACGAGCGTGCGAGTACGAGTGATGAACGGGCGGCCCGTGCGGCGGGGTTCCACCCCTGTTCACCCGTTCCGGTGAACTTCCCTCTGCTCACAGCCGCTTGACCCCCTTGATGCGTCCGGCGCGCGCGACGCGGGCCCGGGCCGCCCGTGCCTTGAGCCCGCCCAGCGCGGTGCGCTGGCCGCCGATCCGCAGTCCGGTGCCGCCGGCCAGCCAGCCGGAGGAGATGTCGGTGGTCTGGGCGGCGGAGCCGGTGTCGGCGAGCGGGTCGTTCTCGGCGCGCCGGGCCAGCGCCATGATCCCGGGGACGACGAACGGGGCGAGCAGCAGGTCGTACAGGGCTGCCGTGAACAGCAGGCCGGGCAGGCCCACGTGGCGGGCGGCGGTGTCGCCGACGAGGGCGCCGACGCCGGCGTACAGCAGGGTGGAGCCGATGGCGGCGGCGACCACCACGACCATGGGGCCGGTGGCGGACTTCAGCCGGCCGTTCTCCGGCTTGGCGAGTCCGGCGAGGTAGCCGACGACGCTCAGCACCAGGGCGTAGCGGCCCGCGGCGTGGTCGGCGGGCGGGGCGAGGTCGGCGAGGAGGCCCGCGCCGAAGCCGACGAGGGAGCCGCCCACGTGGCCGTACACCAGCGCGAGGCCGAGGACGGTGAGCAGCAGCAGGTCGGGGACGGCGCCGGGGAGGTGGAGGCGGGCGAGGACGCTGACCTGGATCACCAGGGCGACGACGACCAGCGGAACGGACAGCAGGATCCGGTTGACGCGCATGGGCTTGAGCTCCTACTGCTCGGGCTGGAACTGGCCGCCGGCGGGCGCCTCGGCGGACGGGGTCACGGTCACCGTCACCGTCGGCCTGGGGGTCGGCTCGGGCTTGTCCGGCAGGACGGTGTCCCGCGGGTCCCGCTTCGGCGCCTCGACGACGACGCCGACGATGTCGAGCTTGCTGAAGCTGACGTACGGGGTGACGTAGAGGGTGCGGGTCAGGTCGCCGCCGGAGGGGTCGACGCGGGAGACGACGCCGACGGGCACGCCGGGCACGAACGGCTTGTCGGCCTGGGAGCCGAAGGTGACGAGCCGGTCGCCCTTCTTCACCTCGGCCTTGCCGTTGAGGAGTTCCACGCGCAGCGGGCGGTCGCCCTGGCCGGAGGCGAAGCCGAGTTCGTCGCCGGCCTCCATCCGGGTGCCGACGGTGAAGTCGGGGTCGTTGGCGAGCAGCACGGTCGCGGTGTCGGGGCCGACGGTGGTCACACGGCCCACCAGGCCGTCGCCGTTGAGGACGGTCATGTCCCGCTCGATGCCGTCGTTGGCGCCGATGTCGATGGTGACGGTCCAGGAGAAGCCCTGGGCCGCTCCTATGGCGATGACCTGGGCGCCCTTGATGCCGTACTGGCCCTTGCCGGCGAGCTTCAGCATCGTGTCGAGCTGCTTGAGGCGGCTGCGGCCGCGGTCGTCGCTGCCGAGCCGGGCCTTGAGGGCCGCGTTCTCCCGCTCCAGCGCGGCGAGCCGGTCGTGCCGCTCGCCGGAGTCGCGGATCGCGGAGACCGCGTTGCCGACCGGGGAGACCGCGGCCGACACACCGTTCTCGACCGGGCCGAGGACGGCGGCGGCGGCCTGGCGGGCACCGTCGACCGGTGAATCCTCCCCGCCCCGGATGTCCACCGTGATCAGCGCGAACGCGATGGCGATCAGCAGCACCAGGAGCAGCCGGCTCTCTCGTGTGTCCCTCACGTGCGGCGGCCGTGCCTTCCTCGTAGAGAACGGGTGTGAACGGGTATGAGGTGTCGGGGTGTTCGGGTGGAGCGGGCGCAGAAGTACGGGAGGAGCTCAGATCTTCATATCAACGATCCGCCGTACGAGAGGAGGTCGTCTCGTACGGCGGAATCGGCGCATCGCGTCATCTGCGCGGCTGGGCGTCCAGCACCTGCTGGAGCGCCTCGAACTCCTCGACGCACTTGCCGGAGCCGAGCGCCACGCTGTCCAGCGGGTCCTCGGCGATGTGGATCGGCATGCCGGTCTCCCGGCGCAGCCGCTCGTCGAGGCCGCGCAGCAGCGCCCCGCCGCCGGTCAGAACGATTCCTCGGTCCATGATGTCGCCGGACAGCTCGGGCGGGCACTTGTCGAGGGTCGTCTTGACGGCGTCGACGATGGCGTTGACCGGTTCCTCGATCGCCTTGCGGACCTCGGCCGCGGAGATGACGACGGTCTTCGGCAGCCCGGAGACGAGGTCCCGGCCGCGGATTTCGGTGTGCTCGTCAGTGTCGAGGTCGTACGCCGAACCGATCGTGATCTTGATCTGTTCGGCCGTCCGCTCACCGAGGAGGAGGCTGTACTCCTTCTTGACGTGCTGGATGATCGCGTTGTCCAGCTCGTCGCCCGCCACGCGGATGGACTGAGCGGTGACGATGCCGCCGAGGGAGATGACCGCGACCTCCGTGGTGCCGCCGCCGATGTCGACCACCATGTTGCCCGTGGCCTCGTGGACCGGCAGGCCGGAGCCGATGGCCGCGGCCATCGGCTCCTCGATGATGTGCACCTGACGGGCGCCGGCCTGGGACGACGCCTCGATGACGGCGCGGCGCTCGACGCCGGTGATGCCCGAGGGCACACAGACGACGACCCGCGGACGAGCCAGATACCGCCGCTTGTGGATCTTCAGGATGAAGTAGCGGAGCATCCGCTCGGTGATCTCGAAGTCGGCGATCACGCCGTCCTTCAGCGGACGCACGGCAACGATGTTGCCGGGCGTGCGCCCGATCATCTTCTTCGCTTCGGCGCCGACCGCGAGGATGCCACCGGTGTTGGTGTTGATCGCCACGACGGACGGCTCGTTGAGTACGATCCCGCGACCCCTGACGTACACCAGCGTGTTGGCGGTCCCGAGGTCGACAGCCATGTCACGGCCGATGAACGACATTGAGTTCCCCATCAGGATTCGTCTGGCCTTCCCACGAGCTTTTGAAAGCTTTTCAGGTCGGCGAGGTGGGTGCTGTGACGTGCAGGCTTCCATCGTAGACGCGCCTGCGCGGACACTGCGCGAGGGTCTCCGCCATTGTCAGCAGATGGCCTACCGACTCGCTTGTGGAGACGGGCCAACGGAGGCATTCGTTCCCCCGATCGGCACGGCATATGCCACAGGGCGGCCGTTTTCGCACGGCCGCCCAGGTCAGGCGGGCTATCGGACTGACGGATCGTCAGAAAAAGCGGTGTGCGGGAAATCAGACGCGGCCCGGGAAGAAGATCTTCAGCTCGCGCTCGGCGGACTCCTCGGAGTCGGAGGCGTGGATCAGGTTCTCCCGGACGATCACGCCGTAGTCGCCGCGGATGGAACCGGGGGGCGCGGCGATCGGATCGGTGGGACCGGCCAGCGCGCGGACGCCCTCGATGACCCGCTCGCCCTCGACGATCATCGCCACGACCGGGCCGGAGGACATGAACTGCACCAGCGGCTCGTAGAAGGGCTTGCCCTTGTGCTCGCCGTAGTGCTGCTCCAGCGTCTCGGTGTCCAGGGTGCGCAGCTCCAGCGCGGTGATCCGCCAGCCGGCCTTGCGCTCGATACGGCTGATGATCTCGCCGGTCAGGCCACGACGGACGGCGTCGGGCTTGAGGAGGACGAGGGTGCGCTGGGTCACGACGGGGCTCCTTCGATTCAAAGGTTGTGCGGGGTGAAGAGGTTACCCGGCGTGTCCGGGGGCCTGTTACGCAGCGTCAGGCGCGGAGGAGTCGGTCCGCGCGGCGAACCGCGCCTTCGCCTCCTCGATCTTCCGCCCGTAGTGCACCGAGGCCCACCACAGGGCCGCGAAGACCGCCCCCATGAAGAACATCGTCGGGACGACGAAGCCGGAGGCGATCAGCGCGATCTGCAGCGCCCAGCCGAGGGCGACGCCGCCGGGGCGGGTCACCAGGCCGCACAGCAGCAGGCACAGGAACATCGCGACGCCGCTGACCGTCCACACCGTCGTCATGGACAGGGCGGGGTCCTTCATGGCGACCAGTCCGGCGAAGCCGATGATGAAGAACTCGCCGATCAGGGTCGAGGAACAGAGCGTACGCACGGGATGTCAGCCCCTCCCCAGGAGCAGTCGGGCCTCGCCGACGGTGATGACGGAACCGGTGACGAGCACACCGCCGCCGGCGAACTCGCCCTCCTCCTCGGCCAGCGTGATCGCGGCCTCCAGCGCGTCCGGCAGCCGCGGCTCCACCTGGACCCGCTCCTCGCCGAACACCTCGACGGCGATTCCCGCCAGCGCGTCGGCGTCCATCGCGCGGTGGCTGGTGTTCTGGGTGACGACCACCTCGGCGAAGACCGGTTCGAAGGCCTCCAGCAGCCCGCGCACGTTCTTGTCGGCGCTGACGCCGACGACCCCGATGAGCCGGCTGAACTGGAAGGCCTCCCCGATCGCCTCCGCGGTGGCCCGCGCCCCGGCCGGGTTGTGCGCGGCGTCCAGGACCACGGTCGGCGACCGCCGCACCACCTCCAGCCGCCCCGGCGAGGAGACCGCGGCGAAGGCCTTGCGCACCGTGTCGAGGTCCAGCGGCTCGGGACGCTGCGCCCCGACCCCGAAGAACGCCTCGACGGCGGCCAGCGCCACGGCCGCGTTGTGCGCCTGGTGGGCGCCGTGCAGCGGGAGGTAGACCTCGGGGTACTCGCCGCCCAGCCCGCGCAGGGTGAGCAGCTGCCCGCCGACGGCGACCTGCCGGGCCAGGACGCCGAACTCCAGCCCCTCGCGGGCCACCGTGGCGTTCACGTCCACGGACCTCTTCAGCAGGACCTGCGCCGCGTCCACCGGCTGCTGGGCCAGGATCACGGTGGCGTCCTGCTTGACGATGCCGGCCTTCTCGGCGGCGATCTCGGCGGTCGTCTCCCCCAGCCGGTCGGTGTGGTCGAGGTCGATGGGGGTGACGACGGCGACGTCGCCGTCGATGACGTTGGTGGCGTCCCAGCTGCCGCCCATGCCGACCTCGACGACGGCGACGTCCACGGGCGCGTCCGCGAAGGCCGCGTACGCCATGCCCGTGAGCACCTCGAAGAAGGACAGCCGGTACTCCTGCTGCGAGTCGACCATCTCGACGTACGGCTTGATGTCCCGGTACGTCTCGACGAACCGCTCGGCGGAGATCGGGGCGCCGTCCAGGCTGATCCGCTCGGTGATCGACTGGACGTGCGGGGAGGTGTACCGCCCGGTGCGCAGCTCGAAGGCGCCGAGCAGGGCCTCGACCATGCGGGCGGTGGAGGTCTTGCCGTTGGTCCCCGTGATGTGGATCGAGGGGTACGACCGCTGCGGCTCGCCCAGCACGTCCATCAGCGCGGCGATCCGGCTGACGGAGGGTTCCAGCTTGGTCTCGCCCCAGCGGGTCGCCAGCTCCGCCTCGACCTCGCGCAGCGCCCTGTCGACCTCCGGGTCCTCCGGCCGCGCGGGCACGTCGGCCTGCGGCGGGCCGCCCTGGGTGCGCAGGGTACGGCTGCCGGCCTCGATGACCGCGAGGTCGGGGTCGCGGTCCGTCTCCGCCGCGATGATCTCGTCGAAGCTGTCGAGCGGGTCGGGCTGCTCGCTGTCGTTCGGGGGGAGCTCACTCACGGGCCCAGTCTACGAAAGCCCCGCCGGCCGGCGCGGCCGCGGCCGTCCGGCCCCCGCCGCGCCGCCGGTGAGCGGCCCCCGGCGGCGCGGGAAGGCCCCCGGGGCCTCGCGGTCCCGGGGGCCTCGCGCACCTGCGGTCGCCCGCGTCCGCGGCGACGCGCGCCCGGTCACGCCTGCGGCAGCCGCTCCAGCTGGGCCTGGATCCGCGCGATGTCCTCGTCGGCCTTGGCCAGCCGCGTCCGGATCTTCTCCACGACCTGCTCCGGCGCCTTGGCGAGGAACGCCTCGTTGCCGAGCTTGGCCGCGGCCTGCGCCTTCTCCTTCTCGGCGGCGGCCAGGTCCTTGGCCAGCCGCTTCCGCTCCGCCGCCACGTCGATCGCCCCGGACAGGTCCAGCGCCACCTCGACGCCCGCGACCGGCAGCGTCGCCGTCGCCGTGAAGGAGTCGCCCTCCGGCTGGAGCCGCAGCAGCTGCCGGATGGCGGCCTCGTGCGGGGCCAGCGCCGTGCCCTCCAGGGTCAGCCGGGCCGGGACCCGCTGACCGGGCTGGAGGCCCTGGTCGTGCCGGAAGCGGCGGACCTCGGTGATCACCGACTGGAGCGTCTCGATCTCCCGCTCGGCGGCCTCGTCCCGGAAGCCGGAGTCCTTCGGCCAGTCGGCGACGACGACCGACTCGCCGCCGGTCAGGGCGGTCCACAGCGCCTCCGTGACGAAGGGGACCACCGGGTGCAGCAGCTTCAGGGTGACATCGAGGACCTCGCCCAGGACGCGCTTGCTGACCTCGGCCGCGGCCCCGCCCGCCTGGAACGTGGTCTTGGACAGCTCGACGTACCAGTCGAAGACCTCGTCCCACGCGAAGTGGTACAGCGCGTCCGACAGCTTGGCGAACTGGAAGTCCTCGTAGAACGCGTCGACGTCGGCGACCGTCTTGTTCAGCCGGGACAGGATCCAGCGGTCCGTCGGGGACATCTCGGACGGGTCCGGCAGCGGGCCCTCGACCGTGGCGCCGTTCATCAGCGCGAAGCGGGTGGCGTTCCAGATCTTGTTGGCGAAGTTGCGGGACGCCTGGACCCAGTCCTCGCCGATCGGCACGTCGGTGCCCGGGTTGGCGCCGCGGGCCAGGGTGAAGCGGACGGCGTCGGAGCCGTACCTGTCCATCCAGTCCAGCGGGTCGACCACGTTGCCGAAGGACTTCGACATCTTCTTGCCGCGCTCGTCGCGGACCAGGCCGGTCAGCGCGATGGTCCTGAACGGGACCTCGCCGTCCATCGCGTACAGGCCGAACATCATCATCCGGGCGACCCAGAAGAAGATGATGTCGTGGCCGGTCAGCAGGACGTCCGTCGGGTAGAACTTCCGCAGGTCCGCGGTCTGTTCGGGCCAGCCCAGCGTGGAGAAGGGCCACAGGCCGGAGGAGAACCAGGTGTCGAGGACGTCGGTCTCCTGGTGCCAGCCCTCGCCGGTGGGCGGCTCCTCGTCGGGGCCGACGCAGACGACCTCGCCGTCCGGGCCGTACCAGATCGGGATGCGGTGGCCCCACCACAGCTGGCGCGAGATGCACCAGTCGTTCATGTTGTCGACCCAGTCGAAGTAGCGCTTCGCCATGTCCTCGGGGTGGATCTTCACCCGCCCGTCGCGGACGGCGTCGCCGGCGGCCTCGGCCAGCGGGCCGACCTTGACCCACCACTGCAGGGACAGCCGCGGCTCGATCGTCGTCTTGCAGCGCGAGCAGTGGCCGACGGAGTGGACGTAGGGCCGCTTCTCGGCGACGATCCGGCCCTGCGAGCGCAGCGCGCCGACGATGGCGGAGCGCGCCTCGTACCGGTCCAGGCCCTGGAAGGGGCCGTGGGCGGTGATGACCGCCCGCTCGTCCATGATCGTGATGGACTCCAGGCCGTGCCGCTGGCCGATCGCGAAGTCGTTCGGGTCGTGGGCCGGGGTGACCTTGACGGCGCCCGTGCCGAACTCGGGGTCGACGTGGCTGTCGGCGACGACCGGGATGGACCGGTCGGTCAGCGGCAGCTTGATCCGCTTGCCGACCAGGTGCTTGTACCGCTCGTCGTCGGGGTGCACGGCGACGGCGGTGTCGCCGAGCATGGTCTCGGCGCGGGTGGTGGCCACGACCAGGGTCTCGTCGCCCTCGCCGTACCGGATGGAGACGAGCTCGCCGTCGTCCTCCTGGTACTCCACCTCGATGTCGGAGATGGCGGTCAGACACCGCGGGCACCAGTTGATGATGCGCTCGGCGCGGTAGATCAGCCCGTCCTCGTAGAGCTTCTTGAAGATGGTGAGGACGGCCTTGGACAGGCCCTCGTCCATGGTGAACCGCTCGCGGGACCAGTCGACCCCGTCCCCGAGCCGGCGCATCTGGCCGAGGATCTTGCCGCCGTACTCCTCCTTCCACCGCCAGACGCGCTCGACGAACGCCTCGCGGCCCAGGTCGTGCCGCGACTTGCCCTCCTCGGCGAGCTGCTGCTCGACCTTGTTCTGGGTGGCGATGCCGGCGTGGTCCATGCCGGGCAGCCACAGCGCCTCGTGGCCCTGCATGCGCTTGCGGCGGGTCAGCGCGTCCATGAGCGTGTGCTGGAAGGCGTGGCCCAGGTGCAGGGAGCCGGTGACGTTCGGCGGCGGGATGACGATGGTGTACGGGGGCTTGTCGCTGTCCGCGTCGGCGGTGAAGTACCCCTTGTCCACCCAGCGCTCGTACAGCTTCCCCTCTACCTCGGCCGGCGTGTACTGGGTCGGCAGTTCGGTCGTGGGCGCTGTCTGCGGCTGCTGAGTGTTCTCGGTCACGGGGGTCAGTTTAGAGGGGCCGCGGCCCAGTCCCGAAACGCGATTGCTTTGTAACGGTGGGGTCCCCGATGCCGTGGGCGCGCCGTGTCTGCGCCAGGATGTCGGGAACGCATGAACATCCGGAGGGGAACCCAGTAATGAGCTACAACCAGCCGGGCCCGTACGGCGGGCAGCCCCAGCAGCCCGGACCGTACGGCCAGCCGGGACCGTACGGCCGGCCGCCGCAGGCCCCCCAGCCCGGCCACGGCCAGCCGCAGCAGGCTCCGGCTCCGTCCCCTCAGCCCGGCTACGGCTACCCCCAGCCCCCGCAGGGCGTCCCGCCCCAGGCGAACCCGTACGGCGGGCAGCCCCCGCAGGGCGTCCCGCCCCAGCCGAACCCGTACGGCGGGCAGCCCCCGCAGGGCGTCCCGCCCCAGCCGAACCCGTACGGCCAGCAGCCGCCCTACGGCCAGCACCCTCCGTACGGCCAGCAGCCGCCCTACGGCCAGGCCCCGTACGGCATGCCCCAGCCCCCGGCCGCGGGCGGCGGCAAGAAGAGGGCGGGCCTGATCGTCGGCGCGGTCGCGGTCGTGGCGGCGATCGGCGTGGGCGCCTACGTCGTGATCGGCGGAGGCGGCGGCGCGGGCGGCCTGGAGGACGACGGTCCGCACAAGCTGACGACGCCGGCGACGGTGCTCAGCGAGTACAAGCGGGCCTCCAAGGACGGCGCGAGCGCCGGGAACGACTCGGCGGCGGAGCTGGAGAAGAGCGGCGTCAGGAACGGCAAGTCCGTGATCGGCTTCTACTCGACGGCCGATCTGAGCGACTACGACCCCGGCGACCCGGCCGGCGGGTCCGGCGCGTCGGAGTTCGCCACAGCCAGGACCATCACGTACGCCGGCGCGTACGGCGAGATCGCCGACCCCGAGGCGGCGCTGGACACGTTCTTCGCCGACCTGAGGAAGTCCTCCGCGAAAGGCTCCTCCTCGTCCGGCGGCGGCACGTCCGAACTGCTCGGCGAGCCCGAGGCGGTGCAGCTGGACGGCGCGCTGATGAAGTGCCAGGCGGCCAAGGGCAAGAACGCGGTCACGCAGCAGGAGAAGACCGACTGGTTCTGCGCCTGGGCGGACCACAGCACCATCGCCATGGTGTCGCCGGGCGACGCCGCGGGGAACGTCGGCAAGGACGTGGCGGCGGACATCACCGTCAAGCTCCGCAAGGAGATCCGCGCCAAGGCCTGACGCCGGCCGCGGACGTGCCGAGGGCCCCGGTCCGGAGACCGGGGCCCTCGCATGTGCGCGGCGGGTCGGCCCCGCGTGCCCGTCGTACCCGGTTACGCCGTCTTCTGCTCGCCCGGGCCGCGGCCCCGCGAGTCGCGCGGGATCAGCGTCGGGTTGACGTTGGAGAGGACCACGTCGGCGGTGATGACCACGCGGGCGACGTCCTTGCGGGACGGGACCTCGTACATCACGCCCTGGAGGACCTCCTCCATGATGGCGCGCAGACCGCGCGCGCCGGTCTGGCGCAGGATCGCCTGGTCGGCGATGGCCTCCAGCGCCTCGCGCTCGAAGTCCAGCTCCACACCGTCGAGTTCGAACAGCCGCTGGTACTGCTTCACCAGCGCGTTGCGCGGCTCGACGAGGATCTTCAGCAGGGCCTCGCGGTCCAGGTTGTGGACGGAGGTGATGACGGGGAGGCGGCCGATGAACTCGGGGATCATGCCGAACTTGACCAGGTCCTCCGGCATGACGTCCTCGAACTGGTCCTTGGCCTCCAGCTCCCGCTTGGAGCGGATCGTCGCGCCGAAGCCGATGCCCTTCGCGCCCGCCCGGGCCTCGATGATCTTCTCCAGGCCGGCGAAGGCGCCGCCCACGATGAACAGGACGTTCGTCGTGTCGATCTGGATGAACTCCTGGTGGGGGTGCTTGCGGCCGCCCTGCGGCGGGACCGAGGCCGTGGTCCCCTCCAGGATCTTCAGCAGGGCCTGCTGCACGCCCTCTCCGCTGACGTCCCGGGTGATCGACGGGTTCTCGCTCTTGCGGGCGACCTTGTCGATCTCGTCGATGTAGATGATCCCGGTCTCGGCCTTCTTGACGTCGTAGTCGGCCGCCTGGATCAGCTTGAGCAGGATGTTCTCGACGTCCTCGCCGACGTACCCCGCCTCGGTGAGCGCCGTGGCGTCGGCGATGGCGAACGGGACGTTCAGCATCCGGGCCAGGGTCTGCGCGAGGAGGGTCTTGCCGGAGCCCGTGGGGCCCAGCAGCAGGATGTTGGACTTCGCCAACTCGATGGCGTCGTCACGGCCGCCCGCGCCGCCGTTCTCACCGGCCTGGACGCGCTTGTAGTGGTTGTAGACGGCCACGGAGAGGGCCTTCTTGGCGGCCTCCTGGCCGACCACGTACCCGTCGAGGAACTCGTAGATCTCGCGGGGCTTGGGGAGCTCCTCCCAGCGCACCTCGCTGGTCTCGGCGAGCTCCTCCTCGATGATCTCGTTGCAGAGGTCGATGCACTCGTCGCAGATGTACACACCGGGACCTGCGATGAGCTTCTTGACCTGCTTCTGGCTCTTGCCGCAGAACGAGCACTTGAGCAGATCGCCGCCGTCACCGATGCGTGCCACGGTGTGCTTCCCCTTCGCCTGGGAGACGACTGGACGTTGTCAGTCCAGCGGCTCCTGGTGCTGCCTTATGTCCGACGGTACCTTGCCCGGCCCCCCGTTCGGGCCCCCCTTGGCGCGGTTCGCTTCGACGTGGACGATGCCGAACCGTGCCAAGGGGCGACAGACGATACCCTCCCCCGGCTCAAGACCGCGCTTGAGCAGGGGGGACCGCCATCGCGTCAGCGAACCGCCGCGTTGTTCATCTTCCGGGTGGAGATGATCTGGTCGATCAGGCCGTAGGACAGCGCGTCCTCGGCCGTGAGGATCTTGTCGCGCTCGATGTCCTCGCGGATCTTCTCGACCGGCTGGGTGGAGTGCTTGGCCAGCATCTCCTCCAGCTGCGAGCGCATCCGCAGGATCTCGTTGGCGGCGATCTCCAGGTCGGAGACCTGGCCGCGGCCGGTCTCGCTGTACGGCTGGTGGATCAGCACGCGGGCGTTCGGCAGCGCCATGCGCTTGCCGGGCGTGCCGGCGGCCAGCAGGACGGCGGCGGCGGAGGCCGCCTGGCCCATGCAGACCGTCTGGATGTCCGGCTTCACGAACTGCATCGTGTCGTAGATCGCCGTCAGCGCCGTGAAGGAGCCACCGGGGCTGTTGATGTAGACCGAGATGTCCCGGTCGGGGTCCATCGACTCCAGGCACAGCAGCTGCGCCATGACGTCGTTGGCGGAGGCGTCGTCGATCTGGACGCCGAGGAAGATCACGCGCTCCTCGAAGAGCTTCGCGTACGGGTCGTACTCGCGGATGCCCTGGGAGGTGCGCTCCACGAAGCGCGGGATGACGTAGCGGGACTCGGCCGCGGGGCCGGTGTACTCGGCGCGCGTGCGGTCGTAGAGGCCGCTGCCGGGGAAGTCGTTCACGGTGTCTCCTGAGAAGGGCTGAGGCGGTCGGCTGGGGCTGGCTGGGGGCGTGCGGGCCCTCGCGGGGCCTCACGGGCCCCGCGGGGTTGTCCGGCTCCGCGGGGCGTACGGGCCCCGCGGGAGCCGCTCAGGCCCCGGTGCCGCCGCCGCCCGGCATGCCGGCGGCCGTGGCGATGACGTCGTCGATGAGGCCGTACTCCTTGGCCTCGTAGGCGTCGAACCAGCGGTCGCGGTCCGAGTCGCGGGTGATCTGCTCGACCGTCTGGCCGGTGTGCTGGGCGGTGAGCTCGGCCATGCGCTTCTTGGTGTGCAGCAGCCGCTCGGCGTGGATCTTGATGTCCGAGGCCGAGCCGGCCAGGCCGGCGGAGGGCTGGTGGATCAGGATCTCCGCGTTCGGCAGCGCGAAGCGCTTGCCGGGCGTGCCCGCGCTGAGCAGGAACTGGCCCATGGAGGCCGCGAGGCCCATGGCGATGGTCACCACGTCGTTCTTGATGTACTGCATGGTGTCGTAGATCGCCATGCCGGCCGTGATCGAACCGCCGGGGCTGTTGATGTACAGGAAGATGTCCTTGTCCGGGTCGGCGGCAAGGAGCAGCAGCTGTGCGGTGATCTTGTTCGCGATGTCGTCGTCGACCGGCTGGCCGAGGAAGATGATCCGCTCGTTGAGCAGCCGGTTGTAGACCTGGTCGCCGAGGCCACCACCGATGGAAGGCTCGCCGGCGGCGGAGGGCATCAGATTCGTCACGTATCCACCTGCTCGTCTTACGACGGCGCCGGGCCGTCTCACGTGTTCTGCCGGGGCTTGGGACCGCTCGGCCGTTTCGGCGACTCCCCTGCCCTCGTATTCATGGACCCTAACGCGCGGGTCCTTCCGGGGAATCCCGGAGTGGGGGGTGTTCGCCGGGGGCGTAGAGCGCCGCGAGCCGGGCCGGAGGGGAATACGGGCCGCGCGTCCCGGGAAAGGCGACGGGCCCCGGGTCGAGTCCCGGGGCCCGTCGTCACGTGCGTGGAAGCGCCGTGGGCGGATCAGCCCTCGGTCTTCTCCTCGGCGGTCTCGCCCTCGGCGGAGCCCTCGGCCGGCTCCGCGGTCGCGTCCTCGCCGTCCTCGTCGTCCAGGTCGACGATCTCGCCGTTGGTGTCCTTCACCGTGGCCTTCTCGACCACGGCGGCCAGGGCCTTGCCGCGGGCGACCTCGCCGACCAGGAGCGGAACCTGGCCGCCCTCGACGACCGCCTGGGCGAACTGGTCGGGGGACATGCCGGAGGAGGCCGCGCGCCGCATGAGGTGCTCGGTGAGCTCCTCCTGGTTGACGTTGAGCTTCTCCTGCTTGACGAGCTCGTCGAGCACGAACTGGGTCTTGATGCCCTTGATCGCGGCCTCGCGGGTCTCGGTCTCGAACTCCTCGGCGGTCTTGCCCTGGATCTCCAGGTACTTGTCGAGGGTGAGGCCCATCTGCGCCAGCTGGTGGTGCTCCAGGTTGTGCTTGCGGGTGTTGATCTCGTCCTCGAGCAGCTTCTCGGGGACCGGGACCTCGACCAGCTCCAGCAGCTTGTCCAGGACGCGCTCCTGCGCCTGCGTGGCCTGGTCGTACTGCTTCATGTTCTCCAGGCGCTTGCGGCTGTCGGCCTTCAGCTCCTCGAGGGTGTCGAACTCGGAGGCGAGCTGCGCGAACTCGTCGTCCAGCTCGGGCAGCTCCCGCTGGGCGACCTGGGTGACCTTGACGGTGACCTCGGCCTCCCGGCCGGCCGCCGAGCCGCCCTTGAGCTCGGAGGTGAAGGTGGCCTCCTCGCCGGCCGACAGGCCCTTCACGGCGTCGTCGATGCCGTCCAGCAGCTCACCGGAGCCGATGGTGTAGGAGACGCCCTTGGCGATGCCGTCCTCCAGGACCTCGCCGTCGACCTTGGCCTCCAGGTCGACGGTGACGACGTCGCCGTCCTCGGCGGCGCGCTCGACCGGGGTGGTGGAGGCGAAGCGCTCGCGCAGCTGTTCGACCGACTTCTCGACGTCCTCGTCGGTGACCTCGACGGCGTCGACCTCGACCTCGATGCCGGAGTAGTCCGGGATCTCGATGGCCGGGCGGATGTCGACCTCGGCGGTGAAGTTCAGCGTCTCGCCGTCCTTCAGCTCCGTGATGTCGACCTCGGGCTGGCCCAGCGGGCTGAGCTCGGCCTCGTTGACCGCCTCGGTGTAGAACTTCGGCAGCGCGTCGTTGACGGCCTCCTCCAGCACGGCACCGCGGCCGAACCGCTGGTCGATGACCCGGGCCGGGACCTTGCCCTTGCGGAAGCCCTTCACCGTGACCTGCTGGTTGATCTTCTTGTACGCCGCGTCGAGGCTGTCCTTGAGCTCCTCGAAGGGCACCTCGACAGTGAGCCGAACCCGAGTCGGGTTCAGGGTCTCCACGGCGCTCTTCACGGTTCGGTCTCCTTGTGGCTGACTTCTCGGTTTCTGCCGGAGCCAGAGCGGCCCGGCGGATTTCGCCGCCCGGAGGACTGCAGACACTGAGACACACGGGCGTGCAGTTTGCATAGTAACGGCAGCGGCTACACGGCCCAAAAGGCGATCACCCGAGGCGATCCCCGACCTGATCAGGGGACGATCGCACGAGGTGGTCGATCGGCTGGTCGGGGTGGCGGGATTTGAACCCACGGCCTTCCGCTCCCAAAGCGGACGCGCTACCAAGCTGCGCCACACCCCGTCTGGTGCGACACGTAGGGTACATGCCGCCAGGCCGCCGGGACGGCCGTATTTTCCCCGGGGCCGGTGGAGGTCCGGTGGGGGCGGGAACGCGGTGTGCGGTCAGAGGCACCACCCGCTACGATGCACTGCAGTGCCGCGGCCACCGGTCCGCGGCGCGTCGTGTGCGGGCGTAGCTCAATGGTAGAGCCCCAGTCTTCCAAACTGGCTACGCGGGTTCGATTCCCGTCGCCCGCTCTGTCACGGCCTCGGGCCCGGTTCCTCCCGCGGAACCGGGCCCGAGGTGTTTCCGGCAGGTCCTGGGGCGGGTCCCCGGCTCGTGGGGCGGGGCGCCGGCGAGACGGGCGGCCGGTCCACCGGCCGCCCGTCGCATCGGGGACGCGGCGGCCCGGGGGCGCGGCGCGTCCGTGACGGGGCCGGCGGGCCGCGGTCAGAAGCTGATCGAGTTGATGGTCTCCGCTATCGAGTTCAGGAAGCGGTTGATCGACGGCGCCATGCCGCTCGAGGCGAGGAAGAAGCCGAAGAGCACCGCGACGATCGCGGGGCCGGCCTTGAGGTTCCCTCCCCGCATCAGCACCACCAGGATGATCGCCAACAGCAACACCACTGACAGCGAAATGGCCACAACTGATCACACCCTCGGTCGGTCCGCTCTCCCGGCCCGGGGTACTACCCCGCGCACCCCCGCCGGAACCATCGTGCCACCAACCCGGCCCCCCTGTGCGGAGGCTGACGCATCGTCCGGCCGCCTCCGGCGGATCCGGCCGCACCCGCCCGCATGAACGGGCCCCCGGCCACCGCGTTCAGCACAGCAATTCGAGGACGCCCCCGCGCGGGGAATTCCACCCCGCCTTTTCCCCGTCCCCACAACGCGCCCGCAGATATTCCGAATTGTCGTCACGGACACGTCGGGGAATGGACCGACCGGTGCCGGGAGACCGCGGAAACGGACATTCCGCTGTAGTCACCTGCCGGCCTCACGGGTTGATTGATCATGATGAATCGCGACAAGCGGGACGCCCCGGGGTGCACAGGGGATCGCATGACGCGTCCGCCCGGAACCCGGCCGTGTGCGCGCCGTCACGCCGGCGCCGATGCCTTCCTTCTCGGAATACCGGGTACTCGCACGGCCCGCGCAGGAATGACGTCGAGGGTTTTACGAAATCGCAGAGCCGACGCTAGGGTGCCTCAGATGTTCCACGCTGCCTCGTCCCCCGCAAGAGCAGCGAGGTCCCGGACAGCCTTCCCGAGTTCCTGGTGGGAGGGTCCGTGACGAACTCGCTGCGACCGTACGGCAACCGCAGGACGCCGCTTCCCCCGGCACGGCCCCCGGCGGCGGGAGTGCCGGGCCCCCGGCGCTCGCCGCAGAACCGGAGCGCCGGGCGGGACCCGCGCGAACAGCCGCAGCCGGCGGCGTCCGGCAAGCAGCGCGACGCGTTCTTCGACAACGCCAAGTACCTGGCGATCGTGCTCGTGGCCATGGGCCACGCCTGGGAGCCGCTCAAGGGCGACAGCCGGATCCTCGAAGCCGTGTACCAGGTCGTGTACGCGTTCCACATGCCGGCGTTCATCGTCATCTCCGGCTTCTTCTCGCGCAGCTTCGACATGCGCCCCGACCGGCTCAAGCGGCTGATCACCGGCGTCGCCGTCCCGTACGTCCTGTTCGAGACCGCCTACCCGCTCTTCAAGCGCGTCGTCGACGACGACCCCGGCCAGGAGATCAGCCTCCTGGACCCCTGGTACCTGACCTGGTTCCTGTGCGCGCTGTTCATCTGGCGGCTGACCACCCCGATCTGGAAGCTGGTGCGCCGGCCGCTGCCGATCGCGCTCGGCGTCGCCATGCTGGCCACCGTCACGCCGGAGATCGGTGACGACCTCGACCTGCAGCGGGTGCTGCAGTTCCTGCCGTTCTTCGTGCTGGGCCTGTGCATGAAGGCCGAGCACTTCCAGCTGGTGCGCCGCCGGTCGGTGCGGATCGCGTCGGTGCCGGTGTTCGCGGTGGCGCTGGCGGTCAGCTGGTGGACGGTGCCGCGGATGAACACGGCCTGGTTCTACCACCGTGACGCCGCGCAGGAGCTGGGCGCGCCCTGGTGGGCCGGGCCGGTCATGGTGCTCGCGCTGTTCGGCTGCTCGCTGCTGCTGACCGCCTGTTTCTTCGCCTGGGTGCCGCGCCGTCACTTCTGGTTCACGGCGCTCGGCGCGGGCACGCTGTACGGCTACCTGCTGCACGGCTTCCTGGTGAAGGCCGGTGACTACCGGGGCTGGTTCGACCACGCCTGGCTGCACCACCCGCTCGGCCAGATCCTCGTGACCGTCCTCGCGGCGGCGGCGGTGACGCTGCTGTGCACCCGGCCCGTGCGGCGGGTCTTCCGGTTCGCGATGGAGCCGAGGATGGAGTGGGCCTTCAAGCGCGACGCGGCGGAACCGGCCCGGGAGCGCGAGAGGGCCGGCGCGTCCGGGGCGCGGGAGAAGACCGGCACCGGCGCCTGAGCCGGACGCGCCCCGCTCAGGACCTGCCCAGGCCGAGGAGTGCGCGCATCCGCGCGTACTTCCCGGCCAGCCGGGTGCGGGTGGGCTCGTCGAGCAGCGCGAGGCGGGCCGGGTCGGCGTTGTGCGCCAGGTCCGCCTCCTTCACCAGCAGCGCGCCCGGGGTGGCGAGGATGCGCGCGGCGTACGCCTCGGGCGGCTCCCCCGCCCGCTTGGTGACCGCGCGCACGATGTCCTTCGTACGACTGCTCAGCGCGGCCCGGCGCAGCCACTGCCCGGACAGCACGCCGTCCTCGACGGCGTCGTGCAGCCAGGCCGCCGCGATCTGGTCGGCGTCGCCGCCGCGTTCCCGCACGCCCTCGGCGACGGCCCGCAGATGCTCGGCGTACGGCCGCCCCGCCTTGTCGGTCTGCCCGGCGTGGGCGGCCCGGGCGACGGCCTCCACCTCGGCGAGCGTCAGGTACGGAACGTCTCCGCCCCTCCGGCGTCCCCCGGTGCCGGGCGCGCCCTCACCGGGCCGCCGCCGCGGTCGGGCCCTCGCGGCAGATCAGCAGCAGCGCCCGGTCGTCGTTGACGTCCTTCGCCACCGCCTCGATGAGGTGCCAGGCGGCGCCCTGGAAGCCGCCGGCGACATAGCGGTCGGCCTCGCCGGTGAGACGGTCGATGCCCTCCACGATGTCGCGGTCGGCGGTCTCCACCAGGCCGTCGGTGAACAGCATCAGCACGTCCCCGGGGCGCAGCGTGCCCTTCACGGGGTCGAACTGGGCCCCGTCGTACACGCCGAGCAGCGGCCCCTCGGCCGCCTTCTCCTCCCAGCGGCCGGTGCCCGCGCTGAGCTGGAGCCCCGGCGGATGGCCCGCGGAGTACAGCTCGTAGTCGCCGGAGTCGAGGTCCAGGACCAGGTGGATGGAGGTGGCGAAGCCCTCCTCCCAGTCCTGGCGCAGCAGGTAGCCGTTGGCGGCCGGGAGGAAGGCGTGCGGGGGCAGGCTGCCGAGCAGGCCGCCGAAGGCGCCCGACAGCAGCAGGGCGCGCGAGCCCGCGTCCATGCCCTTGCCGGAGACGTCCGTGAGGACCACTTCCAGCGTGCGCCCGCCGTTGGTGCGGGCCGCGACCACGAAGTCGCCCGAGAAGGACTGGCCGCCCGCCGGGCGCAGGGCCATCTCCCGGTGCCAGCCCTGCGGCAGCTTCGGCAGCTTGCTCTGCACGCGGATGCGTTCGCGCAGGTCGAACAGCATCGTGCCGCCGCGCCGCCAGGGCACGCCGACCCGGCTGCGGAACTGGGCGAGCAGCAGCCCGAAGAACCCGCAGGCGGCGACCACGAGGACCACGCCCGGGGTGACCCGGGACGGCCCCTCCGTGTACGGTCCGAGCCGCACCGACTCCACGATCAGCGCCGTGGCCGCCGCCGCGTACAGGCCGAGCAGGCTCGCCGGGCGCAGCAGCAGGCCGCCGACGACGATCGGCAGCACCAGCGCGGCCGGGGAGAACCACACCGAGTTCGCCAGCGTCGCCGCGGCGATCAGCGGGACGGTGAGCAGCAGGCCGGCCAGGGCGACCCAGTCCGAGCCGTCGCCGCGGAAGTGGTCGACGGCGGCTCTGCGCATGCCGACGCGGGCCCGGTGCCACTGCTTCCTCCACCGGGCCGTGAACGTCTCGGCTGCCGCTCGCCGCTCTCGTCCTGCTGTCATCAGTTCGGGACCCTATCCATCGGACCGGATCCTTGGCACGGGAGGTCCCACTTGTCCCCCGTCCGAGGGCCGACTTCACAGTGAACTGCACCGGAGGCCGCCGCGCCGCCGCCCCGGGAAAATTCCCTCGCCCGCTCCGGAAGGCCCTGATAGGCATGGCCCATGGCGACTGGACATACGGCCGAACTGCGGGTGTTGCGGCCGGAGGACTGGGACAAGTGGTACGGCAACCTGATCCGCGCGTTCAGCGGGGTCCCCGAACCGGACGAGGAGCGGGAGCTGTGGGACTCCCTGACCGAGCACGACCGTTCCCTGGGCGCGTGGGACGGTGACGAGTGCGTCGGGACGGCGGGGGCGTTCAGCTTCCGGGTCACCGTGCCCGGCGGCGCCTCGGTGCCCGCGGCGGGCGTCACGGGGGTCAGCGTCGCCGCCACGCACCGCCGGCGCGGCATCCTGACCTCGATGATGCGGCGGCAGCTGGACGACGTGCGGTCCTGGGGCGAGCCGCTGGCCGTGCTGACCGCCTCCGAGCCGGAGATCTACGGCCGGTTCGGGTACGGCGCCGCGTCCTTCCAGCTCGGCGCGGAGATCGACACGGGCCGCGTCCGGCTGGCGGTCCCGCCCGGCACCGACGACGTGCGGCTGCGGTACGCGGCGCCCGCGGACGTCCTCGAGGCCTGCGAGGCGGTCTACGCGCACGTGGTGCCGCGGCGCCCGGGGATGCTGGCCCGGCGGCCCGGCTGGGAGCGGCTGGGGCTGCTGGACCCGGAGAGCGCGCGGGAGGGGGCGTCGCCGCTGCAGTGCGTGGTCGCCTCGCGGGACGGCGGGACCACCGGGTTCGCGCGGTTCCGGGTGCGGCTCGGCTGGGGGCCGGCCGGGCACGACGGCACGGTGATCCTGAAGGACCTGTACGCGCTCGACCCGGCGACGGAGGCGGCGCTGTGGCGCTTCCTGTTCGGCATCGACCTGACGACGACGCTGGTGGTGAACGGGCGGCCGGTCGACGAGGCGTGGCAGTACCAGGTGTCCGACATCCGGCGCTGCCGGCTGCGGCTGCGGGACCAGGGCCACGTGCGCCTGGTGGACGTGGGGGCCGCGCTGCAGGCGCGGACCTACCAGGCGCCGGTGGACGTGGTGTTCGAGGTGGAGGACGCCTTCTGCCCCTGGAACGCGGGGCGCTGGCGGCTGTCGGGGGACGCCAAGGGGGCGTCCTGCGCGCGGACGTCGGACGCGGCGGACCTGGCCCTGTCGGCGCGTGAGCTGGCGGAGGCGTACCTCGGCGGCGTGAGCCTGGCGGCGCTGGGCGCGGCCGGGCGGGTGCGGGAGCTGCGGCAGGGGGCGCTGGCGGAGGCGTCGGTGGGGTTCGCGTCCACGGTGGCGCCCTGGCTGCCGCACGGGTTCTGACGCCGGGTCAGAAACCGGCCCGGGTCAGTCCTTCTGGCAGTCCGGGCACCAGAAGAGGTTGCGGGCGGCGAGACCGGCGGTGCGGATCTCGCCGCCGCAGACGTGGCAGGGCAGGTTCGCCCTGCGGTAGACGTACACCTCGCCGCCGTGGTCGTCGACGCGCGGCGGGCGGCCCATCGCCTCCGGGGTGTGTTCGGGGCGGACGGTGTCGATGCGGTTGTTCCGCACGCCCTCGCGCATCAGCTCGACGAGGTCGGCCCACAGGGCGTCCCACTCGGCGGGGGTGACGTCCCGGCCCGGGCGGTAGGGGTCGATGCGGTGCCGGAAGAGGACCTCCGCGCGGTAGACGTTGCCGACGCCGGCGATCACCTTCTGGTCCATCAGGAGCGCGGCGACGGGCGTGCGGCTGCGGCGGACGCGGGCGTAGGCGGCGTCCGGGTCGGCGTCCGGGCGGAGGGGGTCGGGGCCGAGGCGGGCGTGTATCGCCCGCTTCTCGGCGGGGGTGATCAGCGCGCAGGTGGTGGGGCCGCGCAGGTCGACGTAGGCCGTGTCGCCCGCGAGGCGGAGGCGGACGGTGTCCGCGGGCGGGGGCGCCGGGGGCGCGCCGAAGGCGACCTTGCCGAAGAGGCCGAGGTGGATGTGGACCCAGTCGGTGTGGTCGGGGGCGGGGTCGCGGAAGCCGAGGAAGAGGTGCTTGCCGTGGGCGTCGGCGGTGTGGAGGAGGGTGCGGTCCAGGAGGGCCGCGGCGTCGCCGAACTTGCCCTGGGGGCTGGTGACCCGGGGGGCCGTGCCGGCGAAGGCGGCGGCGTAGTCCTGGGCCAGCCGGTGGATCGTGTGCCCCTCAGGCACGGCGTCTCCTCTTCCCTTCCTCTTCCCGCGTGCTTCCGTGCGCTCCCGGGGACTACTGCTGCGGGTGGTGGGGCGGGATCGGGGGGAGGTCGCCGGTGGTCTCGTAGGCCGCCAGCATGTCGATGCGGCGGATGTGGCGCTCGTCGCCCGAGAACGGGGTGTTCAGGAACGTCTCCACGAACTTCGTCGCCTCGTCCTGCGTGTGCATGCGCGCGCCCACCGCGACCACGTTGGCGTTGTTGTGCTGCCGGCCGAGCGCCGCCGTCTCCTCGCTCCAGGCCAGGGCCGCGCGGACGCCCTTCACCTTGTTCGCGGCGATCTGCTCGCCGTTGCCGGAGCCGCCGATCACGATGCCGAGGGCGTCGGGGTCCGCGGCCGTCCGTTCGGCCGCGCGGAGGCAGAAGGGCGGGTAGTCGTCCTGGGCGTCGTAGATGTGGGGGCCGCAGTCGACGGGGTCGTGACCGGCCTCCTTCAGCCATTCGACGAGGTGGTTCTTCAGTTCGTAGCCGGCATGGTCCGAGCCGAGGTACACGCGCATGGTCCGAGTGTGACACGCCTGTATCCGGGCAGTCGCGCCGGGTGTCGGCCGCGGGAACGTGAGGCACGTTACAGAAGCTCAGGAAAACCTCAAGTAACAATCTGGATTCAAAGGTTCAAGAATCCCTTCACCTCGGATTCACTGGTCCGGCTCGTACGCCGCTCGTACGGGAAACAGCTCCCCCGGCGCAAAGGAAATCCGTTCCATGACTTCGCAGCCGACAACGAAGGTGGCCGGAAACGGTCCTGGAGGCCCCGCACAGACGGGGGCGCCCGGCGGGTCCGGGCTTCAGGCCGGGCTCAAGAACCGCCATCTGTCGATGATCGCCATCGGTGGTGTCATCGGGGCCGGTCTGTTCGTGGGTTCCAGCTCCGGCATCGCCACCGCGGGCCCCGGCATCCTCCTGTCGTACGCCCTCGTCGGCACCCTCGTGGTGCTGGTGATGCGGATGCTCGGCGAGATGTCCGCCGCCCATCCCTCGTCCGGGTCGTTCTCGGCCCACGCCGACCGGGCGCTCGGTCCCTGGGCCGGGTTCACCATCGGCTGGCTGTACTGGTTCTTCTGGGTGGTCGTGCTGGCGGTCGAGGCCACCGCGGGCGCCGTGATCCTCGAAGGGTGGATCCCCGCCGTACCGCAGTGGGGCTGGGCGCTGATCGTGATGGTCGTGCTCACCGCCACCAACCTGGTCTCCGTCGGCTCCTACGGCGAGTTCGAGTTCTGGTTCGCGGGGATCAAGGTCGTGGCGATCGCCGCGTTCATCGTCGTCGGCGGGCTGGCCGTGTTCGGGGTGCTGCCGGGGGTCGACAGCGAGCAGGCCGGGCTCTCCAACCTCACGGAGCACGGCGGCTTCCTGCCCAACGGGCCCGGCGCCATCCTCACCGGCGTGCTGCTGGTCGTCTTCTCCTTCATGGGCAGCGAGATCGCCACGCTGGCGGCCGGCGAGTCCGAGGACCCGCAGCGGGCCGTGACCAAGTCGACCAACAGCATCATCTGGCGGATCGCCGTCTTCTACCTCGGGTCGATCTTCGTCGTGGTGTCCCTGCTGCCGTGGGACAGCGAGTCGATCACCGAGAAGGGCTCCTACGTCGCCGCCCTGGACTCCCTCGGCATCGCGCACGCCGGCCAGATCATGAACTTCATCGTGCTGACCTCGGTGCTGTCCTGCCTCAACTCCGGGCTGTACACCGCCTCCCGGATGGCCTTCTCGCTCGGTGAGCGCGGGGACGCGCCGAAGGCGTTCGCCCGGACCACCTCGCGCGGTGTGCCGCGGACCGCGATCATCGCCTCGGTGGTGTTCGGTTTCGTCGCCGTCTTCTTCAACTACAAGTTCCCGGACTCCGTCTTCCTCTTCCTGGTCAACTCCAGCGGCGCGGTCGCGCTGTTCGTGTGGCTGGTGATCTGCTTCTCGCAGCTGCGGATGCGGAAGATCATCCAGGCGGAGGCGCCGGAGAAGCTGGTCGTGAAGATGTGGCTGTACCCGTACCTGACCTGGGCCACCGCCGCGCTGATCGTGTTCGTGCTGGGCTACATGCTGACCGACACCGAGCACGACGGGCGGCGGACCATGCTGCTGTCGCTGCTGGTCGCGGCGATCGTGCTCGGCATCGCCTTCGTCAGGGAGAGGGTCCGGGGCGGCCGGGCGGCCGCCGTGGCGGCGCCCGCCGCCGACGACGCCTCCGCCTCCGACGAGGTTCCGACCCGCTGACGCCGGCCGTCCCGGACGGCTCCGAGGGGCCCGCGGTGCACACCGCGGGCCCCCTCGCCGTGTTCACCGGGGCCCGGCCCGCCGGGGCCGTCGTGCCGGGAGCGGGCGAGGAGACCGGAGGGCGGTACGACGCGAAAACGCGGAAGAGGCTCGCGCAGGTCGAGTCCCGCTCGACCCGGCGAACCTCTTCCGCGGTGCCTCCGGCGTCAGCGCTTGTCGACGAACTTCCAGGCGGTGGGCAGCAGGCCCATCGCCAGGGCGGCCTTCAGGGCGTCGCCGACCAGGAACGGGGTCAGGCCGGCCGCGATCGCCGCGGACGCCGACATGCCGGTGGCCAGGGCCAGGTACGGCACGCCGAGGGCGTAGACGACCGCCTCGCCCAGCACCATCGTGCCCGCCGTGCGCCACACCGAGCGGTCGGCGCCGCGGCGGGCCAGGGCGCCCACGACGGTGGCCGCGAGGACCAGGCCGAGGACATATCCGAAGGAGGGCAGGCCGGCTCCGGAGCCCCCGTCCGCGAACCACGGCACGCCGGCGACGCCCGCCAGCGCGTACAGCGCGAGGGAGAGGAAGCCGCGGCCCGCGCCGAGGGCCGTGCCGACGAGCAGCGCGGCGAAGGTCTGACCGGTCACCGGCACCGGGGAGCCCGGCACGGGCACCGCGATCTGGGCCGCGAGGCCGGTGAGCGCGGCGCCGCCGAGCACGAGGGCGGCGTCCCGGACTCGGGAGGCGGGGAGGAGGTCGGCGAGGACCTGGCCGGTGCGGGCGGGGACAACGGCGGTGCTCATGAAGACTCCGCGAGTGGTCTGGGCAGAAGGGGACACGGTGACGCTATACCGGCGCCCGCGCGGCCAACACCGTCAGCGCTCGACAAAGGCGGGATCGCGACCGTGGTGGGCTCCGCACAAAGACCGCGCGTTACACCCGGCGCGACGTGATGCCGGTCACTGAGGCAGGGACGTTCCGGTCACACCGCCGTCCCCGGCCCGGACTGTAGAGTTCCACCAAACAAACCGCACAGCACCCGCGTCACCGGCCGCCCACCCCGACGGTGCGCGCGTCCGCATGGTGGGCCGTGCCTGGCCCGGCCCCGGCGCACCGCCCAGACTGTGTGGCGTTTTTGCCCCCTCTACGTACGGGACGAGCCGCTCCATGCCCAGTACCAACGTCGGAACGCCGCCTCCGGCGGACGACACCTCCCTCTCCCACGGCCTCAAGCAGCGCCACCTGTCGATGATCGCCCTCGGCGGCGTGATCGGCGCGGGCCTGTTCGTCGGGTCCGGCGCGGGCATCGCCGCCGCCGGGCCGTCGATCGTCCTCGCCTACGCCCTCTCCGGCCTCCTCGTGATGCTGGTGATGCGGATGCTGGGCGAGATGTCGGCCGCGTATCCCTCGTCGGGCTCGTTCTCCGCGCACGCGGAGCGGGCGATCGGGCCGTGGGCCGGTTTCACCGCGGGCTGGTCGTTCTGGGTGCTGCTGTGCACGGCCGTCGGGCTGGAGGGCATAGGCGCCGCCAAGATCGTCAGCGGCTGGCTGCCGGGGACGCCCGAGTGGGCGTGGGTGGCCCTGTTCATGGTGGTGTTCTGCGGCACCAACCTGACCGCCGTGAAGAACTTCGGCGAGTTCGAGTTCTGGTTCGCCGCGCTCAAGGTCGGCGCGATCACGCTGTTCCTGGTGCTCGGGGTGCTGGCGATCGCCGGCCTGCTGCCCGGCACGGACTCCCCGGGCGCCGCGCACCTCACCGACTTCCTGCCGAACGGCGGCGAGGGCCTGGTCGTCGGCCTGCTCGCGTCGGTCTTCGCCTACGGCGGCCTGGAGACGGTCACCATCGCCGCCGCCGAGTCCGAGGACCCGGTCAAGGGCGTGGCCGGCGCCGTCCGCACGGCGATGTGGCGGATCGCGCTGTTCTACATCGGCTCGATGGCGGTGATCGTCACCCTCGTCCCCTGGGACTCCGCGGCGGTGGTCGAGAAGGGCCCGTACGTCGCCGCCCTCGACGAGCTCGGCATCCCGGGCGCCGGGCAGCTGATGAACGTCGTCGTGCTGGTCGCCCTGCTGTCCGCCATGAACGCCAACGTCTACGGCGCCTCCCGCATCGCCTACTCGCTGGTGGAGCGCGGGCAGGGGCCGAGGGCGCTGGGCCGGGTGTCGGGCGGGGTGCCGCGGATCGCGGTGCTGGCCTCCTCGGTCTTCGGCTTCCTGTGCGTGCTGCTGAGCTACTGGCGGCCGGACGACGTCTTCTCCTGGCTGCTGAACATGATCGGCGCGGTGATCCTGGTCGTCTGGATCCTCATCGCCGTCTCGCAGCTGCGGCTGCGCCGCCGCCTGGAGCGGGAGGCGCCGGAGAGGCTGGCCGTGCGGATGTGGGCGTTCCCGTGGCTGACGTGGGTCGCGCTGGCCGGCATGGCGGCGGTCTTCGTCCTGATGGCCCGGGAGCCGGGCACCCGGGTGCAGCTGTACTCGACGGGCGGCATGGCCCTGTTCCTGGCGGCCGTCGGCTACGCCCGGCAGCGGGCGCGCGCCCGCGCCTAGCCGCACCGGCCCGCGGCAGCCGACGGGGGCCCTCGCACGGAGGACGGTTCCGTGCGGGGGCCCTCTCGCGTTCCCGGGCGCCTGCCCCTACCCTCTTGCTGCTAGCGTGCACTTGCAACCTTTTTGCAATAAGAGGCCGGAGGGGATCCGCCATGCCCGTCTACACGCTTCCCGAACTGTCGTACGACTACTCCGCGCTCGCTCCCGTGATCAGCCCCGAGATCATCGAGCTGCACCACGACAAGCACCACGCGGCCTATGTGAAGGGCGCCAACGACACGCTGGAGCAGCTCGCCGAGGCGCGGGACAAGGAGCAGTGGGGTGCGGTCAACGGTCTGGAGAAGAACCTGGCCTTCCACCTCTCCGGCCACATCCTGCACTCGATCTACTGGCAGAACATGACCGGCCCGAAGGACGGCGGCGGCGAGCCGCTGGCCGCCGACGGCGTGGGCGGGCTCGCGGACGCCCTCACCGAGTCCTTCGGTTCCTTCGCGCACTTCAAGGCCCAGTTGTCCAAGGCCGCCGCGACCACCCAGGGCTCGGGCTGGGGCGTGCTGGCGTACGAGCCGCTGAGCGGGCGGCTGATCGTCGAACAGGTCTACGACCACCAGGGCAACGTCGGCCAGGGATCGACGCCGATCCTGGTCTTCGACGCCTGGGAGCACGCCTTCTACCTGCAGTACCGCAACCAGAAGGCGGACTTCGTCGAGGCCATGTGGCAGGTGGTCGACTGGCAGGACGTGGCGCGGCGCTACGCGGCCGCGAGGTCCCGCGCCGACGTGCTGCTGCTCGCGCCCTGACGGCGCGCCGCGGAGCGTCCCGCCTCGTGATCGTCTTCTCACCCTTCACGCGGGCGGGCGGAAGGAAGGAAGCCCCTGCGGGGACAGGACTCGCGGGGGCTTCCCCGCGCCCCGGGGCCCGGCGGCCGGTGCCGCGGCGCGGCCTCTTCGCACGGCACGTTGAGCGAGAGCAGGGCGGCGGAGGTGCGCCCGTCCCACCGCACCTCGCTCACCGCCGCGTTGCGCAGCCGCGGGAAGACCCGGCGGTACTCGCTCAGCGGAATGGCCAGCAGCCGGCACAGGACCAGGCGGAACAGGGTGTTGTGGGCGACCACCAGGACCCGCCCGCCGGGGTGGGCGGCGGTGATGCGGCGCAGCGCGGCGGCGCCCCGGTCGGCCGCGGCGCGCGGATCCTCCGCTCCGGGGAAGGGCCGGGCCGCCGGGTCGGCGCGGAAGGCGGCGGCGCGCTCGGGGTCCTCGGCGGCGAACTCGGCGAGCGTACGGCCCTCCACCACGCCGAAGTCGCACTCCCTGAGGTCCGGCTCGCGGTGCGGGGTCAGGCCGAGGGCGCGGCAGGCGGGCTCGGCGGTGGCCACGGCCCGGGACAGCGGGGAGGTCCACACGGCGTCGACGGGGTGGGCGGCGGCCCACCGGCCGAGCGCCTCGGCCTGCGCGCGCCCGGTGTCGGTGAGGGCGACGTCGCTGGACCCGGCGTACCGGTTCTCGGCGTGCCAGACGGTCTGCCCGTGCCGGGCGAGCAACAGGGTGGTGGTCATCGGTCCGCGGTGTCCCGGTCCAGGCGGTGGAGTGCGTGGGCCGCGACCGGATCGGGCAGCCAGCCGCGGGCCCGCAGGGCGTCGACGAGGCGAGCGTACGGCCCGGCGTAACGGGCCGTGCGGGCGGGGCGGGGGCGGACGACGGTGCGGACGCGGACCATGCCGTCGGCCGCGTCGGGGAGCGTGGGCGCGGCGCCGGTGCCGTAGGCGGCCAGCGCCGCCATGCCCAGGGCCGGTTCGGGCTGTTCGGGGATGAGGGCCGGGCGGCCCAGGATGTCGGCGCGGAGCTGGTTCCAGTACGCGCTGCGCACGGCGCCCCCGGTGAAGGCGAGCGGCCCGTCCAGCGGGGCGCCCAGGTGGTGCAGGTAGTCCAGGCAGAGCCGTTCCGCGAGGCCGACGCCCTGGAGCAGCGCCGCCCACAGGTCGGCGTCCCCGGCGGGCTCGCCCAGCAGCAGGGCGGTGGCGTCCGGCGCCCGGAACGGGAACCGCTCCCCCGGCGACACCAGCGGGTAGGCGACCGCGCCGGACGGCTCGTGGGCGGCGGCCCGCGCGTCCATGGCGGCGGGGTCGGCCCCGGGGAAGCGCGCGGTGAGCGCCCCGGCGCCCACGCTGGACGCCCCGCCGGGCAGCCAGCTCCCGTCCGGGGCGCGGTGGTTGTAGACGACGCCGGCGGGGTCGCGGACGGGCTCCGGGGCGGCGCCCTTGAGGACCAGGGTCGTGCCGAGCACCGAGTTCCAGGCCCCGGGCCGCAGGGCTCCGGAGGCGATCTGGGCCGCGCAGCCGTCGGTCATGCCGGCGATCACCGGGGTTCCGGCGGGGATGCCGGTGGCGTCGGCGGCGGCCCGGCAGACCTCGCCGAGGCGGGTGCCGGGGCGGACCACGTCGGGCAGCGCGCCCTCGGGCAGCGGCAGCGCCTCGGGCCAGGCGTCCCGCTCCACGTCGTAGGCGGTCTTGAGGGCGTGGCTGGAGTCGGCCGGCACCGGGCGGCCGACCAGCCGGGCGGTGATCACGTCGGGCTGGTGGGCGACCCGCCCGGGGCCGTACGCCTCGACGAGCCACACCGCCTTCGGCAGCGCCCAGGTGTCCTGCACCGCCGGCCCCGCCGCCCGCACCCGCGCCGCCGCGCCGGCCGCCCGCCCGTCGTCGTACATCAGGGCCGGGCTCACCGGCCGCCCCGCCCCGTCCGTCAGCAGCACCGTCCCGGACGTCCCGCACACCGCGAGCCCGGCGATCCGCACCCCGGTCAGCCCGGCCAGCGCGGCCCGGGACGCCGTGCACACCCCTTCCCACCACCGCCGCGGGTCCTGCTCGTGCCGTCGGCCCGCCCGCCGCCCGTCCAGCGGGGCGGCGCCGCGGCCGAGGACCGCGCCGCCGGCGGTGACGGCCAGCACGCGGACGCCCTGCGTGCCCAGGTCGACGCCCAGCCACGCCTCGCCGTCCTCCGCCATCCGGGCCTCCCGCACGTCACGTCCCGGCCCGCGCACCGCGCGCCGCCCTTCGATAGTGGCCCGGATTTCCCACGCGTGCGAGGGATTGACGCCAAACGTCCGCTGTTCCACGCTCGGTTGGCGAGCCGGCCCGCCGGGCCGCCCCGGCCCGGCCCGCGGCGGGCGCGGTCCGCGGTCCGGGCCCGCCCCCGTCCTCGGCGCCGAGACGAAGGGCTCCCCGCATGACCGATGCCGTACGCGTGGTGGCCGCCGGCGACCACTTCGTCCTGCCGTCGCTGATCACCCGCGCGGTCGGCGACGAGCTGCGCGGGCAGCCGCACGAGGTGCGGGAGCTGACCCTCGGCTGGCCCCTCGAACCCTTCGGCCCGGTGGCCGAGGTGGAGGAGGCCTGCGACGCCGAGGACGAGCTGATCGAGGCGCTGGCCGGCGCCCGGGTGCTGGTCACCCAGATGGGCCCGGTCACCGGGCGGGTCCTGGCGGCCCGCCCCGGCCTGCGTCTGGTCGCGGTCTGCCGGGGCGGGCCGGTCAACGTCAACCTGGACGCGGCCCGGGCCCGTGGCGTGCGGGTGTGCTTCGCGCCCGGCCGCAACGCCGCCGCCACCGCCGAGTTCGCCGTGGGCCTGCTGCTGGCCGCCCTGCGCCGCATCCCCCAGGCCCACGACCTCCTCGCGCGGCGGGGCAGCTGGGAGGGCGCGGCGTACTACACGTACGAGCACGGCGGCCTGGAGCTGGAGGACCTGCCGGTCGGGCTGATCGGCTACGGGGCGGTCGGCAGCCGGGTGGCGCGGGCGCTGTGCGCGTTCGGGGCGCGGGTGATGGTGTACGACCCGTACATCCGCGGCGAGATCCACGGACTGCGGGTCGCCTCCCTGGACGACCTGCTGCGCCGCTCCCGGGTGGTCACCCTGCACGCCCGCCTCACCGCCGCGACCCGCGGCCTGATCGGCGCGCGCGAGCTGGCGCTGCTGCCGCACGGCGCGGTGGTGGTGAACGCGGCGCGCGGCCCGCTGCTCGACGAGGACGCGCTGTGCGACGCGCTGGAGAGCGGGCGGCTGTCGGCGGCGGCGCTGGACACGTACGCGCGGGAGCCGCTGCCGCCGGAGTCGCGGCTGCGGGCGCTCGCCGACCGGGTGGTGCTCACCCCCCACCTGGGGGGTGCTTCGCGCGCGGTGGCGGAGAAGGCGGCGCGGATCGCCGCGGCGGAGGTCGGGCGCTGGGTGCGCGGGGAGCCGCCGGCGCACTGCCTGACCTGACGGGACCCGAGGAGGTCGGCATGTACGTCGGTATCGATGTGGGCACGTCCCTGGTGAAGGCCGCCGCGTTCGACGCCGCGGGCCGGCAGCGGGCCGTGGCGGCCCGCCGGGTGGGTCTGGCGCTGCACGGCGGGGTCGTCGAGCAGGACATGGAGGAGGTGTACGCGGCGGTCGTCGCCGTCCTGGCGGAGCTGACCGCGCGGGTGCCGGAGCCGGTGGAGCTGGCCGGGCTGACCGGGCAGGGCGACGGGGTGTGGCTGGTGGACGCCGAGGGCCGCCCGGTGCGGCCGGCGGCGTCCTGGATGGACGGGCGGGCGCACGCGCTGCTCGGCCGGTGGCTGGCGGACGGCACCTTCGAGACGGTGTTCCGGCGCACCGGCGGTGCCATGTTCCCGGGCTGCCCGGGCCCGCTGCTGGCCTGGCTCGACCGGCACGAGCCGGCCTCCCTGGACGCGGCGGCCGCCGCCGTGTACTGCAAGGACATGGTGTTCCGGCGGCTGACCGGGGCGCCGGCGGCGACGGACGTGTCGGACGCGTCGATGCCGTTCCTCGACCCGCGCACCCGGGCCTACGACGACCGGGTGGTGGAGCTGCTGGGCCTGGCCCACCGCCGCCGGCTGCTCGCCCCGGTCAGCGACCCGATCGCGACGGCCGGGGCGCGCGGCGAGGGCCTGCCGCCCGGCACCCGGATCGCGAACGGCCCGTACGACCTGCCGGCCTGCGCGCTCGGCGCCGGGGTGACGGAGCCGGGCGACGGCCTGCTGATCGTCGGCACCTGTCTGGCCGCCCTGGTCGCCACGGCCGGGCTGGACCTGGACGGTGAACCGGCCGGCCTGCACATCTCCACCGACCGGCCCGGCCACTGGCTGCGCGCCATGCCGGCGATGGTGGGCACGGCGGCCCTGGACTGGGTGCTGGGGACGACGGGCGTGGCCCACGAGGAGGTCGACGGGCTGCTGGCGGGCACCCCGCCGGGCGCGCACGGGGTGCGGGTGCTGCCGTACTTCGCGCCGTCGGGCGAGCGGGCCCCGTTCGTCGAGCCGCGGCTGCGCGCCGAGCTGACCGGTGTCTCGCTGGAGTCGACCAGGGGCGACCTGGTCCGCGCGACCTGCGAGGGCATCGGCTACGCGGCCCGGCACTGCCTGGCCGCGGCGGGCCTGACGGGCGCGCTCGCGGTGTGCGGGGGCGGCACCCGCAGCCCCGCCTGGACGCGGCTGCTCGCCGACGTGCTGGGGCGGCCCCTGAGGGTCGTCGAGGGCGAGGTGGGCGCGCGGGGCGCGGTGCTCGCGGCGGCCGAGCGGTACGGGGTGGCGCTGGACGTGGCCGCGTGGACGGAGCCGACGGCGGTGGTCGAGCCGGACCCGGACCGGGCCGCGTACTACGCCGAGGGCTACGCGGAGCACCTGGCCCGCCTCGGCGCGGCGCGGGAGCGGGCCGCGCGGGCGGGCTCGCCGGCGGCGCCGCGCCCGGTGCCGGGCGCGGGCGCGGCGCCGGCGGCGGTCCTCCGGCCGGGGCGGTCTACAGGTTGCTGAAGTCCGGGCCCTTGGTGCGGGTGCGCTTGATCTCGTAGAAGCCGGGGACCGAGGCCACGGCGAGGGTGCCGTCCCACAGGCGGGCCGCCTCCTCGCCCTTGGGGGCCGGGGTGACGACCGGGCCGAAGAAGGCGATCTCCTCGCCGCCGGGGCCGGGGACGGCGATGACCGGGGTGCCGACCTCCTGGCCGACCTTGTCGATGCCCGCCTTGTGGGAGGCGCGCAGCTGGGCGTCGAACTCGAAGTCCTCCTGGTCGGCGTAGTCGATGAGGTCGGCGGGCAGCCCGGCCTCGTCCAGGGCGGCGGCGATGGCCTCGCGGGTCGCGCCCTCGCCCCGGTTGTGGAAGCGGGTGCCGAGCGCGGTGTAGAGCGGGCCGAGGACCTCGGCGCCGTGCTTCTGCCAGGCCGCGGTCACCACGCGCACCGGCTGCCAGGCCGTGGTGGCGAGCATCTCCCGGTACTCCTCGGGCAGCTCGTCCAGCTTGTCCTCGTTGAGCACGGCCAGGCTCATGATGTGCCAGCGCACCTCGATGTCGCGGACCTTCTCCACCTCCAGGACCCATCGGGACGTCATCCAGGCCCAGGGGCACAGCGGGTCGAACCAGAAGTCGACGGGGGTCCTGCCGGGCGCGGGGGTGGTCTCGGACATGCTTCTCCTAGGGACGCACGGGTCTTCGAACGGGCAACACCGATCGTCGCCCGGCGCATTCCCGCTGCTGCCGCTGGGGGGCGCATGGCAGGATCGGTGCTGTTCAGCCCTTCTACGGCAGCTGTTCAGCCCTGTCCACGACCTACGAGGGAGTGCCGCCCGTGCCCGGTGAGAACCTGACCCGCGACGAAGCCCGGGAGCGGGCCGCCCTGCTGTCCGTCGACGGGTACGAGGTGTCCCTCGACGTGCGCTCCGCGGTCGGCGGCGAGGGGGACGGGCCGCTCACCTTCCGCTCGGTGACCACGATCCGCTTCCGCTGCGCCGAGCCCGGCGCGTCGAGCTTCGCCGACCTGATCGCGCCGAGCGTGACCTCCCTCACCCTCAACGGGCGGGACCTGGACCCCGGCCAGGTCTTCGACGGCTCCCGGATCCTGCTGGAGGACCTCGCCGCCGACAACGAGCTGACCGTCGACGCCCAGTGCGCCTACTCCCGCACCGGCGAGGGCCTGCACCGCTTCGTCGATCCCGAGGACGGCGAGGTGTACCTGTACACCCAGTACGAGCCGGCCGACGCCCGGCGCGTCTTCGCGAACTTCGAGCAGCCCGACCTGAAGGCCCCGTTCCGCTTCGAGGTGCGGGCGCCGGAGGGGTGGACGGTGTGGAGCAACGGGGCGGGGGAACGCGCCGACGGGGTGTGGCGGTTCGCGGAGACCAAGCCGATCTCGACGTACATCACCTGCGTGGTGGCCGGCCCGTACCACTACGTCACGGACACCTACACGCGCGCCCTCGACGACGGGACGACGCTGCGGATCCCCCTCGGCGCGATGTGCCGCAAGGGGCTGGCCCCGCACTTCGACGCCGACGACGTGTTCCGGGTGACCAAGCAGGGCCTGGACTTCTTCCACGACCACTTCGACTACCCGTACCCGTTCGGGAAGTACGACCAGGCGTTCGTGCCCGAGTACAACCTGGGCGCGATGGAGAACCCGGGACTGGTGACCTTCCGGGAGGAGTACATCTTCCGCGGGAAGGTGACCCGGGCGTCGTACGAGGGCCGCGCCACCGTGATCCTGCACGAGATGGCCCACATGTGGTTCGGCGACCTGGTCACCATGGAGTGGTGGGACGACCTGTGGCTGAAGGAGTCCTTCGCCGACTTCATGGGCACCTTCTCGCTGGTCGGCGCGACCCGCTTCACCGACGGCTGGATCACCTTCGCCAACCGCCGCAAGGCGTGGGCCTACCGGGCCGACCAGCTGCCGTCCACCCACCCGATCACCGCGGACATCCGCGACCTGCAGGACGCCAAGCTGAACTTCGACGGCATCACCTACGCCAAGGGCGCCTCCGTCCTGAAGCAGCTGGTGGCCTACGTCGGCCGGGACGCGTTCCTGGAGGGCGCCCGGCGCTACTTCAAGCGGCACGCCTACGGCAACACCCGCCTCGGCGACCTGCTGTCGGTGCTGGAGGAGACCAGCGGGCGGGACGTGCGGGCCTGGGCGCGTTCCTGGCTCCAGACGGCCGGAGTCAACTCGCTCACCCCGCAGGTGCTGCTGGACGCCGAGGGCCGGGTCGAGGAGCTGGCGGTGGTGCAGGAGGCCCCCGAGTCGCACCCCGAGCTGCGTCCGCACCGGGTGGCGGTGGGCCTGTACCGGCGGGGTGACACGGGCGCGCTGGAGCGGTACGCGCGGGCCGAGGCGGACGTCGAGGGGCCGCGCACGGTGGTGGCGGAGCTGGCCGGCGCCGAGGCGCCGGAGCTGGTGCTGGTCAACGACGACGACCTGACGTACTGCAAGACCCGCCTCGACGCGACCTCGCTGGAGACGCTGCGGGCGGCGCTGGGCGACCTCACCGACCCCCTCGCCCGCGCCCTGTGCTGGTCCGCGCTGTGGAACATGACCCGGGACGCGCTGCTGCCGGCCCGGGACTTCGTGGACCTGGTGCTGCGGTTCGCGGGGCGCGAGTCCGACATCGGCGTCCTGCAGATGCTGCACGCCTGGGCGGACTCGGCGCTCGTGCACTACGCGGCGCCCGAGTGGCGCGAGACCGGCGGGCGGTTGCTGGCCGAGGGCGCGCTGCGCGAGCTGCGGGCCGCCGCCCCGGGCAGCGAGCAGCAGCTCGCCTGGGCCCGCTTCGTCGCGGCGACGGCCTCCGGCGAGGCGGAGCTGCGGCTGCTGCGGGGGCTGCTGGACGGCACGGAGAAGATCGACGGGCTGGAGGTGGACCAGGAGCTGCGCTGGGCGTTCCTGGAGCCGCTCGCCGCGCACGGCGCCGCCGACGAGGCCGTGCTCGCCGCCGAGCTCGCCCGCGACGACACCGCGTCCGGCAAGCGCCACCAGGTCCGCTGCCTGGCCGCCCGCCCGTCGGCGGCGGTGAAGGCGCAGGCCTGGGCGCAGGTGGTGGAGTCGGACGCGCTGTCCAACGCCCTGGTCGGCGCGACGATCGCGGGCTTCGCCCAGCCCTCGCAGCGGGAGCTGCTGGCGCCGTACGCGCGGAAGTACTTCGCGGCGATCGAGCGGGTGTGGAACGAGCGGTCGATCCAGATCGGGATGGACGTGGTCCAGGGCCTGTTCCCCTCGCTCCAGGCCTCCCGGGAGACGCTCGACGCGACGGACGCCTGGCTGTCCGCGCACGAGCAGGCCGCCCCCGCGCTGCGCCGCCTGGTGCTGGAGGCGCGGGACGACCTGGCCCGGGCGCTGCGCGCACAGGCGTGCGACGCGGCGGCGCGGTCCCGCTGACCCGCGGACGCTCCGGCCCGCGCCCCAGCGGTCCGCGATCGTTACGGAATCCGGGCAGAACGAGCCGTAACCCCTGGTCCACCCCGCGACGGACCAGGGGTTTCCGGCATTCGGACACCCGTTCCTCCGGGTGGCCCTGTCCGTATTCGTCGACGGGCTCGTAACAGCGGTTACCGGACGGATCGGGCGCGGGAAACCCCGAGGCATGAACCACGACACCCCGCTCTCTCCCCGCCCCCTGCGCCCGCTGTCCGACGACCCGCGTCGCGTCATGACGCTCGCCCGGCTGCGGGCGCACGGTGTGCCGGCCGCCGAGGCGAACGCGCGGTGCCGCCCCGGCGGCCCCTGGCAGCTGCTCCTGCCGGGCGTCGTCCTGCTCCACCCCGGCCCGCCGACCGGCGAGGAGCGGCTGCACGCGGTGCTGCTGTACGCGGCACGGGACCGGACCGCCGCGGTGCCCGCCCAGCCCGGCGCGGACGAGGCGGCGTCCGCCCGGCCGGAGGCGGTGATCACCGGCCTGGCCGCGCTGGCCCTGCACGGCTTCGCCGCCGCTCCCCCGCTGCCGTCGCTGGACGCCGTCGACGTCCTGGTGCCCCCCGTGCGCCGGCTGCGCTCGACGGGCTGCGCGCGGATCGCGCGCACGGCCGACCTGCCCGTCCCCGAGCAGATCTCGGGCCTGCCGGTGGCACCGGTCCCGCGGGCCCTGGCCGACGCGGTGGCGGGGCTCCAGGACGCGGACACGGCGCGCCGGCTGCTGGCGGAGGCGGTGCGCGGCGGGCACTGCGAACCGGCGGCCGTGGTCCGGGAGCTGAACCGGGCGCGGCTGCTGAGCCGGCCGCACGTGGTGGACGCGGTGGACTCCCTGCTGGCCGAGGGCCGGGCGCTCGCGGAGGACCGCCTGTACCGGATGGTGCGCGAGTACGGCCTGCCGGACCCGGTGTGGAACGTCGACCTGCGCCTGCCCGACGGCCCGCACCTCGGCGGTCTGGACGCCTACTGGCCGCGGCAGGCGGTGGCGGTGGACCTCGACACGCGCCCGCACCGGCAGGAGGGCGACGCGCTGTGGTCGGAGCACACGCGCAAGCGCGAGCGTCTGGAGCGGCTGGGGATCACGGTCGTCCACGTCACGCCGCGCAAGCTCCGGGACTCCCTGGAGCAGCAGGCCGTGGTGGTCCGTACGGCGCTGATGGCGTCGGGCGACCGGGAGCCGGCCGCGTACGTCGTGGTGCTGCCCCGGTAGCGCCGGGCCGGCCTCGGGAGGGGGGAGGCGGGGCCGCCGGGTCGTCCGGCGGCCCCGCCTGGGCACGACCGGGTGGTCAGCCCTTCCTCAGGACCAGCTCGGTGTTGCGGTCGCCCGGGTCGCCGGCCAGGTCGGTGCGTGCCCCGGGGGCGTTCAGGGACAGCTCGCGGTAGAGGGCCGCGAGGCCGGTCTGGGAGAGGTCGGAGAAGTCCGTGCGGTGCGGGGCCGAGGACTCCACGAGCGTGGTGAACACCGACAGGGTGCCGTCCTTGTTGTCGGTCAGCTCGATGACGCGGGCGAGCTGCGGGTGGTCGACGTGGGAGGCGGTGGAGATCTCCCAGAAGGAGCGGCCGTCGGGGCGGGCGTGCGGGGTGATGGCGTTGCGGTGGATGTGGCCGTTCACCCAGGCGAGCACGTTGCGGTGGCTGCCGAGGACGTTCAGCACGTCCCGCCCGGTGCGGCGGGCCTCGTCCGGGCGGGCCGGGTCGGGGCGGGTGTTGGTCATCGTCTTGCTGGTGTGGTGGCTGAAGACGACGGCGTGGGCGTCCTCGTTCTGCCGCAGGGTGCGGTCCAGCCAGCGCAGCTGGGCGTCGCCGACGGAGCCGTTGTAGTGGCCGCCGGGGTCGGTGGTGTCCAGGCTGATGCCGATCACGTCGTCGGCGATGCGGAAGGCGTAGTACTGGGTGCCCGCGTCGACGTTGGCGGTGGAGTAGCCGTGGCCGACCGGGCCGGGGCCGGTGTACGCGGGGTCGAGGTGGGCCTCCAGGTACTCGGCGGGGGTGAAGGGGGCGCGCCGCTCGTCCGGGGTGACGCCGCGCATGGCGCGGGCGTGGGCCTCGAGGAAGTCGCGGTAGAGGGCGCCCTTGGGGTCCCGGTCGTTCTTGAGGGCGTCCTGGAGCCTCTTCGCCTCGGCGGCGGACAGGCTCATCAGCTTCCGGCCGCCGACGGCGAGCTCGGCGAGGCGGGAGTCGCCGTGCGAGGCGTAGCAGCCCAGCGGCATGGCGTCGTGGTTGCCGACGGTGGAGTACCAGGGCAGGTTGAGGCCGGGGCTGCGCACCTCGCGGATCGCGGCGTCGAGGAAGCCGTCGAGCCGCGGGAAGCCGAGCTGCTTGTCGGCGTCGCGGACGGCCGCGCCGGGCTGCCAGTACAGCTTCAGGCCGCTGTTCTGCACGCCCTCGTAGTGCCGCGGGTCGCCGGTGTTGGGGGTGATCCGGCCGCCGCTCATGACCGTCAGGAACCACTCCAGCTCGGAGCGCGCGTTGTTGTCCGTGTTGTCGCCGGTGGTCATGGCGAAGTGCAGCGGGGCGCCGGTGACGGGGGCGCCCCGCAGCGCGTTGATCCGCTCCACCAGCGCGATCGCGCCGTGCACGGTCAGCGCCTCCTGCGGCCGCCAGGCGTGCACGTCGGTGGAGCGCAGGTACTCCAGCCGCAGCGGGTGCTGGACGTCGATCAGGTGCAGGTCGGTGAGCTGGACGAACGCGGCGAGCGCGGTACGGCGGTCGGCGCGGCCGGCGCGGGGCGCCGCCAGGTCGTCGCGCACCACGCGCGGCCAGCCGGCGCCGGTGCCGAGCCGGCGGTAGCCGGTGCGCCCGCGCGGGGTGGCGACGGCGGCGAGGGTGGTGCCCTTGGTGTACGGGGCGAGCGGCGCGGCCGGCGCCAGGCGGGAGGAGGCGATCGCGGCCTCGCCGGAGCCGGCCCCGGCCGCCGCGGCGGCGCCGGTGGCGGCCCGGCTGTCGCTGGGGCGCAGCGCGTAGCCGGCTCCCGCGGAGAGGGCGACCGCACCGGTGGCGGCGAGGACGGATCGGCGGTGGACCCCGAGAGCGGAGCCGGCGGCGGAACGTGTGCGCGACATGCGCTTCTCTCCCCGAGTGCGGACGCGTCGGCAGTGGTCGCGGGGGCTCGCTGCCGCGAGCGACCCGCTCGCACTGGATCGTTGGCACCAGGGGTGACCCGTGCGTGAACGCGGCGGCAACGCGCAGCGCCGATCACCGTACGTGGATCTTGGGCCGCCCCGCGCGTTCCGGGACGCTCGCCGGTCCGCCCGGGAGCGGTCACGCCGTGTTCATCTTTCCGGGTAGGGGGGCCGGTCCCCGCCGGGTTCCGTCCGGGGGCGCCCGGCCCCGCCGCCGGCCCGCCCGGGCGCCGGGCGCTCGCGCCACAGCCGCAGGCCGGTGTCGACGAGCGGGACCCGGGCGAGGGCGGGCACCTCGTCCAGGGGGTGCCAGGCGGCCATGTCGGTGGATCCGCCGATCTCGTGGCGGAGTTCCCCGCCGGTGACCCGGACCTCGTACAGGAGGCGCACGCCGTGGTGGTCGACGGCCCGGCCGAAGCGGCGGGGCAGGAGGCGGCGGGAGGAGTCCACGCCGAGCAGGGCGGTGACCTCGACGCGGTACCCGGTCTCCTCCGCCACCTCGCGCACCACGGTGTCGTACGGATCCTCGCCGTGCTCCGTCCCGCCGCCCGGCAGGACCCACTCCGGTGTGCCGTCGTCGGCCGGGGAGCGGGCGAGCAGCAGCTGTCCTCCGCGGACGCACAGGGCGTAGGCCGCCACCCTCAACTTCCTTCGCACGCGGGGACGTTACCCCGCGGGATCGGGATTGGCAGGCGAGTATTCGGGCGCGGACCAGCGCAGCGGCACCGCCGACGGGGTCTCGACGGCCTCCGTCACCGTGAAGCGGACCCGGCGCTCCCCGCCGGGGGCGAACTCCGTGCGGGCCTCGCCGGTGAGCTGGAGGACGGCGCCCGTCGTCCAGTCCAGGAAGAGCAGGCCGGCGCGCGGGTCGGCCGCGAGGTTGCCGAGGGTGAGGAACATGGCGTTGCCCGGGTAGTCCCGCCAGCTCAGCTCGCGGGGCGAGGCGGCGCGGACGAAACCGGGGTTGCCGCCGCGATGGCTGACGTCGGCGCCGCGGCCGTGGACCGTGGCCACGAAGAAGGTGTCGGCCGCTTCGACGAACTCCCGCTGGGCGGGGGTCAGTTCCCCGGTCCGGCGCCGCGGTCCGGGGGTGCGGGCGACCGTCTCGTACGACCGCCGCCGCTGGAGGTGCTTGGGGCAGTTGGAGAACACCTGGCCGGCCTCGACGGTGAAGCCGCGGGCGGTGGGCCGCAGCCGGCCGTTGAGGCGCATCCGGCGCCGGGTGCGCGGGTCGAGGGCGAGGGTGCCGACGTGGGTCCCCTCGGTGGCCAGGGCCGCCGCGAGGGGATCGGCGGGCTCCACGCCCGCGGCGACCGACAGCCGCCGCGGGCCCGTGGCGCGGGCGAAGCCGGGGGCGCCGGTGAGCGGGGAGGCCCACACCCGGCCCGTGGCCGGGTCGGCGGCGCCGAGCACCAGCAGCGGCTGGAGCTCCAGGAAGGCGGCGGCGACGGGCCTGATGGCCTGTCCGATCGAGCGGCCCACGTGATCGGCGAGATCGCGGACGCCGACGCGGTCCTGCACCGCGCGCGAGCCGGCGTGGTAGACGCCCATCTCTAGAAGAACCCGCAGGCCGGGGCGGTCCGGCTCGGCGCCGGGGCGCCCTCGGCGCCGCTCGGCACGGAGATCTCCAACCGGGTGCCGTCCGGGTCGTGGAAGAAGATCCCGCCGGAGGCCGCGCCCTCGTGGTGGGCGACCACGCCCTCGTACGCGAAGTCCGCGCCCCACGCGCGCAGCGCCCGCTCGTACTCCTCGACCCGCTCGACGGAGTCCGCCTCGAGGGCGAGGTGGTGCAGTCCGGCCCGCCCGCCGTCGTACGGCCGTTCCGCCTGCTGCCAGAGCGTGAGGACCAGGCTCTCGCCGTCACCGAGGAAGGCGTACCGCCTGCCCTCCTCCTCGCCCTCGCCGATCAGGGCGAAGCCGAGGACGTCCCGGTAGAAGGCGAGCGAGCGGTCGAGGTCGGTGACGTTCAGGCCGATGTGGCCGGTGCGCAAGGTCATGGCTGCCCCTTCGGTCGGTACACCCTGGTCGGTCTAACCGTTGTTCATGACGTTAGAGGTTAGAAACGGACGGCGTCAACCGGTCACGTACGCTTGAGTGGTTAGCACGGAAGGAGCCGTCCATGTCCGCCGCCCGCGACCCGCGTCCGCTCACCGGCGAGCCGCTCGCGCTCGACCTGCTCAACACGCGGTGGGTACAGGAGGGCGCCGTGCAGGACCTGCTCACCGACACCGACGGGCTGGCGGTGTGGCTCGGCGCCAACGGGCTCGACGGCCGGTTCGCCGCCGACGCGGCGACGCTGCGGCATCTGCTCCGGGCGCGGGACGCCCTGCGGGCGGCCGTCGACGGCTCCCCGGCCGAAGGGGCCGCGCGCGTCGACGCCGTGCTCGCGCACGGGCGGATCCGGGCCACCCTCACCGCCGACGGGCCCGGCGAGGTGCCCGAGTTCCGCGATCCCTCATGGGGGCCCGCCTGGCTCGCCGCCCGCGACTACCTCCGGCTGCTGGCCACCGCGCCCGACCGGATCCGCGCCTGCGCCCACGAGTCGTGCGTCCTGCACTTCTTCGACACCTCGCGCAACGGCACCCGGCGCTGGTGCTCCATGGCGGTGTGCGGCAACCGGGCGAAGGCGTCCCGGCACTACGCCCGCACGAAGGACGCCTGAGGGACGGACGGGCGCCGGACGCCACGGACGGGCGCCGGCGGACGGGCGCGCCCGACGGGCGAGCGGGCGGACGCCCGCCGACGCCACGGACGCGCCGCCCCGAGGACGTCACCCGTGGGCGACTTGTCCGCTTCGGGCCTCATCTCCCCCGGCCCCATAGCGGGTTTTCCCCATACATCTATTTCGATTCGGCCAACTATCCCCAAACATTCATCCCTTGCGTAAGGCTGAGCGATCGTCCGGGATCACTTTCTGAACCTTCGCGGCCAGGATTGATCGGACCGGTCGTTCACCGCTCGTTCCTTCCTTTCAAGGGATGCCGATGACCCTCACCTCCCAGCGCGACCCGATACCGGGCGCGAGACGCGTGGCCCGCACCGCCGTGGCCGCGGGCATCGTCGCCGCGCTCTGCGCGGCCGGGCCGATACCCGTGGCCCTCGCCGCCGACGCCCCGGCCGCCGCACCGGCCGACACCGACGTCAAGTCCGCGCACGCCAAGCTCGGCGCCGACGACGCGGACCTGCTCGCCGAGGCCAAGGCCGACGGCGACAAGAACGTCACGCTGATGATCGCCACCGCGCCCGGACAGACCGAACAGGTCGCCGAGCAGCTGGACGCGGTCCGGGGCGGCGCGGTGGGCCGCACCTACGACCGGCTCGGCTACGTCCGCGCCACCGTCCCCACCGCGAAGGCGGACGCGGCCATCGCCTCCGCCGTGAAGCTCTCCTCGGTGCACGGCATCGACCTGCGCGAGGAGATCCCGCTGGACGACCCGAGCGCCGACACCCCGAAGTCGGCCACGGGCTCCGCCGCCTACCCCGCCCCGGGCCGCAGGACCCCGGCCGAGAACCCGTACAACCCGTCCTTCGAGACGGGCGCCGTCGACTTCGTGAAGAAGAACCCGAAGGCGGACGGCCGCGGCGTCACCATCGGCATCCTCGACTCGGGCGTGGACCTCGGCCACCCGGCGCTGCAGAAGACCACCACCGGCGAGCGCAAGATCGTCGACTGGGTGACGGCGACCGACCCGATCGTCGACGGCGACCGCACCTGGCGGCCGATGGTCACCTCCGTCTCCGGGCCCGCCTTCACCTACGGCGGGAAGACCTGGACGGCGCCGGCGGGCTCGTACCAGATCAGCACCTTCCTGGAGTCGTACACCACCGGCGGCGACGCCGCCGGCGACGCCAACCGCGACGGCGACACCACCGACTCCTGGGGCGTCCTCTACGACGCGGCGGCCGGCACGGTCCGCGTCGACCTGAACAACAACTTCGACTTCGGTGACGACACCCCGATGAAGCCGTACAAGGACGGCTTCCAGATCGGGTACTTCGGCACCGACGACCCGGCCACCGACGTCGCCGAGCGCCAGCCGTTCGTCGTGCAGATCCGCGAGGACGTGCCGATGGACCCCTACGGCGGCGACTGGGTCGGCCGGACGGCCGACTTCGTCAACATCGGCGTCATCGAGTCCGAGCACGGCACGCACGTCGCCGGCATCACCGCCGCCAACGGCCTGTTCGGCGGGAAGATGAACGGCGCCGCCCCGGGCGCGAAGCTGGTCTCCTCCCGCGCCTGCACCTGGACCGGCGGCTGCACCAACGTCGCGCTCACCGAGGGCATGATCGACCTCGTCGTCAACCGCGGCGTCGACATCGTCAACATGTCGATCGGCGGCCTGCCGACGCTGAACGACGGCAACAACGCGCGCGCCGAGCTGTACACGCGGCTCATCGACACCTACGGCGTCCAGCTGGTGATCTCCGCGGGCAACTCCGGACCCGGCGCCAACACCATCGGCGACCCGGCCCTCGCCGACAAGGTGATCTCGGTCGGCGCGTCCATCTCCAAGGAGACCTGGGCCGCCAACTACGGCTCGGTCGTGGAGAAGAAGTACGCGATGATGCCGTTCTCCTCGCGCGGTCCGCGCGAGGACGGCGGGTTCGCCCCGACGCTCACCGCGCCCGGCGCCGCCGTCAACACCACCCAGACCTGGCTGCCGGGCGGCCCGGTCGCCGAGGCGGGCTACTCGCTGCCGGCCGGCTACTCGATGCTCCAGGGCACCTCCATGGCCTCCCCGCAGGCGGCCGGCGCCTCCGCGCTGCTGCTGTCCGCCGCGGAGCGCGAGGGCATCGAGCTCACCCCGGCCACCCTGCGCACGGCGCTCACCTCGACCGCCGACCACATCAAGGGCGTGCAGGCGTACGAGGAGGGCGCGGGCCTGATCGACGTCGTCGACGCCTGGGAGGCGATCGAGGACGGCGCCACGGCCCACACCTACACCGTCAAGGCCCCGGTCGACACCGCGCTCGACCAGCGGCTGAGGACCCCGGGCTACGGCACCGGCCTGTACGACCGCGAGGGCGGCCTGAAGGCCGGGCAGAAGAAGACGTACGAGATCACGATCACCCGTACGTCCGGCGCGGACAAGGCGCTCCGGCACGAGCTGCGCCTGGCGAACAACGCGGGCGGCACCTTCCGCATCGTCGGCTCCGACGAGGTGCGGCTGCCGCTGAACCGGCCGGTCACCGTCAAGGTGCAGGCCGCGCCGGGCTCCGCGGGCCTGAAGAGCGCCATCCTGGAGGTCGACGACCCGCGCACCGAGGGGACCGACAAGCAGATCCTGAACACGGTCGTGGTCGCGGCGCCGCTGGAGCACACCTTCTCCGCGTCGGGCTCGGTGCAGCGCAACAGCGTCCGGTCGTACTTCGTCACCGTGCCCGAGGGCGCGAAGACGCTGGAGGTGGCGATCGGCGGGCTGAAGGACAGGAGCCAGACCCGGTTCGTCGCCCTGCACCCCTACGGCGTCCCGGTCGACAACACCTCCACGCCGTACTGCTACAACAACTACCTCGACGGCAACGGCTGCCGGCCCGACGTGCGCGCCTACGCCGACCCGCAGCCCGGCGTCTGGGAGATCGAGGTCGAGTCGCGCCGCACCTCGCCGCTGCTCGACAACCCCTACCGGCTGGACGTCGCCGTCCTCGGCGCGGACTTCGACCCGGAGACCGTGACCGTCCCCGAGGCGAAGGCCGGCACGCCGGTCGCCGCCTCCTGGAAGGTGACGAACCGCTTCGCGGCCCTGGACGGCAAGCTGGCCGGCGGCCCGCTCGGCTCCGCGAAGAACACCCGTCCCACCATCGCCCACGGCGCCACGCAGACCACCACGATCGAGGTGCCCGAGGGCGCGACCTCGCTGGACGTCGCCATCGGCGGCGTCTCGGACGCGGCGGCCGACCTGGACCTGGCCGTGTACGACGCGGACGGCGACGAGGTCGGCAGCTCGGCCGACGGCGACTCGGAGGAGTCGGTCTCCGTGCCCGACCCGGCCGCCGGGACGTACACCGTCGAGGTCGTCGGCTACTCGGTGCCGTCCGGCTCCACCGCCTACGACTACCGGGACCTGTTCTACGCCGCCTCGCTCGGCACGGTCACGGTCGACGAGTCGGCGCCGGTGAAGCTCGGCACGGGCGGGTCGGCGTCGGTCTCCGGCAGCGTCACGGCGCTGGCCGCCGCGCCGGAGGGCCGGGAGTTCTTCGGCCAGGTGCGGCTGGTGAACGCGCGCGGCACGGTCGCGGGCACCGGCAGCGTGCTGATCGAGAAGGTCGTCCCGTAGTCCGGCACGGCACCGAAGGGGCGGGCGTCGGCGGACGCCCGCCCCTTTCTCATGCGCGCGTCGGAGCGCGGGACCCGGGCGAGGCGTACGTCACACCGGCGTGCGCGCCGGGGCGGGGCAGCACAGCTTGCGGCGCAGGGCCCGGTTCGGGCCAATTCCTGTGGTTCGGACCGGGTTGCGGCCGAAGGACCGCGGGCGGTGTCCGGGCCGGCGCGTCCCGCTCCCCGGACGGCGGGGGCAAAGAATTGGACAGGCGGGCCGGGGTGGGCCGCATGATGGAAGGGCCTCGGCCGAGCAACACGCACGTGAACGCACGCAGCCAAAGACGTAGAGGGAGTCGCCGTGAGGGTCGGAATCGTCGGAGCCACCGGTCAGGTCGGCACGGTCATGCGCAGGATCCTCACCGAGCGCGCCTTCCCGGTCGAGGAGCTGCGGCTGTTCGCCTCGGCCCGTTCCGCCGGCCGGGACCTGGACGGCGTGACGGTGGAGGACGCGGCGACCGCCGACTACACCGGCCTGGACATCGTGCTGTTCTCCGCGGGCGGCGCCACCTCCAGGGCGCTGGCCGAGAAGGTCGCCGCGCAGGGCGCGGTCGTGATCGACAACTCCTCGGCCTGGCGCCGCGACCCGGACGTGCCGCTGGTGGTCTCCGAGGTGAACCCGCACGCGATCGCGAACCGCCCCAAGGGCATCATCGCCAACCCGAACTGCACGACGATGGCGGCGATGCCCGTCCTGAAGCCGCTGCACGCGGAGGCGGGCCTGCAAGCCCTGGTCGTCGCCACCTACCAGGCGGTGTCCGGCTCGGGCCTCGCGGGCGTCGCCGAGCTGCACGGCCAGGTGCAGAAGGTGGTCGCCGACGCCGACCGGCTCACCCACGACGGCGAGGCCGTCGACTTCCCCGAGCCCGGCGTCTACAAGCGCCCCATCGCCTTCAACGTGCTGCCCTTCGCGGGCAACCTCGTCGACGACGGCCTGAACGAGACCGACGAGGAGCAGAAGCTGCGCCACGAGTCCCGCAAGATCCTGGAGATCCCCGAGCTGAAGGTGTCGGGCACCTGCGTGCGCGTCCCGGTCTTCTCCGGCCACTCCCTCCAGGTCAACGCCCGCTTCGCCCGGCCGATCAGCCCCGAGCGCGCGACCGAGCTGCTCGACGGCGCCCCCGGCGTCGTCCTCACCGACATCCCCACCCCGCTCCAGGCCGCCGGCAAGGACCCGTCCTACGTGGGCCGCATCCGCCGCGACGAGACGGTGGACAACGGCCTGGCGCTGTTCGTCTCCAACGACAACCTCCGCAAGGGCGCGGCGCTGAACGCGGTGCAGATCGCGGAGCTGGTGGCGCAGGAGCTCACCGCGAAGTGACCTGACCGGCACCCGTCCCCGGGGCGGCCGTCCGCGTGCGCGGGCGGCCGCCCCGGCGTCCGTGCGGGCGCCCGGGGTCAGTCCCGCCGTACCTCGTACAGGAAGCAGCCGTACTCCACGGCCCGGACGTGCACCAGCGCCACCCGGGGGTCGGCGAAGGCCTGCGCGAGGGCGGCCGGGAAGTCCTCCGGCCGCTCGGCCAGCCGGCCGCCCAGGATGCGGCCGTCGGCACCGTAGCGCCGCAGGACGCGGTGGCTGCTGGTGAAGGGGAGGTCCGCGCCGTCCGGTCCCGCGCACCGCTCCGCGTGGACGAAGACCGGCCCCTGCTCGTCGTACGGGCCGGGGTCGGCGCCCGTCTCCGCCGCCCAGCGGCGCAGGGGGGCGTAGGAGACCAGGGCGATGCGCTCGCCCGGTTCGCTGCGGCGCAGGCAGCAGCGCAGCGGGGCGCCGCCCTCGTCGTCGGTGACCGGGACCGGCGGGCGGCCCGCGTCGTCCAGGTCGCGCAGTTCCTCCAGCACGGCCGGCGGGATCGGGCGTGCGGTGCGGGGTGTCGCTGAGTCCGTCATGGCTTCAGACTCGCGCTCACCTGGTCGTGTCACCGGCGGGATCCGGACATCGCGTCGGCGCAGGTCCCGTGGAAGGATGACGCGACCGACACATGACGAGGAGATGACCGCGTGCCTGGCACAAACCTGACTCGCGAAGAGGCGCAGCAGCGGGCGAAGCTGCTCACCGTTGACTCGTACGAGATCGATCTCGACCTCTCCGGCGCGCAGGGTGGGGGCACCGCCCGCTCGGACGAAGCCGGGAGCGGCACCTTCCGGTCCGTGACCACCGTGCGCTTCGACGTCGCCGAGGACGGCGCCGAGTCCTTCATCGACCTGGTGGCCCCGGCCGTGCACGAGGTGACCCTCAACGGGGACTCCCTCGACCCCGCCGAGGTCTTCAAGGACTCCCGGATCGCCCTGCCCGGCCTGCTCCGGGGCCGCAACGTCCTCCGGGTGGTCGCCGACTGCGCCTACACCAACACCGGTGAGGGCCTGCACCGGTTCGTCGACCCGGTCGACGACCAGGTGTACCTCTACACCCAGTTCGAGGTGCCGGACGCCCGCCGGGTCTTCGCGAGCTTCGAGCAGCCGGACCTGAAGGCGACCTTCCAGTTCACCGTGCGGGCGCCCGAGGGCTGGACCGTCATCTCCAACTCGCCCACCCCCGAACCCCGGGACAACGTCTGGGTCTTCGCGCCGACGCCGCGCATCTCGACGTACGTCACGGCGCTGATCGTCGGCCCGTACCACAGCGTGCACAGCGTGTACGAGAAGGACGGCCGGTCCGTCCCGCTCGGCATCTACTGCCGGCCCTCGCTCGCCGAGCACCTCGACTCGGACGCGATCTTCGAGGTGACCCGGCAGGGCTTCGACTGGTTCCAGGAGAAGTTCGACTACCCGTACCCGTTCGAGAAGTACGACCAGCTGTTCGTGCCGGAGTTCAACGCGGGCGCGATGGAGAACGCGGGCGCGGTGACCATCCGCGACCAGTACGTGTTCCGGTCGAAGGTCACGGACGCGGCGTACGAGGTGCGGGCCGAGACCATCCTGCACGAGCTGGCCCACATGTGGTTCGGCGACCTGGTCACCATGGAGTGGTGGAACGACCTGTGGCTGAACGAGTCGTTCGCCACCTACACCTCCATCGCCTGCCAGGCCGCCGCGCCCGGCTCGAAGTGGCCGCACGCGTGGACCACGTTCGCCAACTCGATGAAGACCTGGGCGTACCGGCAGGACCAGCTGCCCTCCACGCACCCGATCATGGCGGACATCCGCGACCTGGACGACGTGCTGGTCAACTTCGACGGCATCACGTACGCCAAGGGCGCCTCCGTGCTCAAGCAGCTGGTCGCCTACGTCGGCGAGGACGCGTTCTTCCGCGGCGTGCAGGCCTACTTCAAGCGCCACGCGTACGGCAACACGCGCCTGTCCGACCTGCTGGGCGCCCTGGAGGAGACCTCCGGGCGCGACCTGAGGACCTGGTCGGGGAAGTGGCTGGAGACCGCGGGCATCAACGTCCTGCGCCCGCGGATCGAGACCGACGGGGACGGGACCATCACCTCCTTCGCCGTCCGCCAGGAGGCCCCGGCCCTGCCCGCCGGCGCCAAGGGCGAGCCGACGCTGCGCCCGCACCGCATCGCGATCGGCCTGTACGACCTGGACGGGGCGAGCGGCCGGCTGGTGCGGCGCGAGCGGATCGAGCTGGACGTCGACGGCGAGCTGACCGCCGTGCCGCAGCTGACCGGGCGGCGCCGCCCGGACGTGGTGCTGCTCAACGACGACGACCTGTCGTACGCGAAGGTCCGCCTGGACGAGCGGTCCCTGGCCTTCGTCACCGAGCACCTCGGCGACTTCGAGTCCTCCCTGCCCCGCGCGCTGTGCTGGGCGTCGGCCTGGGACATGACCCGCGACGCCGAGCTGGCCACCCGCGACTACCTCTCGCTGGTCCTGTCGGGCATCGGCAAGGAGTCCGACATCGGTGTCGTGCAGTCGCTGCAGCGCCAGGTGAAGCTGGCGGTCGACCTGTACGCCGACCCCGCCGCCCGCGAGAGCCTGCTCGCCCGCTGGACGGACGCCGCGCTGGACCACCTGCGGACCGCCGAGCCGGGCGGCGACCACCAGCTGGCGTGGGCGCGGGCGTTCGCGGCCACGGCCCGCACGCCGGACCAGCTCCAGCTGCTGGAGGGCCTGCTGGACGGCTCGCAGTCCCTCGAGGGCCTGGCCGTGGACACGGAGCTGCGCTGGGCGTTCGTGCAGCGGCTCGCGGCGGTGGGCCGGTTCGGCGAGGCGGAGATCGCCGCCGAGTACGAGCGGGACCGGACGGCGGCGGGCGAGCGCCACGCGGCCACGGCCCGCGCGGCCCGGCCCACCCCGGAGGCCAAGGCCCGGGCGTGGGCGTCGGTCGTGGAGTCCGACCAGCTGCCCAACGCCGTGCAGGAGGCGGTCATCGCGGGCTTCGTCCAGACCGACCAGCGGGAGCTGCTGGCCCCGTACACCGACCGGTACTTCGAGGTGGTCAAGGACATCTGGGAGTCCCGCTCGCACGAGATGGCCCAGCAGATCGCCGTCGGCCTGTACCCGTCGATCCAGGTCTCCGAGGAGACCCTGGCCAAGACGGACGCCTGGCTGGCCTCGGCCGAGCCGAACGCGGCCCTGCGCCGCCTGGTCTCGGAGTCCCGCGCGGGCGTGGAACGCGCCCTGCGGGCCCAGGCGGCGGACGCGGCGGCCGGGTAGGCGGCCCGTACCGCGGCGGGGGCGGCCGGCGCGGCGCCGGGCGCCCCCGTATCGGGCGCCGGTCCCGGCGCGCCGCGCCGGACGCCCTCGGCGAAGCCCCGCCTGCCGCACCACAAGCGCATCAGGTCGGCGGCGCGGGAGCCGAGGCGGTGGCGGGCGGACGGCCGGCGCCCGCGTGACGGGGCGGACCGGGCGGCGCCGGTGCGTGCCGTCCGGCGGAACGCGGGTTCATCCCCCCACGTGCGCCGCGACCGCCCGCTCGACCGCCGCCGGGCCGGCGGCGTCGGCCGCCCAGGCCACGTAGCCGTCGGGCCGCACCAGCACGGTCGTACGGCGGCCGCTCGCCCAGCGCTCCACGGCCAGCCGGTCCCCGCGGCCGTCGCCGCCCCGGTACGCCTCCGGAGTGATCAGGACGAAGCGGCCGCCGCGCAGGGCCTCGTACAGGCGTTTGCCCGCGAGGGCGACGTCGGGGACGCGGGTGCCGGTGAGGCGGTGGGCGCCGCGGGGAGCGGGATACCGGTAGCCGACGCCGGTGATCCGGGCGACCACCGCGCGGTGGGCCGGGCCGACGTGGTTGAGGACGGTGGTGAGCGCCGCCCGCAGCGCCCGCGTCCAGGGGCGCCCGGCCATGGCGAGGCGGACGATGGCGCCGCTGCTGCGCAGGACGGACCGGCCCACGGGGTGGCGCTCGGCCTGGTAGGTGTCGAGCAGCTCCGGGCGCGCGTGCCCGCGGAGGACGGCCGCCAGCTTCCAGCTCAGGTTCGCCGCGTCCTGCAGTCCGGTGTTCATGCCCTGTCCGCCGGCCGGGGTGTGCACGTGCGCGGCGTCGCCGGCGAGGAAGACCCGGCCCGCGCGGTAGGCGGGCGCCTGCCGCTCGTCGCTGTGGAAGCGGGACGTCCAGCGGGCGTCGTGCATCCCGAAGTCGCGGCCGAGGGCGAGCCGGGCGATCTCCCTGACCTCGTCCAGGTCCACGGGCCGGTCGTCGGGGACGTCGCGCTCGCGGTGCCAGGCGATCACCCGGTGGTAGCCGTCGCCGAAGGGCGCGAGGAAGGCGAAGGCGTCCCCGGCGGCGTCGGCGGTGAGCAGGTCCTCGGGCTCCTCGGCGAGCCGCACGTCCGCGAGGACGACGGACCGGATGACGGACCGGCCGGGGAAGGGCAGCCCGACGGCCCGCCGCACGGTGCTGCGCATGCCGTCGGCGCCGACCGCGTACGCCGCGCGCAGCGTCCCCGGCGCGCCGTCCGGTCCGCGCACCTCGACGGTCACGCCGTCCGCGTCCTGGGTCAGGCCGGTCACCTCGGTCTCGTGGCGGAAGACGGCGCCCGCCTCGACGGCCCGCCGCTCCAGGATCCTCTCCACCTCGTACTGCGGGACGACGAGCAGGTGGCGGAAGCGGGAGGGGAGGCCGGCCAGGTCGACGGTGAGCCGCCCGAAGAGGCGGAGCCGGTCCAGGGGGCGGCCGACGGCCTCCAGCGCGTCGGCGAGGCCGCGGGAGTCGAGCTGTTCGAGGGTGCGGGCGTGCACGACGAAGGCCCGGGAGAGGTTGCTGATCCGGTGCGGGCGCTTTTCGAGGACGGTGACCGGGACGCCGGCGGCGGCGAGGTCACCGGCCAGGAGGAGCCCGGTGGGGCCGGAGCCGACGACGATCACGGAGGACGGGGTGCCGTTCATTGCGGCCTCCTCTTGCCGACGATCATTGGCCAACACTCGTTGGCCAACGCTTGTTGTCCAGCGTAGGAGCGGCCGCGAATGGAGTCAACGGGTGTTGGCCAACTGACGTTGACTTCCGGTCGGCGGGCCAACACTGGTTGGCCCACACGTGTGGGCCTACGCTCGTCGCCATGAACCGCCCCCACACCGGCACCCCCGGCACCAGCGACACCGGCACCCCCGCCCCCCGCCGCCGCTCCGCGGCCACCCGCGACGCGATCCTCGCCGCGGCCCGCGAGCGCTTCGCCGCGGACGGCTACGAGCGGGCCACCATCCGCGCCATCGCCGGGGACGCCGGCATCGACCCGTCGATGGTGATGCGCTACTACGGCAGCAAGGAGGGCCTGTTCGCGGCGGCCGTCGCCGTCGACCTGAAACTGCCCGACCTGGGCGCGCTGCCCCGCGCCGAGGTCGGCCACGCGCTCGTGACGCACTTCCTCACCCTGTGGGAGCAGAACGAGGTGCTCACGGCCCTGCTGCGGGTCGGCGCCGCCGGCGGGGCCGGGGCCGAGCGCATGCAGGGCGTCTTCCGGGACCAGCTGCTGCCGGTGGCCCGGCAGGTGTGCCCGGACCCGGAGCAGGTCCCGGTGCGGGCCGCGCTCGTCGCGGCGCAGCTGCTCGGGGTGGCGCTCACCCGGTACGTCCTGCGCATCCCGCCGGCCGTCGCGCTGGCCCGCGAGGACCTCGTGGCCTGGCTGGCCCCCACGCTCCAGCGCTACCTCACGGCGCCGGGTCCGTGATCCGCCGCCGGAACGCCCCCGAGGACGCGCCGAGGGCGCCGGCCGCGCCCACGTACGGCGGATGCGCGTACGTGCGGCGGGGCCGGCGCCCTCGGGGAGCGTGCGGGAGGAGCCCGGCGCGGGCGGTCCCGGTCAGGCCTTGACGTCGGCCTTGGTCGCGACGTTCCGGCTGGTCACCCGGTGCTTCTCGTGGGACTTGTCCAGGACCAGCACCAGGCCGGCGATGACCGCGAACAGCACGATCGGGGCCACGACGAACTGACCCAGCGTCTCGATGACGCTCAGGCCCGTGCCGGGGTCGTCGCCGTCGTCGCGGGTGAGCGCGAGCGCGGGGGACGACATGAGCAGCATCATCAGCGTCGTACCGGCGGCCAGGGCGCCGGCGCGCAGGGCGTTCTTCTTGTCCACGGTGTCAAACGTAGCGAACGCCGATTCCGGGTGCGCGTCCGGGGTGCCGTACGGGTCCGCTACGGCGCCGGGCCGTCCCCGGCGGGATCGCCGCCGGGGCGGCCGGCGGCCGCCCGCACCGCCTCCATCAGCGCCCGCAGCCTCGGCGAGTCCGCCAGCTCCTCCAGTGTCATCGGCCGTCCCCCGGCGTCGGCGACCGGCAGCCGCCAGTTCGGGTACTGGTCCCAGGTCCCCGGCAGGTTCTGCGGGCGGCGGTCGCCCACGCCGTCGGGGAGCCAGACGCCGACCATGCGGGCCGGGGTGCGCAGCAGGAAGCGGTGGACGGCCTGGATCCCGGCCTCCTCGGAGGAGGTGCCGGCGCCGCCCGGGCCGTGCAGCAGGCCGAGCCGGGCGAGGAGTTCCAGCCACTCCGCCGTGTCCGCCGCCGCCTCGGCCCGCTCCTCCCGGAGCGGGCGGGTGAGCAGGCCGAGGCCGTGCCGGAGCTCGACGTGCTCGCCGGTGAGGCGGGCCGCGGTGGGCGGCAGGTCGTGGGTGGTGGCGGTGGCCAGGCAGTCGGCGCGCCAGCGGTCGGGGGGCAGGGGACGGCCGTCGCCCTCCCAGTCCCGTTCGAACCACAGCACCGAGGTGCCGAGCACCCCGCGTTCGCGCAGCCGCTCGCGCACGCCGGGCTCGACGGTGCCCAGGTCCTCGCCGATCACCACGGCGCCGGCCCGGGAGGCCTCCAGCACCAGCACGGCGAGCATGGCCTCGGCGTCGTAGCGGACGTAGGTGCCCTCGGTCGGGGGGTGGCCCTGCGGGACCCACCACAGCCGGAACAGGCCCATCACGTGGTCGATGCGCAGCGCGCCGGCGTAGCGGAACAGGGCGCGCAGCAGGCTGCGGAACGGGGCGTAGCCGGACGCGGCGAGCCGGTCCGGGCGCCACGGCGGCAGGCCCCAGTCCTGGCCGCGGGCGTTGAAGGCGTCCGGGGGCGCGCCCACCGACATCCCGGCCGCGAAGAACTCCTGCTGGGCCCAGGCGTCGGCGCCGCCGGGGTGCACCCCGACCGCCAGGTCGTGCACCACCCCGACCGGCATCCCGGCCTCGCGCGCGGCGCGCTGGGCGGCGGTGAGCTGGGCGTCGGTCAGCCAGGCGAGCCGGCGGTGGAAGTCCACCCGGTGCGCCAGCTCGGACCGGGCGCGGGCCACCTCCTCCGAGCGCGGATCGCGCAGGCCCCCGGGCCACCGGTGCCAGTCCGGGCCGTGCGCCTCGGCGAGCGCGCACCAGGTGGCGTGGTCCTCCAGGGCCTGGCCCTGCTCGGCGAGGAAGTCGCGGTAGGCGGCGCGCCGGCCGGGCCCGAGCGGCACCTCGGCGACCGTCTCCAGCGCCTGGCGCTTCAGCTCCCACACCGCGTCCCGGTCGATCAGCTCCCCCTTCTCCAGCACCGCCGCGCGCAGCCGCCCGGCCCGCTCCAGCAGGGAGCGGACGCGGTCGGGGTCCGTGACGTACGCGAACTCGGGGACGTCCTCGATCCGCAGGTGCACCGGGTCGGGGAAGCGGCGGGAGGAGGGCCGGTACGGGGAGGGGTCGGTGGGCGTGCCGGGCACGGCCGCGTGCAACGGGTTGACCTGTACGAACCCGGCGCCGAGGGCCCGCCCGGCCCACGCGGTCAGCTCACCGAGGTCACCGAGGTCGCCCATGCCCCAGGAGCGCCGTGACAGCAGGGAGTAGAGCTGGACGAGCAGGCCGTACGAGCGGCCCCGCAGGGCGGGCAGCCGGGGCGGGGCGGCGATCAGGTGGGCGGCGGCCGTGCGTCCGTCGGGGGCGGTGGCGGTCAGGCGGTGCACGCCGGGCGGGAGTCCGCGGGCGTCGGCGCGGACCTCGCCCTGCTCGGTCTCGACGCGCAGCCGGGTGCCCGCGGGCAGCGCGGCCAGCGCCCCGGGCGTGCCGCCGCCCCAGCACACCACCGTCGGCGGCAGCAGCCGCTCGCGCAGTTCCCGCTCCCGGGCGGCGAGCGCGGCGCGCACGGCGCCGGGGCCGCCCGCGTCGACGCCGAGGGCGGCGAGGGCGCGGACGACGGCGGTGGCCGAGGCCGCGACCGTACGGTCCGGGGACGGCTGGTAGGAGGTGGCCACGCCGTGCAGTTCGGCGAGCCGGGACAGGTCCTCGGCGGGGGGCTCGGCCGGTCCGGTCATCTACGGCCTCGTGAAGTCCGCGGCGGCCGCGGCGGGCTCGCTGGTCAGCGGCACGGCGTCGGCGAGCGGCGGCTCGCTGGTCAGGGGCTCGGCGTCGGGCAGGGGCGGCTCGCTGGTCAGCGGGGCCTCGGCGCCGAGGACGCACGGCCGGGGGCGGCCGGGGGCGGCGGACGGCTCCGCCCCGGGTTCGGGCGGGGCGGGGAGCGGGAAATGCGCGGGTGCAGCCACGGGGGCCTCCTCGTCGGGCACGGCGGCGGGGTCCCCCCGCCCGGCCGGCGCCGGGAGCGGAGGGAGGGTTACCGCAGCCCTACCCAGCGGGCGCGGCGGCAGACGCGCGAAAAAAGAATCAGGCACCCCTTCGTCACATTCCGCCCGCCCGGACGCTCCCCGGATTCCGGCAATTCCGCCACTTGGGCCACGGCCGTTGACATGTTCCTCGCACCAGTGGTGGGCTCGATGCCGCTGTGAGAGCCGGACACGGACATCGACCGACGGGGAGGGGGCCTGTGCAGCCACGGCGTGGGAGGAGGGCGGCCGCCCTCGCGTTCGCCGTCGTCGCCGGCACCCTGGGCGCCGCCCCCGCCTCCGTCGCGGCCCCGCCGCCCCCCGGTACGGCCCCGGCCCCCTCCGGTGCGGCCGCGGCGGCCCCCGAGGCGGCCGGCGCGGGGACCTCCGTCTGGCCCCGCCCGCAGTCCCTGCGCCCGAACGGCGCCCCGGTCCCGGTCACCGGCGAGGTCGCGCTGCTCGCGGACCCGGCCGCCGACCCGTACGCCCTGGACGCCCTGCGGGCGCTGCTGCGGCGGGCGGGGGCGCACCGGATCACCCCGCTCGCCGCCGGCGGTCCGCCGCCCGCGGGCGCGCTGGTGGTGCGCGCCCGGACCGAACCGCCCCGGCGGGACACCCGCCGCGGCCTGCCGTCCGGCGGCTACCGGCTGACCGTCGCCCCCGGCGCCGTGACCCTCGTCGGCAGCGGCCCGGACGGCCTGTTCCACGCCGTGCAGACGCTGCGCCGGCTCGTCCGCCCCGACGGCAGGATCACCGCCGTCGACGTCCGCGACTGGCCCGGCACCGCCGTGCGCGGCATCACCGAGGGCTTCTACGGCACCCCGTGGACCCACCGGCAGCGGCTCGCCCAGCTGGACTTCATGGGCCGCACCAAGCAGAACCGCTACCTGTACGCCCCCGGCGACGACCTCCACCGGCAGGCCCGCTGGCGCGAGCCGTACCCCGCCGGGCAGCGCGCGCGGTTCCGGGAGCTGGCCGAGCGGGCCCGCCGCAACCATGTGACGCTCGGCTGGGCGGTGGCCCCGGGCCAGGCGATGTGCTTCGCCTCGGACGCCGACGTACGGGCGCTGACGCGCAAGCTCGACGCGATGTGGGCGCTGGGCTTCCGCGCCTTCCAGCTGCAGTTCCAGGACGTCAGCTACAGCGAGTGGCACTGCGCCGCGGACGCGGACCGCTTCGGCTCCGGGCCCGCGGCGGCGGCGCGGGCGCAGGCGCGCGTGGCGAACGCGGTCGCCCGGCACCTGGCGGAACGCCGTCCCGGCGCGGCGGCCCTGTCGCTGATGCCGACCGAGTTCTACGAGGACGGGCCGACCGCGTACCGGCGGGCGCTGGCGCACGCCCTGGACGAGGACGTCGAGGTGGCCTGGACCGGGGTGGGCGTCGTGCCGCGGACCATCACCGGGAGCGAACTGGCCGGGCTGCGGTCGGTGTTCGCCGGCCACCCGCTGGTCACCATGGACAACTACCCCGTCAACGACTACGCGCCCGGCCGGGTCTTCCTCGGCCCCTACCAGGGCCGCGAACCGGCCGTCGCCACCGGCTCGGCCGCCGTGCTGGCCAACGCGATGGTGCAGGCCGAGGCCTCCCGCATCCCCCTGTTCACCGCCGCCGACTACGCCTGGAACCCGCGCGCCTACCGCCCCGAGGAGTCCTGGCGCGCCGCGATCGACGACCTGGCGGGCGGCGACGCGCACCGCGAGGAGGCGCTGACCGCGCTGGCGGGCAACGACGCCTCGTCGGTCCTCGACCCCGAGGAGTCGGCGTATCTGCGCCCGCTGCTGGAGGCGTTCTGGCGCGGCCGGGCGGGGGCGGCGCGGGGGACGGCCGAGGGGAGCGGGGCGCGGCGGCTGCGGGAGGCGTTCGCCGTCCTGCGCGCGGTGCCGGACCGGCTCGCGGGCAGCGGGCTCGGCGCCGAGGTCGCCCCCTGGTCCGAGCAGCTGGCCCGCTACGGCGAGGCGGGCACCGCCGCGCTCGACATGCTGCGCGCGCAGGACGCCGGGGACGCGGCGGCGGCCTGGACGGCGTACCGCACGCTCGGCCGGCTGCGCGCCCGGCTCGCGGACGCGCCGGTGACCGTCGGCAAGGGCGTGCTGGACCCCTTCCTGCGGCGGGCGCAGCGGGCGTACCAGGCGTGGGCGGGAGCCGACCGCGCGCCGGCCGTGACCGCCGGCGGCGCGGACGGCGGCCGCGCGGTCCGCTTCCCGCACGCCCGCCCCCTGGCCGCCGTGACGGTCCTGGCCGACCCCGGCACCGAGGGCGAGGTGGAGGCCCGTGTCCCCGGCGAGGGCTGGGTCCGCGTCGGCGCCCTCTCCGCGGCGGACGGCGCCACCGAGCTCACGCCCCGCCGCCCCGCCGACGGCCCCGCCGCCGGTCTGCGGGCCGACGCCCTCCGGGTCACCGGCCCGGACCCCGCCGGCGTGCGGCACCTCGTCCCGTGGTTCGGCGACTCCCCGGACGCCTCCCTGGAGCCGGCCCGCGAGCGGCTGGACGCCGAGATCGGGAGCACGCTGCGGACGACGGCCCGGCTGCGGTCGCTGCGGCCCGCCGACGTCCGCGGCAGGCTCACCGTCCAGGCGCCCGAGGGCGTCCGGGTGCGCGTCCCGGCGGCCCCGCTGACGCTCCCGCGCGGCACGGCGGTGGAGGTCCCCGTCGAGGTGACCGTCGCGCCGGGCACGCCGGTACGGCCGTACGACGTCCGGCTCTCGTTCGGGGGGAGCACCCGCACGCTGACGGTCCGGGCCTTCCCCCGCACCGCCGGGCCCGACCTGGCCCGCACCGGCACCGCGCGTTCCTCGGCCGACGAGACCCCCGGCTTCCCGGCCGCGGCGGCCAACGACGGCGACCCCGGCACCCGCTGGTCCTCCCCCGTCGACGACGGCGCCTGGTGGCAGGTGGAGCTGGCCCGCCCGGCCCGCCTCGGCCGCGTCGTGCTGCGCTGGCAGGACGCGCACCCGTCCGCGTACCGCGTCCAGGTCTCCGCCGACGGCCGCCGCTGGCGCACGGCGGCCGCGGTGCGGGACGGCCGCGGCGGCCGGGAGGAGCTGCGCATGGACGAGCGGGACGTGCGGTTCCTGCGGATGCAGGGCGAGAGGCGGGCCACGCCGTACGGCTACTCGCTGTGGTCGGTGGAGGCGTACGCCGTCGCGGAGTGAGCGCGGCCGCCGCCCGCTCCCGCGGGTTTCTCCGGCCGACTATTCACTCAGTACATGTACTCAGTGCATAATGATCGCCATGAGCACCCGCCACATCCTGCTGGGGCTGCTCGCCTCCGGGCCGAGCCACGGCTACGACCTGAAGCGGCGCCACGACGAGCGTTTCCCGCAGGCGCGCCCCCTGGCCTACGGGCAGGTCTACACGACCCTGCAGCGCCTGGTCCGCGACGGCCTCGCCGAGATCGAGGGCACCGACTCGGACGGCGGCCCGGAGCGGACGACGTACCGCACCACGGACGAGGGGACGCGCGAGCTGGCCCGGTGGGCCGGCGAGATCGCCCCGCCGGCGCCGTTCGTGACGAACGAGATCTTCGCCAAGGTCGTCGTCTCCATCCTGGCCGGCGGCGACCCGGCCGCCTACCTGCGGGCCCAGCGCGCCGCCCACATGGCGCGGATGCGGGAGCTCACGGCCGTGAAGTCGGCCCGGGGCGCGGACCTGGCGACCGTGCTCTCGGCGGACTACGCCCTCAACCACCTCGACGCCGACCTCCGCTGGATGACCACGACGGCGGCCCGGCTGACCACCCTGACCGCGGAGGTCGACGCGACATGAGCACACCGGAGAGACCGGACGGGGCGGCGCCGCTGCTGGCGGCCCGCGACCTCGCCAAGGCGTACGGCGGGACCCGGGCCCTGCGCGGCGCCTCGGTCGAGCTGCGCGCCGGCGAGATCCTCGCCGTCACCGGCGCCAGCGGCAGCGGGAAGTCGACGCTGCTGCACTGCCTGGCCGGGATCGTCCGCCCGGACTCCGGGTCGGTGACGTACCGCGGGGAGCGGCTGGACCGGCTGCCGGAGAGGCGGCTGAGCGAGCTGCGCCGCACCGACTTCGGCGTGGTGTTCCAGTTCGGGCAACTGATCCCCGAGCTGACGGCCCTCGACAACGTCGCCCTGCCGCTGATGCTGGCCGGCACCGCCCGGGCCACGGCCCGGGCGCGGGCCGGTGAGTGGCTGGAGCGGTTCGGGGTGCGCGGGCAGGGGGAGCTGCGGCCGGGCGAGATGAGCGGCGGCCAGGCACAGCGCGCCGCGCTGGCCCGGGCCCTGGTCACCGGCGCCCGGGTGGTCTTCGCCGACGAGCCGACCGGCGCGCTGGACTCCCTGGCGGGCGAGCAGGTGATGGCGGCCCTGGCGCACACGGCCCGCGAGTCGTCCACGGCGGTGCTGCTCGTCACGCACGACGCCCGGGTGGCGGCCTACGCCGACCGCGAGGTGCAGCTGCGGGACGGCTCCGTGGCGCCGCTGGAGGTGCCCGCGTGAGACCCGGCACCCCCACGGCCCCGGCGGCACGCCCCGGCGGCGGCCGCGCGAACCCGTGCGCGCCCACCGCCCCGCGTCCCGCCCCGGAGGTCACCGCATGATGTCCGACCTGCGCCTCGCCTGGGCGCTCACCCGCGGTTCCGACCGCCGGGAGTGGTGGCGGATCCTCCTCACGGCGGCCGGCGCGGCGCTCGCCACCGGGTGCGCGCTCGCGGCCGCCGTCCTCGCCTCCCTCCGGGGCGTCTACCGCGTCTCCGTCGGCCACGGCCTGCTGGACCAGCCCGGTACCCGCGCCGGGGTGATCACCGGCCTGCTGCTCCTGCTGGTTCCGGTGCTGGGCTTCCTCGGCCAGTGCGCCCGGATCGGCGCCGTGCACCGCGACCGGCGGCTGGCCGGGCTGCGGCTGGCCGGGGCGACGCCCCGGCAGGTGCGGCGGATCGCCGCGCTGGAGACCGGTCTGGCCTGCCTGCTCGGCTCGGCGGTCACGGCCGCCGTCTGCGTGCCGCTCCTGCTGCGCCTGTGGGACCGGCCGGCCGCGTCCGCGTGGGCGGGGATCGCGCTGGTGGCCGTCGGCGTGCCGGTGCTGGGCGCGGCGGCGGGCGCGCTGGCGCTGCGCCGGGTGGTGGCCTCGCCGCTCGGCCGGGTGCGCCGGACGCGTCCGCGCCCGGGGCGGGGGCCCGCGCCGGCGTTCCTGGCGGGGGCGCTGCTGGTGGGCGTGGCGGCGCTGCTCACGGTGGCCGCCACGTCCGCGGGCCCGGCCGGCCGGCCCGGCGGGAGGCCGGCGCTGGCGCTGCTGGGGGTGCTCCTCGCGGGCGGCGCGGGCGCGGTCTGGCTCTCGGGGGCCGCGGCGCGGCTCACCGGTCGGCTGCTCGCGGCCCGGGCCCGGTCGGCGGCGACGCTGATCGCGGCGGAACGACTGCGCGACGATCCCTGGGCGGCGGCCCGCACGCACGCGGCGGTGCTGCTGGTGACGCTGGCCGGCACCGCGTTCGTGGGCGTCCGGCACGCGTTCCTGGAGGCGCTGCGCTCGAACCGGCACCTGGCCGGGGACCCCTCGTACTACACCACCGGTTTCGACCTGACGGCCGCGGCCGTCACGGCCGGCCTGCTGATCGCCCTGTCCGGTCTCGCCGTCGGCACCGCCGAGTCCCTGGCCGCCCGCCGCCGGGTCCTGGCCGCGCAGGCCGCCGCCGGGGTGCCGCGCGCGGTGCTCGGCCGGGCGCTGCTGCTGGAGACCGCGCTCCCGCTGGCCCCGGCGGTGCTGCTCGCGGGCGTCGCGGGCGCGGCGGTCGGCACGGGGTACGCCGTCCTCACCGGCGACGGCGGCCGGCCGGTGCCGTGGACGTCGCTGTTCGTGCCCCTCGCCGTCTACGCCGCCTGCCTGGCGGCAGCGGCCACCGCGCTGCCCCTGCTGCGCCGCTCGCTGCGCCCGGCGGAGCTGCGCCACGCATGACCGCCGGCCCCGGGGCACGGGGGTCCCCGGGGCCGGAGGCGGCCGTGCGCGGCAAGACGAAGGCCCGGATCGTCGTCAGGCGGAAACGCCGTCGATCCGGGCCAGGACGTCGTCCGCGCCGTACGGCTGCAAGTACGGCAGCCAGCGCGGGTCCCTGTGCCCGGTCCCGATGATGCGCCAGGCCAGGCCGGTGGGAGGGGCGGGTTTGTGCCGCAGCCGCCAGCCCAGTTCGAACAGGTGGCGGTCGGCCTTGACGTGGTTGCAGCGGCGGCAGGAGGCCACCACGTTGTCCCAGACGTGCTTGCCCCCGCGGCTGCGCGGGATGACGTGGTCGACGCTGGTTGCGACGCCACCGCAGTACATGCACCGGCCCCCGTCGCGGGCGAACAGCGCCCGGCGGGTCAGGGGGACGGGTCCCCGATAGGGAACCCGGACGAATCGCTTGAGCCGGACCACGCTGGGTGCGGGGACTGTGACGGTCGCGCTGTGCAGGTAGGCGCCGGACTCCTCGAGGCACACGGCCTTGTTTTCCAGGACGAGGACGAGCGCGCGGCGGAGCGGTACGACGCCGAGGGGCTCGTACGACGCGTTGAGGACCAGGACATGCGGCACGGATGCCTCCTTGTACGCCGGCGGCGCGTGGCTCGCGCCGGGACGATGCGTAGTCAGTCTCCCCTCATGCCAGGCGGAAACGCCACCACGTCCGGGGAACGGGCCGGGAGTGTTTTCGACCACACCCGATGCATCCCCGGAATCCGGGCGGGTTCATCCCACCAGTTCGTTTCGAGGATGCGCGCGGTCCCTCCTTCGAACTTCGCGCGAATCCACACACACTGCCCCGTTAGTGTGGTGGAGCCGCCCGTCCGGTGACCTTTCCGTGATCTTTCCGTTAGCGACCCCTGTTCCGGAGGGCGGCCCGCTGCACCTGGAGGTACCTGCCGTGTCCTTGCCCGCCGTCCTGCTGGCCGCCACGTCCCCGCCCTCGCCGTCCCCGTCGGAGACGGTCCCGGCCGTGCCGACGCTCCAGGACGCCCAGGAGAGCGCGACGAACGCCGCCAGCTGGGTCGAGGAGAACTGGTCCACGTGGCTCGCGATCGGGCTCAGGGTCCTGCTGATCCTGGTGATCGCGACGGTGCTGAGGGTGGCCGTGCGGCGGGCCATCACCAAGCTGATAGACCGTATGAACCGCACCGTGCAGGCGGTCGACGGGACGGCGCTGGGCGGCCTGCTGGTCAACGCCGAGCGCCGCCGCCAGCGCTCGCAGGCCATCGGCTCGGTGCTGCGCTCGGTCGCGTCCTTCCTGATCATGGGGACGGCCGCGCTGATGGTGCTGGCCACGTTCCAGATCAACCTGGCGCCGCTGCTGGCGTCCGCCGGCGTCGCCGGCGTCGCCATCGGTTTCGGCGCCCGCAACCTGGTCACGGACTTCCTCTCCGGCGTCTTCATGATCCTGGAGGACCAGTACGGCGTCGGCGACACCATCGACGCGGGCGTGGCCTCCGGCGAGGTCATCGAGGTCGGCCTGCGCGTGACCAAGCTGCGCGGCGAGAACGGCGAGATCTGGTACGTCCGCAACGGCGAGGTCAAGCGGATCGGCAACCTCTCGCAGGGCTGGTCGACGGCCGGGGTGGACGTGACGGTCCGCGCCGACGAGGACCTCGACAGGGTGCGGGCCACCCTCGACGCGGTCGCCGAGCGGATGAGCGGGCAGGAGCCCTGGAACGAGCTCCTGTGGGGCCCGATCGAGGTGCTGGGCCTGGAGAGCGTGCTCCTGGACTCGATGGTGGTCCGCGTCTCCGCCAAGACCATGCCGGGCAAGTCCCTGCCGGTGGAACGCGAGCTGCGCTGGCGCATCAAGCGCGCCTTCGACGCCGCCGACATCCCGATCGTGGGCGGCGCCACGGCCACGGTCCCGGAGGAGCCCCCCGCCGACCCGACGGCGGGCATGGCGCCCCCGTCGGCGTACGCCAACACCTCGTCCCCGCAGGCCCAGGCGGCCACGCCGCTGACGCCGCCGAGCGTGTCGAAGTAGGACCGCGGCCCCGCCCGCCGGAGGCGCCTCCGGGGGGGGGGCGGCCACGGCCCGGTCGCGGACCGCCGCGGGCGTCCGCTCCCGCCCGCCGGAGGCGCCCGCGGGCGCACGCCCCGGCGCCCACCCGCCCGTTCCCCCGCCCGCTCCCCGGGAACCGAACCGGTTCCACCGGCGTGTCCATGGGCGGGGGGTGGTGCGAGACGCCGCGATGCGACCAGGATCCGGCCGAGGCCGGTGCGGATGTCGGTCCCGCCAGCGATACTTGCGGCGACGGACGACCACGGGGGAGGTCAGCAGTGACTCGGCAGCCGAGGGGCAACGCGGCGCCGCACCCCGGCCCGTCCACGCCGCCGGCCGTACCGTCCCGGTCCGCCGGCGCCGCGCCCGGCGCCGGAGCGGGCGCCCTCGTTCCCGGCCCGCCCCGCCGCACCGCCTTCGCCGAGGGCGCGGACCGTCTGCGCGCGGCCGCCACCACCGAACCCGGCCGCCTCCGCCTCATCGGCGCCCTCCTCGCCCTCCTCGTCGTCTCGTTCGGCGCCGTCGCCGCCTGGCAGACCACCACCCGCGCCGCCGCGGCCGGCGACGTCCTCGACGGCAGCCAGCCCCTCAGTTCCGACGCGGCCGACGTCTACCGCTCGCTCGCCGACGCCAACACCGCCGCCTCCAGCGGCTTCCTCGTCGGCGGCCAGGGGGCCAGGGCCTTCGACGACCGGTACGAGGAGGACCTGCGCACGGCCGCCGCCAAACTCGTCAAGGCCGCCGCCGGCTCCGATCCCGGCTCCCCCTCCGCCGAGACGATCACCAGGCTCAACCGCCTGCTGCTGGAGTACAAGGGCCTGGTGGAGCGCGCCCGCACCTACAACCGCCAGGGCTTCCCCGTCGGCGGCGCCTACCTCCGCTACGCCGACGAGACCATGCGCAAGAGCATGCTCCCGGCGGCGGAGGACCTCTACCGGAGGGAGAACCAGCGCCTGCGCGCCGACTACGCCGACGCCACCGCCCCTCCGCGGGCCGCCCTCGCCCTCGGCGTCCTCGCCCTGGCGGCCCTGGCCTGGGCCCAGCACCGCACCTACCGGCGCACCAACCGCGTCCTGAACCCCGGCCTGGCCGCGGCGACGGCGGCGACGGCGGCGGCCCTGCTGTGGCTCGCCGCCGGCCACGGCGTCGCCCGCGCCGGCCTCGACGACTCGTACGACCACGCCGTCCGCTCCCTGGACGTCCTGCACGACGCCCGCGTCGCCTCCCTCAGGGCCCGCGGCAACGAGAACCTGACCCTCGTGGCCCGCGGCGCGGAGACGGTGAAGGTGGGCGGCGAGACCGTCGACGCGTACGACCACGAGTTCCGCAAGGACATGGACGCCCTCGGCAGGGGTCTGGCCCGGGCCCGGGAACTGGCCGACGACCAGGCCGGCGAACAGCCGGTCGCACGGGCCCTCGGCGATGTGACGGAGTGGCGAGAACGTCATGCGTCGGCCCGCGCGGAGGACGAGAACGGCAACTACCAGCAGGCCCTGGGCAGGGTGATCGGCGCCGAGGGGACCACGGGCGAGTGCTTCGACAGGGTCGACGGCCGTCTCGCCCGGGCCCTGGACCACGAGGAGAACGAGTTCGAGCAGGCGGCCGGCGACGGCCGGGACGCGATGGCGGGACTGCCGGCCGGCGTCGCCGTCCTCACCGTCCTGGGCGCGGCCGGCGCGGTGCTGGGCATCGGACGCAGGCTGTCGGAGTACCGGTGAGACCGGCGTACCGGAGGCGGGGATGCCGGTGGGAGGGGGCGTGACGATGCGTGCGCGGCGTCTGCGGGCCGGCCTCAGGGGCTGGGGCGGTGTGGGTGCGATGGCGGTCCTCTGCGCCCTGGCGGCGCTCCTGGCGCTGCTGCTGCCGGCGGCCCGCTCGCACCACGACGGCAGCCCGGGCGGCCGGGGCGCCGCCCGGGGCGGCCAGGCACGGGCCGGGGAGGAGTGCGCGGACCCGGAGAAGCAGACCCTGTCCCCGTCCGGCGCCGACGGCCCCGCGATCGAGGCGATCAGGAACCGCGAGGGCGGGAAGCGCAAACTGGTCGTCGGCGTCGACCAGAACAGCTACCGCTGGGGCTACCGCGACCCCAACGGCGGCACCAGCGGGAAGCTGGAGGGCTTCGACATCGACCTGGTGCACCGGATCGCCGAGGACATCCTCGGCGACCCGGACGCGGTGCAGTTCAAGGCGATCCCCACCGACCAGCGCATCCCGGCGATCCGGCAGGGCCGGGTCGACATGGTCGTGCGCACGATGACGATCAGCTGCGACCGCCTGCGGGACGTCGCCTTCTCCGCACCGTACTTCCGGACGGGCCAGCAGGTCCTCGCCCCCAAGTCCTCGCCCGTCACGGGCTACGACGGCACCCTCGCCGGCAAGAGGGTCTGCACGGCGGAGGGTTCCACGGCGAACGCCGTGCTGACCGCCGCCAGGAAGGCGAACGAGCTGCCCGCCTCCACCGACATCTCCACCACCGTCCCCAACCAGCTCGACTGCCTGGTGCGGCTGCAGCTCGGCCGGGTCGACGCGGTGGTCACCGACGGCGCGCTCGCGGCGAGCCAGGCCGCGCAGGACCCGACGGTCGAACTCAAGGGAGAGCCCTTCACCACCGATTTCTACGGTGTGGCGATGCGGAAGGACGCCGACGACCTGGTCCGCCGGGTCAACCGGATCCTGGTGGACTACCACGAGGACACCGCGAACGGCTGGCAGAGGTCGTACGGCAGGTGGCTGTCGGCGACACTGGGCAGGGACCCGGCGGCCTCGAAACCGCCGACGCCCCGTTACCTGCGCCAGAACTGACCATCCGTCAAGGACGCCGCCGGGAAACACGACCGGGACCCGGCCGGGACCCGGCACCCGGCGGACCACCCGACGACCCCCGGAGAGGACCAGCCGACAGCCCCCTGGAGAAGACCACCGGGCACCCCTTCGGAAGACCACCGAACCGAATCCGCACCCGCACCCACCCCCTACACAACACGCAGCGAGAGGTGATCGATGGGCGTCACGGGGCCCGCCGGGCCGGTGATGGACCGGGACGAGGTGGACCGTGCGCTGGCGCGGCTCGGCGCGGAGCACGAGGCGATCGAGACCTCGCTCCTCGCGCTGCAGGACCACGCGGGCCGCAGGCTCCTGGAGGGCGCCGGGCTCACGGGCGTCACCGAGGAACGCTGGGCGGCCGCGGAGGCGTCCATCACGCTGCTGTGGACGTACTTCGACGCCTACACGCAGACCCTGCGCACCGCCCGCCGGATCCGCGCCCGCCGCCGCTGGTCCAGCCACGAGGACCTGGTGGAGCTGACGGAGCTGCTGCGCGGCGAGTCCGTCACGGTGGCCGGCTCCGCGCACGCGGGCGCGCCCGCCCTGAGCGCCGTCCCGGGCAGACCGAGCGAGCGTTTCTCGCTCACCGCCCTCGTCGACCGGATGAACGAGCTGTACGCGTCGTCGCTCGACGTGGTCGTCGCCGCCGACGCGGTCTGGTCGGCGCTGCCCGCCCGCATCGATCTGCTCGCCGCCGAGCTCCAGCGCACCCGCCGGCTCGCGCACTCCGTCGGCGTGCGCCCCGGCGAGCACCCGGCGGGCGACGACCTGGAGCGGATCACCCGCACGCTGACCCGGCTGCGCGAGCAGGTGGTGTCCGACCCGCTGGCGTTCTGGATCCCGGCCGAGGGCAGCGCGGCCCCGGGCGGCGGCAGGCCGGACACCACGGTGTACGACCGTGAGGCGCGCGCCCTGGAGGACGTGCGCCGGGAGATCGACGCCGTCCTCGCCGTCCGCAAGGACGCCGAGCAGCGGATCGTCCGGCTGCGGGACGTCCTCAACCGCGCGGACCGCACCCTGGCCGAGGCGCGGACCGCGCGCGGCGAGGTGCTGGCGAAGATCGCCGCGACGGAGGTGCCGGTGGTCAGCGGGCCGCCGACCGCGCTGCAGGAGCAGCTGGCGACGGCCGCCGAGTACCGCCGGCAGGCCCAGTGGCACCGCCTGTCGCCGCTCCTGGAGTCCCTGGAGCAGAAGGCGGAGGACGAGCTGATGCGCGCCCGCGAGTCGCTGACCGCGGTCACCGCGCCCCTGGCGATCCGCGCCGAACTGCGCGGCCGGCTCGACGCGTACCGGGCGAAGGTGGCCCGGCACGGCCTGGCGGAGGATCCCGAACTGGTCGAGAGGTACGAGAAGGCGCGGCGGATGCTGTGGAGCGCGCCCTGCGACCTGCGCGTCGCCGAACAGGCCGTGCTGCGCTACCAGCGGGCGGCGGCCGAGCTGCTGGGCCCCGCTCCGGGGGCGCCGGGACCGGGCGGCGGCCCCGGGGACCGCAGGGAGGCCGGCGCGTGAGCGACGAGGGGGAGGCGGCCTCATGAGCCAGGCGGAGAGTCCCGCGCGGCACACCTGTCAGCGGCCCGGCTGCGCGGGGACCTACGAGGACGTGGGCGACGGCGGGCTGTACTGCGACACCTGCGGTCTCGCCCCGGTCGTGTCGGCGCGGGGCCTGGCCGGCCCGGCGCCGACCGGCGCGGCGGGCGGCGGCAGGGGCTCGGCGGGCAGCGGCGGTTCCCGTTCCGGCAGCCGCGGCGCGCGTACGTCGTCGCAGTCGTCGAGGTCGCGGCGCTCGGTGTCGGGACGGCTGTCGCGCTCGCTGTCGGGCCGGTCCGCGGGCCGCTCGGTGTCGGTGCGCAGCTCGGGTTCCGCCGCCGGCTCCCCCGGCCGCGGCCGGCTCGGCGCCGGCCTGGTGGAGGTGCCCCCGGTCCCGCGGCCCGACCCGCGCGCGATGGTGCTGCGGAACCCGCAGGTGCCGGAGCGGAAGCGGTTCTGCTCGCGGTCGGGCTGCGGGGCGCCGGTGGGCCGCGCCCGCAGCGGCCGGCCGGGGCGCACGGAGGGTTTCTGCACCACGTGCGGGCACCCGTACTCGTTCGTGCCGAAGCTGAGGGCCGGCGACGTGGTGCACGGCCAGTACGAGGTGGCCGGCTGCCTGGCGCACGGCGGCCTGGGCTGGATCTACCTCGCCGTGGACCGGGCGGTCTCCGACCGCTGGGTGGTGCTCAAGGGCCTGCTGGACACCGGCGACCAGGACGCGATGGCCGCCGCGATCTCCGAGCGGCGCTTCCTCGCGGAGATCGAGCACGCCAACATCGTGCGGATCTACAACTTCGTCGAGCACCTCGACCAGCGCACCGGCTCCCTCGACGGCTACATCGTCATGGAGTACGTCGGCGGCAGGTCGCTGAAGGAGATCGCCGACGCCCGCCGCGCCCCGGACGGCCGGCGGGACCCGCTGCCGGTGGAGCAGGCGTGCGCGTACGGCATCGAGGCGCTGGAGGCGCTCGGCCACCTGCACAGCCGCAACCTGCTGTACTGCGACTTCAAGGTCGACAACGCCATCCAGACCGAGGACCGGCTCAAGCTGATCGACATGGGCGCGGTGCGCCGGATGGACGACGAGGAGTCGGCCGTCTACGGCACCATCGGCTACCAGGCGCCGGAGGTCGCCGGGGCCGGCCCGTCGGTGGCGAGCGACCTGTACACGGTCGGCCGGACGCTCGCGGTGCTGACCTTCGACTTCCAGGGCTACACCAACGTCCACGCCGACTCGCTGCCCGACCCCGACGCCGTCGAGGTGTTCCGCCGGTACGAGTCGTTCTACCGTCTGCTGGTCCGCGCCACCGATCCGGACCCGGCCCGCCGGTTCGCCTCCGCGCAGGAGATGAGCGAACAGCTGACGGGCGTGCTGCGCGAGGTGGTGTCGCTGCGGACGGGCCGCGCCCGGCCCGCCCTGTCCACGCTGTTCGGGCCCGAACTCCGGGTGCCGGACACGGAGTTGTTCCCGGAACCGGACGGCGAGGTGTCGCGGCTGGGCGCGCGGACGGCGCCGCCGGGGCGGTGGCGCCGCAGGGCCGCCGCCACCCCGCCGTCCCCCGCCGCCTCCCCGGCGCTCCCCGCGGGCGCCGGGCGGCCGCACGCGCCCGCCGGCCCGCCGGGCCCGGTCCGGCCCGTCCCCACCCCCGCGGCCGCGCTCGCCCTGCCCGTCCCGCACGTCGACCCGGCCGACCCCCACGCCGGTTTCCTCGCGGGCCTGCTGACGTCCGCGCCGGGGGAGCTGCTCGGGGCGCTGGCCGCCGTTCCGGCGCCGTCGGCCGAGACCCGGCTGCGGCAGATCCGGGCCCTGCTGGAGAGCGGCGACCCGCCCGCCGCGCTGCGGATCCTGGAGACGGTGGAGGCGCGGCAGCCCGACGACTGGCGGGTCGTGTGGTACCGGGGCGTGGCCGCGCTGGTCACCGGCGACCACGAGGGCGCGGCGCTCGCCTTCGACGCGGTCTACGACGCCTTCCCCGGCGAGATCGCCCCCAAGCTGGCGCTCGGGCTGTGCGCGGAGGTGCTGGGGCAGCTCGACAACGCCGCCGAGTACTACCGGCTGGTGTGGTCGACCGACCCGAGCCATGTGAGCGCCGCGTTCGGGCTGGCCCGTGTCCAGCTGGCGGCCGGGGACCGGCACGGCGCGGTGCGCACGCTGGAGTCGGTTCCGGAGTCGTCCGTCCACTGCACGGCCGCGCGGGTGGCGGCCGTGCGGGCCCGGCTGAGGCAGCGCGCGGCCGCCGCGGCCGACCCCCTGTTCCTGGACGACCTGACCGCCGCCGCCCGGCAGGTCGAGGCGCTGGAGGCGTACGGTCTCGATCCGGCGCGCCGCGAGCAGTTGTCCGCCGAAGTCCTCGGCTGCGCCCTGGACTGGGTACTCTCCGGGGGCCGGGGTTTCGTCCCTCACGCCTCCGGGGGACGGACGCTGCTCGGCAGCGGACTGGACGAACGGGGCCTGCGGTTCGGCCTGGAGCGTTCGTACCGCACGCTGGCCCGGCTGGCGCGGGGCGGCGAGGAGAGGATCGATCTGGTGGAACGTGCCAACCGTTACCGCCCTCGGACATGGGTGTGATTGATGTCGCAGATGCCCCGGCTGTCCGCCTGCCCGAGCTGCGAGGAACCCCTCGAGTCGGGTGACCGTTTCTGCGGAGCGTGCGGATACGACCTGTCCGCCGTGCCCGCCCGGCCGAAGGGCGACCCGACGGTCGCCCCGAACGGCTCGGTGCCCGCGCCGGCGGCGGAGTGTCCCGCCCCCGCGGCGCCGCCCGTCGGCGCGGGCGGCCTCACTCTGCCGCCGCAGCCGTCGCCGCCGCCGCAGCCGCCCTTGCCGCCGCAGCCGCCTCGGGCCCCGGCCTCGGAAAGCCCCGCGGTCCCCGAGGCCGCCGCCTCCGGTGTCCGCTTCGACCGTCCCGCGGAGCCCGACGAGTACCTCCTGCAGGCGCCCGACCCGCGTGTGGCCGCCGACCTGGCGGCACCGGCCGCGGGCGCCCGGGTGTGCGTGGCCTGCCGCGCGGGCCGGGTCGACGGCGACGGCTACTGCGAGCACTGCGGGCACGCCCAGCCCCGCGAACGCGACCACCTGGAGCAGGAGTCCGGCCCGGTCGCCGCGGTCAGCGACCGGGGTCTGCGCCACCACCGCAACGAGGACGCCTTCGCCGTCGGCCACACGGTCCTGCCCGACGGCTCCCCCGCGGCCGTGGCGGTCGTCTGCGACGGCGTGTCCTCCGCGACCCGCCCGGACGACGCCTCGCTCGCGGCGTCGAGGGCGGCGAGCGCGACGCTGCTCGCCGCCCTCCCGCGGGGCGCCCACCCGCAGCAGGCCATGCACGACGCGATCGTCGCCGCCGCACGGGCCGTCGACGCGCTGGCGGACGAACCCGCCACGGCCCGCGAGCGCGCCCCGCACCAGAACGCCCCGGCCTGCACGCTGGTCGGCGCGGTGGTGACCAGCGGCCTGCTGGTCGTCGGCTGGGTCGGCGACAGCCGCGCCTACTGGATCCCGGTGGACCGGAGCGCGCCCCCGGCCCGGCTCACCGAGGACGACTCGTGGGCGGCGCAGATGGTCGCCGCGGGCCTGATGAGCGAGGCCGAGGCGTACGCCGACGAACGCGCCCACGCGATCACCGGCTGGCTCGGCGCGGACGCCTACGAACTGGAGCCGCACACCGCCTCCTTCAAGCCGGACCGGCCGGGTGTGGTGGTGGTGTGCACGGACGGCCTGTGGAACTACGCCGAGGCGGCCGAGGAGATGGCCGGGGTCGTGCCCCTCGACGCCGCGGTGCGCCCGCTGCACAGCGCCCGGGTCCTGGTCGGCCACGCCCTGGACGGCGGGGGCCACGACAACGTAACAGTGGCCGTCCTGCCGTTCCCCGCCCCGCCGCAGGGGGCAGGATCGGCCTGAGGCCGCGTGCGGGGAGGCCTCGACGGACCGCAGGGGGCGGTCCGCAGGGGGGCCGTCCCGGCACCGGGCGGTCCGCGCCGTCGTCTCCTCACCTCGTGAGGACGCCAAGGGGGATCGATCGGGCATGGCCAATTTCTCGAAGCCGAACGTGCCGCAGTTCTCGGTGGACGTGTACCAGAACGAGTACCTGCCGGAGGGCGGCCGCGAGGTCGACGCCGTCGTCACCGTGACCGCGACCGGGGGCGGCACGATCGGGAGCGCGGTCGCGGCGCCCCACCCGTACGCGTCGGGCCGGGGCCCGTCCGCCGCCGTGGCGGTCATGGTGGACTGCTCGGGGTCGATGGACCACCCGCCGGCCAAGATGCGCAACGCCCGCGACGCGACGGCCGCCGCGATCGACACCCTGCGCGACGGCGTGCACTTCGCGGTGATCGGCGGGACGCACGTGGCCCAGGAGGTCTACCCGGGCGGCGGCCGCCTCGCGGTCGCCGACGCCATCACCCGCGACCAGGCCAAGCGGGCCCTGCGCAGGCTCGGCGCGGGCGGCGGCACGGCCATCGGCACCTGGCTCAGGCTCGCCGACCGCCTGCTGTCCTCCGCGGACGTCGCCATCCGGCACGGCATCCTGCTCACCGACGGCCGCGACGAGCACGAGTCGCCCGAGGACCTGAAGGCCTCCCTCGACGCCTGCGCCGGGCGCTTCACCTGCGACGCCCGCGGCGTGGGCACCGACTGGGAAGTGAAAGAAGTCACAGGGATCGCCTCCGCCCTGCTCGGCACCGCCGACATCGTCGCCGACCCGGCCGGCCTCGCCGCGGACTTCACTCGGATGATGGAGACGGCGATGGGCAAGGAGGTCGCGGACGTCGCCCTGCGCCTGTGGACCCCCGTCGGCGCCACGGTGAAGTCCGTCAAGCAGGTCGCGCCCACCGTCGAGGACCTGACCGGCCGCCGCACCGGGGCGGGCCCGCGCGTCGGCGACTACCCCACCGGTTCCTGGGGCGACGAGTCCCGTGACTACCACATCCGCGTGGAGGTGCCGCCCGCGGACATCGGCCGGGAGATGCTGGCCGCCCGGATCTCCCTGGTGATCCCGCGGCCCGGGGACGCCGCCCGCCCGGGCCCGGCCGAGAGCGGGGCGGGCAGCGCGCGGAACCTCGGCGCCCAGGGCCTCGTACGGGCCGTGTGGACCGACGACGTCGCCGCCTCCACCTCGATCAACCCCCAGGTCGCCCACTACACCGGGCAGGCCGAACTGGCCCAGGCCATCCGGCAAGGGCTCGATCTGCGCAAAGCGGGCGACATCGAGGGGGCAACGGCCAAACTGGGCCGGGCCGTTCAGCTCGCCGGCGCCTCCGGGAACGCGGATACTGCGAAACTGCTTGCGAAGGTGGTGGACGTGGTCGACGCCGCGACAGGTACTGTGCGACTGAAGGCGAAGGTCGAGGAGGCCGACGAGATGACGCTGGAGACTCGGTCGACGAAGACCGTTCGTGTAAAGAAGTGACCTGGGCACGACCCGCACGACCCACCGCACAACACTCTGACAGACAGCGAGCCTGACCCCTTGGGGTTGGAGAAATCCGGCCGGAACGGCCGGAAAAGGAAAGGGGGAAGCGCCGACATGCCGACCTGCCCGAACGGACACCAGTCGGATTCCGACGACTGGTGCGAGGTCTGCGGTCACCGCATGGCCGGTGCCGTGCCGCCGCCCCCGCCCCCGCCGCCCCCCGTCGGCGGGTACGGCTTCCCGCCGCCCGGCGGTCCCGGCGGCTCCGGCGGTCCCGGTGGGCGCCCGCATCCGTCCGCCGCTCCGGAGCCGGAGCTGTGCCCGCAGTGCCGCACGCCGCGCGAGGGCGGCGCGCCGTTCTGCGAGGAGTGCCGGTGGAACTTCCTGACCAACACGGCGACCTCGTACACCCCGGCCGCCCCGCGCCCGCCCGCGCCCGGCCCGGGCGTCCGCTTCCCGCAGCCGCCCGGACCGTCGTACGGCGGTGACGCGTACGAGTACCAGAGCTCGCGCCCGTCGCAGGTGAACCGGCCCGCCGAACCGATTCCGCCGAACCCGTCCTTCGGCGGCGAACCGTCCGGCCCGCCGAGCCCGCCCGGCTTCGGCGCCGCCCCCTCGCGGCCGGTTCCGCCGCCGCCCGGCCCCACCCCGCCCGGTCCCGGCGCGCCGGGGGGCGCCCCGCAGGCGTTCCGGCAGTCCGGCCCGCCGGCCCCGCCCGCGTTCCCGCAGGAGAGGGACCGGCCGCAGCCGGGCGGCCCGTCCTCCGGCGGCGACGACGACTGGGTGATCTCCCCGCCGTCGGCGGGCCCCGGCGGCCCCGGCGGCCGGCACGAGGGCTACGGCCCTCCGCAGTCCGGCGGAACCCAGGCTCCGCCTCCGCCCGCCCCCGGCTTCCCGCAGTCGCCGCAGCAGCCCCGGACGCCGCGGCAGCCTGCGACCTGGACGGCGACCATCGGCCCGGACCGCGAGTACTTCATGGCGATGATGCAGCGCTCCGGCCCGGAGGCCGCGGGCCTGAACCTGCCCGCGTACTCGCCGGAGCAGCAGCGCACCCTCACCGGCAGCCAGGTCACGATCGGGCGCCGCCGGCACTCCACCGGCGACACCCCCGACATCGACCTGTCGGTGCCGCCGGAGGACCCGGGCGTCTCGCACCAGCACGCGGTGCTGGTCCAGCAGCCGGACGGCGGCTGGGCGATCGTCGATCAGAACTCGACGAACGGCACCACGGTCAACGGCTCGGAGGAGCCGATCCAGCCGTTCGTGCCGGTGCCGCTGCAGGACGGGGACCGGGTGCACGTCGGCGCCTGGACCACGATCACGATCCGCCGGGGCTGAGGCCGGAGCGGGATCAGGACGGCAGGGGCCAGGCGTACGGCCCCTCCGGATCGTCCAGCCACGCCCACTCGCGCCCGTCGCTGACGGTGATGCCGTACCGCTCGCGCCCGGGCCTGCCCTCGCGCTCCCACAGCGCGTACGCCTCCTCGGGGTCGAGGCGGCCGCGGGTCAGGGCCAGCAGGAACCGGAACAGCTCGTGCTCCCTGACCCGCTGCGGCACCCCGCCCAGCGGCACCGGCCCGGCCGCGGGACCGCCCTGGCCGCGCAGCGGCACGAAGTAGGCGGGCGTGCCCAGGAACCGCCCCTCGGCGTGCCCGGCGTCGCGCACCTCCAGGACGACCAGGCCGGTGGCGAGCGGGGTGAGGATCCGGCCGCCGGGGCGGGTCTGGGCGAGCCAGGCGGGCGGGATCGAGGGCAGGGCGCAGGTCGCGATGATCCGGTCGAAGGGGGCGCGTTGCGGCACGCCGCGCGTCCCGTCCCCGGTGACGACGGCCGGGTGGTACCCGGCGGCGGCCAGGTGCCGGCGGGCCGACTCGGTGATCTCCGGATCCAGGTCGATGGTGGTGACCAGGTCGTCGTCGCCGAGCCGGTGGGCGAGCAGGGCCGCGTTGTAGCCGCTGCCGGCGCCGATCTCCAGGACCCGGTCGCCGTCCTCGACCCCCAGCTCGGCCAGCATCGTCGCCATCAGCGAGGGCTGACTGGAGGAGGAGACCAGCTCGCCGTCGCGCAGCCGGGTGGCCAGCGGGGCGTCGGCGTAGGCGCCGCGCAGCCAGCGCTCGCGGGCCACCGGGTCGGGGTGCTCGCCCCAGCGGCGTTCGTGGCCGCCGAGGACGCCGACGTAGTAGTACGGCACGAAGAGGTGGCGCGGGACCGCCGCGAAGGACTCCCGCCACACCGGGTCGGCCGCCCAGGCCCCGCTCAGCTCGATCTCCCGCACCAGCGCGGCACGCGCCGCCGCGGCTGCCTCGTCGAGACCGCCGCCGTTGCCTTCGTCACTTTTGCCGTCCTTGTACAGGAAGCGCCCGCCCATGGGTCCAGGGTGCTGCGGCCGGGGCCGCGAGGCGAGTACCCCGGCCCGCGGGAGCCGGGTCGTACGTCCCGAGTCCTCCGTCCCCCGGTCTGAGACCATGGAGGGCGTACTGCGTTTCCCGGGGACCATCCCCGGGCCCCCGGCCGAACAGCCTCGGGGCGGACCGGCATGAGATTGGTGAGGCAGACCCACGTGACGGAGATTCGGCGCGGCACGCTTCAGGAGCAGTCCTTCTACGAGCAGGTCGGCGGGGAGGAGACCTTCCGCCGGCTCGTGCACCGCTTCTACCAGGGCGTCGCCGAGGACCCGCTCCTGCGGCCCATGTACCCGGAGGAGGACCTGGGACCGGCGGAGGAGCGGCTGACGCTGTTCCTGATCCAGTACTGGGGCGGCCCGACCACGTACAGCGCCAACCGCGGCCACCCCCGGCTGCGCATGCGCCACGCCCCGTTCCAGGTCGACCGGGCGGCGCACGACGCCTGGCTGAAGCACATGCGGGCCGCCGTCGACGAGCTCGGCCTGTCCGAGGAGCACGAGCGGACCCTGTGGAACTACCTGACGTACGCGGCGGCCTCGATGGTGAACACCCCGGGCTGACAGCCCGCTCAGCCCCCTCGGGTCGGTCCGCCGCCGGCGGCGTCGCCCGCGCCCGCCCGCCGTACCGGACCGCGCGGGCCGTCTCCGGCCCCCCGCCGGGCGGACCCGGGCTGGGCCTCAGCGCACGCTGAGGCCCAGCGCTCCGACGCCGCCCTGCCGGACCGCCACCGACCCGTACGGCGTGCGCAGCCGCAGCCACGCCCCCGAGGAGAACAGCCCGATCTCCCGCTCACCGGGCCGCAGGAACCCCAGCGACTGCGCCGCGTGCACGGCCCGCACCGGAAGCCGGGTCTCCCCGACCGTCCGGGACCAGATCTCCCGGCCGATCCGGTCCAGCTCGGCCCGTGTGCGCCCCTCGGGCGGCAGTTCCTGCGTCCGGGACCGGAACTCGCCGACCGCGGCGGCGACCAGCGTCCGCAGCGCGTCCGGCGCCGGCAGCCCCGGCTCGGCCCGCCAGCCGCCCCGCGGCGGCAGCAGGCCCGCCCACGGCGGGCCGGTCACCGAGGCCGGCACGGCCGCGGTGGCCGCCGCCTCGTCCACCGTCTCCAGCAGCTCACCGGCGGACACGGTCACGTCCAGCGTGACGTCGAGCCCGTTCTCGTACGGCTTCGCCAGCCGTACCGCGCGGATCGCCAGCACCTCGAAGGACGGCGGCCGCCCGAAGACGGCGAGCGCCGTGCCGGCCGCCTGCAGGCGCACCGCGGCCGAACGGTCGTAGTGGAGCAGCCGGGAGAGGAAGGCCGCGAGATCCGCCGCCTCCCCCTCGTCGGCGAGGTGGAGCACCGTCATGCGGCGACGGCCCCCTGCTCCGAGGCGTCGTCCAGGTACTCCTTGAGGAACGCGCGCTCCTCGTCGGTGATCCGGCGCGGCCGCTGCTGCTCGAAGTCGAACGGCACGATGACGGTCTTCGCGCGGACGTAGACCAGGTCGCCGTCCTTCACCTCGTAGGCGAGGGTGAAGGACGCCGCCCGGATCTCCGTGACCCACAGTTCGATGTCCACGGGCGCGTGCCGGTGGACGAGCTGCCGCTTGTAGTCGATCTCGTGGCGCGCCACCACGGACCCCTGCTGGAAGTCCTTGTCCGGGCGGAACAGGAAGTCGATACGGGCCTCCTCCAGGTAGCGGAGGAACACCACGTTGTTGACGTGGCCGTACGCGTCCATGTCCGCCCAGCGCAGCGGGCAGCGGTAGAGGTGCCGCAAGATCAGCCCCGGGTCAGCTTCTTGTAGGTGGCGCGGTGCGGACGCGCCGCGTCCGGGCCGAGCCGCTCGATCTTGTTCTTCTCGTACGACTCGAAGTTGCCCTCGAACCAGAACCACTTGGAGTCGCCCTCGTAGGCGAGGATGTGCGTGGCGACGCGGTCCAGGAACCACCGGTCGTGGGAGACGACCACGGCGCAGCCGGGGAACTCCAGCAGCGCGTTCTCCAGGCTGGAGAGGGTCTCGACGTCGAGGTCGTTGGTCGGCTCGTCGAGCAGCAGCAGGTTGCCGCCCTGCTTCAGGGTCAGCGCCAGGTTCAGCCGGTTGCGCTCACCGCCGGAGAGCACGCCCGCGGGCTTCTGCTGGTCCGGGCCCTTGAACCCGAAGGCCGACACGTACGCCCGGGACGGCATCTCGACCTGGCCGACGTTGATGTAGTCGAGCCCGTCGGAGACGACCTCCCACAGCGTCTTCTTCGGGTCGATGTTCTCGCGGCTCTGGTCGACGTAGGAGATCTTGACCGTGTCGCCGACCTTGATGGTGCCGGAGTCCGGGGTCTCCAGGCCCTGGATCATCTTGAACAGCGTGGTCTTGCCCGCGCCGTTCGGGCCGATGACGCCGACGATGCCGTTGCGCGGCAGCGTGAACGACAGATCGTCGATCAGCACCTTCTCGCCGAAGGCCTTGTGGAGGTTCTCCACCTCGACGACCACGTTGCCCAGCCGCGGCCCCGGCGGGATCTGGATCTCCTCGAAGTCCAGCTTCCGCATCTTGTCGGCCTCGGCGGCCATCTCCTCGTAGCGGGCCAGACGCGCCTTGGACTTGGCCTGCCGCCCCTTGGCGTTGGACCGCACCCACTCCAGCTCTTCCTTGAGCCGCTTCTGCCGCTTGGCGTCCTTCTGGCCCTCGACCTTCAGACGGGCGGCCTTGGTCTCCAGGTACGTGGAGTAGTTGCCCTGGTACGGGTAGGCGCGACCGCGGTCGAGCTCCAGGATCCACTCGGCGACGTTGTCGAGGAAGTACCGGTCGTGGGTGATGGCCACGACGGTGCCCGCGTACTTGGCCAGGTGCTGCTCCAGCCAGTTCACCGACTCGGCGTCGAGGTGGTTGGTGGGCTCGTCGAGCAGCAGCAGGTCGGGCTGCTCCAGGAGCAGCTTGCACAGCGCGACGCGGCGGCGCTCACCACCGGAGAGGTTGGTGACGGGCCAGTCGCCGGGCGGGCAGCCGAGGGCGTCCATGGCCTGCTCCAGCTGGGCGTCGAGGTCCCAGGCCTCGGCGTGGTCCAGCTCCTCCTGGAGCTTGCCCATCTCCTCCAGCAGGGCGTCCGAGTAGTCGGTCGCCATCAGCTCGGCGATCTCGTTGAACCGGTCGAGCTTGCCCTTGATCTCGGCGACGCCCTCCTGCACGTTCTCCAGGACGGTCTTCTCCTCGTTCAGCGGCGGCTCCTGCAGCAGGATGCCGACGCTGTAGCCGGGGGACAGGAAGGCGTCGCCGTTGGACGGCTGCTCCAGCCCGGCCATGATCTTGAGGACGGTGGACTTACCGGCACCGTTCGGACCGACGACGCCGATCTTGGCACCCGGCAGGAAGTTCAGGGTGACGTCGTCGAGAATCACCTTGTCGCCGTGCGCCTTGCGCGCCTTGCGCATGGTGTAAATGAACTCAGCCAAGAGAAACCGTCCGGCAGCTTGAAATCTGGCAGTGGGCAGATACACCCCATCTTGCCTGACCGCCACCCCTGTGGGGAAACCAGTAGGGGCGAGCGGCTCCGACCTGGCCTTTCCCGGACGGCACCGGAGCCCCGCCTGTCACTGTCGGTCGGCATCGGTGAGCCTCGGGCACCCTCGCACGGCCCGGGGACGGCCCGAGAACGATCAGGCATCCTCCGCGTGCCGGGCTATCGTTCCGCCGTGACAAGCGCACCGGAGCGCCCCATCCTCTTCCTCGACGTGGACGGCCCGCTGATCCCGTTCGGCTCGTCGTCGTCCGGCCACCCTCGAGCGCCCGTCCCCGCTGCGACGCCTTCCGTGCCTCAGGGGCATCCGCTCCTCGACCGCCTCGACGCCGGGATCGGGCAGCGCCTCATGACCCTGGGCTGCGACCTGGTATGGGCGTCGACATGGGGAGAGGACGCGAACGTGACCGTCGCCCCGCTCATCGGGCTGCCGCGTCTACCGGTGGTGCCATGGCCGGACGGCAGAACTGGCGCCCTGCCCCGCGGCCTGCACTGGAAGACGCCTCACCTCGTCGCGTGGGCCGACGGTCGACCGTTCATCTGGGTCGACGACGAGATCAGCGACATGGACCGCCTCTGGGTCGCTGCCTCGCACCCTGGCCCTTCGCTCCTCCATCGCGTCGCCCCGGCAAGGGGTCTCGGTGCCGCTGACCTGTCAGCGCTGGCCGGCTGGCTCGGCTCGGCCGCACAGGGCGAAGACGCCCCCTATCGGTTGATCGGGATCTCGTAGACGATCTCGCAGTGAGCGGCGGGCACGACGATGTCCGCCGTCTCCACGGGCCGCCCCTGGTCGCTGTAATCACGTCCGCCGGATACGCGTGCCGAGTGCGGCCTTCCGGATGCCGAGGAGTGACGCTTCCTCGGCGGTCGCCTGCCGGGGCTCGGGCTGTTCCACGGCGTGGCCGACGGTGACACCGGTGGCGGCCATGCGGTTCACGACGCCGGCTCCGGCGTGCGGGCCTCCCTCGGGAAGGACGGCGAGGGTGCCGGCCGTGAGGTCGTACGGCTCCCGACTCGTCGACAACCGCACGGGCCTGCCGCCGGCCAGGAACTCGTACGTCGTCCGGACGCACGGCTCGCCCTCGGCGATGCCGAGCCGTGCCGCGACGTCGGCAGGCGCCGGCACCCTGGCGTCGGTCCGGCTCTCCCAGTCCCCTTGCCTGCCGACGGCCTTCATGTCCGCCCGGAACGGCGACCCGGCGGGCTGCTCACGCGCCGAGGACCGGACGATCCGCACCCGCTGCCGGGGCTCGGCGACGTAGGTCCCCGATCCGGCCCGCCACCTCCACGTCCGCTGAGGTGCCGACGGTCGCTTTGCGCCGGCCTCTCGACGCCGCGGGCCACCGCTACGGACGGGTCTGCCGCTCGGTTGGCCGGCGCGTCGGGGGACGTACTGCGCGTAGCGAACAGCCGCGGTCACCTCCTGGCGAGACCCAAGTCTTCCTGAGAAGCCGAGAACCGGAAGCGGTCGAGGCGCCACGTCAGCGGCGGGAGGCAGCCCGGTTACCGCCCGGGCTGCCTCCCGCTGTGGCCAGCGGATTCGGGCAGCCGCCTCAGCTGCCGTACAGCCACTTGAGGGGCACGGGGGCGCGATACAGTGCGCGCCGTGGATATACCCGGCTGGTTCGTCTGGATCGCTCTCGGTCTGGTCGTCCTGCAGGCCCTCGGCCTCGTTCCCGTCATCCGCCGACTGCGCGGATCCGACTCGTCGGCGCGTTTCAAGGCACGCCTCGACCTGCTGGATATCGTCGGCTCCCTGCTGCTCCTCGGCGGCCTGCTGCTGAGTCTCGCAGTGGCGAAACACTGGTTCTGGCTCACCTTCGTCGGCTTCGCGCTCATGGCCTTCGTCCACGCCGTGCAGGGTGTTCACTGGCTCCGCGCCCGCCGCCGTCCTACGGCCTGATCCAAACGACAGACTCCGGCCGCTCGGTGCACTACTTCTTCTTGCCCTGGGTCTTGCCGGGGGTCTTGATGAGCTGGGTTTTTGCTGGTCGGGAGCGGTGGACTCGAACGCCTGGTGGTCGTCGTCGGTCGTCATTGGCCACTGTCGAGCGGCCTCGGACGGCCCAGGGACGGCCCAGACCACGACCCGCCGGCCTACGAGCTGATGGGCAACTCCCGCGCCCGCCGGCGTGCCTGGGCACGTAGCTCCTTCAGGCGGCCGTGGAACGCGTTGTGGCGGTTCTGATCGAGGTTCAGGGGGAGGTCGAGCTGGGAGATGAGCTGCGCCTCCAGGTCCCACGGTTCGCTCCGCTCGATCCAGCACACCCGCGCGTTGTCCGCCATCCACTGGCTCAGGGCGGCTTCGCCGGCCTTGCCGAAGGTCATCCGCTTGCCGCTGCCCACACGGCGCAGCTCAAGCCCGAGCAAGCAGCCGAGGGTGAGCCGCAGCGTCGAGCCGGCCGCGTTGCCCCGGTAGTGATAGTGCACCCGCTTGCGAAGGTTCTGGGTGCTGGTCCGGTTCGCCATGTACCGCGGGGCTATGCCGACGTACAGCAGGCGCCCGGCCTCCAGGTCGGGGTGGGGCGGCTGCTCGAAGTGCCACCCGTAGACCCCGGCCGCCGCCGGGACAGGGCTCGGACGCACCAAGACCTCCGGTGCCGCCCATAACCGGTCGGGACTGACGAGAGCAGCAGCTTCCACGAGGCCTCCTGGTGTGCTATGGCTGATCGTCGCAGGCTACTGGTCACCGCTGACATGTGGCATCAGCTTGGGAAGCCGCGGTCATTTCAGGGTGGTTCGGGCGATGTCCTGGGCAAACAACCAGGTGGTGGCCTCGTCGGGCCGGGCTGCTCTCACCGTGATTCCCTTCTGTTCCCCGCTCGATCTGGTGCGGTTGCGATGCGGGGGCGCTCTCGCCGGCCGCTGCACCGACACGGAGGCTTCACCGCGGACGCGAGGGGCAACGTCGGTGAGCTCTTGCGGTTGCCCATGACATACGCGAACCACTGCTCGTCGCTGCACGTGAGTTCGGCGCGCGCGTCCCGGTGGAGGATCCGGACACTGAGCCTTTTCCAATCTGGTCGTCAGCGCCGCTGACCATGCCCGGCGGAGCGTCCGGGCCACCGTGACCGACTACGGACCTGCTGGTCATGGGTTCGCTGCGGAACGGCGCGTTCAACCGTCGACAGGCCGCTGACCAGCACAGACGTGAGGCTGGAAAAGGCTTGTTCTGAAACGATCAGTAAAGCTGCCACAGCCACGCCGTTTTGCTTCCGCCGGCGACGAGGGTCTTCCCGTCTGGGCTGAAGGCCACTGATTGGATGCTCTTGGTGCGGCCTGTGGGGAGTTTGGCGATTTGCTTGCGCGTAGAGGTGTCCCACAACCGCACAGCTTGATCGTAGCCGCCGGTGGCGAGGATTTTACTGTCCGGACTGAAAGCCACCGAAGCTACGCCGTCGTTACGGGTGGTGAGGAGTTTGCCCATGTGCTCGCGGGTGGCCGTGTCCCACAGCCGCACCGTGTCATCTATGCAACCAGTGGCCAGGATTTTGCCGTCCGGACTGAATGCCACCGCATAGACGGTGTCGGTGTGGCCGGTGAGGATTTCACTGGTTCGCTTGCGAGTGGAGACGTCCCACAGCAGTACCGTCTCACCCCAGCCGCTGGCGGCCAGGATGCCGCCGTCCGGGCTGAACGCGACCGAATAGACGTTGTCCTTGTGACCACTGAGGAGTTTGCCCGCCTGCTCGCGGGTGGCCGTATTCCACAGCCGCACCGCGCCATCCTCACAGCCGGCAGCCAGGATTTCGCCGTCCGGACTGAACGCTACCGAAAAAATGGTGTCGGTATCAGTGTCGGTGATGGACAACTTTCCGGTCTGCTCGCGGGTGACGGTGTCCCACAGCAGCACTACTTCCTCATAGCCGCCGGTGGCCAGGGTCTTTCCGTCCGGACTGAACGCCACGGAACAGACGCCGTCTGTGTGACCGGTGAGATGCCTGTCGATCTCCTTGCGGGTGGCCCTGTCCCATAACCGCACCGTCTCGTCCGCGCTGCCCGTGGCAATAACTTTGCCGTCCGGACTGAATGCCACCGAATAGATGGTGTCCATGTGGCCGTTCAAGGCAATGGCTGGTCCGGCGACAGGAAGACGAGGAACACTCTTTTCTTCGGAAGCAGCAGAGGAAGGGCCGGCTGGTGAGTCGCCATCAAGCACCAGGGCGGCAACGGTACTCAGAGCGGTCGACATGACACGCCGTCGCCCGACGAGTGGCCTGGCTGCTGCCCGGGATGCCTCCGGCTGCGACGCCCTGGAGGATGCGGCCACGGCCTTCCGGGGCGGCTCGCCCGGCGAGGCTGGTGACTTGCGTCGGTTCCGGGGTGTGGCCACCGGCGCAACACTCTGCTTGGCAGTCGACGGACCTGCGGCGGTCTGGACGTTCTCCGATGAGGGAAGAAACGGTACGGCCGCCGCAGAAGGACCCGAGGACTGCGACACCGGGTCCGGGACGGACTGCTGCCGTGCGGTCTCTGATTCCGGCGGCTGAACGGAGTCATGCTCCTCGGCGTCCAGCAGTCGTTCAAGGCGGGCACAGCGCTCCTCGGCGACAGTGGTGGCCCGCTGGGCATCGGCTAGTCGGTTGCGCAGGGTGGTGACTTCCGCGCGCAGGTTGTCACGTTCGGCTCGCAGCCGTGATTGCTCGGCCCGGGCCTGATCCAAGGCGATGCGGTGCTCCTCGCGATCGGTGGCCTGGGCCGCTTCGAGAGCCCGCAATTCGTTCTGCACGACGTGCAGACGGCGTTGCCGCTCGCGCAACAGGTCGGTGAGAGCCTGCTCCTTGGCCTGGCTCTCACGGACTTCCTGGTCTTGTTCTTCCAGTAGCAGCTGAAGCTCTTGGACCCGACGGTTCGACGTGCCGGCCGATACAGCCTTGCGGTGCAACGTGCGTAGGCGTCCGGTCACCTCTGCGGTGACCGGCTCGCCGCGGTGTTCGGCCACCTCGGTCAGCAGGCCCATCACAAATGACCAAGGCGGTACCCGCTTGCCGCTGAGATAGCGCGAGACAGTCCCCGGATCGCTGTACGTGCGGGCGGCGTAGCGCCGTAGCGAAATCCCTAACGAGTCCAGCAGCATCCGCAGTGTCTGCGCCAGCTCCCGGACTTCGGACTCGATCTCTTCCTCCAGCAAGTCCCACCTGGACATTCTCTTCCCTTCAGCGTCGCCGCCGGATGGCAACGCGTGACGCTTGCCGCAACTCCCCAGGCCGCGCCAGCCTTTGGGGGAGACCTCGCTCGCGTCACCACCTGAGCACTGTCTGTTATCGGGGTGCAACTCTATGACGATTGCCCGACGCACTCGAACCGTTCGCCCAACACCGCGTCGCATCAGCTCTCACGCCGCCCATGAAGGGCTTTTCCGGCAAATCTTCAGTTTCAGGACAGAACCACACCGAGCGTCACGATTCCACCTCCGGTGGGCGTGCAGGCCAAGACCCCGTCCCCTTCGATGCTGAACGCCCGTCCCAGCCGCTGTTCAAACCCGTCCACCCGAGACGTGGAAAAAGCGGGATCGCTCCACGTTGCGCTCAATCGCCGGCCCGACAACTGCCCACCGACCGAAAGAACCCACGTGTCCGACCACAATCCCACTCCCGCCGACCCCGCCCCCGCCTCGGTCCCGCGGCCGCAGCCCGCCTCCCCCGCGATTCTTATCGGAATCGGCCTTGTCGCCGCAGGCATCATCGGGCTCGGGGTAATGTTCTTCGCTTACCTGTCCTGGCGGCATCCTGCAGCCGCAGAGCCGCTTCAGGTCGCCGCTGCATGGGCCGGCGTCGGCCTCACCGCCCTGATTGCCGGACTCACATGGGCGGCCCGCCGATGACACGAGGGGTGGAGGCGTGCTGTCCGATGGATATCAGCTCCCCCGTCGACGTCATCCCGCAGGGTGTCCTGCCGGGGAGCAAGGTGTCCGTGGGTGCGTACGCTGCCCGGGGAACTCGCGGCCGAGATCATGGCGCAGCTTCCCCATGACCGGGCCCGGCAGCAGGTGCTGCTCTCACCCGCCGGAATGCCCGCCCGCGAATCCGTAGGGCGCCTGCGGCCATGCGGCCTCCACCCGGAGGACACGGGGGCAGGGGCCGGGCAGCGGACGCGGCGGTCCGGACCGCGACCGGTTCCCAAGACCCGTGCCGGAGCCCCGGCTCGTGAGCAAGGCCGTTCTCCGTCACGCCCCGCCCGGCCTGATGCGCTCGTGGTGCGGCAGGCACGGGGCTTCGCCGAGGGCGTCCGGCGCGTCACGCCCGTGAGCCGGTACAGGCCGGGGCCGTGCTGGGCGGTCGGAGCGGCTTTCTGGAGCTTTCCGGTTCGTCGCCCGCACCGCCCGTGCGGGTCGGTGAGGTCCCTGAAGGCGTCATGGGGGTTCACCCGGTGGAATCCGGGAGGCCGGGTCCTTCCGGGGGCCGATGTGCCGGTGCGGGGTCCGGGGCGAGGTTGGGCGCATGCGAACTCATGCAGGCGTCACCGCCGCTGTGGCCCTCGTCCTCTCCCTGACCGTCGGGGCGGGTGCGGCCGCCTCGGCCCCTTCCGGTACGGCTGTCCCCACGGCCTCGGCGTCCGGCTGCTTACCCGCGCAGGCCTGTGCGGCCGTGCGCTTCGAGTTGCCGGAGCCGACGGGGCGGCGGCCGGTCGGGGCCGCGGAGCTCCATCTCGTCGACCGGGAACGGCCCGATCCGTGGGTCGCCGGCACGGACCGGGAGCTGATGGTCGGCATCTGGTATCCGGCCCGCTCGGCGAACGGGTACCCGCGCCAGCCCTATATGCGGCCCGGCGTCGCGCGCTTCGCGGACGAGTCGGGCTCGTTCGGGCTGGCCCGTCCCGGCGAGGTGGACTGGGCCGCGGCGCGGACGGATGCCGCTTCCGCGGCCCCGGCCGACGACCGCTCGAGACGGCCGGTCGTGCTGTACTCGCCGGGGCTGGGGGTGCCCCGGGCGCTCGGCACCTCGACGGCCGTGGAATTGGCGAGTCGTGGCTATGTGGTGGTCACCGTGGACCACACCCACGAGAGCGATCCCGTCGAGTTCCCCGGCGGACGCGTCGAGTTCCGGAAGGAGCCGATGACCGGGAGCGAGACGCGCAGGAAGGCGATCGAGACCCGGGTCCAGGACACCCGCTTCGTTCTGGACCAGCTGGCCGTACTGCGGGCCGGCGGAAATCCCGACGCCGAGGGGCGCCGCCTTCCCCGTGGGCTGGGCAGGGCTCTCGACCTGGAGCGGATCGGGATGTACGGCCACTCGGCCGGAGGCATGACGGCGGCCGAGGCCATGCGCGTGGACGACCGGATCGATGCCGGCATCAACATGGACGGCACACTGCAGTACAGCGGCACCGAGTTCCTGCCCGTGGCCCTGGAAGGGCTGAACCGCCCGTTCATGCTGATGGGCAAGGCGAATCAGACCCACCGGAACAAACCGTCGTGGCAGTCGTTCTGGGACCGCTCGACCGGCTGGAAACTCGATCTGAGTCTGGAGCGGGGAGGCCACTACAGCTACTCCGACGTGCAGACCATCCTGCCCGCCCTGGACGAACGACTGGACATCCCGCCACAGACCCGCGAGCAGTACATCGGAACGGTGGACCCCCGGCGCAGCACCGCCGCCCAGCGCGCCTACCTCACGGCATTCTTCGACCGGCACCTGCGGGGCGAACCGCGGCGCCTGCTGAACGGGCCCTCCCCCTCCCACCCCGAGGTGCGCTTCGTCCCGTAGGCACGACCGGCCGCAGGGCGTCCCCGGCATCCGCGCGGCGTCCGAGCGGGGCACCACGGTCCGGGCCGCGTCCGTCTCGAGGTCTCCGGCGCCGTCCGGGCCCTGTCGGCGATTGCGGCTGTCGGGAACGGCGGAACGGACAGGCGTCGCCTGCCGGCGTGTGCGGCCGCGTCGGCGATACGCGCGGAACCACCGGCGGCCCGCAGCCCTCCGGCTGGAACGACGACGACGGCCACCGCCGAGGACGTGCCCCGGGCCGCGGTGCGCCCGCAGCCGCACCAGGGCGCCTCCTCGAACAGTCCTGCCTGGCTGTGTTCACAGGAACGGGTTCTGGTTCAGCTTCTGTGAGAGCGGCTGGTGTTCCGGTCCCCGGGCAGCGCCGGATTCGGATCCGCCCAGGTCGGCTGCCTGCGGACGATCGGGGCGAGGACGTCCTCGCCCCGTTTCGCAGCAGGCGGGCCAGAACCCGTTCTCGTGAACGCAGCCACCCGCCCGAGGTCGCCCGCGGGGCTCGAGGCGCGGGGGAGCGTCTCCGGTCTCGACGCGTCCCTCGTACGGCCGGGCCCGCGCTTGGTCCGGCGCGTCGGAGTCGAGCGCCGGTGGGACGGCGCGGAGGACGCCGCCGGCCCGCCGGTCCCGTCCGCGGAACCGGGTACGCGTCGGGGAGCGCCGTCGCGCCGTACCGTCTCTCCCCACCCCCGCGCGCAGACCCTCCGGTCAAGGCCCTGGTCCGGGTTGCGCCGTTGGTGGCGACGGCTCGCCCCTCACTGCCGCCCCTGGACCGGCGTCTCCTTGCGGCGGATGACGAGCAGGGTCGCGCCGCCGATCACGACCAGGGCGAGCGCGATGCCGGCGATCAGGGGGGTGACGCCCGAGCCGCCGGTCTCGGCGAGGTTGGTGCCCGCGGGCGCGCCGCCCGCCGTGGCGGGGCTCGGTTCGCCGAGGGTCTGCGTGGACTCGCCGCCCCCGGCACCCTGCGTCCGGCAGTCGAGCACGCCGGTGAAACGTTTCTCGAAGCCGCTCGGCCCCTCGATCGTGAAGTCGTACGCCTGGTCCTCCTGCAACGGGACCGTCACCGTGCGGGACTCGCCCGCCGCGACGCCGTACCCGGTTCCCATCAGGTCGAAGGCGAACGCCTCGGCGCCCGCGTTGGCGACGGTGATGTCCAGGCCGCCCTCGGCGCAGTTCCTCACCGCGGACAGCGCGGGTATCGCGCCCGTCCCGGCCCAGGTCGCGCTCGCCGTGGCCGAGACCGTCGACTCGCTGGAGCCGGCCAGGATCTGGGTCTGGCTGCGGTTCTCGGAGGTGAAGGCCCGGCCGACCGGCACCGTGGTCGAGGCCTGCACGGTCAGCTCGGCCGTGCCGGCGGCGGCGTCGTCCGGCACCTCGAAGAACACCTGGCTGCCGTCCGCCGCGGACGTGACGGCCCTGCCGTTCGCGTCGACGATCCGCACACCGCTCGTGGCGGCGTCCGCCGGCGGCGTCAGGGTCACGCCGTCCGCGTTGGTGTGCACGGTCACCGGGCCGAGCCGCTCACCGGGGCGTCCGGAGACCGCGGGCGGGTCCAGGGTCAGCGACGCCTCCGGTTCGGCCAGGTCGCGGGCGCTCTTCTCCAGGTAGTCCGCGAGCTGCTCGGCCTGCGGGTCGACGGCGTCGACGTCCGCGTCGTCCGAGTGGCGCCAGATGGCCACCTGGGTGCCGGCCGCCGCGTCCTGCTCGGTGAGACCGCCGCGGACACCGGCCTTCTCGGCGAGCGCCGCGAGGTCGTTCACCTGCGGGTAGGAGTTCTGCAGGATCCAGCGGATCCGGCCGGCGTCCTTGTTCGAGGCCAGTGAGGTCCCGCTCCACGGGGTCTCGTGGTACCTGGCGTCCTTCTGCGTGGGGGTGTGGAGGTCGACGCAGTACGTCTGCAGCATGCCGCCGCCCTCGACCGCCATCTCGAACAGGCCGGCCGACACCTCCAGGTCCCCGGAGTCGGTGTGCACCACGGCGGCGCCGTACGTCTTCAGACCGCCGATGGTGGCGGTCGCCCCGCCCTGGCTCTGCGGAGTCCCGTCGGCGGCGGCGGTGCCGGCACCGGCCAGCACCCCGGCGGCGACGAGTCCGGACACCAGCGTCGCGGCGGCGAGGCGGGCCGGCCCTCGCCCGCGCGCCGGGAGCGCAGAGAACGATGCAAACACCACATTCCCCTTCGAGCAGGACCCGTTGATGTGGGGGGTACGGTCCCACCAGCAGAATCTTCGGCCCGAGGGCCATGCCCGGCATCCTAGGGACGCGGCGTGCCCCGGCTTCCCGGTGAGGCTGCCCGGGCGATGATCCGACTCGGAATCGTTATCGCCAGGACCGTCCGCGAGCAGGACTTGTCGACAAATCCACCCGGCTCGTCCGGTGCGCGTGCGTCGACGGGCCGCGGTTCGCCCGGGTGCGCGCACCGGGTGACCTCACGTCACCACGGCGGAGGGGGACGGCTGTTGCGGCTCCGCCTCCCCGGCCTCCTCCTCGGGTGTCCGCCAGTCGGGCTCCGGCCGCGGCGGGGAGGCGGCCGTCTCGGGCTTGTTGACGCGCCGGAACGCCGACGTGCCCCGCGCCAGGTCGTGGCCGATCGCCATCGCGTCGATCTCCGCCGACAGCCAGTTCTGTCCCTCGCGGGCGTCCGTGCGCACCTTCAGCCTGCCCTGCACGACGACCGGGTCGCCGAGGTTCAGCGACGCCGCCGCGTTGACGGCGAGCTGCCGGCCGGCCCAGACCGTGAAGAAGTTGGTGTGCCCGTCCGTCCACACGTTCTTCTCCCGGTTCAGGTAGCGCGGGGTCACCGCCAGCCGGAACCGCGCGGACGGTCCGCCGGCCAGTTCCCGGTACACCGGCTGCGTCGCCACATTGCCCACCGCGCAGATGATCGTCTCGTTCATCCCGGAATCCCTCCCTCGCCCGGGCGCACGCCCCGGGCGGATGCGTGTACGGGTCCGTCCCGTACGGCTGTGTCCGCCGCGGCGAGCGCGTCCTTCGCGATCGCCGCGAAGCCAGACTGCCTCCGCCGGGCCGGGCCCGCCGGGCGCTGTGGACCACCGCCCGCCTGTGGAGAACTCCGCCGCCCGTACGGGTGAGGCGGCCCGGGCCGCCTCAGCTCCCCCCGGCCTCCGCCCCCGTCCCCGTCCCCGTTCCCACGACTCTCCCGTACTGCTCCCGGACCTCCCGGTACCGCAGCAGCTCCGCCGCCACGGGGTCCAGTACGCGGGCCCGGCCGCATCCGGCGGCCGCCTCCCGCAAGCGGCGTTCCGCCTCCAGGCCGTATCTCCGGGCCGGGCCGCGCGCCGCCATCCGGCAGCTCCACTCGATGAGGGGGCCGCCGACGATCCCGATCACCATCAGCAGCACCGGCACGCCGAGGTTGGGCGACATCACCCCGACGATCTGGCCCAGCAGCCACAGCCCGCCCGCGAACTGAAGGATCGTCATCGACGCCTGGGTCAGCACGGCCACCGGCCACCACCCCGGCCGCGGCGGCCGCCCGGGCGGCGGTCCGTGCCGCGCCGCCAGCTCGTCCAGCGCCTCGGGCAGCCCCTGGGCGCCGCGTGCGGCCGCCTCGCGCACCGCCTGCGCCCACGGCGCGGGCAGCCCGGCCGACGCGCGGTCGGCCACCGTGCGCACCGCCTGCTCGACCCGTTGCCGGGCCGTGGTCTCCTCGTCCGCCCGGGCGCGCGCGGGGAGTCGTCCGGTGGGCGGCTCCCCGCGGTCCTGGTACCAGTGCCACAGCCGCAGCCAGGGCGTCCCGCAGGCGCGGTTGGCGTTGCGCAGCCACGCGCGTTCGGCCGCCTCGCCCGCCGCGGCGGCGCCGACCGCGTCCGCGAGGCGGGCCGCGAACTCCTCCCGCGCCTGCTCGCTCAGCCCGGTCCGCCGCCCGGTGACGTAGACGGGCCGCAGCCGCCACGCGGCGGCGTCCACATCGGCCGAGATCCGGCGGGCCGGCGCCGTCCGCTGCGCCACGAACCGGCCGAGTGCCTCGCGCAGTTCGCCGACCCCGTCCCCGGTGAGCGCGGACAGCGCGAGCACGGTCGCGCCCGGTTCGCCGTACTCCCCCAGCGCGATCCCGTCCTCGTCGAGCAGGCGCCGCAGGTCGTCGAGGACCTGCTCGGCGGCCTCCCCGGGCAGCCGGTCGATCTGGTTGAGGACGACGAACATGACCTCCGCGTGGCCCGCCATGGGCCGCAGGTAGCGCTCGTGCAGGACGGCGTCGGCGTACTTCTCGGGGTCGACGACCCAGATCACCGCGTCGACGAGCCTGAGGATGCGGTCCACCTGCTCGCGGTGGTGCACGGCGGCCGAGTCGTGGTCGAGCAGGTCGACCAGGACGAGTCCGCGCAGCTGGGGGTCCGCGTCCCCGTTCTGCAGGGGGCGCCGCCGCAGGCGGGGCGGGATGCCGAGCCGCTCGATGAGGCTGGCCGCGCCGTCGCTCCAGCTGCACGCGATGGGCGCCGTGGTGGTCGGCCGGCGTACGCCCGTCTCCGAGATCGGCACGCCGGCGAGCATGTTGAACAGCTGCGACTTGCCGCTCCCGGTGGCGCCCGCGATGGCGACGACGGTGTGCTGCCCGGAGTGCCTGCGCCGCGCGGCGGCCTCGTCCAGCACCCGGCCCGCCTCGGCGAGGGTCCTGTTGTCCAGCCGGGCGCGGGAGAGTCCCACCAGTTCGCGCAGCGCGTCGAGCCGCGACCGCAGCGGCCTGTCGTACACCATCGGCGTCGTGGCCGGCCCACCGGGCGGCCGGTTCTCCACGACGGCGAACTGCTCGGCGCTCTCCCCCTCGGCCACCCGCCGCGCGATCAGCCCGTCGTCCCAGGCGCCCGCGGATCCCCCACGGCCGGGGGCGCCACCGGGCGGGCCGCCGGAGGGGCGGGGGGAGCCGCCGGGAGAGTCCTCGTCCGTACGGCCGGGCATGTCGGCCTCCTTCCCGTGCGTGTGGGGCGTCCGGCCCGTCTCCTTCTCCGCGCGCCCGGCCCCGGTGTGCGGGTCCCGCGCGGTCCGGTCCGCGGGGGCGCCGTCCGGGTCCCCCTCCCCCGGCCCCCCTCCGGGGCGCCCGGTCTCGGGGCCGTCCTGTGCGGGGGGCCCGTCCCCGGAGTGCTCGCCCGCGGGGGCCGCGTTCCCCGGGCGATCGGCGTGCTCGGTGTGGTCCTGGTCAGTGGCGGCGGTCACCGGTCACCTCTCCTTCAGCAGTACGGACAGCGCGGCGATGAGTCCGGCCTGGGACTCGGGGTGCACGTCGAGCGCGTCGAGCGGGGCGAGCCGGCGCTCGCGTTCGGCGCGCAGGACCCGGTCGACGAGCCCGGTCAGGAGCCGTCCGCCCCGGTCGCGCAGCCGCAGCGCCCCGTGCGCGCCGATCCGCTCGGCGAGCCGCTCGCCCGAGCCGCGCGCCCGGCGGCCGCCCAGCAGCGCGGTGGCGACCAGGGCGGTGACCGCCTCGGGATCCGGCGCGACGCCGCGGTCGAGCTCGCGCACCTCCTCCTCGGCGTACTCCTCCAGCTCCCGCCGCCACCGCCGTACGGCCAGCTCGACACGGTGCTCCAGGCCTTCCGCGGACCGCTCGGGCCGCGCCAGCTCCGGGGCGGCCGCGGCCGGTTCGCGCCGCCATGCCTCGTCGACGCGTTCGTCGGCGGCGGTGACGGCGCACAGCAGCAGCGTGCTCAGGCTCTCCGTCAGCGAGTCGAGGAGTTCCCCGGCGGAGCAGTCCAGCGGGAAGGCGCGCCATCGCTTCAGGGCGTCCCCGGCGAGCACGGCCCCGCCCCGCAGCCGGCCCCGCACGCGCGCGTGCTCGGCGTCGTACGCCCCGTCGACGGCGGCGGTCAGGCGCAGCGCGGCCGCGTACTGGGCGGCGGCGGCGCCGGCCAGTTCGGGCGTCCGGGACCTGAGCGAGTCGAGGACTCCGCGGGCCGTGCGGGCCATGACGTGCTGCCGGGCCGCCGGGTCCTGCGTCTGGTGGACGAGCCAGGTGCGCAGCGGCGCCACGGCGGTGGCCGGCAGCAGCCCGCCGCCCCAGGCGGACTCGGGCAGTTCGGGCACGGTGAAGCGGGGCACGTCGCCGAGCCCGGCCCTGGTGAGCAGTGCCCCGTACTGCCGCGCCACCTCGGTCACCACCTGGTGGGGCACCCGGTCGAGCACCGTGACCAGGGTGACGTCGTACTCCTTGGCGGCGCGCAGCAGGTGCCAGGGCACGGCGTCGGCGTAGCGGGCGGCGGTGGTCACCATCACCCAGATGTCGGCCGCGCAGATCAGTTCGGCGGCCAGGACGCGGCTGTCGGAGACCAGGGAGTCGACGTCGGGCGCGTCGAGCAGGGCGAGACCGGGCGGCAGCGTCTCGACGGTCTCGATCCGCAGCAGGCGCGCGGGGTCCTCGCCCGGCAGCAGCAGGTCGTCCGCGGGATCGCGCTGCGGCACCCACACGCGCGTGAGACCGGGCAGCACCCTCATCCCGCTGAACCAGTGATGGTCCTCCGGATGGCAGACCAGTACCGGAGTCCGGGTCGTCGGCCGCAGCACGCCCGCCTCGCTGACCCGCCGCCCCACGATCGAGTTCACCAGCGTCGACTTCCCGGCTCCGGTGGATCCCCCGACGACGGCCAGCAGCGGCGCTTCGGGTTCTTTCAGCCGGGGCACCAGGTAGTCGTCGAGCTGCGCGAGCAGTTCGTCACGGTCGGCACGCGCGCGTGGAGCCCCCGCCAGGGGCAGCGGGAAGCGTGCGGCCGCGACACGGTTGCGCAGGGTGAGGAGTGCGTCGAGCAGCTGAGGCCGTACGTCCAAGGTCACCACATGCGAAGAATGCCCAATTTTAGGGGAATTCTGAAGCATATGAGCATGTCTGCGCGCCGACAGAACAGAAGGGGCGGAAGGGGCGAGTCGGGCGCGGGCGCAGCCCAGGCATAACGAGTGCACAACACCCGGGGCGGGAGGCGCCAAAAGCGGTGCGCGATTCGCACCTGCCTGCGATTATCAGGACCGCTTCACCGAACCTCCACATCGAGCCACGGAGGCGAAGCGACAGGGACAAGGAGTCGGGAGCCCTATCCTTGTCCCCGGCAACGTCACGGATCGGCCCACACCCGGGCACCACGACAGAGGCCACCACACCAGGCCCCCGTAGCTCAGCGGATAGAGCAGGCGCCTTCTAAGCGCTTGGCCGCAGGTTCGAGTCCTGCCGGGGGCGCCACCTCCCGCCCTCCCCCGGGAGGGCGTCTTCGCCGGAGGGCGTCCTCACCGCCCGCGACCGGCCCGGGCGAAGTGCGACTCGCGCGTACGAATACCTCGCCCGGCACGGCGCCCGCCGTATGATCAAGTAGGAAATCGGCCACCGCCCGAGGCGGTGCGCCACCGGTGCGATCCACCGTCCTCCGCCGCATGCGCCCTGCCGTCGAGCCGCCCCGGAACGTTCGACGACCTACCGAAGTCCACGGCCCCCTCCGCCCGGCACTCCGCGGAACCGGCCGGGAACGCCGAATGGCCGGACCCGGGGGGACGGATCCGGCCATCTGGCCGTTCGAGCAGCCGCCGTCCGGAGCACCACGGCCGGGGCACGTCGGCCGGGCAGGGGTCAGGACGGCTGCCGCGAGGAGGCGTCGGCGCCTCCGGTCGGATCAGGGGCGGTGATCGGATCAGGGGTGGTGGAGAGAGCAGTCCACGGTGCTGCCCCTGACCGCGCAGGCCTCTCGCCGGACCACGACGTGGACGCGCCGGCCGTTGTCGTCGACGTACCGGTACTCACGCTTCTGTCCGCAGTGCTTGTCGCTGGCCTTCTGGTCACAGACGGGCAAGCCGGCCTCATGGGCCTGGGCGGTGCCGAGCCCCGCCAGAGCGGACCCTCCCAGGATTCCCGCCACCACTGCGATCTTCTTCAAGTTGTGCATCCGCCAAGTCCTTTGCGGTAGATCCCCCCAGGCGCTGTACGTCTCGAACCACGCGGCCACTGCGTGCATGTCCCCGGAAGAGACGGCGCGAGGTCAACGCTCGGGTTGTGAGGAGTGTCAGGGAGAGGTCCCGGGGCTCGCGCCCCGGGACCTGCCCTCAGTTGCCTGCTCGGCTATCAGCCGGTGAAGCCGCGGGTGGAGCAGTCAACGGTGTTGCCCTGGTCCAGCTTCTGGGCGCCGTCCTGGTCCTCACCGAAGTGCAGGATGCCGGAAACGATGCCACCGTTCAGAATGCCGACGTTGCTGAGGATGGCGATCGAGTCGCCCTCCACCTTGCAGCCGCCGCCCGAGACCTCGAAGCTGACGTCCTTGCCCTTGTCGGCCGCGAGAGCGGTCGGGGCACCCAGGGCGCCGACGCTGCCGACCATGGCCACAACGACAGCAGCCTTCTGGAACTTGCGCATTACTGCTCCGTTCTTGTACGAGTCGACACGGCCCGTGACGAGCCGGTCACTGACAGTTGAAAACTATAGGCGACCATCACGGTCCATCGGCACACGAAACACCCAACTGCGAAATTTTCCTGAAAACTCTCTTCTGGGTGTCGCTGCGGATAAATCGGACGAATGCGTCCGGGGGGTCCGGGTGTGCCCGGGAATCGCTGCCGAGCAGCGGTTCCGCGCAGCGGGGCGGCCGGTGGCGCATGCGGCCCGGCAGGCGTCGGAGCCGCTTCGGACGGTGCGGCGCGGCGTGTCGCCGGGGTGGCGACGTCGTCGAGGTGGTGGTCGTCCGCCGTCTGCGGTGTCGCCGGCGCCGCAGGCGGCTGCGGCGGCCGGCGTGTCGTCCCGGTCGGGGAGCCCCGGCGTCCTCCGGCGCCGGGGCTCCCCGCGTGTCCCGCGTCGCCTCACGCGTACCGGTAGACGCCGCTGACGTCCTCCAGCTCGTCCGGTGTCACGTCCCACGGTGGCAGCTTCTGGTGCCGTGCCACGATCCGGTCGTGCTGCTCGTCGCCGGGGCCCGGCGGTGCGGCGGGGAGGTAGCGGGCTCCTCGGTGCCGGCGCTGCCAGCGGTGCCACTGCAGGTCCACGAAGGCGTGGTGCAGCCAGAAGACGGGGTCGTTGACGGAGGCGCCGCCGAGCATCGCCCCGCCGATCCAGCGGTGCACCCGGTTGTGGTTGCGCCAGGACGCGCTGCCCCGGCCGGTGCCCCAGCCCTCCAGCTTGTTGCGGAAACCCCGCGTGACCGTCGAGTCCCAGGGCGCCACGTCGTAGACGGGGTCCTGCAGCGCCCACTCCAGCTCGTTCCTCGTGGGCAGGTCGATCGGATCGCGCCGGCGGCCGAGGTCCCGGGTGAGGAACGCCTCGTCGGTCACCCCCACCCTGAGGGTCCAGTTGCCCTCCCCGTAGGCGAACGGGCCGGTCATGACCCGGTGGTCGGAGCGGCGCCCGTTGCCCCCGAGCAGGTCCGCCGTCCAGGGGACGGAAGCGGTCGTGCGATCGCGCGTCCAGTCCCAGTACGGCACGGTCACCGACGGGTCCACCCGGCGCAGCGCCTCCTCCAGATCGAGCAGGAAGCGGCGGTGCCAGGGCAGGAAGGAGGGCGCCATGTGCGCGGCGCGCAGTCCGCGTTCGCCGTCGGGGGAGAAGTACTCGACGTGCATCCGCACGAACTCGTCGTACTCGCCGCGCCGCTTGACCTCCAGCAGCGCGTTGACGAACCGGCGCTTCTCGGCCGCGGTGAGCGTGCGGGCGTCCTTACGCACGTACGCCATGCCGGCCCCCCGTGTGCAGGTGTGCCGCGCCGGCCGGTCCCTGAGCCAGGTCGCTCAGCCGCCGGCCGGGGCCGAGTTCGTCGACGGCGGCGCGGGCGGCCTCCAGCGGTGTCGGGTACGAGCAGTAGTGGTCGACCATGGTCAGCCAGGTGCCGTCGGCGCGGCGCATCAGATGCAGGGGCCGGCCGTCCACGGTGACGTGCCACCGGCCGTCCCCGGCGGTGCCGCACGGCGAGGTCCGCACACCGCGGATGCGGCGGCCGCGGTAGGTCTGGTCGAAGGCGGTGTCGCCCGCGGCGCTCCGGAGTCCGGGACCGGGGCCGGGGCGCTGCGGCCGGGAGGCGGCGACCAGCGGGGCCAGGGCGGCGGCGAGCGCGCAGGCGCCCAGGCCGCGCGCCACGTGCCGTCGTGTTCTGGCCTCCGGCCCGGGGCCCGCCGGGCGGTCCGGCGCTCCGTCCTCGGCACCCACCGGTGTCCCGCCTGCGCTGACGACCATGGTTTCCTCCTTCGTCCGGTTCGGTTGTCCGCAGCCGTAACCGCCGAACGTCCCGCACGGTCACCGCCGCGCGGCCGGGACGGCGGCCGTCACCGGCCGCGCACCCGAGGAGGGCAGGGGAAAGGCGCGGAGGAGGCGAGAAGAGGGGCGGCCCCCGGCGAAGCCGGGGGCCGCCCCTCTTCTCGCGGCGTGGTCTCAGCCCCGCTGCCGCGGACCGCTCTGGGGCGTCCGGTGCTGGTCCAGCGCGGCCGGGGTCTTCCGCACCGTTTCGATCAGCGAGTTCTCGTCCGCGTAGAGCGCCTTCGCCCCGTCCGGCAGCGGCACGTCGAGGATGGTCACGTTCCTGAGCGGGCTGATGGCGTTGAGGCCGACGGGCGCGGGCCCGGAGTGGGCGAACGCGGGCGCGGCGGCACCGGAGGCGATCAGGGACCCGGCGAGGACGGCGGCAGCCTTCAGGGGCTTCATCGTGTTCCTTTCTTCGGCACCGCGGGGTGCCGGAGGGGAATTCTGTCGCCGTGCCCAACGATTCCCTGCCGGGACGGAAACCGGAGGTACCGGAGATCGCCGATTGCTCATATGAGATTCCCGCGCACGAGCTCCCCCCGCACGATTCCTCCTTTCACTGGATTTCCGCGCGCGGATTTCCGCATATGAGATGTTCGGAAAAAGAGGATCTCGGGTGAGGAAGGCCGGGAGAGAACCGGAGGAGGCGGAAAGAACAGCGGTCGTGGGGGGGGGGGGCCGGGGGGGGGCGCCCGCCCCCCCCCCCCCCCCGCCCCCCGCGCCGGCCCGCCCCCCCCCC
>NZ_JBITFM010000001.1:449459-488980 GCF_044456065.1 Streptomyces sp. NPDC051041
TTTTTTTTTTGTTGTTTTGTTTTTGGTGGTTGGGTGTGTCACTTGGTCTCGTTTCCTTCTTCCCGGGGGGGGGGGGGGCCCGGGGGCGCCCCCCCCCCCCCACGACCGGACGGGCCGGCGCCGTGCCGTACGGCGCCCGCACACCTCACGGGGCCGGCAGCAGTACCGCCGGCAGCGGCGTGGCGGCCGGCAGCGCCGGGAGCGTCACGGCCGGCAGCAAAGGCACCGATGTCGGGGCCGACGCGCTGGGCGACTCCTCCGGTTCGGGCAGGAGCAGCTCCGAGAGGTCGGCGCCGTCCAGCGCCTCGAGGAGGTCGTCCAGCTCGGTCAGCAGGTCGTCGACCGACGAGATCACCTCGTCGACGTCGTCGGTGCCGGTGTCGTCGGTGTCGGTGTCAATGTCGGTGTCGGTGTCGGCAGCGTCATCGGTGTCGTCGGTGTCGTCGGTGTCGGTGACGTCCTCGGCGGTGGCCGCGTCCAGAAGGCCTTCGAGGGCTTCCTGGACGGCCTTCAGCACGTCCTCCAGCTCATCGTCCGGGGCGATGGCGCGCCGCTCGGACTCCTCGGGCCGGGCGAGAGCCGGCGGCAGCGCGCCCGTCGCCGGGGCCGACGCCGTCGGCGCGGCCGAGCGCGCCCGGGCCTTGGCGACCGCGTCGGCCAGGGCGGCCCGTGCGGCGGCTCCCAGTTCCTCGGCCTCGCGGGGCGACAGCCGGCCGCCGTCCTCCTCGAGCACGGCGGTCAGCAGGTCGGCGACCGGGGCGAGACCGCTTCGGTCGAGTTCTGCGGCCACCGCCGGACGCGCGTCCGCGCCGGGGAGCCGGGTGCCGGCCGACGCCGCACGGCCGTGCTCCCGGGCCGAGTCGGCCGCCATGGCGGCGGGGCCGGTGATCCCGACCAGGAGGGCGGCGCACAACGCGCTGGACGCGATGCGCCGGGCGGGCAGAGCACGCATGGGGATTCCTTTCGGCGGGCGTTGGGTCTGAACCCACCGTGAAAGCACCCGCGGGCCCCCGCAACCGCTCATAGGCCCTTCGTGACGCCCCCGCTTCCCCCGGCCGCCGCGTCCGGCCGGCCGGACGGCGCGTCAGGCGGGCCGGAGGCAGTGGCCGTTGAGGAGGACGGCGGCGGTCACCCGTCGCGGCGGGCCGCCGGGAGAGCGCCGGCGCCGGCGCCGGGCCGAACGACCGCATCGTTCGGCGGTGTCCGTACCGCCGAACGCGTGAAGCCGGGGAGGGAATCGGTTTCACCGATCCGACACACTTTCCACGTTTCGTCGAGTTTGTCCTTTTGGTGGCTAGAGTTGCGGACCTCCCATCCCTTCGCCAGGCGGACACCGCGCGCGTGCGCCGCCCTCCGCCACCCCGAACCGTTTCCGAAAGGGCACCGACGGTCATGTGCCATTCCCTGGGTCCGCTGCTGCACCGCGCAACCGTGGGCGTCCTCGCCCTCGCCGCGATGTGGACGCCCGTCGGCGCACCGGCCGCCGCGGCGGCCGCGCCCCCCGCGCCGGAGGCGGACGCCCTCGCGTTCACCCAGCGGTACCACGCGCTGCAGCACGGCGGCATCGTGCGCGCGGCCAACGCGTCCATCAGCTGCCGCACGGCCCCCCAGGCGCCGGACCCCGGGCGGGACACGGCGTCCGCGTGCCCGGCCGCGCGGGCGGGCGGAGCCGGCGCGAACGGTGATTTCGACATGTTCTACACCGATGTCGACCACGACCCGAACACCTACAACTCCTCCCGCGCGGAGGTCCGCCTGCCCGCCGGCGCGCGGGTGACGTACGCGCGCCTGTACTGGGGCGGCAACCTGCGCGTGGGCGAGCAGAAGCCGCCGGAGGACAACGGGCGGGTCCTGATCGCCGAACCCGGCGGGGAGTACAAGGAACTGCTCGCGGACACGGTCGTCGGACACCGCGTGGCGGACGGCGCGGACGCCTTCCAGGCCTCGGCGGACGTCACGTCGCTGGTGCGGGACAGCGGGCCGGGCCTGTACACCGTGGCGCAGGTCAACGTGGCCATGGGCAGGTCGGCGGCCGGTGCGTGGGGCGGCTGGACGCTGGTGGTGGCGTACGAGAACCCGGCGGAGCCGCTGCGGCACCTCGCGCTCTGGGACGGCTTCGCCCCGCTGAGGTCCGGCGGGGACCAGGAGGTCCGGCTCGACGGCGCGGGCTTCCCCGCGGGCGCGGGCGGCCGCGCGGGCCTGGTGGCGTACAACGGCGACCGCGGCACCGCCGGCGACTCGCTCACCCTGACGTCCGGGTCCGCCTCCACCGCGCTCGCCGACTCCGCCAACCCCCGCGACGACGTGCTGAACTCCACCATCAGCGACCCCGGGGCCGACCCGGTGCGGGTGCCCGCGTACGCCAACACCCTGGGCTACGACTCCGACGTGTTCGACCTCGGGGGCGGGCTGCCGCACGCCGGGGACCGGCTGGCCCTCCGGCTCCGGTCCTCGCGGGACGCGGCGTGGGCCGGCGTGCTCTTCGTGGCCGCCGACGCCCGGCGCTGAACCCGTTGCCCACCGCCCCGAGCATCTCCGTGAGCGAGGAGACCGCACCCGTGCACGCGTCGTCCGCCTCTTTTCGGCCCCGGGTCCTGCACGTCACCCAGCCGGTCGACGGCGGGGTCGCGCGTGTCGTGACGGACCTGGTCCGGGCGCAGCTGGCGGACGGCCTGGACGTCACGGTGGCCTGCCCCGGCGGCGCGTTCGCCGACGGGGTGCGGGCGCTCGGCGCGGCGGTGCGGCACTGGCCCGCGACGCGGTCGCCGGGTTCCTCCCTGGCCCGGGAGGTGCGGTGCCTGGCGCGCGTGGCCGGCGAGGTGCGCCCCGACCTGGTGCACGCGCACAGCGCGAAGGCCGGACTCGCCGGGCGGCTCGCGGTGCGCGGGCGGATCCCGACGGTCTTCCAGCCGCACGCCTGGTCGTTCGAGGCGGTCGGCGGGGGCACCGCCGCCCTGGCGCTGCGGTGGGAGCGATGGGGCGCGCGGTGGGCCGGGCGGGTGGTGTGCGTGAGCGAGGCCGAGCGCGCGACCGGCGTGCGCGCCGGGATCGCCGCCCGCTGGGCCGTCGTCCCCAACGGCATCGACCCCGAGCGCTTCCGCCCGGCCGCCGCCGGCACCGCGCGGGCCGGGCTCGCGCCGCTCGCCGGCCTCGACCCGGCGGCGCCGCTCGCGGTCTGCGTGGGCCGGCTGTGCCGGCAGAAGGGACAGGACGTCCTGCTGCGGGCGTGGGAGGCGGTCGTGCGCCGGGTGCCCGGCGCCCGCCTGGTGCTGGTCGGCGACGGACCGGACCGCGACCGGCTGCGCGCGGACGCCCCCGGGTCCGTGCTGTTCGCGGGCGCCGTCCCCGACGCCACCGCGTGGTACCAGGCCGCCGACCTCGTCGTCCTGCCGTCCCGCTGGGAGGGCATGGCGCTGGCCCCGCTGGAGGCGATGGCCTGCGGGCGGGCCGTGGTGGTCACGGACGTCGACGGCGCCCGCGAGAGCCTGCCGCCCGCCCTCGCCGCCCGGTGCCTGGTCCCGCCGGAGCAGCCGGCCCGGCTGGCCGCGGCCGTCGCCGAGTTGCTGCTCGACCCGCCGCTGCGCGAATCGCTCGGCGACCGGGGCCGCCGGCACGTGCTGTCCGCCCACGACGTGCGGCACACCGCCGAGCGGATCGCGGACGTCTACCGCGACCTGCTCGACGCGCCGCCCGCCGGCCGGAGCCCGCGCCCGCCCCGGGCGGGGGTCCCCCCGCTCGGGCGGGGCCGGGAGCGGAGAAGCGCCGAGGCCCGCGGCGCCGGACCCGGCCGGCCGCTCGACGCGGGCCGGGGCGCCCGGGCACACCCGGCACCCCAGCACGCCGAGTCCGAGCACAGGGAGTCCATCCACCCGTGAGTGCCGAACGTACCGTCCCCTCCCCCGGCGTACAGCCGTGGGGCCGCGGATCCTCCTCCGTCTCGGTCATGCCGCCGCGCGGCGCCGCCGCCGGTCCCCGCCTCCCCGCCCCGCGGCGCCCGGCCCGGCCGGCCTCGCCGCTGCCGTTGCTCGTCGCGGACGGCGTCGCCGCCGTGGCGGGCACGCCGGCGCTGACCGAGGCCCAGCGCCAGCCGCTGCTCGTCACCCTGCTGATCGCCGTGTCGCTGCTGCTGCGCCCGCGCGGGGCCCGGCCGCCGGTGCCGGGGCTGCTGGACGAACTGCCCGCCGTGTGGAGCCGCGTCGCGGTCGCCTGGCTGGTGCTCGCGGTGGTGTGGGCGGCCTGCCGGCCGGAGCACGCGCTGTCCGCCGGCACCGTGCTGGCGGGGCTCGCCCTGCAGGCGTCGGCGGCCTGCGCGCTGCGCGGGGCCGTGCACGGGCGGCGGCGCGCGGCGCTGCTGCGCCGTCCGCACACCGCGCTCGTCGTCGGCCCGGCGGCGACCGCGCAGCGCGTGGCCGCCGCCGTGCTGCGCCACCCGCGGTGCGGGGTGCGGCCGGTGGGGGTCGTCGCCGGGCAGCCGGACGGCGCCGAGGGCCTGCCGGTGCTGACGACCGGCGCGGAGGTCGAGCGCGCGGTCATCCAGAACGGGGTGCGGGCGGTGCTGACCGTGCACCCCTCCGTCCGCGCCGACCAGGGGCCGCTGCTGCGGGCGCTGGCCGAGTCGGGCTGCGCGGTCTGGGAGGTCGACGCCGACGCCCCGTCGTACGCGGCGCGGGAGCGGCTGGCCGGTTTCGCCTGCCGGCGGCTGGAGCTGTGCCCGCGGCGCCGGGGCGGCGCGGGCAAGCGGCTGCTCGACGTCCTCGTGTCGGGCACGCTGTTGCTGCTGCTGAGTCCGCTGATCCTGGCGTGCGCGCTGGTGCTGCGGATCAGCGACGGGCCGGGCGTGGTGTTCCGGCAGGAGCGCATCGGCCGGGACGGGCGGCCGTTCACGCTGCTGAAGTTCCGCACCCACCGCCCGGCCGACGAGCACGAGTCGGCGACCCGGTGGAGCGTGGCGAACGAGAACGAGATGCGCTGGTTCTGCCGCATGCTGCGGCGCACCTCGCTGGACGAGCTGCTCCAGCTGTGGAACGTGCTCCGGGGCGACATGAGCCTGGTCGGGCCGCGGCCCGAACGCCCCTACTTCGTGGCGCAGTTCAGCCAGGCCTACCCCGGCTACGCGGACCGCCACCGGATGCGGACCGGTGTCACCGGCCTCGCCCAGGTCCACGGGCTGCGCGGCGACACCTCGATCGAGGACCGCTGCCGGTTCGACAACGCCTACATCGACGACTGGTCGCTGTGGCAGGACGTGTGCATCCTGCTGCGCACCGCGGCCACGCTGGTGCGTCCGACGGGGAGCTGACCGACGTGAGCCACGTCCTGACCCCGCTCTCGCGCCGGGCCGCCGCCGCGGCGCCGGTCCTGCCCCTGGTGGCCGTGCCCGCCGTGCTGGCCCTGCCGCCGGCGTCGGACGGCGCGGGGCCCGCCGACGTGGTCTCGGGGCTGGCGGTGGGGTACTGCGTGCTCCTCGCCCTGCGCGAGCGGCGGCGGCCGCTCGCGCCCGCCGCGGCGGTGGTGCTGGGCCTGCCGGTCGTGGGGCTGGCGCTCGCCGCCATGGGGGCGTCCTCGTCCCAGACCGGGCTGACCGGCCTGGGACGCTATCTGCAGGTCTTCGTGCTCGTCCCGGCGGCGGTGCTGCTGCTGGTCCGCCACCGGGCCGACTTCCGGCTGCTGGCCTGGTCGTTCGTCGGGCTCGGGCTGTGGCAGGGGGCCGTCGGCGTGCACCAGTACGTCACCCGGACCGGCGCCTCCTACCAGGGGGAGAACATCCGGGCGGTCGGCACCTTCGGGCCGCACGACGTGATGGGCATGGCGACGGCGGTCTCCCTCGGCCTGATGTGCGCGGCCGGGATCGCGCTGGGCCCGGCGTCCGTACGGCAGCGGACGCTGGCCGCCGGGTGCGCCGTGGCCCTGCTGCCGCCGCTCGCGCTCTCCTTCAGCCGGGGCGCCTGGATCGCGACCGCCGTGGCGGGCGCCGTGCAGCTGGTGCTGGCCGGGCCGCGGCGCGCGCTGAGGGCGGCCGCCGCCGCGGCCGCCGCCGGCGTGGTCCTGGTGGGCGGGTTCGGCGTGGGCACGGACTCGCTGCAGCAGCGCGTCGACAGCATCGCGCGGGTCGCCGACGCCCCCGACCAGTCCGTCGTCGACCGGTACGCCCTGTGGGGGGCCGCCGCCGGCATCTGGCGCGAGCATCCGCTGACCGGCGTCGGGCTGAAGGGCTTCCCCGAGCACCGGGACGGGCACGCCACCCTGGCGCTGTCGTCGGGCAGCGACATCGACGGCGCGGGGGTGCCGTACCAGAGGCAGGCGCTGCTGTCGCCGCACAACATGTACCTGCTGGTGCTGAGCGAGCAGGGCCTGGTCGGGCTGCTCGCGCTCGCCGGGAGCTGGCTGGCGCTGCTGGTGCGCGGGGTGCGGCGGCTGGTGCGCGGCCGCCGCCGCGCCCGCGGTCCGGGGCCGGACTGCGGGCTCGTCGCCTGCGGGCTGCTGGTCTGGCTGCTGACCGACTTCGGGTACGGGGACATCGGCGGCTCCTCGACCGTGCTGACCGCCGTGGCCCTGGGGCTCGTGGCGTGGTGGGCGCTGGCCGGCGACGCGCGGGCGGACGGGGAGCGGGCCGGGGCGCGCGGGCGCGTCGGGGAGGTCCCGGCGCGATGACGGTGGTGCCCCCACGATCCTCCGGTCCCGGCACGGACGGCACGGCGACCGTCCCCGCGGCACGGACCGCCGTCACCGCCGGGGCCGGCGCCGACCCGGCCCCCGCCTCCGGGCGGTTCCTCGCCCGGGCGGCGCTGGTGACGGCGGCGCTGTCCGTCGCCGGCTCCCTGCTCGGCCTGGTGCGCGACCAGGCGCTGGCGCGGCTGTTCGGGGCCGGGAGCGACACGGACGCCTTCCTGGTCGCGTGGACCGTGCCGGAGCTGGCCGCCACCCTGCTCATCGAGGACGGGCTGTCGATCGCGCTGATCCCGGCGTTCAGCATGGCGCTGGCCCGCCGCGCCCGGGGCGCCGCGGGCGACCCGGTGCGCGCCCTGGTCGCCGCCACGCTGCCCCGGCTGTGCCTCGCCTTCGCCGCGGTGGCCGCGCTGGTCGCCGGCACGGCCCCCTACCTGGTCCGGGTCCTCGCGCCCGGCCTGCCCGACCCCGGCCTGGCCGCCGACTGCACCCGGATCACGGCGACCTGCGTGCTGGCCTTCGGGCTCGCCGGGTACTGCAGCGCCGCCCTGCGGGCGCACCGCCGCTTCGTGGCGCCCGCCGCGATCTACGTCGCCTACAACACCGGCATCATCACCGCGATGTTCCTGTTCGGCGAGCGCTGGGGCGTGCGCTCCGCCGCGGCCGGGGTCGCGGCGGGCGGCTGCCTGATGGTGGCGGTGCAGCTGCCGTCGCTGTGGCGGCAGCTGAGAGCGCGTACGCCGGCCCCGGGCGAGGCCGGCCCCGATGCCGGGGAGCGGCCGATGCGGCCGGCCCTGGTCGCCGCCGTGCTGCTGTTCGCGCTGTGCCGCCAGTCGCAGGTCCTCGTCGAACGCTTCCTCGCCTCCGACCTGCCCGCCGGGGCCATCTCGCACCTGAACTACGCGCAGAAGGTCGCCCAGATCCCGATGACGCTGTCGCTGATGCTGTGCACCGTCACCTTCCCCGTGGTGGCGCGGGCGCTCGCGGACGGCGACACCGAACGGGCGCGCAGCCGGGTGGAGCGGGATCTGGCGCTGGCCTCCGGCGTGGTGCTGCTGGGCATGTGCGCGGTGATCGCCTGCGCCCCGCAGATGATCGAACTGCTCTTCCAGCGGGGCGCGTTCACCGCGGGCGACACCGCGGCGACGGCGGACGTCATGCGCGTGTACGCGCTCGGGCTGCTGGGCCAGACCCTGGTGGGCGCCCTGGTCCGCTCGTACTTCTCGGCGGGCCGGCCCAGCTGGTACCCCGTCGGCGTGATGGCCGCGGGCGTCGCGGTGACGTGCGTGCTCGGCGCCGTGACCGCGGGCGCCTGGGGCGTGGCGGGGATCGCCGCCGCCAACGCCCTCGGCATCACCGTCACGGCCGCCCTGCTGCTCACCGGCCTGCGCACCACGCGGCGCACCGGCCCCCGCGGCGTCTCGGTCCGTGTCCGGCCGGTGCTGGCCGAACTGGCCAAGCCCGGGTGCGCGGCGGTCGCCGCCACCCTCGCCGGGGCGTTCGCCGCCGGCCGGTTCACCTCCCCGGCGGCGGGGCTCGCGGCCGGCTGCCTGACCGTGACCGCCGTGTTCGTCCCGCTCGCCCGGGCCCTGGGCGCCCAGGGCTCCGCATCCGCTGCGCGCTCCGTACGCGCCGTCACGAGAAGGCTCGCCCATGGCTGCTTCCGTCGGTCCCGTTGACTCCGCCCCCGCCGGCGGGCTCCCCGCCCCCCGCCCGGGCCCGGTCCCGTGGGTGGCGATGTACCACTCGGTGGGCGACTGCTCGGACGACCCGTACCGCATCACGGTCACGCCCGAGCGGCTCGGCCGGCAGCTGGCCTGGCTGCGCCGGCGCGGACTGCGCGGCGTGTCCGTGGCCGAGCTGCTCGCCGCCCGCGCCCGGGGCGCGGGGCGGGACCTGGTCGGGCTCACCTTCGACGACGGGTACGCCGACTTCGTCACCGCCGCCCTGCCGCTGCTGCGCCGCTGGGAGTGCACCGCCACCCTCTTCGTGCTGCCCGGACGGCTCGGCGGCGACAACGCCTGGGACCCGCTCGGCCCGCGCAAGCCGCTGCTGGACGCGGACGGCGTCCGGCGGGCGGCCGCCGAGGGCGTGGAGATCGGCTCCCACGGGCTCACCCACGTCGACCTCGCCGAGGCGGACGACCTCACCCTGAAGGCCGAGGTCGTCGAGAGCCGCGCCCGGCTCGCGGAGCTGACCGGCGCCCCGGTGGACGGCTTCTGCTACCCGTACGGCACGGTCGACGCCCGCGCCGTCACGGCCGTGCGGGAGGCCGGGTACGCCTACGCCTGCGCCATCGACCCCGGCCCGCTGACCGGCCCGCACGCCCTGCCGCGGGTGCACGTCGGGCAGCACGACACGGCCTGGCGGCTGTACCTGAAGCACCGGCTGCACCGGCTGCGGCGGCGCCCGGTGGAGGGCCTGTGAGATGAGGGCCCTGCACATCATCACCGGTCTCGGCGTCGGCGGGGCCGAGCAGCAGCTGCGCCTGCTGCTGCGTCACCTGCCCGTCGACTGCGACGTCGTGACGCTCACCAACCCCGGTGCGGTCGCCGAGGGGCTGGCCGCCGACGGGGTGCGCGTCACGCACCTGGGCATGGGCGGCAACCGCGACCTGGCCGCGCTGCCCCGCCTGGTCCGGCTGATCCGCGCCGGCGGCTACGACCTGGTGCACACCCACCTGTACCGGGCCTGCGTCTACGGCCGGCTCGCCGCGCGGGCCGCCGGAGTCCGCGCGGTCGTCGCCACCGAGCACTCCCTGGGCGAGTCGCAGATGGAGGGCCGCAGGCTGACGGCGGGGGTGCGGGCGCTGTACCTCGCCAGCGAGCGGCTCGGCCGGACGACGGTCGCCGTCTCCCCGGCGGTGGCCGGCCGCCTCGAACGCTGGGGCGTGCCCGCGCCCCGCATCGAGGTCGTCCCGAACGGCATCGACCTGGACCGCTTCCGCTTCGACCCGGAGCGGCGCGAGCGCACCCGCCGGCGCCTCGGGCTGCCCGGGGACGCGTACGTCGTCGGCGGCGTCGGGCGGCTCGCCCCGGGCAAGCGGTTCGACGTCCTGGTCCGCGCGCTCGCCCGGCTCCCGGACGACCACTGGCTGCTGCTGGTGGGCGGCGGCCCCGAGGAGCACGTCCTGCGCCGCACCGCCCACGAGGCCGGTGTGGCCGGCCGCGTCCTGTTCACCGGCGAGCGCCCCTACGTCCCCGACGGCTCCCCGGGCCCCGACCTGCCCGCGCTCGTCTGCGCGATGGACCTGCTGGCGTCCCCGTCCGCGGAGGAGGCGTTCGGCCTGGCGGCCGTGGAGGCGCTGGCGTCCGGCCTGCCCGTGCTCTACGCCTCCTGCCCGGCGATCGAGGACCTGCCGCCGTCGGCCGTCACCGGGGCCCGGCGCGTGCGCGGCGGCCCGGAGGCGTACGCCCGTGCGATCGCCGGGGTCCGCGCGGCGGGTCCGGGGCCGCGCACGGCGCCGGAGGCCGCGCACCGCTACAGCATCACCCGCAGCGCGGCCCGCCTCATGGACGTGTACGCGGCAGCGGTCCGCAGTTCGTCGTCGTCCCTCTCACCTCTGGGAGTCAGTCCCTCATGATCGACACTCCGCCCCGTCGGCGCCGCCTGTCCCTGGACCGCGTCAGGGGGCTGCCGCCCTGGTCCGTGCTCGCGGCCTGCGTCTTCGCCGGGGGCCTGCTCGGCGGCGCGTACGGCGTGCTCACCCCTCCGGCGTACACGGCCACCAGCTACGTCGTCGCCGTGCCGACCGAGCGGTCCACCCCGGACGCCGCCCTCGGTTTCGCGCAGGCGTACGGCCGGGTCGCCACGCAGCTCGCGGTGCTCGGGGACGCGCAGGCGTGGGCGGGCGTGCCGGTGCGGACCCTGCAGCGCAGCGTGCGCACGGCGACCTCGCCGGACGCGCCGATGGTCGCCGTCTCGGCCACCTCCGAGCATCCCGGCCTCGCCGTCGACATGGCCAACGCCGTCTCCCGGGCGCTGACCCGGCACGCGGACGACAGCCGGAGCAGCACCCGGGTCCGGCTGGTGCAGTTCTCGCGGGCGGTCGAGCCGAGCGAGCCGGCGTCCGCGTCGTCGGGGGTGACCACGCTGGTGGGCGCGAGCGCGGGCGGGCTGCTGGGCGGGCTGGCCCTGCTGGCGCGGCCGCGCGGGGCCGGCCGGGACGACGATCCCGTCCCCACCGCCTCGGTGCCCGGCCCGGCGGCCGCCGCCGACGCGCGGGGGCAGCGGTGACGCCGGCGGACCCGGCCGGGCCCGCTCCCGCGGGGCGCGGCGCCCGCGCCGAGCCGGCCCCGGACCGGAAGCGGCCGTGCGGGCGGCGCCGCCCGGTGGTGACGGCGGGTCCCGGCACGGACCGGCCGCCGCCGGCCGGATCGCTAGCGGTCACGCGACCACCAGTCGAAGCGGAGGCAGAGCTTCCCGCCGAGCCAGTGCTCCACCCAGCTGCCCAGGTCCAGCGGCGTGCAGCCCTTCGGGGGCGGCGGCACGGCGGGCGCGGTGGGCTCGGGTGCGGGTGTGGGTGTGGGCGTGGGTGCCGGGGCCGGGGTCGCCTCGCCGGTGCCGCCGGCGAGGAAGGACCGGTAGAGCTCGGCCGACCGCGGGTTGTCGGCGCACCGCCACACACCGTGCGGGCAGTAGTCGGTCAGCGTGTGGTAGAGCGGCCGGTGCTCGGCGATCCACGCGAGCATGCGCCGCATGTACTCGGGGTTGTCGCCGTTGCGGAAGAGCCCCCACTCGGGATACGAGACGGCCTTGCCGTGGGCCTTCGCGAACTCCACGTGCGCCCGCAGCCCGTAGGGCTCGTCCACCTGCCGGTCGAACGGCATTCCGGCCGGCTGGTCGTAGGAGTCCATGCCGATGATGTCGACCGTGTCGTCCCCCGGATAGCACTCCGTCCAGGGGACGGCGTCCCTGCCGCGGCTCGGCGCGAAATCGAACCGGAACCTCTGCCCCGGCACCGACCGCATGGTGGTGACGACCCTGTTCCAGTACGTCTTCCAGGCCTGCGGGTCCGGCCCGCAGCGATGGGTGTACGTGGTGCCGTTCATCTCCCAGCCGAGCACGAGGACCGTGTCCGGCACCCCCAGGCCGACCAGCCGCTCGGCGAGGGCGCGGAAGTGGTGGTCGAACTCCCCGGCCGCGCCCTGCCGCAGCAGCCGCCGGACCTCGTCGTCGGAGACGCCCTCCTCGTTGCGCTCCTGCAGGGGGACGTTGAGGACGAGCATCCGGTCGGGGTCCTGGTTGCGCCAGTGCGCCCACGCGTCGAGGAAGCCGGGGGCGCCCTCGATGTCGCGCCAGCGGTGGCCGGGCAGGTAGGTGTGGCCGACGCGGAGCTCGGCGCCGCCCAGCCAGTGGCTGAACAGCGGCATGCGGGCCACGCCGCGGGCGTCGGAGCCGAGGAAGGCGCCGAAGGCCGGGGGCCGCTCGCCCCCTGCCGGGGTGGTCGCCGGGGCCGGGACCGGTGCCGGGGCGCGGGCGTCGTCGGCCGGTACCACCCCCACTCCGGCCCGGGGACCGGACGCCAGGGCGGCCGACGCGGCGACCACCACCGCGCCCGCGGCCAGCCGGCCGGCCCGGACCCGCTTGTGGTGTGGAGCCATGCCTGCACCTCTCCTCTCTCGTCCGGCCCTCAGCCCTCGTCCTTCTGCTGACCAGCCGTCACAGGAAGTCAGACACAGGGGAACCGGCGGCGCCACCGCCGTTGGGGCTTTCGAGTGCCGCGCCCGCCCGTGCGGGTGAGCCGATCCCGAGGAAACCCACCAGGAAGGAACCGACCCGAAGGAAGCCGGCCCGGCGGAAGCCGATCCGCGGGAAGCCGGCCAGGAGAGGCGAATCGAAGGAAGCCGGTCCGCCGGAAACAGGTCCGCCGGAAACAGGTCCGGTGAATTCGCCCAGGAGAAAGAGAGAATCGTGTCGTTCCTCGACACCCGCGTCCCCGCCGTACTGCTGCGGATCGATCAGAATCCCTTCCACCACGGCACGCTGGGCGCCGTGCGCTCGCTCGGCCGGGCCGGAGTGGAGGTGCACGTCGTCGCCGACGCGGTGAGAAGTCCGGTCCACCGGTCGCGTTACGTGCACCGGATGCACCCGCCGCCGCTGCCGGGAGCGTCCCCCGACGACGTCCTCGCCGTGCTGCGCCGCGTGGCCGGCCTGATCGCGCGCCCCGCCGTCCTGGTCCCGATGGACGACGCCGGCGCCGTCGCCGTGGCCCGCCTGCGGGACGCGCTGACGCCCTCCTACCTGCTGCCGGCGATGCCGCCCGCGCTGCCCGAGCGCGTCGCGGACAAGGCGGAACTGGCCGCCGTGTGCGCGTCCGCGGACGTCCCGCACCCGCTGACGCTGGTCCCGGACAGCGCGGCGGAGGCCGCCGCCGCCGCGCGGCGGCTCGGGCTGCCGCTGGTGGCGAAGTGGAGCCGGCCCTGGCTGCTGCCGGCCGGCAGCGGGCTGCGCAGCACGGTGCCGGTGCGCTCCGAGCAGCAGGCCCGGGAGCTGTACCTGCGCACCGGGGAGGCGGGCAGCCGGCTGCTGCTGCAGGCGTACCTGCCGCCGGGGCCGGACCGGGACTGGTTCTTCCACGGCTACGCCGACCACGCGGGCACCGTGCGGGCGGGCGGCCCGGGCCGCAAGCAGCTGGCCTGGCCGCGCGGGGCGGGGCTGACCGCGGTGGGCCGCTGGACGCCCAACCCGCAGGTGCGGGCGGCGGCCGAGCGGCTCGTCGACGCGCTGGGCTACCGCGGCGTCCTCGACCTGGACTTCCGCCGCTGCGGCACCACGGGCCGCTATCACCTGCTCGACTTCAACCCGCGCCCCGGCGCCCAGTTCCGGCTCTTCGCGGACGGCGCGGGCCTGGACGTCGTACGGGCCCTGCACCTGGACCTGACGGGCCGCCCGCTGCCGGCCGGCGCCCCGGTGCCGGGGCGGACGTTCGTGGTGGAGAACTACGCGCCGCTCGCCGCGCTGCGCACGGCGCCGGCCGGACGCGAACTGGCTTGGTACGCCCGGGACGACCGCGGCCCCGGATGGGCGATGTGGGCCCAGTGGTGCCGCCATGTGTCCCGCCGGCTGCGCGAGCGGATCGGCGCGGGCACGGCGGCGCCGGTGCCGGCCCCCCGGGCGGCCTCGCCCTCCCTTACCGACGACGAGAAAGCGAGCAGTTGACGATGTACGACCTTCTGGTGGTGGGCGCAGGCCCGTACGGCCTGTCGATCGCGTCCCACGCCGCGGCCGCCGGGCTGAACCTCCGGGTGTTCGGCCGGCCCATGGCGTCCTGGCGGGACAACATGCCCCGCGGCATGTTCCTCAAGTCGGAGCCGTGGGCGTCCAACCTCTCCGATCCGGCCGGGCGCTGGCGCCTGGACGCGTACTGCGCGGAGCACGGCCTGACGGCGCGTCACGCGCAGCCGATCCCGGTGGAGGAGTTCGCGGCGTACGGCCTGTGGTTCGCGCGGCACGCCGTGCCGGAGGTGGACGAGCGCACGGTGACCCGGGTGGCGCCCGGCCCCGGCGGCTTCACGGCTCTCACCGAGGACGGGGAGGAGCTGCACGCGCGGACGGTGGCGCTGGCGGTCGGGGTGATGCCGTTCGTCGAGGTGCCGCAGGCCCTGCGCGGACTGCACCCCGCCCTGGTGACGCACAGCAGCCACCACAGCGACCTCGACCGGTTCCGCGGCCGGGACGTCACGGTGGTCGGCGGCGGCCAGGCGGCTCTGGAGACCGCGGCGCTGCTCGCCGAGCAGGGCACCCGCGTGCGGGTGCTGGCGCGGGCGGAGCGGCTGGTGTGGAACGACGTGCCGCCGCCCTGGGAGCGCCCCTGGTGGCAGTCGGTCCGCTCCCCGCACAGCGGTCTCGGCCCCGGCTGGCGGAACTGGTTCTACGCCGAGCGCCCCGGCCTGTTCCGGCGGCTGCCGGAACAGGCCCGGGCCCGCATCGCGACGACGGCGCTGGGGCCGGCGGGCGCCTGGTGGGTGCGGGACCGGGTGGAGGGCGTGGTGGAGCTGCTGCCGGGCCACGAGGTCGCCGCGGCCTGCGCGGTGCCGGACGGGGTGCGGCTGGAGACGGTGGACCGCGGGGGCGCCCTGCGCACTCTGGAGACCGAGCACGTCATCGCCGCCACCGGGTTCCGGCCGCGCTGCGACCGGCTCGGCCTGCTCGACGGCGGGCTGCGCGGGACGCTGGCGGCGCTGCCCGACGGCTCTCCGGCGGTCGGGCGGGACTTCGAGTCCTCCCACCCGGGCCTGTTCCTGGCGGGGCTGGTGACCGCCTCCGGTTTCGGCCCGGCCATGCGTTTCGTCCACGGCGCGACCTTCACGGCGGCGACCCTCGTCCGCGGGGTGCGCCGCCGGCTCGGGGCGCTCCCCGCGGGCCGGGCGGTCACCGCCGGCCGGGCGGTCCCCGCGCCGGGCGGCAGCAGCCGCAGCGGGTCGCCGTCGCCGGTGCGCGGCTGACCGGGCGCCGCCCGGGGAGGGGGCGGGTGCCGGGCGCGTCACGTCCGGCACCCGGAAGCGGCTACCGGTGGGAGGCGGCGCGGCTGCGGCGGTAGAGCACCACACCGCCCGTGATCAGCGCGGCGCCGGCGGCCGAGGCCGTCAGGAGTTCCGCGCTGCCGGTCTTGGCCAGCTGGGGCGCGGCGGGCTGCCGCGCGCTGACGGTCGTGATCGTGGGCGGCGTCTGGGCGGTCCGCGTGGGGGGAGGCGTGTGCCGCGGCGTCTTGCCTTCCGGCTCGGGGGACGGGGTGCCGGTGGCCGGCGGCGTGCTCGGCGCCGGCGTCTCGTCCTCGTCTCCGTAGCCGTAGCCGTCGTCGCCATACGAGGACTCGGAGGAGTCGTCCTCCGCCCCGTACGAGGCGTTGCCGCAGTGGTTGTCGACCGCGCGGCTGATGGCCGCGGCCGCGCCGACGCTGTTGCCGCACACGTTCACCGGCACGGAGACGGGCACCTGCACGCTGTTCCCGGACAGCGCACCGGAGGATTCCTGGGCGACCGCGGTCGCTTCCGTGTCGGCGAGGGCGGGGCTGCCGGTCAGGGACAGAATGCCCGTGGCGGCGGCCGCCGCGAACACTCCCCTGCTCAGGGTCTGTCGCAATGTGGTTGTCTTCCTGCTTGGCGAAGTGGGAAAGCCGGCCCTGGAACGGAGATCGACGTCCAGGGCCGGCCATGACACAGCCGGAAGGCTGGTGCGTTGGGCGGTCAGTCGTTACATGAACTCGCTGCCGATCGCCGGGTTCAGCACGGTGATGAAATTGGCCCGGCCACCGCACCCGTGGGTCGCACTGTGCGCGGGGACCCGGCTGACGTTCGCCCTGCTTCGGGCAGGTGCGTCTGCTTCATCAACCCGGCGCACGGGAATTGGTTGCGCGGGTTCACCCGATCGGCCCGCACCGCGCCGCGAGGGGGGAGTCCCCGGAATTCACCGGGCCGGGCCGGTTCCGCCGGCGGGGCGCCGGGGGCGCCGCGCGGTCACGACACCACGTCCTTGCGGGCGAAACCGCGGAAGGCCAGGGCGAACAGCACGAGCGCGTAGGTGACCGACAGGGACGTGCCCTGGATCATGTCGGTCCACTCCGGCCGCGGCCGGACGGCGTCGAGCCAGGCGTACTGCCAGTGCGCGGGCAGGACGCTGCGCCAGTCGCCGAGGGCGGTCACCTCGTCGAGGACGCTGCCGATGATGGTCAGGCCCACCGCGCCGCCGACCGCGCCGAGCGGGGCGTCCGTCCGGGTGGACAGCCAGAACGCCAGGGCGGCGGTGACCAGCTGGGACACGAAGAGGTACGCGGTGACGACCAGCAGGCGCCATACGGCGGTGCCGGTGGGCAGGGTGCCGCCGGTGGGCAGCTGCAGCGGGCCCGGGCCGTAGGCCGCCGTGCCGACGGCGTAGGCGACGAGCGGCAGCAGCACGATCGCCGCCAGGCTGAGGACGAGCCCGACGACGAGCTTGGACCACAGCAGGCGGGCCCGCGGCACGGGCGCCGCGAGCAGGTAGCGCAGGGACGACCAGCTCGCCTCCGAGGCGACGGTGTCCCCGCAGAACAGCGCGACGGGGACGACGAGCAGGAAGCCCGCGGCGGCGAAGAGGTTGACGGCGGCGAAGTTCGCCCCGGACACCGTGGCGGTGTCCATGAGGTTGACCCGGTCGTTGCCGCCGCCCGGTTCGCCGCCGACCTGGAAGGCGACGAGCAGGACGAACGGCAGGGCGAACAGGATGCCGCCCATGACGAGGGTGCGCCGCCGCTTCAGCTGCCGGACCAGTTCGACCCCGACGGGCAGCGTACGGCCCGCGCGGTAGCCGTCGGCCGCCTCGGCGCGGTCGGCCAGCGTGCTCATGCGGGGTCTCCGATCAGGGTGAGGAAGGCGTCTTCGAGGCGGCGGTGGGGGCCCACCGATTCCACGGGCACGTCCAGCCGCACGAGGTCGGCGATCAGCCGCCGCGCGCTGCCGCCGGTGTCGAGCCGGACCACCAGGCCGTCGTCGGCGCGTACCGCCGAGGCCACGCCCGGCAGTGCGGCGATCTTCTCGACGACCGGCGCGTCCACCGGCCGGGCCGTGCCGACCAGCAGCGTGTCGCCGGAGCCGACGATCTCCCGGACCGGGCCCGCCTGGACGAGGCGGCCGTGGTCCATCACCACCAGGTGGGTGCAGGTCTGCTCGACCTCCGCCAGGAGGTGGCTGGAGACGATCACCGTGCGGCCGGCCGCCGCGTAGCGGATCATCACCTCGCGCATCTCGCGGATCTGGGGCGGGTCGAGGCCGTTGGTCGGCTCGTCGAGGATGAGCAGGTCGGGCAGGCCGAGCATGGCCTGGGCGATGGCCAGGCGCTGGCGCATGCCCTGCGAGTAGGTGCGGACCGCGCGGGCGAGGGCGTCGCCGAGGCCGGCGATCTCCAGGGCCTCGTCGAGGCGGGCGTCCTCGGGCGGGCGGCCGGTGGCCCGCCAGTACAGTTCCAGGTTCTCGCGTCCGGACAGGTGCGGGAGGAAGCCCGCGCCCTCGACGAAGGCGCCGACGCGGGAGAGCACCGGGGCGCCGGGCACGATCGCGTGGCCGAAGACGCGGATCTCGCCGCCGTCCGGTGCGATCAGGCCCATCAGCATGCGCAGGGTGGTCGTCTTCCCGGCGCCGTTCGGGCCGAGCAGGCCGAGCACCTGGCCCTTCTCCACGCGGAAGGACAGGTCCCGCACGGCGTACCGGTCGCTGGACTTCGCGTACCGCTTGGTCAGGCCGGTGATCTGCAGCGGGACGTCGGCCAGCGCGGGGTCGGGGGCGGGCGCCGCGGTGCGGCGGCGGGCGGTCAGCAGCAGGGCCAGCGCGGCGGCCGCGCCGGCGAGCGGGGCCCACCACACCCAGGCGGGCAGGGAGGCCGCCGGCTTCTCCGGGCCGAGGGCCGCCGGCACCGCCAGGTCGCCCCTGACGGAGACCGTGTACGTGGCGGGGGCCGTCGGGGAGGCGTAGCCGAGGTCGGTGGAGGACAGGACCAGCCGCAGGCGGTGGCCGGCCTCGACCCGGTGGTCGACGGCGGGCAGGGTGACCGTGACGTCCTTGCCGGCCTTCGCGCCCGTCACCCGCAGGGGCTCGACCAGCTGGGCGGGCAGCACCGGCCGGGTGCCGTCCGGGCCGACGTCGTACACCTTGGCGAAGAGCACGGCGTCGTCGCTCGTGGACCGCACGTGGACGGTCACCCTGGGCGAGCCGGTGATCTGGAGGTCGTCCTCCAGGGGGGCCGAGTCGAACGCGGCGAACTGGCCCGGGAAGTCCAGGGAGACGCCGACGCCGAGCGAGGACAGCTGGGACAGGCCGGCCGAGGAGCCGAGGCCGGGCAGGGCGGAGACGGCGGGCGGGCTGGCGCCGGCCGGGTTGGCGAAGCTCTGCTCGCGGCCGGTGAGGGCGACGGGGCGCAGGGCGCCCGCCAGGCCGGGGTAGGTGTCGGCGCCCGTGCCGCCGAGGCGGGGCTCGCCGTCGCCGGTGCCGGTGCCCAGGGTGCGGGTGACGCGGAAGGCGGGGCCGGTGCCGGCCGTCTCGTCGTCCTTCAGGTAGCGGTCGAACCAGGCCGCGACGCGGGACCGGACGCGGCCGCTCTCCAGGTCGCCGCCGTCGTGTCCGCCCGCGATCCAGTCGACGGCGACGGGGGCGCCGTTGGCGCGGATCGCGCGCGCGGCGGCGTCGGCCTGGCCGAGCGGGAAGAGGGAGTCGGTCTGGCCCTGCACCAGCAGGGTCGGCACCTCGATGCGGTCGCCGACGGCCGCCGGGGAGCGCTCCTGGAGCAGGGCGCGGGCCTGCGCGTCCGGCGCGCCGGACGCGGCCACCCGCTCGTACATCCGGCACAGCAGCGGCTCGAACCGCTCGCAGCCGCCGCCGGAGTTGACGAGGATCCCGGCCCACAGCTTCTTGAAGACGCCGTTCGGGAACAGGGCGTCCGCGAGGTTCCAGTAGGTGATCGCCGGGGCGATGGCGTCCACCCGGTCGTCGTGCCCGGCCGCCAGCAGCGCGATCGCGCCGCCGTAGGAGGCGCCCGCCACGCCCACCCGCGGGTCGCCGGACCGGTCGAGTTCGACCTGCGGCTGCCGCGCCAGCCAGTCGATCAGCCTGGAGACGTCGGCGACCTCGCCGTCGGGGTCGTTCAGCCCGATCCGCCCGGTCGACTTCCCGAAGCCGCGCGCCGACCAGGTCAGCACCGCGTAGCCGTCCTCGGCGAGGTGCTCCGCCTGCTGCCGTACGTCGTCCTTGCTGCCGCCGAAGCCGTGCGCCAGCAGGACGGCCGGGCGGCGGCCGGCCGGGCCGGCGGTGAAGTACGAGGTGTCCAGGCGCACCCCGTCGCCCACGGCCACGACCCGGTCGGTGCGGTGCACCGCGGGCGCCTCGTCGGAGGCGGTGGCCGTCCACGTGCCGAAACCGGCGAGGACGGCCACCGCGGCCCCGGCGGCCAGCAGGCGCCGGGGCCCCCGCAGCCGTCCGGACAGCCGTCCGGGCAGTCGAAGATCCATGCGTCAACGGTACGGGGTGAACCTGTCGGGAAGGTGTCGGCCGGGGGCCGGACCCCGGATCCTCCCGCGGGCGTACCGGCTCCTGCCGCGTACCGCGTCCGCGGTACGGGGACGTGCGCGGTCAGCTCCGGGCGTCCTCCGGGATCGTCACCAGCCAGCGGCTGCCGGGGCGGGGGCGCAGGTACAGGGCCCAGTAGAGGGTGGCCGCGGCCGTGATGCCGCCGGTCAGCAGCAGGTGGCCCGTCTCCTGCCGGCTCAGGACGTAGGCGAGCACCCCGATCAGCAGCACCGGCGTCGCGGGCCACAGGGGCATCCGCCAGGCGCGGGCCTGCCGGTGGGCGCCGCGCCGGGCGAGCAGGGCGGCGACCGCGACCAGCAGGTACATGCCGGTGACGGAGACGCCCGTGACGCCGTACAGGGTGTCCAGGTCCACGAAGCACAGGGCCGCGCCCGGCACGCCCACGGCGAGCGTGGAGACCCACGGGGAGCCGAACCGGCCGAGCCGGGAGAAGAGGGCGTTGACCGGCTCGGGCCAGGCCTTGTCGCGGGCCGAGGCGAACAGCACGCGCGAGTTCTGGATGACCATGACGATGCCCGCGTTGACGATCGCCAGGGCCACGCAGAGGCTGACGAAGGCGCCGACGGCGGAGCCGGACCAGGCGGTGACCATGCCGCTCAGGTCGCCGGCGGTCAGCTCCTCGACGCTGGACGCCCCCAGGGTGAGGGCGACGACCGGGACCAGGATGATCACGGTGGAGACGGCGAGGGTGGCCAGGACCGTGCGGGCGACGTCGGTGCGCGGGTTCCGCAGTTCCTCGGAGAGGTAGACGGCGGTGGAGAAGCCCTGGGTGACGAAGAGGGCGATGGCGAGCCCGGAGACCACCAGCAGGGCCGTCACGGGGTCCGTGCCGCCGCCCGTCCCGGCCACCTGCATCGAGACCAGGCTGCCGGGGCCGCGCTCGGCGTGGGCGAAGCCGAGCACCGCCACGACGGCCGCCGCGACGACCTCCAGGACCAGGAAGACGCCGGTGATCCAGGCGTTGGCGCGCAGGTCGAGCAGGCCGGCGAGGGTGGCGAGCAGCATCACCGAGGCGCCCGCGACGGCGGGGTCGAGGTGCACGACCGGCGCCAGGTAGTCGGCCGTGCCCATCGCGATCACCGGCGGGACGATCACGACGACCAGCAGGGACAGGACGAAGACCAGCCAGCCCGCCAGCCGCCCGGCCAGCGTCGACACCATGGCGTACTCGCCGCCCGCGCTGGGGACGAGGGTGCCCAGCTCCGCGTAGCAGAACGCGACGGCGACGCAGAGCAGCGAGCCGACGGCGATCGTCAGGGCGGTGGCGGTGCCGAGCGTGCCGAACAGGTCGGGGACGACCACGAAGAGGGTGGAGGCGGGGGTCACGCACGACAGCGTCAGCAGGGTGCCGCCGACGACCCCGATGGAACGTCTGAGCTTGCGGGAACCGTCCGGGGCCGGCGGGACTGGGGTCTCGGCAGGGCGGAGCGTGTCGGTCATGCGGCGGTTCCGATCGACTCGTGCGGCAGGAGATGACGGCCGGGAGCGCTATCGCCTCCGGTGGATCAGGTCGTACGGGTGGGGTCCGCTCCCGGTTGCGGAGAATGGAATCCGACGGAAACCGTGACGTCAATGGGTGTTCTTCTACGGAATTCGTTGCGCTCAAGCTGTCTTAGTGGCCATTCGGACACAACGAGGCACCAGGGAGGCCGTCGTGCCCCCCTGCGGGAACCGCAGGGCCGGCCCGCAGAAAAAGGGGCCGTCCGCATGGCGGACGGCCCCAGGGGTGCTGCCGGGGGTCAGTGGTTGCGCGGGAACCCGAGGTCGACGCCCGCCGGGGCCTCGGACGGGTCCGGCCAGCGGGAGGTGACGACCTTGCCGCGGGTGTAGAAGTGCGTGCCGTCGTTGCCGTAGACGTGGTGGTCGCCGAAGAGGGAGTCCTTCCAGCCGCCGAAGGAGTGGTAGCCGACCGGGACCGGGATCGGCACGTTCACGCCGACCATGCCGGCCTCGACCTCCAGCTGGAAGCGGCGGGCCGCGCCGCCGTCCCGGGTGAAGATCGCGGTGCCGTTGCCGAACGGGGAGGCGTTGACGAGGGCGACGCCCTCCTCGTAGGTGTCGACCCGCAGCACGCACAGCACCGGGCCGAAGATCTCGTCCTGGTAGGCCTTGGCGCTGGTCGGCACCTTGTCGAGCAGCGAGACGCCGATCCAGTGGCCGTCCTCGTAGCCCTCGACGGTGTAGCCGGTGCCGTCCAGGACGACCTCGGCGCCCTCGGCCGCCGCGTTCGCCACGTACGAGGCCACCTTGTCGCGGTGGGCCTTGGTGATCAGCGGGCCCATCTCGCTCGCCGGGTCGTCGCCGGGACCGATCTTGATCTTCTCGGCGCGCTCGCGGATCTTCTCCACCAGCGTGTCGCCGATCGCGCCGACCGCGACGACGGCCGAGACGGCCATGCAGCGCTCGCCCGCGGAGCCGTAGGCGGCCGAGACGGCGGCGTCGGCGGCCGCGTCGAGGTCGGCGTCGGGGAGGACCAGCATGTGGTTCTTGGCGCCGCCGAGGGCCTGGACGCGCTTGCCGTTCGCGGAGGCGGTGGCGTGGACGTACCGGGCGATCGGGGTGGAGCCGACGAAGGAGACGGCCTTGACGTCGGGGTGGGCGAGCAGGCGGTCCACGGCCACCTTGTCGCCGTGGACGACGTTGAACACCCCGTCCGGCAGGCCCGCCTCGGCCAGCAGTTCGGCCAGGCGGACGGAGGCCGACGGGTCCTTCTCGCTCGGCTTCAGCACGAAGGTGTTGCCGCACGCGATGGCGATCGGGAACATCCACATCGGCACCATCGCCGGGAAGTTGAACGGCGTGATGCCGGCGACCACGCCCAGCGGCTGGCGGATCGCGGCGACGTCGACCCGGCTGGCGACCTGCGTGGACAGCTCGCCCTTGAGCTGCACGGGGATGCCGCACGCCAGGTCGACGATCTCCAGGCCGCGCGCCACCTCGCCGAGGGCGTCGGAGTGCACCTTGCCGTGCTCGGCGGTGATCAGCTCCGCGAGCTCGTCGCGGTGCGCGTCGAGCAGCGCGCGGAACCTGAACAGGATGGACGTGCGCTGCGCCAGGGACGACTGCCCCCAGGCCGCGTACGCCTCCTTGGCCGCCGCGACCGCCGCGTCCACCTCCTCGACGGAGGCGAACGCCACCTTCGCGGTGACCGCGCCGGTCGCCGGGTCCGTCACCGGGCCGTAGGTGCCCGAGGCGCCTTCGGCGGTCCGCCCGCCGATCCAGTGGTGGACGATCTTCGTCATGACCGAGAACTCCTTCGCAGAGGGCGGCGTCGGGTCGCCACGCGCCGTTCGTACAGCTCACCCGCCTCGACCGCCGACGGTCCCGTCGCGGTCTCGGCCCCGGGTCCATCCCACCAGTCCCGCCCCGCGGGCGCGCCCGACACAGTGTCTGCGGTTCGGGCCCCGGCGTAGACACCTGTGGGAGCGCCGGCGGCCCGCGCCCCGGCGGAAACGGCCCGCGCGGTTCCGGCGGGGGCGCCCGGACGGCGTACCGGCCGGGCGCGACCGGCGGAGCAGCCGTCCGGCCGGGCGTACGCCTCGGCCCGCGCGGCCCGGGGCGGCACGGACGCCCGCCACCGGGCGCCCTCGGACGTACGGACCTCCGGCGCGGGGCCGCGGCGGGCGGGGAGTCGTCGCTCGCACTTCGCTCCTGCCAGGGCGAAGAGGACTCCCGCGCCGGAGGCGCTCTCGGGCCGGGCCCTGCGGCCCGGCGGGTGCGGGGACACGCCGGTCACGGGAGCGCCTTCACCGCGGTCCCCCGGCGGCGCCCGCGGCGGCCCCGCCACCGTCCGCCGGACACAGCGGCGACCGGCCGGCCGGCCGGTCCCGGACGGCGGGCGGCCGCAGGGCGCCGCGCCGCTTCCCGCGTCCCCTCGGCATCGTCACCGGCTTCCCCTCGCGTCGGCTCCTCCCGGCTTTGTAGTCCCGGCGCGAAGCCCTGTCAACGTTTTGTCCGGACATTCGGACGAGATCTAGACGGCGGCGTCCGGGGAGCCGCAGGACGCGGGCGCGGGGGCCGCGGAGGCTGCCACCGCGCGCCACCCTTCCCCGCGTCACCCTTCCCTCCCGCGCCACCCGCGACCCCGCGCCTGTCAACGCGCCACGCCCGGTGCCGGCGCCCGCCTGTGCGTCATCTGTGTCACAAACTCCCCCCTTATGTCACACATGTCGCACGGAGGTGGGCCTTCCGTCACACCCGCGCACGGCCCCTGTCCCGCTCCCGCTCCGCGTCGTTCACCGGGCACAGGCTTGTTGATCACCAGCGCAGCGCCCGGCTCCCCCGGACGGCCGTCCCCCGGCCGCCGCCGCGGCGCGCGCAGGGAGGGGCACCTCGTGACCGACCGAAGGCTCTGGACCTACAAGGACATCGCCGCCCACATCCGGGTCCAGCCGGACACCGTGCGCTCGTACCGCAAGCACGGCCTGCTGCCTCCGCCCGACCTGGTGGAGGGCGGCAGGCCCTACTGGTACGCCGAGACGATCCGGGCGTGGGTGGCGTCCCGCCCGGGCAACCGGAACCGCCGGGGGGACTGACCGCCGGGTTCCGCCGCCCCGCCGCGGCACGTCCGCGGGGGCGGACCGGTCAGCTCCACGGTTCGACGACCGTCACGCCCGCCCCCGGCGCGGTTCCCATCGCGGCCAGCGCGGCCGGGACCGCGTCCAGCGCGATCCTGGACGTCACCAGCAGGTCGGGCCGCAGCACGCCCGCCCGGACCAGTTCCAGCATCGGCGGATAGGTGTGCGCGGCCATGCCGTGGCTGCCGAGGAGTTCCAGCTCCAGGGCGATGGCGCGGGCCATCGGGACGGGCGTCGTCCCGGCCGGCGAGGGCAGCAGCCCCACCTGGACGTGGCGGCCGCGGCGCCGCAGGCCGTTCACGGACGCGGCGCAGGTGGCGGGCGAGCCGAGGGCGTCGAGGGAGAGATGGGCGCCGCCGCCGGTCAGTTCGCGGACCGCCGCCGCGGTGTCCCGCGTGCGCGAGGCGTCCACGCACTCCGCCGCCCCGAACCTCCGCGCCAGGTCCAGCGCCCCGGCGGACACGTCGACGGCGACGACCCGCGCGCCCGATGCGGCCGCGATCATCACCGCCGACAGGCCCACCCCGCCGCAGCCGTGCACCGCGACCCACTCCCCCGCCGCCACCCGGCCCTGCTGCACCACCGCCCGGAACGCCGTGGCGAACCGGCAGCCCAGCGAGGCCGCCGTCGGGAACGACATGCCGTCGGGCACGGCGACGAGGTTGACGTCGGCGTGGTCGAGCGCCACGTACTGGGCGAAGGAACCCCAGTGGGTGAAGCCCGGCTGGGTCTGCCGCTCGCACACCTGCTGGTCGCCCGCCGCGCAGGCGGGGCAGCCGCCGCAGGCGCAGACGAAGGGCACGGTGACCCGGTCGCCGGGCCGCCAGCCGCTCACCCCGGCGCCGGTCTCCTCGACGATCCCGGCGAGTTCATGACCGGGCACGTGCGGCAGCGCGACGTCCGGGTCGTGCCCCTGCCATCCGTGCCAGTCGCTCCGGCACAGCCCGCTCGCCTCGACCCGCACCACGACCCCGTGCTCGGCGGGGCGGGGGTCCGGCACGTCCCGCACCTCGGCCGGCTCTCCGTACCGCTCGAACACGACCGCGCGCATCGTCGACTCCACCTTCCGGGCCGTCATGGTCTCCGGGGGAACGCTAGCCCGGCGGCCGGGCCCGCGGTCGGCCGAGGGGTGCGTTCGGCGACGGCGGGCCGGGAAGGGCCGGGGGTCCCCCGGAGGGAGGCGGGCGCCGGGGGCGCGGGCCGGCCGTGCTCCGGGCCGAGGGCGCCGCCCGCGGTCCGCCGTCCCGGAGCGTCGGGCGCGAGGCGTGCGCCCGGGAACCGGAGAACGTCCTCGTGCGCCGCCCCGGGCCACTGGCCGCCGCCCGGCCGGGTACCCGCACCGGCACCACCGCCCCGTCGGACCCCTCCTGGATTAATACCCCCTAGGGGTATATCCTGAGGAACGGAGGGAGGGACCCGCCGGTCCCCCCTCGACCCCACCCGCCTCGACGAGGAGCAACGACATGACCACCCAGACCGACACCCCGGGTTCCGTCACCACCGTCTACCGGGTGAGCGGGATGAGCTGCGGGCACTGCGAGGGCGCCGTCTCCGGCGAGATCTCCCGGATCCCCGGCGTCAGCTCGGTGAAGGCCGTCGCCTCGACCGGCGAGGTCACCGTCGTGTCCGAGGCCCCGCTCGACGAGGAGGCCGTGCGCGCCGCCGTCGACGAGGCCGGTTTCGAACTCGCCGGCCAGGCCTGACCCCCCACCCCACGAGCCCTCCGCACGGGCCGCGCGGACCCGCACCGGCCCGCGCGGCCCGGCCCGTCGCCCGGAGCCCGCACCCATGACCAGCACCACCACAGACACCCCCACGGACACCGCGCCGGCGCTCTCCGAGGTCGAACTGCTCATCGGCGGGATGACCTGCGCCTCCTGCGCGGCCCGCGTCGAGAAGAAGCTCAACCGCATGGACGGCGTCACCGCCACGGTGAACTACGCGACGGAGAAGGCCCGGATCACCCATCCCGCGGGCATCCGGGTCGCCGACCTGATCGCCACCGTGGAGAGGACCGGCTACACCGCCCGGGAACCCGTCCGCGCGGAGGACGCCCCCCGGCAGGACGGCGGGGAGGACGCCCGGACGGCCACCGCGGACGACCCCGAGCTGTCCGCCCTGCGCCGGCGCCTCATCGTCTCCGCCCTCCTCGCCGCCCCCGTCGTGCTGCTCGCGATGGTCCCGGCGCTGCAGTTCGACAACTGGCAGTGGCTCTCGCTCACCCTCGCCGCGCCGGTCGTCGTCTGGGGCGGACTGCCCTTCCACCGGGCCGCCTGGACGAACGCCCGGCACGGCGCGGCCACCATGGACACACTGGTCTCGATCGGCACCCTGGCCGCGTTCGGCTGGTCCCTGTGGGCGCTGTTCCTCGGCCACGCGGGCATGCCCGGCATGCGGCACCCCTTCGAGCTGACCGTCTCCCGCACGGACGGCGCCTCGACGATCTACCTGGAGGTCGCCGCCGGCGTCACCGCCTTCATCCTGCTGGGCCGCTACCTGGAGGCCCGCTCCAAGCGGCGCGCGGGAGCCGCGCTCAGGGCGCTGATGGAACTGGGCGCCAAGGACGTGGCGGTGCTGCGGGACGGCCGCGAGGTGCGGATACCGGCGGACCGGCTGGCCGTCGGCGACCGGTTCGTCGTACGGCCCGGCGAGAAGATCGCCACCGACGGCACCGTCGTCGAGGGCGCCTCCGCCGTGGACGTCTCCATGCTGACCGGCGAGTCCGTCCCGGTGGACGTGACCGTCGGCGACCCGGTCACCGGCGCCACCGTCAACACGGCCGGCCGGCTGGTCGTCGAGGCCACCCGGGTGGGCGCCGGCACCCGGCTCGCGCGGATGGCGAAGCTCGTGGAGGACGCCCAGAACGGCAAGGCCGAGGTGCAGCGGCTCGCCGACCGGATCGCCGGGGTCTTCGTGCCGGCGGTGCTGCTGATCGCGGTCGCCACCTTCGGGGTCTGGCTCGCCACCGCCGGCGACACCGTCGCCGCGTTCACCGCCGCCGTCGCCGTGCTGATCATCGCCTGCCCGTGCGCGCTGGGGCTGGCCACGCCGACCGCGCTGCTGGTCGGCACCGGGCGCGGCGCCCAGCTCGGCATCCTGATCAAGGGCCCGGAGGTGCTGGAGTCCACCCGGCGCGTCGACACGGTCGTCCTGGACAAGACCGGCACCGTCACCACCGGACGCATGACCCTGCACGAGGTGTACGCCGCCCACGGCACCGACGAGAAGCAGGTGCTGCGGCTCGCGGGCGCCGTCGAGCACGCCTCCGAGCACCCCGTCGCCCGGGCGGTCGCCGCCGGCGCCGCGGAGCAGGCCGGCCCGCTGCCGGCCGCCGAGGACTTCGAGAACGTGCCCGGGCGGGGCGCACGCGCGCGCGTGGCGGGCCACCGGGTGGCCGTGGGGCGGCTCGCCGAGAACGCCGACCTCCCCGAGGAACTGGCCTGGGCCAAGGAAGAGGCCGAGAGGGCCGGCCGCACGGCCGTCGTGGTCGGCTGGGACGGCGCGGCGCGGGGAGTCCTCGCCGTCGCGGACGCGGTGAAGGAGACCAGCGCCGAGGCGGTGCGCGAGCTGCGCGCGCTGGGACTCGCACCGGTGCTGCTGACCGGGGACAACCGGACGGTGGCCGAGGCGGTGGCGCACGCCGTGGGCATCGACCAGGTGATCGCGGAGGTCCTGCCCGAGGACAAGGTCGACGTCGTACGGCGGCTGCAGGCCGAGGGGCGGTGCGTCGCCATGGTCGGCGACGGCGTCAACGACGCCGCCGCGCTGGCCACCGCCGATCTGGGCCTGGCGATGGGCACGGGCACGGACGCGGCGATCGAGGCGGGCGACCTGACGCTGGTGCGCGGGGACCTGCGGGTGGCCGCGGACGCCATCCGGCTGTCCCGCAGGACCCTCGCGACGATCAAGGGCAACCTCGTGTGGGCCTTCGGCTACAACGTCGCCGCCCTGCCGCTGGCCGCCGCGGGGCTGCTGAACCCGATGATCGCGGGGGCCACGATGGCCTTCTCGTCGGTGTTCGTGGTGACGAACAGCCTCCGGCTGCGGGCGTTCCGCTGAGGTCGCGAAGCCCGACCCCCCCCTGGAGTCCGGCAGGAGCCTCACATAAGCTCTTCACAAGACTCACGCATCGTCCTTACGCTTGAGCCCCGTTCGCCGTATCGGGGTTCTTGCGCATCTAACGGACATTTGCAAGAGACGCAGATCACAGTGATGCGAACGTAACCATCGAAGGGGCTCGAAGGTCTAAGTTGGCGATGTCGGGCAGCGTCTTGGGGGGCGCTTCCTGGCATCTGGGGATGTCTTGGGGGACTTCCTCAGTCGGAGGTACCTCCCTGCTCGCACGTGGGTGAGAGCTCGGGGGAGCGTTGCCGGGACACGTGCACCGGGAAGCTTTGAGCGGCCCTCCCGGGCGTGCGCTGTCCCGGCAGACCGCACAACCGCACAGGTGGGGCGAGTTTTGCTCGTTCTGCTCGCACAGCACAGCGATTCAGGCGCTGTCCTCACAGACGCCCGGCCGGATCCCGTGGGGGGAATCCGCACCGGGACATGGGAAGGCGCCCTGGCCGCCGGCCCGTGGGGGGACCGGCGCACCGGGGCGCCTTCTGCTGTGTCCGCCCGCACCCGGATCCCCGCACACGCACGGGACCTCCGGCACGCGCATACGCACTCCGGCCGTACCCGGCGGGCTCCCGCACGCGCACGCGGCTCGCCGGCCGCGCGGACCCCGGCGCGCGCACGGGCCTCCGCACGCGGCCCTGGACCGGCGTCCCGGGAACCCCGGACACGCGCACGGGGCGCCCGCGGGGCCGGTCACGGCCGTGCCGACAGGGCCCGCGCGCACGAGGACGCCCGCAGGCCCCCGCACGGCCTCCACGACCCGTACGGCCGCACGGCGAGGCCCCGCACCGGCGGATCGGTGCGGGGCCCGGAAAGCGTCGGTCAGCGCTCCTCGACGGGAACGAAGTCGCGCTCGACCACGCCCGTGTAGATCTGGCGCGGACGGCCGATGCGGGAGCCCGGCTCCTTGATCATCTCCTGCCACTGGGCGATCCAGCCCGGCAGGCGGCCGAGGGCGAACAGGACCGTGAACATCTCGGTCGGGAAGCCCATGGCCCGGTAGATCAGACCGGTGTAGAAGTCGACGTTCGGGTAGAGCTTGCGCTCGGTGAAGTAGTCGTCGGAGAGCGCGTGCTCCTCCAGCTTCAGCGCGATGTCCAGCAGTTCGTCGGACTTGCCGAGGGCGGACAGCACGTCGTGCGCGGCAGCCTTGATGATCTTGGCGCGCGGGTCGAAGTTCTTGTAGACCCGGTGGCCGAAGCCCATCAGGCGGACGCCGTCCTCCTTGTTCTTCACCTTGCGGATGAAGGAGTCGACGTCGCCGCCGGCGTCGCGGATGCCCTCCAGCATCTCCAGCACGGACTGGTTGGCGCCGCCGTGCAGCGGGCCCCACAGGGCGTTGATGCCGGCGGAGATCGAGGCGAACATGTTCGCCTGCGAGGAGCCGACCAGGCGGACCGTGGAGGTCGAACAGTTCTGCTCGTGGTCCGCGTGCAGGATCAGCAGCTTGTCCAGCGCGGAGACCACGATCGGGTCGAGCTCGTACTCCTGCGCGGGGACCGAGAAGGTCATGCGGAGGAAGTTCTCGACGTAGCCGAGGTCGTTGCGCGGGTAGACGAACGGGTGGCCGATCGACTTCTTGTACGCGTACGCCGCGATCGTCGGGAGCTTGGCGAGCAGACGGATGGTCGAGAGGTAGCGCTGCTCCTCGTCGAACGGGTTGTGGCTGTCCTGGTAGAACGTCGACAGCGCCGAGACGACCGAGGACAGCATGGCCATCGGGTGGGCGTCGCGCGGGAAGCCCTTGTAGAAGTTCTTGACGTCCTCGTGCAGCAGGGTGTGCTGCGTGATGTCGTTGCGGAACGCGGTGAGCTGGTCGACGGTCGGCAGCTCGCCGTTGATCAGCAGGTAGGCGACCTCCAGGAAGGTGGAGCGCTCCGCCAGCTGCTCGATCGGGTAGCCGCGGTACCGGAGGATGCCCGCCTCACCGTCCAGGTAGGTGATCGCGGATTTGTAGGCGGCGGTGTTGCCGTAGCCGCTGTCCAGCGTCACCAGACCGGTCTGGGCGCGGAGCTTGCCGATGTCGAAGCCCTTGTCGCCGACGGTACTGTCGATCACCGGGTAGGTGTACTCGTTGCCGTCGTACCGCAGTACTACAGAGTTGTCGCTCACGTCTTCCCTCACCGACGTTGTGCCTCATCTTCGAGGTGCCCTGACTGTCTCTACCTTCCCCCAACCGGCTCAGGAGAGTGCACTCGGGGTCGACCATCGGGCCTAGTGGCGGCACTCAGTGCCGTCAACTTGCCCATCCTGCCCCCTCCGCCCCCCTTCGGGAAGGGCTCTGTGACCTTCGCGACTCATTTGATCGATCATTTTTCGTGGTGCCGGTCCGGAGAGGCCGCGGGCCCCGTCCCCGCGGGCGCGTGCGGTCCTCGGGGTCCGGCTCCCGCGGCCTCAGCCCTCAAGGGGGCGGGGGGAGAGCCGGAAGTCCAGTGCCGTGCAGCGCCGGCCCGCCGACACGGTGCGCACCGCCTGTCCGATCGCCTTGCGCGAACCGACGAGGACGACCAGCTTCTTGGCCCGGGTGACCGCCGTGTAGAGCAGGTTGCGCTGGAGCATCATCCAGGCGCCCGTGGTGACCGGGATGACGACCGCCGGATACTCGCTGCCCTGGGAGCGGTGGATGGTCACCGCGTACGCGTGGGCCAGTTCGTCCAGTTCGTCGAATTCGTACGGAACCTCCTCGTCCTCGTCCGTCAGCACCGTCAGGCGCTGGTCGACCGGGTCGAGCGAAGTGACCACGCCCACGGTGCCGTTGAAGACGCCGTTCTCGCCCTTCTCGTAATTGTTGCGGATCTGGGTGACCTTGTCCCCGACGCGGAAGACCCGGCCGCCGAACCGCTTCTCGGGCAGGTCGGGACGGGCGGGGGTGATGGCCTGCTGGAGCAGGCCGTTCAGGGTGCCGGCGCCCGCGGGACCCCGGTGCATGGGGGCCAGGACCTGCACGTCGCGGCGCGGGTCGAGGCCGAACCGGGCCGGGATGCGGCGGGCCGCCACGTCCACGGTGAGCCGGCCGGCCGCCTCCGTGTCGTCCTCGACGAAGAGGAAGAAGTCCTTCATGCCGTCGGTGACGGGGTGCTGCCCGGCGTTGATGCGGTGCGCGTTGGTCACCACCCCGGACTGCTGGGCCTGGCGGAAGACCCGGGTGAGGCGCACGGCGGGCACCGGGCCGCCGTCGGCCAGGAGGTCCCTGAGCACCTCCCCCGCGCCGACGCTGGGCAGCTGGTCCACGTCCCCGACGAAGAGCAGGTGGGCGCCCGGGGGCACGGCCTTGACCAGCTTGTTGGCGAGCAGCAGGTCCAGCATGGAGGCCTCGTCGACCACCACCAGGTCGGCGTCCAGCGGCCGGTCCCGGTCGTAGGCGGCGTCGCCGCCGGGCTTGAGCTCCAGCAGGCGGTGCACGGTGGAGGCCTCGGCGCCGGTGAGCTCGGCGAGGCGCTTGGCGGCGCGGCCGGTGGGGGCGGCGAGCACCACCTTCGCCTTCTTGGCGCGGGCCAGCTCCACGATCGAGCGGACCGTGAAGGACTTGCCGCAACCGGGGCCGCCGGTCAGCACGGCGACCTTCTCGGTGAGCGCCAGCCTGACGGCCGCCTCCTGCTCGGGCGCCAGATCGGCCCCCGTCCGCCCCTTGAGCCAGCCCAGTGCCTTGTCCCAGTCGACTTGGCGGAAGGCGGGCATCCGGTCCTCGTCCGTGCGCAGCAGGCGCAGCAGCTGGGCGGAGAGGGACAGCTCGGCCCGGTGGAAGGGGACCAGGTAGACGGCCGTCACCGGCTCGCCGCCGTCCGGACCGGGCACCCGCTCCCGTACGACACCGGGGTCCCCGCCGTCCTCCGGGGGCTCCGCCAGCTCCGCGAGGCAGTCGATGACCAGGCCGGTGTCGACCTGGAGCAGCTTGACCGCGTCCTTGATCAGCTGCTCCTCGGGCAGGAAGCAGTGGCCCTGGTCGGCGGACTGGGACAGGGCGTACTGCAGACCGGCCTTGACCCGGTCCGGGCTGTCGTGCGGGATGCCGACGGACTGCGCGATGCGGTCGGCGGTGAGGAAGCCGATGCCCCAGACGTCGGCGGCGAGCCGGTACGGCTGGTTCTTCACGACGGAGATGGAGGCGTCGCCGTACTTCTTGTAGATCCGCACGGCGATCGACGTGGACACCTCGACGGTCTGGAGGAAGAGCATGACCTCCTTGATCGCCTTCTGCTCCTCCCAGGCGTCGGCGATCTTCTTCGTCCGCTTCGGGCCGAGGCCGGGGACCTCGACGAGCCGCTCCGGCTCCTCCTCGATGATCTTCAGGGTGTCCAGGCCGAAGTGCTGCGTGATGCGGTCGGCGAAGACCGGGCCGATGCCCTTGACCAGGCCCGAGCCGAGGTAGCGGCGGATGCCCTGGATCGTGGCCGGCAGCACGGTCGTGTAGTTCTCGACGTGGAACTGCTTGCCGTACTGCGGGTGCGAGCCCCAGCGGCCCTCCATCCGCAGCGACTCCCCCACCTGGGCGCCGAGCAGCGCGCCGACCACCGTGAGCAGGTCGCCGGCGCCTCTGCCGGTGTCGACGCGGGCGACGGTGTACCCGTTCTCCTCGTTGGCGTACGTGATGCGCTCCAGGACGCCTTCGAGGACGGCGAGCCGTCGTTCGCCGGGGGCGGCTGCGGACTGGTTGGACATGGGTCCGACGGTACCGGGGGGCTGTGACAGGGCCGGCCCCGCGGGCCCGGCCGCGGTCCCCGGTGCGCGGTCCGGGCGGCCCGGCGCCCGGTCCCGCGCCCTCCGCGGCGCCCGGACGGCGAAGAACGCCGGGACGGAGGCCGTGCCGTCCGGCGTCCGACGGGTCGGGGCGGACCCGGCCGGCGCCGTGCCGTACCCGGTGAGGGCGACCCGCGCCGGGGGTCCGTGCGCCTACGAGGCCAACCGCTCCTGCGCGTGCCGGCCGGCTCCGGCCGGCGCGAGGGCGTCCGGCTCCGGCCGGCTGATCTCGGCCCACACCGCGTCGAGGGAGAGGCCGAGGACGTCGGCGATCGCCGCGATGGTCGGGAAGGCGGGGGTGGCCACGCGGCCCGTCTCGATCTTCCGGAGGGTCTCCGGCGAGACATGGGCGGCGAGCGCGACGTCGAGCATCGAGCGCTCCCCCCTGGCCCGTCGCAGGAGGGCGCCGAGGCGCTGTCCGCGTTCCACTTCGGCGGGGGTGAGCGGCAGTCTGACCATGGTCCCGATTCTAATACCGGTACAGTAGGAACGGTATTTTTATTGGACGCGCGAAGAGGGCCGCCACATGATCGAGATCCTGAACCCCGCCCTGCTGGCCCGGGCGAGAGACACCGGCGCCCTGGTCGCCGACATCCTGCACACGCTGAAGGACCGCAGCGCGGTCGGCACCAACCTGCTGGACATCGACCGGTGGGCCAAGGCCATGATCGTCGAGGCCGGGGCAACCTCCTGCTACGTCGACTACGCGCCGTCCTTCGGACGCGGCCCGTTCGGCCACTACATCTGCACGGCCGTCAACGACGCCGTGCTCCACGGGCGGCCGTACGACTACCCGCTCGCCGACGGCGACCTGCTGACCCTCGACCTCGCCGTCTCCAGGGGCGGAGTCGCCGCCGACGCCGCCATCAGCTTCATCGTGGGCGACGCCAGGCCCCCGGAGAGCGTCGCGCTGATCAGCGCGACCGAACGCGCGCTGGCCGCGGGGATCGCCGCCGCCGGTCCCGGGGCCCGCATCGGCGACGTCTCCCACGCCATCGGCACCGTGCTCGGCGAGGCGGGGTACCCGATCAACACCGAGTTCGGAGGCCACGGCATCGGATCGACGATGCACCAGGACCCGCACGTCCCGAACACCGGGCGGCCGGGCCGCGGTTACCGGCTGCGCCCCGGGCTGCTGCTGGCGCTGGAGCCGTGGGTCATGGCGGACACCGCCCGACTCGTCACCGACGCCGACGGATGGACGCTCCGCAGCGCCACGGGCTGCCGGACGGCCCACAGCGAGCACACCATCGCCATCACCGAGGACGGGGCCGAGATCCTCACCCTGCCGAAGGGGGCGCGGAGCGAGCAGGCGCTGCGGGGCGCGGTGATCTGACCGGCGCGGCCCCTTCGGACGGAACACGTCGCGGCCGGGGTCCCGCCACGGCCCGGGCGCCCCGGCGTCCGCGGCGGACGCGGGCCTGCGGCGGACGCCGCGGAACGACTTTGGCGGCGCCGCGTCCGGGCCGGGCGTGGCGCCGGTCCCCGGCGGCCGGGTCCGCGTGGCGGTGGCGGGCCGGGCCGAGCGGCGCCATGACGCCTGCCAGGTGGCCGGTCGTGCGCGCCTTTGGCGGATCACGGCGTGTCACGCCACCGACCGCGTGATCTCGCCACGGTCACGATTGAGTTTCGGCCACTCCGGGGTCTTGTCACGCACCCGTGTAATCGTTTCCAATCCTCCGTGTAATCGATTCCACGAGGAGGTGGAAACGGCGATGGCGAGCATCAAGGACGTCGCCGCCGCGGCGGGGGTCTCCGTCGCGACGGTGTCGCGCGCCCTGAACGGTCATCCGTCGGTCAGCGCCGCCGCGCGGGCGCGGGTGCTGACCGCCGTCGAGGAGCTGGGGTACCGGCCGAACGCCGTCGCCCGGTCGCTGCGCACCGACACCACCCGCACCCTCGGGCTGGTCATCAGCGACGTCATGAACCCCTACTTCACCGAGCTGGCCCGGTCCGTGGAGGAAGAGGCCCGCGCGCTCGGGTACAGCGTGATCATCGGCAACGCCGACGAGCGGCCCGACCTGCAGGACCACCACGTCACGACGCTGCTGGACCGGCGGATCGACGGGCTGCTGGTCTCCCCCACCGACGGCGGCTCGCCGCGGATGCTGGAGGCCGCGCGGGCCGGGACGCCGATGGTGTTCGTGGACCGGTGGATCCCGGGCGTCGACGTGCCGGTGGTGCGGTCGGACGGACGGGCGGCCGTGCGGGACCTCGTGGCGCATCTGCACGGGCTCGGGCACCGGCGGCTGGCGATCATCGCCGGGCCGGCGGCGACCACGACCGGGCGGGAACGCGTGGACGCCTTCCGGGAGGCGCTCGGCGAGTTCGGGCTGGAGCTGCCCGCCGCCTACACCGGGCAGGGCGACTTCCAGGCGGCCAGCGGGCGCCGGGTCACCGAGGGCTTCCTCGACCTGCCCGAGCCGCCCGAGGTCGTCTTCGCCGCCGACAACCTGATGGCGCTCGGCGCCCTGGACGCCGTCCGCGCGCGCGGACTGCGGGTGCCCGAGGACCTCGCCCTGGCCGCGTTCGACGACATCCCCTGGTTCGTGCACACCGACCCGCCCGTCACCGCCGTCGCCCAGCCCACGGGCGAGCTGGGACGCGCCGCCGTGCGCGCCCTGGTCGACCGGATCGAGGGCCGGACGGCCGAGTCCGTCACCCTGCCCGCCCGGCTCGTCGTCCGCCGCTCGTGCGGCGAGCCGGAACCCCCGCAGTCCCCCTCCCCCGTACGAAGGAGTACGACGTGAGCAACCCGGACGAGTTGCTGCGCATCGAGGGCATCCGCAAGACCTTCCCCGGCGTGGTCGCGCTCGACGGCGTCGACTTCGACCTGCGCCGGGGCGAGGTGCACGTGCTGCTCGGCGAGAACGGCGCGGGCAAGAGCACCCTCATCAAGATGCTGTCGGGCGCCTACACGCCCGACGCCGGACGGATCCTGGTCGGCGGCGAGGAGGTGCGCATCGACGGTGCGCAAGCCTCCGAGCGGCTCGGGATCGCCACCATCTACCAGGAGTTCAACCTGGTCCCCGAGCTGACGGTCGCCGAGAACATCTTCCTGGGGCGGCAGCCGCGCCGGCTGGGGATGATCGACCGCAGGAGGATGGACGCCGACGCCGAGGTGCTGCTGAAGCGCGTCGGGGTGGACGTCTCCCCGCGGGCGCGGGTGCGCGACCTCGGCATCGCGCGGCTGCAGATGGTCGAGATCGCCAAGGCGCTCAGCCTGGACGCGCGGGTGCTCATCATGGACGAGCCGACCGCCGTGCTGACCTCCGAGGAGGTCGAGAAGCTGTTCGCGATCGTGCGGCGGCTGCGCGAGGACGGGGTGGGCGTCGTCTTCATCACCCACCACCTGGAGGAGATCGCCGCTCTCGGCGACCGCGTCACCGTCATCCGGGACGGTCGCAGCGTCGGGCAGGTGCCCGCCTCGACGCCCCAGGACGAACTGGTACGGCTCATGGTCGGGCGGTCCATCGAGCAGCAGTACCCGCGCGAGCGCGCGAAGGCCGGTGAGGCGCTGCTCAGGGTCGAGGGGCTGACCCGGGACGGCGTCTTCCACGACGTGGGCTTCGAGGTGCGGGCCGGTGAGGTCGTCGGCATCGCGGGGCTGGTCGGGGCCGGGCGGACGGAGGTCGTCCGGGCCGTGTTCGGGGCCGACCCGTACGACACCGGGGCCGTGCACGTCGGCGGCGAGCGGCTGCGCGGTCACGACGTGAACGCCGCCATGGCGGCCGGCATCGGGTTCGTGCCCGAGGACCGCAAGGGGCAGGGGCTGATCCTCGACGCCTCCGTCGAGGAGAACCTCGGCCTGGTCACCCTCCGGTCCGCCTCCCGCGCGGGGCTCGTCGACCTCAGGGGGCAGCGCGAGGCGGCGGCCCGGATCGCCGGACAGCTCGGCGTGCGGATGGCGGGCCTGGGCCAGCACGTGCGGACGCTCTCCGGCGGCAACCAGCAGAAGGTCGTCATCGGCAAGTGGCTGCTGGCCGACACGAAGGTGCTGATCCTCGACGAGCCGACCCGCGGCATCGACGTCGGCGCGAAGGTCGAGATCTACCAGCTGATCAACGAACTGACGGCCGCGGGCGCCGCCGTGCTCATGATCTCCAGCGACCTGCCCGAGGTGCTCGGCATGAGCGACCGGGTGGTCGTCATGGCGCAGGGGCGCGTCGCGGGCGAACTGGCCGCCGAGGAGGCCACCCAGGACGCCGTGATGGCACTCGCCGTCAGCACTCCCCACAGCAACGGAACGGAGGCCCCCGGTGGCCACTGACACGCTCAAGAGCAAGCCGGGCGCGCGCGGCGGCGCCTCGGGCGGCCTGCGCCGCCTGCTCCTGGACAACGGCGCGCTGACCGCGCTCATCGTCCTGGTCGTCGCCATGTCGGCGCTGTCCGGGGACTTCCTGACCGCCGACAACCTCCTCAACGTCGGCGTCCAGGCCGCCGTGACCGCGATCCTCGCCTTCGGCGTCACCTTCGTCATCGTCTCCGCGGGCATCGACCTGTCGGTCGGCTCGGTCGCCGCGCTGTCCGCGACCGTGCTGGCGTGGAGCGCGACCGAGGCCGGGATACCGGTCGTCCCGGCGGTCCTCCTCGCCCTCGCGACGGGCATCGCCTGCGGCCTGGTCAACGGCTTTCTGGTCTCGTACGGCAAGCTGCCGTCGTTCATCGCGACGCTCGCCATGCTGTCGGTGGCGCGCGGCCTGTCCCTGGTGATCTCGCAGGGCTCCCCGATCGCCTTCCCCGACTCCGTCTCGCACCTCGGGGACACCCTCGGCGGCTGGCTGCCGGTGCCGGTCCTGGTGATGATCGTCATGGGGCTGGCCACGGCGTTCGTCCTGGGCCGGACCTACATCGGCCGCTCCATGTACGCCATCGGCGGCAACGAGGAGGCCGCGCGGCTGTCGGGCCTGCGGGTGAAGCGGCAGAAGCTCGCCATCTACGCCTTCTCCGGCCTGTTCGCCGCCGTCGCGGGCATCGTGCTCGCCTCCCGGCTGTCCTCCGCGCAGCCGCAGGCCGCGCAGGGCTACGAACTGGACGCGATCGCCGCGGTCGTCATCGGCGGCGCCTCCCTGGCGGGCGGCACCGGCAAGGCGTCGGGCACGCTGATCGGCGCGCTGATCCTGGCGGTGCTGCGCAACGGGCTCAACCTGCTGTCCGTGTCCGCGTTCTGGCAGCAGGTCGTCATCGGTGTCGTCATCGCGCTGGCGGTGCTGTTCGACACCCTGCGGCGCAAGGCGGGCGCGACCACCCCGGCGGCCGGCGCGTCCGGCGGCGGGCACCGGGGCAGGCAGGCACTCACGTACGTCCTCGCGGCCGTCGTCGCCGTCGCGGTGGTCGGCGCGACCTCGCTGCTGCACAGCGGTGCCTCGGCGAGCGGGACGCAGCGGATCGGCCTGTCGCTGTCGACGCTCAACAACCCGTTCTTCGTGCAGATCCGGGCCGGGGCCGAGGAGGAGGCGAAGAAGCTGGGCGTCGACCTGACGGTCACCGACGCGCAGAACGACGCCTCCCAGCAGGCCAACCAGCTGCAGAACTTCACCAGCGGCTCGCTGTCCTCGGTCATCGTCAACCCGGTGGACTCCGACGCGGCCGGCCCCGCGGTGCGCGGCGCGAACAAGGCCGGCATTCCCGTCATCGCCGTGGACCGCGGCGTCAACAAGGCGGACACGGCCGCGCTGGTCGCCTCCGACAACGTCGAGGGCGGCGCGCTGGGCGCCAGGGCGCTCGCCGAGAAGCTCGGCGGCAAGGGCAGGATCGTGATCCTGCAGGGCCAGGCCGGCACCTCCGCCAGCCGCGAGCGCGGCGCGGGCTTCGCCGAGGGGCTGAAGGACTACCCGGGCATCGAGGTCGTCGCCGAGCAGCCCGCGGACTTCGACCGCACCAAGGGCCTGGACGTGATGACGAACCTGCTCCAGGCGCACCCCGACATCGACGGTGTCTTCGCCGAGAACGACGAGATGGCGCTCGGCGCGATCAAGGCGCTGGGCGCGAAGGCCGGAAAGTCGGTGCAGGTCGTCGGCTTCGACGGCACGCCGGACGGGCTGAAGGCGGTCGAGGCGGGCACGCTGTACGCCTCCGTCGCGCAGCAGCCGTCGGAACTCGGCAGGATCGCGGTGCGGAACGCGCTGCGCGCCGCCGACGGCGAGAAGGTGGAGAGCACGGTGAAGGTGCCGGTGAAGGTGGTCACCCGGGAGAACGTGGCCGGCTTCGAGGGCTGACGCCGGACGCGGGGACGCGGAGGCACCCGGGGCGGGGGGGGGGGGGGGGGCCCCCCCCCCCCCCCCCCTTCTCTTTTATTGACTACCCGGAAAAAAAGGGGGGCACCCCCGGGGAGCCCCGGGCCGGGGGGGCGGTAGTGTAGAAACACAAC
>NZ_JBITFM010000001.1:488990-608204 GCF_044456065.1 Streptomyces sp. NPDC051041
GTCCCCGGGGGCCCGGGGGGGGGGTGGGGGGGGGCCCCCGGGCGGGGGGGCGGGGGGGCCCGGGGGGGGGGGGGGTGGTGCCCCCCCCCCGCCCCGCACTCGGATTCACTCGACTTCACTCGACTTCACTCGGGGATCCACTCGGGGACTCACTCGGATCGGGGAGCGATTCATGTACGCATACGACCTCCTGGTCGTCGGGTCGGCCAACGCCGACCTGGTGATCGGCGTCGAGCGCCGGCCGGCGGCCGGGGAGACGGTGCTCGGCTCCGACCTGGCCGTCCACCCGGGCGGCAAGGGCGCGAACCAGGCGGTCGCCGCCGCCCGGCTGGGGGCCCGTACGGCCCTGCTGGCCCGGGTCGGCGACGACGCCCACGGCCGGCTGCTGCTGGACGCGCAGCGCGCGGCCGGCGTCGACACGGTCGGCGTCCTGGTGGGCGGCGCGCCGACCGGGGTCGCGCTGATCACGGTGGACCCGTCCGGGGACAACAGCATCGTGGTCTCGCCCGGCGCCAACGGCCGCCTCACCCCCGCGGACGTGCGGGCCGCGGCCAGCCTCTTCCACGCCTCCCGGGTGGTCTCGGCACAGCTGGAGATCCCCCTGGAGACGGTCGTGGAGGTGGTGCGGAGCCTCGCCCCGGGCAACCGGTTCGTCCTGAACCCGTCGCCTCCGCGCCCCCTTCCGGGCGAGGTGCTGGCGGCCTGCGATCCGCTGATCGTCAACGAGCACGAGGCGAAGGTGATCCTGGGCGCGGCGTGCGTGAGCGAGGAGCCCGCCGACTGGGCGCGGCTGCTGCTGGCGAAGGGCCCGCGCTCGGTGGTGGTGACGCTGGGCGCCCGGGGCGCGCTGGCGGCCTCGGCGGAGGGCGTCGTCCGCGTCCCGTCCGTGCCGGTGGACGCGGTGGACACCACCGGCGCGGGCGACGCGTTCACCGCGGCGCTGGCCTGGCGGCTGGGCACGGGCGCGACGCTCGAGGAGGCGGCGGCGTACGCGGCCCGGGTCGGGGCGGTGGCCGTCACCCGGGAGGGCGCCCAGGAGTCCTTCCCGACGGCGGCGGAGGTCGACGCGCTGTGAAGAAGGCCGGGATCCTGAACCGCCGCCTCGCCGGCGCGCTGGCCGAACTGGGGCACGGGCACGGGGTGCTGGTGTGCGACGCAGGCATGCCGGTCCCCGACGGTCCGCGCGTGGTGGACCTGGCCTTCCGGGCCGGGGTGCCGTCGTTCGCCGAGGTGGTCGAGGGACTGCTGGAGGAGCTGGTGGTCGAGGGCGCGACGGCGGCGGCCGAGGTGCGGCGGGCCAATCCGGCGGCGGCCGAGCTGCTGGCGGGGCACTTCCCGCACCTGGAGCTGGTGCCGCACGAGCGGCTCAAGGAGCTGACGGCCGGCGCGCGGCTCGTCGTCCGCACCGGCGAGGCCCGGCCGTACGCGAACGTGCTGCTGCGGTGCGGGGTGTTCTTCTAGCGTCCGGCGGGCGGCGTCCGTCCGCCGGGGCACTGGGACCGTGGCCGCGCGGACGGCGTGGTCACGCGGGCGCCGGCGGCTCCGAGCCGCCGGCTTCGGGGGCCCGGTTCACCGAACCGGGCCCCCCGGTTTCCCCTCCCGCCGGAACCCCCGTGATCCCCCCCGGATCCCCCGTCGGGGTGTTCCGACGCCCAGTACGACCCGCGGGCGCCGGGAACGGTTGCACAGGCGCGGGGATTTTTTTTCCGCCCGGTCCTCCTGCGACGGTCCGGACGAGCCGGGCGGTGCGCGCCGGGGCCGTGCCGGTGCAGGGATTCCGGACCGACGGGGTGCCGGCCGCCGAGCGGTGGGGACTCCGGCGGGAGACGGCTGCCCGGAGCCGCATGCCCACCCCGCCGCGCAGCGCGCGCGAGGACGGCTTCCGCGCCCGTATGCGCGTGCTGCCGCTGGGCGACGTGCGGATCCCCCTGCCGGCCTTCCCTTCCCCGGAGGCGGCGCGCACCTCGCGCGTCATCCGCCGGTCCGACCCCGGCGGACGTCGGAACCGGCACCGCGCGCCGGCCCGTCCCGGACGCGGCGGGCCAGCCGGGGAGCGGATCAGAGCGCGTGCCGCGCGAACCGGGCCGCCGTCTCGGCCAGCACCTCCCGCCCGTCCCGCGCCCACAGCTCCTCGTTGAACAGCTCGACCTCGATGGGGCCGGTGTACCCGGCCGCCTCCACGTACCCCTTCCACTCCCGCATGTCGACGGAGCCGTCCCCGATCTGGCCGCGGCCGTTGAGCACGCCCGCCGGCAGCGGGGTCGTCCAGTCGGCGAGCTGGAAGGTGTGGATCCGGCCCGCGGCGCCGGCCCGGGCGATCTGGGCGGGGGCCGTGTCGTCCCACCAGATGTGGTACGTGTCCACCGTGACGCCCACCTGGTGCGCCGGGAAGCGCTCGGCGAGGTCCAGGGCCTGGGCGAGGGTGGAGACCACGCACCGGTCGGCGGCGAACATGGGGTGCAGCGGCTCGATGGCCAGGCGCACGCCGTGGGACTCGGCGTAGGGGCCCAGCTCGGCCAGCGCGTCCGCGATGCGTTCCCGGGCGCCGCGCAGGTCCTTGGAGCCGGCGGGCAGGCCGCCGGAGACCAGGACCAGGGTGTCGGTGCCCAGGGCGGCCGCCTCCTCGACCGCCCGGCGGTTGTCGGCGAGGGCGTCGGCCCGCTCCCGCGGGTCGATCGCGGTGAGGAAGCCGCCGCGGCACAGCGTCGTCACCGCCAGTCCCGCGTCCCGCACCAGTTTCGCCGCCGCGTCCACGCCGTACGCCTGGACCGGCTCGCGCCACAGGCCCACGTTCCGTACGCCCAGGTCCCGGCAGGCGTCGACCAGTTCGGGCAGGCTCAGCTGCTTCACCGTCATCTGGTTGACGGAGAAGCGCTCCGGCGCCCGGCTCATCGGGTCACCCCGTACAGGCTCAGCAGGGTCCGCATCCGCTCCTCCGCGAGCTTCGGGTCGGGGAACAGGCCGAGGCCGTCGGCGAGTTCGTAGGCGCGGGCGAAGTGCGGCAGGGAGCGGGCCGACTGCAGCCCGCCGACCATCGTGAAGTGGGACTGGTGCCCGGCGAGCCAGGCCAGGAAGACCACGCCCGTCTTGTAGAAGCGCGTCGGCGCCTGGAACAGGTGGCGGGACAGCTCCACCGTCGGGTCGAGCAGGGCGCGGAAGCCCGCCGTGTCCCCCGTGTCCAGGACCCGCACCGCCTCGGCCGCCAGCGGGCCGAGCGGGTCGAAGATGCCGAGCAGGGCGTGGCTGAAGCCCTGGTCGTCGCCCGCGATCAGCTCGGGGTAGTGGAAGTCGTCGCCCGTGTAGCAGCGCACCCCCTCGGGGAGCCTGCGGCGCAGGTCGATCTCGCGCCGGGCGTCCAGCAGGGAGATCTTGACGCCGTCGACCTTGTCGGGGTGGGCGGCGATGACCTCCAGGAAGGTGGCGGTGGCGGCGTCCAGGTCGGTGGAGCCCCAGTAGCCCTCCAGCGCGGGGTCGAACATCGGGCCCAGCCAGTGCAGGACCACCGGTTCGGCGGCCTGGCGCAGCAGGTGGCCGTAGACCTCCAGGTAGTCCTCGGGGCCCTCGGCGGCGGCCGCGAGGGCCCGGGAGGCCATCAGGATCGCCTGGGCGCCCGACTCCTCCACGACCGCGAGCTGCTCCTCGTAGGCGGCGCGGATCTCCTGCAGGCCGTGCGGGCGGCCGGCGGCGAGCTGGTCGGTGCCCACCCCGCAGGCGATCCGGCCGCCCACCGCCCTGGCCTCGGCGGCGCTGCGCCGGATCAGCTCCGCCGCTCCCGCCCAGTCCAGGCCCATGCCGCGCTGGGCGGTGTCCATGGCCTCGGCGACGCCGAGCCCGTGGGACCACAGGTGGCGGCGGAAGGCGAGGGTGGCGTCCCAGTCGACGGCGGCGGGCGCGTCGGGGGTGACGTCGGCGTACGGGTCGGCGACGACGTGCGCCGCCGAGAAGACCGTGCGGGAGGCCAGGGGGGCGCCGGGGGTGAGGGCGAGGGGCTCGGTGCGCGGCTCGTAGGCCCGCAGCCCGCCCTCGCCGTCGGGCAGGTGGATGGTCACAGCGAGATCTCCGGTACGTCGATGCGGCGGCCCTCGGCCGAGGACTTCAGGCCCAGTTCGGCGAGCTGGACGCCGCGGGCGCCGGCCAGCAGGTCCCAGTGGTAGGGGGCGTCGGCGTAGACGTGCTTGAGGAACAGCTCCCACTGGGCCTTGAAGCCGTTGTCGAACTCGCCGTTGTCCGGGACCTCCTGCCACTGGTCGCGGAAGACCTCGGTGGCGGGGATGTCGGGGTTCCACACCGGCTTGGGGGTGGCGCTGCGGTGCTGCACGCGGCAGTTGCGCAGGCCGGCGACCGCGGAGCCCTCCGTGCCGTCCACCTGGAACTCCACCAGCTCGTCCCGGTTGACGCGCACCGCCCAGGAGGAGTTGATCTGGGCGATCGCGCCGCCCTCCAGCTCGAAGATGCCGTACGCGGCGTCGTCCGCCGTGGCGTCGTAGGGCTTGCCGTTCTCGTCCCAGCGCTGCGGGATGTGGGTGGCGGTCAGGGCCTGGACGGACCTCACCCGGCCGAACAGCTCGTGCAGGACGTACTCCCAGTGGGGGAACATGTCGACGACGATGCCGCCGCCGTCCTCGGCGCGGTAGTTCCAGGAGGGGCGCTGGGCGGCCTGCCAGTCGCCCTCGAACACCCAGTAGCCGAACTCGCCGCGCACCGACAGGATGCGGCCGAAGAAGCCGCCGTCGATCAGCCGCTTGAGCTTGAGCAGGCCGGGCAGGAAGAGCTTGTCCTGCACCACGCCGTGCTTCACGCCCTGCGCGGCGGCCAGCCGGGCCAGTTCCAGGGCGCCGTCGAGGCCGGTGGCCGTCGGCTTCTCGGTGTAGATGTGCTTGCCCGCCGCGATCGCCTTCCTGATCGCCTCCTCGCGGGCCGAGGTCACCTGGGCGTCGAAGTAGATCTCGACGCTCTCGTCGGCCAGGACGGCGTCCAGGTCCGTCGAGACGTGCTCCAGGCCGTGCTTCTCGGCCAGCGCCCTGAGCGCGTGCTCGCGGCGGCCGACCAGGACCGGCTCCGGCCACAGCACGGTGCCGCCGCCGAGGTCGAGGCCGCCCTGTTCGCGGATGGCCAGGATGGAGCGGACCAGATGCTGGCGGTAGCCCATGCGTCCGGTCACGCCGTTCATGGCGATGCGCACCGTCTTGCGTGTCACGTCGTTCCCTTCGTACGCGGTCCGCGCGCCGCGTACCCCCCGCCCTCCGCCGGTGGCCCGGCGAACGCCGATGAGCGATACAGCAAGCGCTTTCTATCCCTGGAGAAGCTAGCCTCTGAACTGCGCTCCGGACAAGACCGCGGCGAGGAGGAGTTGTCCGATGGGCAGGCCGGGGTCCGGGCCGTAAGGTCTGCTCGGAACCACGGCCGTGGGCCCGGGTGTGTACCAGGGCGTACGACGAGACGCGCGACCGGAGGACGAGGACATGACGGTGACCCTGGCGGACGTGGCGGCCCGCGCCCAGGTCTCCCCCGCGACGGTGTCGCGCGTGCTGAACGGCAACTACCCCGTGGCCGCCGCCACCCGGGAGCGGGTGCTGAAGGCGGTCGACGAGCTGGACTACGTGCTCAACGGGCCCGCCAGCGCCCTGGCCGCCGCCACCTCCGACCTGGTGGGGATCCTGGTCAACGACATCGCCGACCCGTTCTTCGGGATCATGGCGAGCGCGATCCAGTCCGAGATCGGGGGCCCGGGCGGCAGAGCGGGCGGCGAGAGACTCGCGGTCGTCTGCAACACGGGCGGCTCCCCGGAACGCGAGCTGACCTACCTGACCCTGCTCCAGCGCCAGCGCGCGGCCGCCGTCGTGCTGACCGGCGGCGCGGTGGAGGACGCGCCGCACAAGGCGGCCGTGGCGGCGAAGCTGCGCAAGCTGGAGGCCGCCGGCACCCGGGTGGTCCTGTGCGGCCGGCCCCCGGCGCCGGACACCGGGGCGATCGCCCTGACCTTCGACAACCGCGGCGGCGGCCGGGAACTGACCGAGCATCTGATCGGCCTCGGCCACCGGCGGCTCGGCTACATCGCGGGCCCCGAGGAGCGGACCACCACCCGCCACCGCCTGGAGGGCCACCGGGCCGCCCTGGCGGCGCACGGCATCGAGGAGGACCCCCGCTGGACGGTCCACGGCCGCTACGACCGCCGGTCCGGCTACGAGGCCACGCTGGAGCTGCTGCGCCGCGACCCGACGCTGACGGCCGTGGTCGCCGCGAACGACTCCGTCGCCCTCGGCGCGTGCGCCGCGCTGCGCGACTCCGGCCGGCGCATCCCCGACGACGTGTCCGTCGCCGGCTTCGACGACCTGCCGTTCAGCATCGACGCGGTCCCGGCCCTGACGACGGTCCGGCTGCCCCTGGCGGAGGCGGGGGCGCGGGCCGGCCGTATCGCGATGGGGCGGGAGGAGCCGCCGCCCGGGGGGATCGCGACGGTGCGGGGCGAACTGATGGTACGGGGCTCCTCCGGAGCGCCACGGGCCTGAGCCGCCCCTCCGGAGCGCCCCGGGAGCGAGCCCGTCCCTCCGGCACGACCGCACGTCCACCGGGGCGGACGCGGGGGAAAGCGGGCGGCGCCCGCGCCGGAGCCGCGCGGGCGCCGCCGGCGCCCCGCACCCCGCCGCCGGAGGACCGGGCGCCCGCTCCGCCCGCCGGGGGTCCCGCGGGCGAAGGCGCCGGCCGCCCACCGATGAGTTCCCTCCCGCGCGCCGGTCCTCACTGCCGTAACGCACCCCGACCAGCGCCTCAGGAGCACCTTCCATGCGCATCGTGATCAGCGAGTTCATCAGCCTCGACGGTGTCGTGCAGGCCCCGGGCGGCCCCCGGGAGGACACCGACGGCGGTTTCGCGCACGGCGGCTGGACGCACCCGTTCTTCGACCCGGAGGTCGTCGGCGGCGCCTTCGACGCGGCGGCGGACGAGGCCGACGCCTTCCTCTTCGGCCGCCGCACCTGGCAGGCGATGGCGGGAGCGTGGCCCGAGCGGGCCGGCGACCCGTTCGCCGACCGGCTGAACGCCCTCCCGAAGTACGTCGTCTCCCGCACCCTCACCGACGCCGACCTGACCTGGAACAACACCACCCGCATCCCCGGCGACGAGGCCGTCGCCCGCCTCCGCGAGCTGCGCGCGGCCGACGGCCGCGGCCTGCTGCTCATGGGCAGCCCCGCCCTCGCCCGGACGCTGCTGGGCGAGGGCCTGGTGGACGAGTTGCGGCTCGTCGTGATGCCGGTGGTCCTCGGCGGCGGCAAGACGATCTTCCCCGCCGACGGCGTCCTCCGCGCCTTCGAACTGGTCTCCGCGGCCACCGCCCCCACCGGTGCCCGGGTCTGCGTCTACCGGGCGGCGGCCCCTGCCGAGGACTGAGCGCGCGAAGGGCGCCGGCGCCCGGGGTCCGGCGACGTCCCCGCCGCCCGCCGGCGCCACGGCTCCGCCCCGGCCGCCGCGGGGCCCCGCCCCTCCTTCGGGCAGGGGCCGGCCGGCCGGGACCGGTTGCCCGGCCCGGGATCGCCTCCGGAGCCGTCCCGGGCGGTCCGGCGGCTCCGAGCGGCTCCGCGGCCCTGGGCGCCCCGGGTGGCGAAGAGGAGTGCCGGACGGCCTGGCGGGTAGGGTCCGTACACATGAAGCTGGCGTTCTCCACCCTCGGCGTCCCCGGCCTGCCCCTGTCCGACGTGCTGCGGCTCGCGACCGAGCACGGCTACCACGGTGTCGAACTGCGCGCGCACCCCGAGGAGCCGGTGCACCCCGGCCTCACCCCCGGCGAACGGGCCGACGCCGCCGCCGAGTTCAAGGCGGCCGGCGTCGAGGTCCTGGGCCTGGCGGGCTACGCGCGCATCGCCGCGCCGGGTGCCGACGAACCCGTGCTCGCCGAGGTCCGCGCCCTCCTCGACCTCGCCCGCGACCTGGGCGCCCCGTACGTGCGGGTCTTCCCCGGCGGCGGCGACCGAAGCCCGGAGGAGGCCGACGCGACGGCCGCCCGGCGCCTGGGCACGGCCGCCGAGTACGCCGCCGGCGTCGGGGTGCGCGTCCTGCTGGAGACGCACGACTCGCACCGCACCGGCGCCGACGTGATCCGCGTCCTCGGTCCGGTCGGCCACCGCCAGGCCGGCGCGCTGTGGGACGTGATGCACACCTGGCTCGGCGGCGAGCAGCCCTCGGAGACCTACGCGGCCCTCGCCCCGCACCTCGGCTACGTCCAGGTCAAGGACATCGCCTCCGCCGACGACACCGCCCCGCTGCCGCTCGGCGCCGGCGTCCTGCCGCTGGCCGAGTGCGTGGAGGTGCTCTCGCGGCACGGCTGGGACGGCTGGCTGTGCTGGGAGTACGAGAAGCGCTGGTACGAGTCGGCGGCCCCGCTGCCCGGCCTCCTGGGCGCCGGGCGGGAGCATCTGGCCCGGCTGCTCAACGACTCGGCGTGACCGGCCCGGCGCCCGGCCGCCCGTCCCCCGGGCACGGCGGCGGGCCGGCGCCCGGTGCCGCGTCAGGACGCGATCAGGTCGTCCGGGGCGGACCGGGCGAGGCCGGCCAGGGTGGCCAGCGCCCGGGACAGGTCGTCCGCGGACGGTGAGGCCAGGCCCAGCCGGACCGCGTTGGGGGCGTGGTTGCCGCCGACGGTGAACGCGGCGGCGGGCGCCACCGCGATGCCGTGCCGCGCGGCGGCCGCGACGAAGGTGTCGGCGCGCCACGGGCGGGGCAGCCGCCACCAGCAGTGGTACGACCGCGGGTCGCCGCGCACCGCGAAGGCCCCGAGGTGCCGGGCGGCGATCTCCTGCCGCGCGGCGGCCTCCCGCTGCTTGGCCCGCACGAGCTGTTCCACGATGCCGTCCCGCTGCCAGCGGGCGGCCGCCTCCAGGGCGAACCGCCCGGGCCCCCAGCCGCCCGAGCGCAGCGCCGCGGCGATGTCGCCGGCCACCGGCCCGGGGGCCACCACGAACCCGAGGGTGAGGCCGGGGGCGACGCGCTTGGACAGGCTGTCGACGAGGACGGTCCGCTCGGGGGCCAGGGACGCGAGCGGCGGCAGTTCGTCGCGGAGGAAGGCCCAGACGGCGTCCTCGATCGCGGGGACCCCCAGCCGCAGCAGCACCTCGGCGAGCCGCTCCGCCCGCTCCCGGGGCATGGTGAGCGACAGCGGGTTGTGCAGCGTGGGCTGGACGTAGACGGCGCTCAGCGGGCCGGCGCGGTGCGCCTCCTCCACGGCCTGCGGGAGCAGCCCGTCCTCGTCCATGGCCAGGGGCACCAGGGTGACGCCGAGCCGGGCGGCGACGGCCTTGACGACGGGGTAGGTCAGCTCCTCGACGCCGAGCCGGGCGCCCGGCGGCACCAGGGCGGTGACGGCGGCGGCGACGGCCTGGCGGCCGTTGCCCGCGAAGAGCACCCGGGCCGGGTCGGGGCGCCAGCCGCCGCGGGCCAGCAGATCGGCGGCGGCCTCGCGGACGGCCGGCGGGCCCGCGGCGCCGGTGGGCCGCAGCGCCTCCGCCAGGGCGTCGGGGCGCAGCAGCGCGCCGAGCCCGTCGGCGAGCAGCGCCGCCTGCCCGGGCACGACGGGGTAGTTCAGCTCCAGGTCGACGCGGCTGGCCGCGGGTTCGGTGAGCGCGGGCGCGGCGGCCGGGGACACCGCGCGGACGAAGGTGCCGCGCCCCACCTCGCCGACGGTCAGGCCCCGGCGGGCGAGTTCCCGGTAGACCCGGGCCGCGGTGGAGTCGGCGATCCCGTGCTGCCGGGCGAACCTGCGCTGCGGGGGGAGGCGGTCGCCCGGCCGGAGGCGGCCGGTCCTGATCTCCTCGGCCACCGCGTCGGCGACGCTCCGGTAGTCCGTCACGGCGCGCTCCTCTCGTTCCCGGGCCGGCATCCAAACACAGAATTGCACCGAGCGCAATATTAAGATTGCATCGAGTTTTTCCCTCTTCTATGCTCACTGCATTGCTTCGAAGCCCCGGGAGGGAGGCCGGCGCGCAGTGAACCCCGCACGGTCCCCGCTCGGCCGGATCCCCCTTCCCCCGCCGGACCGCGCCCGATGCCGTCTCTTCCCCCGACCGGCGGAACCCGCCGACATCCCGGCCCTGTTGCCGGAGCACGCGGCGGAGCGGCAGCGGACCTCGAAGGGTCCCGGGCGGCACGGCCGGCGGGCGGTGGCGCCCTCCCGGCCGCCGCCGGAGCCCGGTCGCCGTGTGCGGGGCACGCGTCCGCTCTTCCCCGAGCGGCTCGGTGCAATTCTCTAAATTGATCCGACCTGGGCGGTTCGCCGCACCGGGCCGGGGCCGGTCCGGGCGCCGCGCACCCGCGCGCCGGGCGGCATGACCGCGACGAGGCCCCGGGGCGGGTGGCCGAGGAGCGGGGGCAGCGAACCAGCGAACGAGGGATTCTCATGGTGGAAACGAGCGGGGTTCTCGGCGTGGTGGCCGTGGCCCTCGGAATGGTGCTCACCCCGGGCCCGAACATGATCTATCTCGTCTCCCGCAGCGTCACCCAGGGCAGGCGGGCCGGGATCGTCTCCCTCGGCGGGGTGGCCCTGGGGTTCCTGGTGTACCTGGTGGCCGCGAACCTGGGCCTGTCGGCCGTCTTCGCCGCGGTGCCCGAGCTGTACCTGGCGGTGAAGCTGGCCGGCGCGGCGTACCTCGCCCACTTGGCCTGGAACGCGCTGAAGCCGGGCGGCGTCCCGGTCTTCGCCCCGCAGGACGTCCCGCACGACTCGCCGCGCAGGCTGTTCGCGATGGGTCTGACGACGAACCTGCTGAACCCGAAGATCGCCCTCATGTACGTCTCGCTCATCCCGCAGTTCATCGATCCGGCCGCGGGCCACGTCCTGCTGCAGGGCCTGGTGCTCGGCTCGGTCCAGATCGCGGTCAGCGTCGCCGTCAACCTCGCCGTCGTCCTGGCGGCCGGCACCATCGCCGTGTTCCTCTCCCGCCGCCCCTCCTGGCTCCGGATGCAGCGCTACCTGACGGGCACGGTGCTCGGCGCGCTCGCCGTCACGGTGGCGGCGGACACCTCGGCCCCGGCGCGGACCGGCTGACCCGCGGCACCGCCGTCCGGCGCGCCGTCCCGCCGTCCCCGCGCGTCCGTGCCGACTTCCGCGGGCCGCCCCGGATCCGGGAACCCGCGCCGCCCGCCGCCCGTCCCATCCGCGGGCTGCCGGACGAGCCCCCGCGGTGCGGTGTCGGCCTCGCCGGCGGCGGCGGCCGACCACCCTCTCCGCCGCACCGCGGCCGGCAGCACGCCGCCATCGGCGCGCCCCCTCACCACTGCGCCGGTGGCGGCCCGTTCCCGGTTACTGTGCACTCCCTTGACCGGCGGAAACTTCCCGGATATTGGTGACTCCTCGGAAGTTTCTTTCAGCGGATCCCGCGTCCGCCCGCGGCGGACGACCTCCGGAAGGAGCGCACGTGCCCGACCCCAGCACGGGAAACACCGCGACCCCCGCGAGACGTACGGTCCTCGCCGCCACGGCGGGCGTCACCGCCGCGCTCGCGGTCGCCGGGCGCTCCTCCGCGGCGGCCGCCCCCGACGACGACCGGCTGCGCGCCCTCGTCTCCGGCATGACGCTCCAGGAGAAGGTCGGCCAGCTGTTCGTGATGCGGGTCTACGGCCACTCGGCCACCGCCCCCGACCAGGCCGACGCCGACGCCAACCTGAAGGAGATCGGCGTCCGCACGGCCGCCGAGCTGCTCGCGAAGTACCGGGTCGGCGGCATCGTCTACTTCTCCTGGGCGCACAACACCCGCGACCCGCACCAGATCGCCGAGCTGTCGAACGGCATCCAGAAGGCGTCCCTGGAGCTGCCGCGCGGACTGCCCGTGCTGATCTCCACCGACCAGGAGCACGGCATCGTGGCGCGGGTGGGCGCGCCCGCCACCCTGTTCCCCGGCGCGATGGCGATCGGCGCGGGCCGCTCGCGCTCCGACGCCCGCACCCTCGGCCGCCTCGCGGGCCGCGAGCTGCGCGCGCTGGGCATCCGGCAGGACTACGCGCCCGTGGCCGACGTGAACGTCGACCCGGCCAACCCGGTGATCGGCGTACGGTCCTTCGGCGCCGACCCGGCGGCGGTGGCCGCCCTGGTGGCCGCCGAGGTCCGCGGATACCAGGGCTCCGGGGTGGCCGCCACCGCCAAGCACTTCCCCGGCCACGGCGACACCGACGTCGACAGCCACACCGGCTTCCCCACCATCACGCACAGCCGCGAGCAGTGGGAGACGCTGGACGCGCCGCCCTTCCGGGCCGCGATCGCCGCCGGCATCGACTCGATCATGACCGCGCACCTGAGGGTCCCGGCGCTGGACGACTCCGGCGACCCGGCCACCCTCTCCCGCCCGATCCTCACCGGCATCCTGCGCGAGGAGCTCGGCTACGACGGGGTCGTGGTCACCGACTCCCTCGGCATGGAGGGCGTGCGGACCAGGTACGGCGACGACCGGGTGCCGGTGCTGGCGCTGAAGGCGGGCGCCGACCAGCTGCTCAACCCGCCGGACCTGGACCTGGCCTGGAACGCGGTCCTGGACGCCGTCCGGGACGGCGAGCTCACCGAGGCCCGGCTCGACGAATCGATCCTGCGCATCCTGCGGCTGAAGGCGAAGCTGGGGCTGTTCCGCGACCCGTACGTCAGCCCGGCCGGCGTCGACCGCGCGGTGGGGACGAAGGCGCACCGGGCGGCGGCCGACCGGATCGCCGAGCGGACGACCACGCTGCTGGTCAACGAGGGCGGCCTGCTGCCGCTGTCGCGCCGCAGGCACCCCCGGATCCTCGTGGTCGGCGCCGACCCCGCCTCGCCGTCGGGGACGACGGGCCCGCCGACCGGCGTGCTCGCGGACGCGCTGACCGGACTGGGCTTCACGGCGACCGCCCTGCCGACCGGCACGGCGCCGTCCGCGGCGACCGTCGCCCGGGCCGTCGCGGCGGCGCGGGACGCGGACGCGGTGGTGGCCGGGACGTACAACGTGACGGCGGGCAGCGGCCAGCGGACCCTGGTGCAGCAGCTGCTGGCGACCGGCAGACCGGTGGTGGTCCTGGCCCTGCGCAACCCCTACGACGTGGCCCACCTGCCGGACGTCCGGGCCTGCCTGGCGTCGTACTCGTGGACCGACGTCGAGCTGCGGGCGGCGGCCCGGGTGATCGCGGGCCGGGTGCGGCCGCGCGGGAAGCTGCCGGTGCCGGTGGGGCGGGCGGACGATCCGACGCAGGTGCTGTATCCCCTGGGGCACGGGCTGTCGTACTAGGCGTACGCCCCCTGCCGGGCGCACCGTCGCCGAGGTGCGCAAAACGTCCCGGATGTCCGGCGTGGGCCCGTCGCGGCGGGCCACGCTGGACGGGGGTGCCCGGGGGACGGCGATGCGCGGGAGAGGGTCCGTGGGGGTGGCGTGCGCGGTGCCGGCGCTGCTCACCGCGGTGCTGACGGCGCGCCGGCCGCCGTCGGGGGGCGCGGCGCGGGACGGACGGTCCGGCGCGGGCACACCGGTCCCGGCGGTCCGGCCCTCCGGGTACGGGGCGGTGTTCCTCGACGTCGGCGAGTGCGGTTCGCTCGGTACGACGGGCTTCACCGAGGTGCCGTGCGCCGGCGAGCGGGCGGCGGCGCGGGTCGTGGCCCGGCACGACGGCCGGGCGGACGACGGGCCGCCGTGCCCGGGGACCACCGACTTCGTCCTGCACATCAGCGAGCGGCGCCCGTCCCTCGACGAGGACGGCGACGGGGTGGTGCCGCGGGGCTACGCCTGCATGCGCGATCTCCGGCCGCCGCACCCCGGCGACCCCGGCGGCGGAGGCGGCCCGCGCACCGTCGTCGGCGACTGCGTCCGCGCCCTCGGCGACGGGCGGGTCCGCGAGACCGCGTGCGACGGCACGGGGCCGCGGAAACCGCAGTACAAGGTGGTGCGGGCCGTGGACGCCCGGGCCCGGTGCCCGGCGTCCACGGCCCTGTACGTCCGGCTCGACGGCCCGTCCCCGGTGGGCTGCGCCCGGCCGGTGTGAACGGCTCGCGCCGGCTGCCCGGCAGGGGCTGGGAGGCGGCGGCCGGCCCGGGGGCGCGGGCGGGGGGGGGGGGGCCCGCCGGGGGGGGGGCGGGGGGCGCCCCCCCGGGGGGGGGGGGGCGCCCGGGGGCCCCCCCCGGGGGGGGGGGGGGGGGGGGGGGGGGGGGGGGGGGGGGGGGGGGGCGGCGCGGGGGGGGGGGGGGGGCCCCCCCCCGCGGCCGGGTCGTCTACGGACGCAGCGCGTGCTCGCGCTCCACGTCCCTCTTGTCCAGCTTGGCGTCGAACCTGGCCAGCGGCTTGGCCGCCGACGGGTCCGCCTGCACGGCGGCCGGGGCGACGCCCGCCCACTCCAGGATCCTGGCCGTGGCCAGGGCCTTCTCCTCGGGCACCAGGCCGGCCACGTTCGCCCCGTGGTTCAGGCCCGGCGCGGTGAAGACGTAGGAGTCCTTCGCGCCCTTGTCCACGCGGAACGGCTCGGCGCCCCACGGGTCGTTCTCGCCGTACACGAAGAGCATGTGCCGCGCGTGGTGCCGCACCCAGGTGTCGATGTCCCGCATCGCCCACGGCTGGAACCTCATCGGGATCTCGCGCGGGACGAAGTTGCGCGGCGGCTGGTAGCCGTAGCGGATGTACTTCTTCTCGATGTGCGGGAAGTGGATGGTCGGCGCGCCGAGCTGCGTACCCGCCTGGTAGTAGTACGGCGTGTAGGTCTCCAGGCCCTGGTCGGTGTAGGCGGAGAAGCCGGAGATCGCGTCGACGGAGTCCCAGATCTCCTGGTCGGTGGCGTTCTTCGCGTCGGCCGGGATCTCGCCGCAGTCCTTCAGCAGGCTGTACTGCCAAAAGCCCCAGACGTAGTCCAGGACGACGGCCTCGTAGGCGCGGTCCAGGCTGCCGATGGTGTCGAAGGTGTAGCCGTTCTCGGCCGCGTACGCCTGGTACTTCTTCTCCAGCGGCTCGCGGCGCACCAGCGCCTCGCGCTGCACCGCGTTCAGCCGGTCGCGGCACTCCTGGGTGCCGACCCGGGCGAAGAACCGGTCGTAGGCCGAATCCTCCTTGTTCACCACGTCGTTGGGGGCGACGTAGGCGACCACGCCGTCCATGTCGCGCGGGTAGAACCGCTCGTAGTAGGTGGCGGTCATGCCGCCCTTCGAACCGCCCGTGGAGATCCAGTTCTCGGGGTAGAGCGGCTTGAGCGCCTCGAAGATGCGGTGCTGGTCGCTGGCCGCCTGCCAGATGTCCAGCTTGGACCAGTCGGCCGGGGCGGGCCGGGACGGGGTGAAGTAGCGGTACTCCATGGAGACCTGGTTGCCGTCCACGATCTGCGTCGGCTCGCGGCGGCTGGGCGTGGTGGAGACGTTGTAGCCGCCGGTGTAGAAGACCGTCGGGCGGGCGACGTCCTTGTGCAGCACGGTGATCCGCTGCTGGAACGTGCCCCTGGCCGGGTTCCGGTGGTCCACCGGCTGGGTGTAGGTGAGGACGAAGAAGCGGTAGCCGGGGTACGGCTTCTCCTCGACCAGGCTCATGCCCGGTATCGCGAGCAGCCGGTCCTTGATGTCGGTGGCCCCCGGCTCGGCGGCGGTGGCCGCTCCCGCCGTGCTCAACGCGCCTATGAGCACCGTGAGCGCCAGCAGCCATCTGAGCGCCTTGCGCATGCACACTCCCCTGTGAGACAGATGTGCGCCGGAAGCTATCGGAGCAACTCGGCCGCGCACCAGGGGATATGGGGAAAACCCTGTACGGGCCCGCGTGTTCGGCGGCTCAGCAGAGGATCCAGCCGGAGCTGACCGACCCGCCGCCCACCCGGCCCGTCACCCGCACGCACCGCTGCCCGGCGTGCACGGTCACCGGGCCGGCCCGGTCCTCGTACTTCCCGGTGTCCACGACCGGCCGACCGCCCCGCGCCTGCACGCCGACCGACATCGTCCGCCGGGCGCCGGGGTGCGCGGGGGTGGTGACGGCGCAGACGTAGCCGCCGCGCCGGTGGACGGACACGGAGCCGGTGGCGAACGGGAGCGTCCCGACCACGCGTCCCGCGCAGGACGCGGCGGCCTCGGCCGCGTCCGGCGTCGCGACGGCGAGCAGCCCGGACGCGGTCAGCGCGGCCGTCCCGAGCGCCAGCCGCCGCCGTAACGCACCCCTGTCCACAGACGCCCCTCCCCTACCGCGACCCGCGCATCGGCGTACGGGAGTACGGACGCGGGACGTGTGCCGGATGGTTGCACGGTCGTCAGCGGGACGCGCCGACCGGCTCCTCCGGCTCGGCGGCCCCGACGAACGTCCGCCACAGGTCGGCGTACCGGCCGCCGCGCGCGAGCAGTTCCTCGTGCGTGCCGTCCTCGACGACCCGGCCGTGGTCCATCACCACGACCCGGTCCGCGCGGGCGGCGGTGGTCAGCCGGTGGGCGACCACCAGCGTCGTGCGGCGGCCCGCGAGCCGGTCCGTGGCCTGGTTGACCTGCGCCTCGGTCGCCAGGTCCAGCGCCGCCGTCGCCTCGTCGAGGAGCAGGATGTCCGGGTCGACCAGCTCGGCGCGGGCCAGCGCGATCAGCTGCCGCTGCCCGGCGGAGAGGTTGCGGCCGCGTTCGGCGACCTCGTGGAGGTAGCCGCCCTCCAGGGTGGCGATCATCTCGTGCGCGCCGACCGCGCGGGCGGCCGCCTCCACCTCGGCGTCGGTGGCGTCCGGGCGGCCGTAGGCGATGGCGTCGCGGACGGTGCCCGGGAACAGGTAGGCCTCCTGCGGGACGACGCCGAGACGGTGCCGGTACGAGGTGAGGTCCAGGGCGCGCAGATCGGTGCCGTCGACGGTGACACGGCCCCGCGTCGGATCGTAGAACCGGGCCACGAGCTTGACGAGGGTGGACTTGCCGGCGCCGGTCTCGCCGACGAAGGCGACGGTCTGCCCGGCCGGGACGCGCAGGTCGACGCCGCCGAGCGCCTCCTCCCCGTCGCCGTACGCGAAGTGCACGTCCTCGAAGGCGATCTCGCCGCGCAGGGAGAGCACTTCGAGGGGTTCGTCGGGCGCCTCGGTGGAGGCCGGCTCGCGCAGCAGCTCCTGGATGCGGCCCAGGGAGACGGTGGCCTGCTGGTAGCCGTCGAAGACCTGGGAGAGCTGCTGGACGGGGGCGAAGAACAGGTCGATGTAGAGCAGGTACGCGACCAGCGCGCCGGTGGTCAGCGTCCCGTCGCCGACCCGCGCCCCGCCCACGACCAGCACCGCCGTCGCGGCGGCCGACGACAGCAGCTGCACGAAGGGGAAGTACACCGAGATCAGCCGCTGCCCCCGGATCCGTGCCCGGCGGTAGCCGTCGCTGCGCTCGGCGAACCGCCGCCCGCCGTCCCGCTCGCGCCGGAAGGCCTGCACGATCCGCAGCCCGGAGACGGTCTCCTGGAGGTCGGCGTTGACCGCCGAGACCCGCTCCCGGGCCAGTTCGTACGCCTTCACGCTCGCCCGGCGGAAGAAGTACGTGGCGACGATCAGCGGCGGCAGCGTCGCGAACACGACGAGCGCGAGCTGCACGTCGATCACCAGCAGGGCGACCATGATGCCGAAGAAGGTGACGACCGAGACGAACGCGGTGACCAGGCCCGTCTGCAGGAACGTGGACAGCGCGTCGACGTCCGTGGTCATCCGCGTCATGATGCGCCCGGTCAGCTCGCGCTCGTAGTAGTCGAGGCCGAGCCGCTGGAGCTGGGCGAAGATCTTCAGCCGCAGCGCGTACAGCACCCGCTCCCCGGTGCGTCCGGTCATCCGGATCTCGCCGCTCTGCGCCGCCCACTGCACGGCCACCGTGAGCAGGGCGAGCAGCGAGGCCGCCCAGACCCCGCCGAGGGCGAGCCGCGTGACGCCGTCGTCGATGCCGTGCCGGATCAGCACCGGCAGCAGCAGGCCCGTGCCGGCGTCGACGGCGACGAGGGCGAGGCTGGCCAGCAGGGGCAGGCCGAAGCCGGCCAGCAGCCTGCGCAGGCCGTAGGACTCCTCCGGCCGCACGGCCCGCGCCTCGTCGACGTCCGGGGTGTCGGTCGCCGGGGGCAGCGCCTCGACCTGGGCGAGGAGTTCCGGGGTGGCCGGGGAGCCGCTGAGCGCGGTGTCCTTCGGCTCGCGCTCCCCCGCCCACAGCTTGGGCGTGATGCCGCGCTCGGCGTCGAACTCCGCGTCCAGCTCCTCCCGCACGGAGGTGTCCTCGTGCGGCGCGGCGGGCCGGGCGTGGCCGGGCGAGACGCCGCCGAGTTCGTCCGGGTCGGTCAGCAGGCGCCGGTACAGGGCGCACCGCTGCTGGAGCTCCTCGTGGGTGCCGATGTCGGCGAGGCGGCCGGCGTCGAGGACGGCGATGCGGTCGGCGAGGCCCAGGGTGGAGCGGCGGTGGGCGATCAGCAGGGTGGTGCGGCCCCGCATGACCTCCTTCAGCGCCTCGTGGATCTCGTGCTCCACGCGGGCGTCGACGGCGGAGGTGGCGTCGTCGAGGACCAGCAGCCGGGGGTCGGCGAGGATCGCGCGGGCGAGCGCGATGCGCTGGCGCTGGCCGCCGGACAGGGTCAGGCCGTGCTCGCCGACCGCGGTGTCGTAGCCGTCGGGGAGGTCCCGGATGAACCGGTCCGCCTGGGCGGCGCGGGCGGCGGCCTCGATCTGCTCGTCGGTCGCGTCCGGACGGCCGTAGGCGATGTTGTTGCGCACGGTGTCGGAGAAGAGGAAGGAGTCCTCGGGCACCAGCCCGATCGCGGCCCGCAGCGACTGAAGGGTGAGTTCGCGCACGTCGTGGCCGCCGACGAGGACGGCGCCGCGTGTCACGTCGTAGAAGCGCGGCAGGAGCAGGGAGACGGTGGACTTGCCGGAGCCGGAGGAGCCGACGACGGCGAGGGTCTCGCCGGGGCGGATCTCGAAGGAGAGGCCGTCGAGGACGGGGTGGGCGGGGTCGTAGCCGAAGGAGACGTCGTCGAACTCGACGGTCGCGGGGGCGTCGGCGGGCAGTTCCCGGGTGCCGTCGGCCAGCGACGGCTCGGTGTCGATCAGCTCCAGGACCCGTTCGGTGGAGGCGCGGGCCTGCTGGCCGACGGTGAGCACCATGGCGAGCATGCGCACCGGGCCGACGAGCTGGGCGAGGTAGGTGGAGAAGGCGACGAAGGTGCCGAGGGTGATGTGCCCGCGCACGGCGAGCCAGCCGCCCAGCGCCAGCATCGCGACCTGGCCGAGGGCGGGGACGGCCTGGAGGGCCGGGGTGTAGCGGGCGTTGAACCGGACGGTGCGCAGCCGCGCGGCGAACAGCCGCCGCCCGACCTCCCTGAGCTTGCCGGTCTCCTGCTCCTCCTGCCCGAACCCCTTCACCACGCGGACGCCGCTGACGGCGCCGTCGACCACGCCCGCGACGGCGGCGGCCTGGGCCTGGGCGTACCAGGTGGCGGGGTGCAGTCTGGTGCGGCTGCGCCGGGCGATCCACCACAGCGCGGGGGCGACGGCGAGCGCGACCAGCGTCAGCGGCGGCGACAGCCACGCCATGATCCCCAGGGAGATCAGGAACAGCAGGACGTTCCCGATGGTCATCGGGAGCATGAACAGCAGGCCCTGGATCAGCTGGAGGTCGCTGGTGGCCCGGCCGACCACCTGCCCGGTGGACAGCTCGTCCTGCCGGCGGCCGTCGAGCCGGGTGATCGTCGCGTACATCCGCGTCCGCAGGTCGTGCTGGACGTCGAGGGCGAGACGTCCGCCGTAGTAGCGGCGGACGTAGGTGAGGACGTAGACGACGAGGGCGGCGCCGATGAGCAGGCCCGCCCAGACGGCCATGCTCCGGCTGTGCTCGCCGATCACGTCGTCGATGATCACCTTGGTGATCAGCGGGACCAGGGCCATGACGGCCATGCCCGCCAGGGACGAGCCGAGGGCCAGGACCACGTCCTTGGGGTAGTTCCAGGCGTACCCCCACAGCCGTCGTGCCCATCCCCGTTGCGAACTCACGCCGGTGCCCTCCGATCGTCCTGATCTGCCGGAAGGCACCAACGCGGACGGAAGCGGATTTCATCCCTCCGTAATGATCGGAAGCCGATCGGGGGAACGTCCGGGGCCGGCCGGGCGAGCGGACGGGCGTGTGAGGGGCCGGCCGGCCGGGCGAGCGGCCGAGGACCCGGGCGAGCGGCCGAGGACCCGGCCGGGCGGCCGGGTCCGCGCCCGCGGGGAACGGTCAGGTCCGCACCCGCAGGAAGTAGAAGCGCGTGGTCTGCGTCGCGCTCTGGTTGTCGTCGCTGACCAGCAGCACCTTCAGACGGCCCCGCTCCCGGCCGGTGACCGCCATGCCCTCGATGTTGTCCAGCAGCGGGTTCGGCTGGGGCTGCTTGGCGGTGGCGCCGAGCGACGGGCACGCGGCGAGATCGGCGAGCAGGGTCTTCCTGATCAGCCGTACGCCGCTGTGCCCGGTCAGGTTCTCGACGCCGCCGGTGTCCGTGGCGTGCCGCGGGTCGGCCAGGTACAGGCGGACGGTGTTGCCGACGCCGGAGGTGAAGCCGCGCTCCAGGACCAGCAGGCGGCCGTCGGGGGTGGCGGTCACCTCGGGGACGCCGAGGCCGGCATCGGCCCGGTAGGCGTACTGGGCGCCGAGCGCGAAGCCCCCGCGGGTGCGGTTCCAGGTCTGGAAGCGCACGATGCCGGCGCTGTCGCCGGCCAGGGCGTACTCCATGGCGGCGAGCAGGGTGCGGCCGCCGGGCAGCAGGGTCAGGCCCTCGAAGGTGCCGTTGGAGACGGCCCGCCCGGCCGGGGCGACCCGGAGCGCGGACGGCACCGGCAGGCGGTCCAGGATCGTGCCGTCGGCGCCGTGGCGGCGGATGGCCGGCTCGGTCTCGGAGCTGATCAGCAGGGTGCCGTCGCGGTCGATCACCAGGCCCTCGGAGTCCAGCGCGCCGCCCCGTTCGTCGGCGAGCCGCGCCACGCCCGTCGGCCGGAGCGTGCGCCCGTCCAGGCGGAACAGCGCGGAGCGGTCGGAGACGGCGGTGAGCGAGCCGTCCCGGCCGGCGGCGAGCGCGGAGAGGTTGCCGACGAAGGCGCCCTCGTACGTCGTCTTGTCGAGCGCGTCGGAGAAGCGGTCGACGGCGACGGACGGCGAGCAGGCGTGGCCGGTCCGCGCGTCGGCCTGCCGGGCGGTGGCGGGCCCGGCGGCGGTCAGGCAGGCGGCCGCCGCCAGGCCGGCGGTGACGGTGGCGAGGAGGGTCTTCAGGCGCATGGACGTCACCGTAGGACGGATCGGTGACGCGGGGTGGGCCGCACCGTTAAGGATCAGCTGGCCGCCAGGTCCCGGTGGACGGCCTTGGCGACGCCCTGGATGGTGGTGATGCCGTAGTTCATGGTGCTGTTGCCGTGCGTGAGCACGGTGATCGTGTAGTCGTGGCCGCCGCCTTTGAAGGCGCCGACGCTGTGCACCCGCCAGCCGTGCGTGGAGCGCTGCAGCCAGCCGTTCTTCACGTGCACCGACACCCCGGACGGCGCCCCGTACGGCGTCCCCCAGCGCTGCGCGGAGACGACCTGGCCCATCAGCTTCAGGATGTAGGCGCGGGAGTTGTCGCTGAGGACGGTGTTCTTGGCGGTGACCAGTTTGAGCAGCTTCTGCTCGTCGGTGACCGTGATCTGGGTCAGGCCCCAGTAGCCGTTCGCGCCGGGCTTGGTCTGCGTCATGCCGGCGGCGGCGAGGAAGCCCTTGATCTTCGTCAGGCCGAGCTGCTTCCACAGGGTGGAGGTGGCCGCGTTGTCCGACTTGGTGATCATGGCTTTGGCGAGGGACGCCTCGCGGTCGGTAAGGTACCGGCCCCGCTTCTTCGCGTCCCACAGCAGCGCGGCGAGGACGGTGACCTTCACGACGCTGGCCGAGTCGTAGGCGGTGGAGGGTCTGAGGGTGCAGGTCGTCCCGGTGGTGCGGTCGTGGAGGCCGACGGCGACCGTGCCCTTGCGGTTCGCGAGCGCGGCCGTGATGTCCTTCTTCAGCTTGGCGGCGAGGCCCGCCCGGGCGGACGTGCAGCCGACCGCGGGTGCGGTGGCCGCCGCCGCCGGGCCGGCGGCGACGCCGGGTATGAGTATTCCGATGCCGAGGCCGGCGGCGAGCACGCCCGCCCGCCGGGATGTCCACAGAGTCATGCACCCTTGACCCACGAGCCCGGGGGAAGGGTTGCGACCCTTGGGGAGCACTTGACGAAATGTCACCGCTGCCTGGCGCATTCACAGGCGGCGGCCAGGTACGGCACAGCGCCCGCCCACCCCCGCTGTGCACGATGCGCGGGTGACCCCTGCCACTGACTCCCGCCCCGACACCGCCGTGACCCCCGATCCGCCGGAACCGCCGCCGGGCACGGCCCCCCGCTGGTCGCTGCCCGCGCTGCTGGCGATCCTGGCCCTGGCGGCGGTGCTGTACTCCTGGAACCTGTCCGCCTCCGGCCTCAACACCTTCTACAGCGCCGCCGTGCTCAGCGGCACGCAGAGCTGGAAGGCGTGGTTCTTCGGCTCGCTGGACGCGGGCAACTTCCTCACCGTCGACAAGCCGCCGCTGGCGCTGATGGTGATGGGCCTGTCGTGCCGGCTCCTCGGGTACGGCACCTGGCAGATGATGGCGCCGATGATCGCGGCGGCGCTGGCCACGATCTGGATCCTGCACGCGTCCGTGAAGCGGGTGTGGGGGCACGGCGCCGCGGCCGTCGCGGCGCTCGTCCTGGCCCTGACCCCGATCACGGTCGCCATCAACCGCGACAACAACCCCGACACGCTGCTGGTGTTCCTGATGGTGGCGGGCGCGGCCCTCGCGCTGCGCGCCGCCCGCGGCGGCGGGCTGCTGCCGCTGCTGGGCTCCGCCGTCTGCTTCGGGCTGGCCTTCAACACCAAGATGCTCCAGGCGTGGATCGCCCTCCCGGCCGTCTTCGTGGTCCACCTGTACGCGGCCCGCCCGGCCCTGGGGAAGCGGATCGTCCACCTGCTGCTCGCGGGCGGCGCGCTCGCGGTGTCCAGCTTCTGGTGGGCGGCGGCCGTCTCGCTGGTCCCGGCCTCCGAGCGCCCCTACATCGGCGGCTCGACGGACGGCAGCGCCTGGGACCTGATCATGGGCTACAACGGCCTCGGCCGGATCCTCGGCGGCGAGGGCAACGGCGGAGGCGGCGGGGGCGGAGGCGGCGGCTTCTCCGGCACCGCGGGCATCGGCCGGCTCTTCAACGACGTCCTCGGCGGCCAGATCTCCTGGCTGCTCCCCTTCGCGGGCATCGCGCTCGTCGCCGGCCTGGTCCTGCGCGGCCGCGCCCCGCGCACCGACCCGACGCGCGCCGCGCTGGTCCTGTGGGGCGGCTGGACCGTCCTGCACTACCTGACGTTCGCCCTGGCCGAGGGCACGATGCACCCGTACTACACGACCGCCCTGGCGCCCGGGATCGCGGCGCTGTGCGGGGGCGGCGGCGCGATGCTGCTGCGCGCGTTCCGCGCCGACCGCCGGTGGGTGTGGGTGCTGCCGCTCGCCCTGGCGGTGACGGCGCTGTGGTCCGTGGTGCTGCTGCGGCGGGCCTCCGGCTGGAACACCTGGCTGTGGCCGACGGTCGCGGCGGTGATGGCCCTGGCCGTCACCGGCCTGCTGGTCTTCCGCTCCGGCGACCGGGTGCGGCTGCTGGCGGCCTCGGTGGCCGCGGCGGTCGTCGCGGCGGTGGCGGGCCCGGCGGCGTACGCCTGGTCGGTGCCGTCCGGCTCGGGCGGCGGCATGGGCGGCACGAACCCGACGGCCGGCCCGGCCACGGGCAGCGGCACGGGCGGACCCGGGGGCGGCGGCCGGGGCGGCTTCGGCGGCACCGGCGAGGGCGGCGAACTGCCGGGCGGCGCCCGGCAGGGCGGCCGGGCGGGCGGCTTCCCGGGCGGCGGGATGCCCGGCGGGGCGCCGAGCGACGGCTCCGACGGTTCCAGCGCCTCTGGCGGCTCCGGCGAGGGCACCGCGCCCGGCGGCGCGCCCGGTGCCGCGGGCAGCGGCATGGGCGGCGGCGGCATGGGCGGTGCGAGCACCGAACTGATCGCGTACCTGAAGAAGCACCAGGACGGCGCCACCTGGCTGCTGGCGGTGTCCAGCTCGCAGAGCGCGGCCCAGCTCATCGTCGGCAGCGGCGAGCCCGTCATCTCCATGTGGGGCTGGTCCGGCTCCGACAAGGCGATGACCCTGGCCAGGCTCAAGGAGCTGGTGAGGAACGGCGAGCTGCACTACATCCAGCTCAACAGCGGCGGCATGGGCGGCGGCATGGGCGGCGGCTCCACCCTCGGCACCGAGGTCACGCAGTGGGTGCAGGAGCACGGGACGGCCGTCCAGGAGAGCGAGTACAGCTCCTCCTCCGACGCTTCCTCTTCCGGTTCCTCCGGTTCCAGCGCCTCCGGATCGGACTCGGCGTCCGGTTCCCGGTCCAACCAGGCCACGATCTACCGCCTGGACCCGTCGGACATCGGCTGACACCCGTCGAGCCCCCGGCGTTCCGACGGCCCCCGGCCCTGCGGCCGGGGGCCGTCGAGGTGCACCGGACCGGCCACGGCGTCCCCGCCGCCCGCTCACGACCGCGCCTCCCCATCCCGACACGCAACCGACACCCCTCGTTCACACCTTCGCCCGCATGTCCATGTCACGCTCCCTCTACCCGTCCCCTCAACCCGCGTAGAACGGACGCCTCATGGCCGCGAGCCCCGTACGGACCCCCCGCCGGAAGACCCTGGCGCTCACCGTGTCGACCGCGCTGCTCGCCCTCACCGCGCCGGCGGTGACCGCGACCCCGGCCGCCGCGACGACCACCGCCTACGACTCGACGTACTACAGGAACGCCGTCGGCAAGACCGGCACGAGTCTGAAGTCCGCGCTGCACACGATCGTCAGCAGCCAGACCAAGCTGTCGTACTCGGCGCTCTGGGAGGCCCTCAAGGTCACCGACCAGGACCCGGCCAACAGCGCCAACGTCGTCCTGCTGTACTCCGGCAAGTCCCGCAGCAAGAGCCTCAACGGCGGTGACGTCGGCGACTGGAACCGCGAGCACGTCTGGGCGATATCCCACGGCGACCTCACCACCTCGACCGGTCCGGGCACCGACCTGCACCACATCCGCCCCGAGGACGTGACCGTCAACTCCATACGCGGCAACAAGGACTTCGACGAGGGCGGCAGCGCGGTCGGCGGGACGTCCACCAGCTACACCGACTCCGACTCCTTCGAACCCCGCGACGCCGTCAAGGGCGACGTGGCCCGCATGATCCTCTACATGGCCGTCCGCTACGAGGGCGACGACGCCTGGGCCGACCTGGAGCCCAACGACCGGGTGGGCAACGGCAGCACCCCGTACACGGGCAGGCTGTCGGTCCTGAAGCGGTGGAACGACGAGGACCCGCCGGACGCCTTCGAGGAGCGCCGCAACCAGGTCATCTACGACAGCTACCAGAAGAACCGCAACCCGTTCATCGACCACCCGGAGTGGGTCGAGGCGATCTGGTAGGGCCACGGGCCCGGCCTCCCGTCACCGGGGCCGGCTCCGCCCCCGGCTCGGGGACATACCACCGGACGAGACGACTTCTTCGCTCACACCAGTGATGCCGTTCCTCCGTCCGGGCGCGTCGCCGCCCGCCGCCGGGAGCATGGGATCGTCTCGGCCGATCGGCCGAGACGATCCCGATCCGCGGTTCCGGAGGCTCCCTTGAAGCTTCGTTCCTGGTCCTGCGCCGCCGCCCTGGCCCTGACCGCGCTCCTGCTGCCGGCCCCCACCGCGTCCGCCGCGCCGGCCGCGCCCCCGTCCTGTCCCGGCGGCTCCGTGTGCTTCTGGAGCGGCGAGAACTTCCGCGGCAGCAGCTGGGAGTGGCCCGCCCGCAGCGGCTACCGCGACATGCCGTCCTTCCTCCACGACCACGTGGGCTCGTTCGTCTCCGGCACCCGCGCCTGCTTCGTCAACTGGCAGCCGCAGCAGAAGCGCAACGTGTTCAACGGCGACTGGCGCTCCCGCTACCTCGGCGACTTCGGCGGCCGTATCGACGGCGTGGGGCCGGGCGGCTGCTGAGCCCGGGGCCCGGTCCGGGACCCGGCCCGAGGCTCACCCCCGGTGCGTCGGCGCGAACATCCGCAGCACCGCGGGGAGGACGACCACGGACGGCCCCGGCGTGGCCAGCGCCTTCGCCAGGTCGGCCGCCAGCGTCTCCGGAGTCGTACGGATCCCGGGGACGCCGAAGGACTCCGCCAGCGCCGCGTAGTCCGGGCGGGTCAGCTCCGTCCCCGTCGCCTGGCCGTAGGCGTCCGTCATGTACTCGCGCAGGATGCCGTAGCCGCCGTCGTCGACGATCAGCCAGGTGACGTCCAGGCCGTACTGGCGGGCCGTGGCCAGCTCGGCGACCGAGTACAGGGCGCCGCCGTCGCCGGACACCGCCAGCACCGGGCGGGTGGGGTCGGCGACGGCCGCGCCGAGGGCCGCGGGGAAGGCGTAGCCGAGGCCGCCCGCGCCCTGCGCCGAGTGCATGGTGTTGGGCCCCTTGGCGTCGAACGCCGACCAGGCCCAGTACGCCAGGATCGTCATGTCCCAGAAGGAGGGGCAGGCGGCGGGCAGCGCCCGGCGCACCGACGCCAGCACCTGCTGCTCCAGGGTCAGCTCCTGGGCCGCGATCCTCGCCCGCACCCGGTCGAGCAGCGCCCGCACGCGCTCCGGGGCCGTCGGGTCGTCGCGCTCCCGGACCGTCTCCAGCAGCGCCTGGAGCGCGAGGAAGGCGTCCGCGTGGATGCCGAGGGCCGGGTGGTTGGACTCCAGCTTGCCGAGGTCGGCCTCGATCTGGATCACCCGGCCGCGCGGCCGGAACGTGTGGTAGTTGGAGGAGAGCTCGCCGAGTCCGGAGCCGACCACCAGCAGGACGTCCGCGTCCTCCAGGAAGTCGGTGGTGTGCCGGTCCTCCAGCCAGGACTGCAGGGACAGGGGGTGCTCCCAGGGGAAGGCGCCCTTGCCGCCGAAGGTGGTGACGACGGGGGCGTCGAGCCGTTCCGCGAGCTGCCGCAGCTTCTTCGCCGCGTCCGCCCGGACCACTCCCCCGCCCGCGACGATCGCCGGGCGTTCGGCGCGCGACAGCAGGTCCGCCGCCACGGCCGTCAGCTCGGGGCGGGGCGGCAGCTCGTCCGGGGTCGCGTCCACGCCCGTCACCACCGGCAGGAGGGTCCGCGCCGCCAGCACGTCCTGCGGGATCTCCACCCACACCGGGCCGTGCGGGACGGTCAGCGCCGACTTCCAGGCCGCCGCGATCGCGGACGGGATCTGCGACTGGGTGCGGACCGTGTGCACGGACTTCACCACGCCCCGGAACGAGGCCGCCTGGTCGGGGAGTTCGTGCAGGTAGCCGTGGCGGCCGCCGCCCAGGCCCGCCGTCGGGACCTGGCTGCCGATCGCCAGCACGGGCGCCGAGGCCGCCGCCGCCTCCTGCAGCGCCGCCAGCGAGGTCAGCGCGCCCGGGCCGGTCGACAGCAGCAGCGGGGCCGCCTCACCGGTGATCCGGCCGTAGGCGTCGGCCGCGAAGGCGGCGTTGTTCTCCACCCGCAGGCCGACGTACCCGAGGTCCGAGCGGCGCAGGGCGTCGAACATGCCGAGGGCGTGCTGGCCGGGCAGGCCGAAGACGGTGGTCGCGCCCAGCCCGGCCAGGGTCTCCACGACCAGGTCCCCGCCGGTGCGCCCCGGGGGCGGGTTCAGCGCGGCCTCGGTCTGCGCGGCGGTCGGACGGAGCACCAGGTCGTGGTCGTGGGTCACTGCGCTGCCTTCTCCCGGGCGATCCGGCGGGTCATGATCGTCGTCAGTTCGTACGCCGTGTGGGACGCGGCCACCGACGTGATCTCGGCGTGGTCGTAGGCGGGCGCCACCTCGACGACGTCCGCGGACACCAGGTTGCACGACGCCAGGCCGCGCAGGATCTCCAGCAGCTCCCGGGAGGTCATGCCGCCGGCCTCGGGGGTGCCGGTGCCGGGCGCGTGGGCCGGGTCGAGGCAGTCGATGTCGACGGAGATGTACAGCGGACGGTCGCCGATGCGCTGGCGGAGCTGGTCGGCGACCTCGTCGGCGCCGCGGCGGTAGACGTCCGCCGAGGTGACGATGCCGAAGCCCATCTTCTCGTCGTCGGTGAGGTCCTGCTTGCCGTACAGCGGGCCGCGGGTGCCGACGTGGGAGAGGGCCGAGGTGTCGAGGATGCCCTCCTCCACCGCGCGGCGGAACGGGGTGCCGTGGGTGTACTCGGCGCCGAAGTAGGTGTCCCAGGTGTCCAGGTGCGCGTCGAAGTGCAGCAGGGCGACCGGGCCGTGCTTCTTCGCCACCGCGCGCAGCAGCGGCAGCGCGATGGTGTGGTCGCCGCCCAGCGTCATCAGGCGGGCGCCGGTGCCGAGCAGGTCGTCGGCGGCGGCCTCGACCGTCTCGACGGCCTCGTTGATGTCGAACGGGTTGACGGCGATGTCGCCGCCGTCCGCGACCTGGGCGAGCGCGAACGGGGAGGCGTCCTGCGCCGGGTTGTAGGGGCGCAGCAGCCGGGACGCCTCGCGGATGGCGTTGCCGCCGAAGCGGGCGCCCGGCCGGTAGGAGACGCCCGAGTCGAACGGCACGCCCACCACGGCGACGTCGGCGCGGCCGACCTCGTCCAGGCGGGGCAGCCGGGCGAAGGTCGCGGGGCCGGCGTACCGCGGGACGCGGGAGGAGTCGACGGGACCGCGGGGCGTCTCGGTGCTGCTCATCGTCAATTGCCTTCTTTCTCACGCTTCATCGCGTATGTACTGCTTGTCCTTCGACTCTACTGGTGAGCCGGGACCGGTTCGGACACGGGTTCGGGGGACCGTCCGGCGAGGCGCTCGCGCCAGGCGGCGAGCACGGCCGCGTCGGTCGGCCGGGTCGCCAGGGAGACGGCGACGTAGGCGGCCAGGGACGCCAGCAGGCCGTAGGAGACGGGCTCGTTGGCGAGGATGCCGTACGCCGCCATCAGGACGATCACCGCGAGGCCGCCGACCGCGACGGAGGCCAAGGCGCCCTGCGCGGTGCCGCGCTTCCACAGCAGCCCGCCGAGGATCGGCACCAGGAGGCCGCCGACGAGCAGGTTGTAGGCGACGGTCAGCGCCTCGACGACGTCGTTCAGCGCGATCGCCGCGCCGATGACGGCGACGCCCATGACCAGGATGAAGGCGCGGTTGCCCCGGACCTCGTCGGGTTCCGCGCCCGAGGACCGCACGGCGCCGCGCAGCCGGGCCCAGATGTCGTTGTTGGCGACGGTGGCGCAGGCGATCAGCGCCCCCGAGGAGGTCGACATCACGGCGGCCAGGGCGGCGGCCAGCACCAGCCCGCGCACGCCGACGGGCAGTTCGTCCCGGACGATGGTCGCGAAGGCGTCGTCGGCGCTGCCGAGCTTCGGGTAGAGCACCTTGGCCGCCGTGCCGATGACGGCGCCGGCGAGGGCGTAGGCGAGGCAGTAGGTGCCGGCGACCGTGCCGCCCCAGCGCGCGGTGCGGTCGCTGCGGGCGGTGAAGACGCGCTGCCAGATGTCCTGCCCGATGAGCATGCCGAACGTGTAGACCAGCACATAGGTGAAGATCGTCTCGCCGCCGATGCCCAGCGGGTCGAAGTACGAGGTCGGCAGCTCGGCCCGCATCCCGTCGAACCCGCCGGCCCTGACGACCGCGATCGGCAGGAGCAGCAGGAGCAGGCCGACGGTCTTCACCACGAACTGCACCATGTCGGTCAGCGTGATGGACCACATGCCGCCGAGCACGGAGTAGGCGACGACGATCGAGCCGCCGAGGACGATCGCGAGGGTGCGGTCGAGGTCGAGGAGGACGTCGAAGATCGTGGCGTAGGCGATGGTCGAGGTGACCGCGAGCATCAGCGTGTACGCCCACATCACGACGCCGGAGATGACGCCCGCCCGGCCGCCGTAGCGCAGGTCGAGCATCTCGGAGACGGTGTAGACCCGCAGCCGGGCGATGCGGGCGGAGAAGAAGACGCTCAGCGCCAGCAGGCCGAGGCCGATGGTGAACACCATCCAGGCGCCGGACAGGCCGTACTGGTAGCCGAGGCCGACGCCGCCGATGGTGGACGCGCCGCCCAGCACGATCGCCGCCATGGTGCCGGAGTACATCGCGGGCCCGAGGCGGCGCCCGGCCACCAGGAACTCGCTCTTGGAGCGGGCGCGGCGCATGCCCCACCAGCCCATGGCCAGCATGCCGGCCAGATAGGCGGCGATCACCAGGTAGTCGACGGCCATGCGGGCCCCTCCCTCGTTCACTTCTCGGTGGCGTGTCGTGCGGGTGGAAGTCGTCCGGCGGCGCGTCGCGGGGACATCCGCCCGTACCCGCGGCTGCCGGTCCCGACCGACAGTAGGTGGCCGGAAAGCGGCTGCGAAGTGTACGTTTCATCCACCTGGGCCGAACGAACCGGAGGAAACGTCCACCATGCCGGACCCCGCCGTTCCGCCCACGCCGCCCGTGCCCCTGGCGGCGCTGCTGGCCCGCGAGGACCTCGCCCTGCGGCAGATCGCCGGGCCCGCCGGCGCCGGCGCCGCCGTCCGCTGGGCGCACGCCTCGGAGATGTCCGACCCCTACCCGTACCTGCTGGGCGGCGAGCTGCTGCTCACGGCGGGCGTGCACATCCCGGAGGCGGCGGGGTCGGGCACCTACTTCGACGACTACGTGGCCCGGATCGTGGCGGCGGGCGGGGCGGCCCTCGGCTTCGGTGTGGCGCCGGTGCACGACACGGTGCCGCGGGCGCTGGTCGCGGCCTGCGAGGCGTACGGGCTGCCGCTGCTCGAGGTGCCGCCGCGGACCACGTTCGCGGCGGTGGCCCGCGCGGTCTGGCAGCTGATGGCCCAGGCCCGCCTGGCCGAGCTGCGCCGCGTGTCGGAGGCCCAGCACAGCCTCGCCGCCGCGGCCTCCCGCCCCGACCCCGTCCCGTCGGTCCTGCGCCGGCTGGCCCAGTGCCTCGACGGCTGGGCGGCGCTGTACGGCCCGGAGGGCACGCGGGTCGCGGCGGCGGGCCGGGAACCGGAGGGCGAGGTGGTCCGGGCGCTGGCGGGGCTGGCGCGGGTCGTCACCGGCCGCGCCTCCAGCACCGCCAGCGACACCGTCGCCGGCGTCCACCTGTCCGCCTACGCCCTCGGCACCGGCCGGGGCTTCGCGCTCGGCGCGGCCGCCCCGCGGCGGGACCCCGGCGACCACACCATCGCCTCGGTCGCCGCCGTGCTGCTCACCCTGCTCACCGGCGAGCACCTCAGCGGCACCGGCGCCGCCCGCTCCTCCGCGCTGGTGCGGCTGCTGCTGGGCGCCCCGCCCGAGGAGGTGGCGCCGCTGCTCGGACCGGGGGCCGGCGAGGCCGCGGACGGGGCGCAGCGGTGGTTCGTCGTGCACGCCCGGCCCGACGCGGGCGTCCCCGACCCGGTGGCGGCCTCCGCGCTCGGCGCCGCCCTCGGCTCCCCGCTGGTCGACCCGGGCCGGGACGCCGTACGGGTCCTGCTGCCCGCCGGCCGGGAACCGGCCCCGCAGCCCGGGTGGACCCTGGGCGTCAGCGCCCCCGCCGCCCCGCCGGAGTGGCCGGCCGCCGACGCGCAGGCGGCCCGCGCCCTGGCCCGGGCCCGCGCCACCCGCACCCCGCTGGTCCGCCACAGCGCCCGCCGCGGGCTCGCCGACCTGGTCCCCGGCGACGAGGCCGAGGCGCACGCCCGCGCGCTCCTCGCCCCCCTCACGCCCGCGCTCGCCGAGACCCTGCGCACCTGGCTGTCCCTGCACGGCAGCTGGGACCGTACGGCCGTCGCCCTGTCCGTGCACCGCAACACCGTGCGGCAGCGCATCGCCCGGTGCGCGGCCCTGCTGGAGGCCGACCTGGACGACGCGGACGTGCGGATGGAGCTGTGGTTCGCGCTGCGCCGGCTGGAGCGGTGACCCGCGCCCCGGCGCGCGACGCACCGGCCGCGGACGGCGGCGGCTGCCCCACAATGGGAGCCATGCCGATACCCGGGACCCCCAGCCGCGCCGAACTCGTCGACCACCTCGTCAGAACGCGTATCGCGGGCGACGTCGCCACGCCCCGCGAGAACAACCTCTCCCACTACCGCAAGCTGGCCAACGGCGACCGCCACTACTGGCTCGGCCTGGAGCTGGGCGACCGCTGGAACGACGAGCAGGACGTGCTCGCGGTGATGGCGGAACGGGTCGGCGTCAACGACGACCCCGAGTACCGGTACGGGCAGGACACCATCGACCCCGAGCTGACCGTCGCCGCGCTGGAGCGGATGGCCGGGCGGCTGCGCAAGGCGGCCGACGGCGGGCAGCGGGTGCTGTTCGCCACCGGCCACCCCGGCGGCCTGCTGGACGTGCACCGCGCCACGGCCGCCGCGCTGCGCGCCGCCGGCTGCGAGATCGTGGTGATCCCGGAGGGGCTGGCCACGGACGAGGGGTACGTGGTGCAGTTCGCGGACGTGGCGGTGCTGGAGCACGGCGCCACGCTGTGGCACACCCACTCCGGCGAGCCGATGAAGGCCGTCCTCACCGGCCTGGAGCGCGCGGGCCGCCCGCTGCCCGACCTGGTCGTCGCCGACCACGGCTGGGCGGGGTACGCCGGACAGCACGGCGTGGACTGCGTCGGCTACGCCGACTGCAACGACCCGGCGCTCTTCCTGGCGGAGGCCGAGGGGACCGTGCAGGTCACGGTCCCCCTCGACGACCATGTGGTCAGCCCCCGCCACTACGACCCGATGACGGCGTACCTGCTGTCGCAGGCGGGGCTGGACTAGCCGCGCGGGACGCGGACCACGCCCTCCTGGATCACGGTGACGGCGAGCCGGCCGTCCTGGGTGTAGATGCGGGCCTGGCCCAGGCCGCGCCCGCCGTGCGCCGACGGGGACTCCTGGTCGTACAGCAGCCACTCGTCGGCGCGGAACGGCCGGTGGAACCACATCGCGTGGTCCAGCGAGGCCCCGACCACGTCCCCGACGGCCCAGCCGCCGCGGCCGTGCGCGAGCAGCACGGAGTCCAGCAGCGTCATGTCGGAGACGTAGGTGGCCAGGACGACGTGCAGCAGGGGGTCGTCGACGTCGCGGTCCAGCTTGCCGTTGGTGCGGAACCACACCTGGGAGTGCGGCTCGCGCGGCTCGCCGTAGCGGCCGAACGGCGGCTCGTCGACGTAGCGCAGGTCCACCGCGGCCCGCGCCTCGACGAACCGCTCCACGATCTCCGGGTCCAGGTGCGCGTAGCCGCGCAGCCGCTCCTCGGAGGTGGGCAGCGTGGCGGGGTCGGGCGCGGACGGCATCGGCGCCTGGTGGTCCAGGCCCTCCTCGTGCGCCTGGAAGGACGCCGAGAGGTGGAAGATCGGCTTGCCGTGCTGGACCGCGACCACCCGGCGGGTGGTGAAGGAGCGGCCGTCGCGGATGCGGTCCACGGTGTAGACGATGGGCGCGCCGGGGTCGCCGGGGCGCAGGAAGTACGCGTGCAGGGAGTGCGCGGGCCGGTCGGCGGGGACCGTCCGCCCGGCGGCGACCAGCGCCTGTGCCGCGACCTGTCCGCCGAAGACGCGGGGTATGACGGCGGGGCGGGACCGGCCGCGGAAGATGTCCTCCTCGATCTGCTCCAGGTCGAGCAGATCGAGGAGGTCCTGTAGTGCCTGACTCATGAGGTCAGTTGTATACGGCAGGGATTTCGCGGGGCTTACAGCCCCATGTCCTTGGCGATGATCGTCTTCATGATCTCGCTGGTGCCGCCGTAGATGCGGTTGACGCGGTTGTCCGCGTACAGGCGGGCGATCGGGTACTCGTTCATGTAGCCGTAGCCGCCGTGCAGCTGGAGGCAGCGGTCGATGACGCGGTGCGCGACCTCGGTGCAGAACAGCTTGGCGCTGGCGGCCTCGGCGGGGGTGAGCTCACCGGCGTCGAGGGCTTCGAGCGCGCGGTCGGCGACGGCCTCGGCCGCGTCCACCTCGGCCTGGCAGGCGGCCAGTTCGAACTTGGTGTTCTGGAAGTGGGCGACCGGCTTGCCGAAGACGGTGCGCTCCTGCACGTACTGCTTGGCGAACCGGACGGCGGCCTTGGCCTGCGCGTAGGCGCCGAAGGCGATGCCCCAGCGCTCGGAGGGCAGGTTGGCGCCGAGGTAGGAGAAGCCCTTGTTCTCCTCGCCGAGCAGGTCCTCGACGGGCACCTTGACGTCGACGAACGCCAGCTCGGCGGTGTCGGAGACCTTCAGGCCCAGCTTGTCCAGCTTGCGGCCGACGGAGTAGCCCTCGGACCTGGTGTCGACGGCGAACAGGGATATGCCGTGGCGGCGGTCCTCGGCGGTGGGCGGCGCGGTGCGGGCGCAGACGATGACCCTGTCGGCGTGGACGCCGCCGGTGATGAAGGTCTTGGCGCCGTTGAGGACGTAGTGGGTGCCGTCCGCGGAGAGCTTGGCGGTGGTCTTCATGCCCGCGAGGTCGGAGCCGGTGCCCGGCTCGGTCATCGCGATGGCCCACATCTCCTCGCCGGAGACGAACTTGGGCAGGTAGCGCTTCTTCTGCTCCTCGGTGGCGAGCATCTTGATGTACGGCAGGGCGAGCAGCACGTGCACCCCGGAACCGCCGAAGGAGACGCCGGCGCGGGCGGTCTCCTCGTACTGGATCGCCTCGAACTTGTGCGTCTCCAGGCCGGCGCCGCCGTACTCCTCGGGGACGTTGATGCCGAACAGGCCCAGCTCGGCGAGCTTGTAGTAGAACTCGCGCGGCGCCTGGCCGGCCTGGAACCACTCGTCGTACACGGGTACGACCTCGGCCTCGATGAAGGCGCGAAGGGTCTCCCGGAACGCCTCGTGATCCTCGTTGAACACCGTACGGCGCACGCCGCCACCTCCACGTACCTCGGCATGTCCAAGCGCTTGCTCAGGGTCAAGGTACCGGCGGGTGGACGAGGGCGTCCAGAGCGGCGGCCGGGTAACGCTCGTCACGCCGGCGACGGCGGCGGACCCGGCGGGCGGGGGTCCGGCCGGGGCGGCCCCGGCCGGACCCTCGCCCGTCCTGACGGGTGCTCACGCCTCCCCGGGCAGCTCCTGCGGGTCGGCGGCCGCGAGGGCGCGGCCGGACCGGGCGCCGAGGACGTCCGGACCGGAGCAGCCGGCGACGGGCTCCCGGGCGGTCTCGGGGACGCCGGCGCCGCGGAGCCGGAGGATGCGCAGGACGCCCTCGGCCCTGGCCTCGCCCTCGGCGAGGCCCCTGCTGACGGATTCCCCGATGACGGCGCCGCGTCCGGGGAAGCGGGGGTGTCCGCGGCCATCGGGCTCCTCCGGGGTGCGCGGGCCGGGGTGTCGCCCGGACCGGTCCCGGTGCGTTCCGCCCAGCCCCGCGCGGCCTCGTCCCGGTGAGGTCGGTGTCCAGCGGCTCGATCACCGCGGGTCCGGGCAGGGCGACGCCGGCCCTCGGCAGGGCCCGGGCGAACAGTCCGGGGCCCTGCCGGAAGATCCGGTGCATCGCCTCGCGCGCCGAGCCGGCCATGTCACGGAACGCAGCGGCCGGTGAGCGCGGCGCCGGGTGGGACGAGGCGGCTTCAGCCCTTCGGGTGATTCTGCCGTCGGCCCGCGCCGGGGAGTCCGCGAGGCCGACGATCCGCCGCCCCGCCCGTCCCGCTCACTCCGCCGCGCCCGTCCCGCTCACTCCGCCGCGCCCGCCGCCGCGAACGCCCCCCGCGCCATCCGGTGCAGCAGCTCCGCCGTCGCCCCGCGCCCCGGCAGCGAGCCGGGACGGCCCAGGTGCGGGGTGGAGTTCAACAGGCCGAAGACCGAGTGGACCGCCGAGCGGGCGGTCGGCTCGGCGAGGGCCGGGTACACCTCGCGCACCACCTCCACCCACAGCTCGACGTACTGCCGCTGGAGCTGCCGCACCAGCTTGCGGTCGCTGTCCCGGAGGCGGTCCAGCTCGCGGTCGTGCAGGGTGATGAGCGGGCGGTCGTCGAGCGCGAAGTCGATGTGCCCCTCGATGAGCGAGTCGAGGACCGCCTCGGGCGCCACCCCGTCGGCCTCCGCCAGCCGCCGCTTGGCGCCCGTCAGCAGCTGACCGCTGATCCCGACCAGCAGCTCGGCGAGCATCGCGTCCTTACCGGCGAAGTGCCGGTACAGGCCGGGCCCGCTGATGCCGACCGCGGCGCCTATCTCGTCGACTCCGACGCCGTGGAAACCGCGTTCGGCGAAGAGCCGGGCGGCCTCCTTGAGGATCTGCTCGCGGCGGGTGGGGGCGTCGGTTCTGGTGGCCATGGCACCGATTCTAGACAACGGAGGTTAGCGGTCGTTAACCTGAGGGAAATGCGTTAACGCTCATTAACGGGTGAGGGGACCGCAGGATGGACGAGGCACCGGAGCTCCACAGCGCGGCGGATCCCGCGTCGGAGGCCTTTCGGGCCAACGAGGAGGCGCATCGCGCGCTCGTCGGGGAGCTGCGCGCCAAGCTGGCCGCGGCCCGGCTCGGCGGCGGCGAGAAGGCGCGGGCCCGGCACACCGCGCGCGGGAAGCTGCTGCCGCGCGACCGCGTGGACACGCTGCTCGACCCGGGATCGCCGTTCCTGGAGCTGGCCCCGCTGGCCGCCGACGGGATGTACGACGGGCAGGCCCCGGCCGCCGGCGTGATCGCGGGGATCGGGCGGGTCAGCGGACGCGAGTGCGTGATCGTCGCCAACGACGCCACCGTCAAGGGCGGCACGTACTACCCGATGACGGTGAAGAAGCACCTGCGCGCCCAGGAGGTGGCCCTCGACAACCGCCTCCCGTGCGTCTACCTCGTCGACTCCGGCGGCGCCTTCCTGCCCATGCAGGACGAGGTCTTCCCCGACCGGGACCACTTCGGGCGGATCTTCTACAACCAGGCCCGCATGTCCGGCGCCGGCATCCCGCAGATCGCCGCCGTCCTCGGGTCCTGCACGGCCGGCGGGGCGTACGTCCCGGCGATGAGCGACGAGGCCGTGATCGTGCGCGGCCAGGGCACCGTCTTCCTGGGCGGCCCGCCCCTGGTGAAGGCGGCCACCGGCGAGGTCGTCACCGCCGAGGAGCTGGGCGGCGGCGAGGTCCACGCGCGCGTGTCGGGCGTCACCGACCACCTCGCGCAGGACGACGCGCACGCCCTGCGCATCGTCCGGGACATCGTCGCCACGCTCCCCGCGCGCGGGCCCCTGCCCTGGGAGGTCCGGCCCTCCGTCGAGCCCAAGGTCGACCCCTCCGGGCTGTACGGCGCGGTCCCGGTCGACCCCCGCACCCCCTACGACGTGCGCGAGATCATCGCGCGCCTGGTCGACGGCTCCCGTTTCGCCGAGTTCAAGGCCGAGTTCGGGCAGACCCTGGTCACCGGCTTCGCCCGGATCCACGGCCACCCGGTCGGCGTCGTCGCCAACAACGGCATCCTGTTCTCCGAGTCCGCCCAGAAGGGCGCCCACTTCATCGAGCTGTGCGACCAGCGCGGGATCCCGCTGGTGTTCCTGCAGAACATCTCCGGCTTCATGGTGGGCAAGGACTACGAGGCCGGCGGCATCGCCAAGCACGGCGCCAAGATGGTCACGGCCGTGGCGTGCACCAGGGTCCCGAAACTGACCGTGGTGGTCGGCGGGTCGTACGGCGCCGGCAACTACTCCATGTGCGGCCGGGCCTACTCCCCCCGCTTCCTGTGGATGTGGCCGGGCGCCAAGATCTCCGTCATGGGCGGCGAGCAGGCCGCCTCCGTCCTCGCGACCGTCAAGCGGGACCAGCTGGAGGCCCGTGGGGAGGACTGGCCGGCCGAGGAGGAAGAGGCCTTCAAGGCGCCGATCCGCGCGCAGTACGAGCGCCAGGGGAACGCCTACTACGCCACCGCCCGCCTGTGGGACGACGGCGTCATCGACCCGCTGGAGACCCGCCAGGTGCTGGGCCTGGCCCTGACCGCGTGCGCCAACGCGCCCCTGGGTGACCCCCAGTTCGGCGTCTTCCGGATGTGACAGGGGGACTTGGACTCATGTTCGACACCGTGCTCGTGGCCAACCGGGGCGAGATCGCCGTCCGCGTCATCCGCACGCTGCGCTCGCTCGGCGTGCGCTCGGTGGCCGTGTACTCCGACGCGGACGCCGACGCCCGGCACGTGCGGGAGGCCGACACGGCGGTGCGGCTCGGGCCGGCGCCGGCCGCCGAGAGCTACCTGTCGGTGGAGCGGCTGCTGGCGGCCGCCGCCCGCACCGGCGCCCAGGCGGTCCACCCGGGATACGGCTTCCTCGCCGAGAACGCCGGTTTCGCGCGCGCGTGCGCCGAGGCGGGCCTCGTCTTCATCGGGCCGCCCGCGGACGCCATCGCCCTGATGGGCGACAAGATCCGCGCCAAGGAGACGGTGCGGGAGGCCGGGGTGCCGGTGGTCCCCGGCGGGCGCGATCCCCACCTGGCCGAGGCGGCCCGCGACCTGGGCGCGCCCGTGCTGCTGAAGCCCTCGGCGGGCGGCGGCGGCAAGGGCATGCGGCTGGTGCGGGACCTGGCCCGGCTCCAGGAGGAGATCGCCGCCGCCCGCCGCGAGGCCCGCGCCTCCTTCGGCGACGACACGCTCCTGGTCGAGCGGTGGATCGACCGCCCCCGGCACATCGAGATCCAGGTCCTGGCCGACGGCCACGGCAACGTCGTCCATCTGGGCGAACGCGAGTGCTCCCTGCAGCGCCGCCACCAGAAGATCGTCGAGGAGGCGCCGAGCGTGCTCCTCGACGAGGCGACCCGGGCCGCGATGGGCGAGGCGGCGGTCCAGGCGGCCCGCTCCTGCGACTACCGGGGCGCGGGCACGGTGGAGTTCATCGTCCCCGGCAACGACCCGACGTCGTACTACTTCATGGAGATGAACACCCGCCTCCAGGTCGAGCACCCGGTCACGGAGCTGGTCACGGGCCTGGACCTGGTGGAGTGGCAGCTGCGGGTGGCGGCGGGCGAGCCGCTGGCCTTCCGGCAGGAGGACGTCCGCCTCACCGGACACGCGATCGAGGCCCGCATCTGCGCGGAGGACCCGGCGCGCGGCTTCCTGCCCTCCGGCGGCACGGTGCTGAGGCTGCGCGAGCCGGCCGGCGAGGGCGTCCGCACCGACTCCGGGCTCAGCGAGGGCACGGAGGTCGGCAGCCGGTACGACCCGATGCTGTCCAAGGTGATCGCGTACGGCCCCGACCGCGCCACCGCGCTGCGCAGGCTCCGGGCGGCCCTCGCGGAGACGGTCACCCTCGGCGTGCAGACCAACGCGGGTTTCCTGCGGCGGCTGCTGGCGCACCCCGCGGTGGTGGCGGGCGAGCTGGACACGGGGCTGGTGGAGCGGGAGGCGGACAACCTCCTCGCCACGGACGTCCCCGAGGAGGTGTACGAGGCGGCGGCGGCCGTACGGCTCGACGCGCTCACCCCGAAGGGCGACGGCTGGACGGACCCGTTCTCGGTGCCGAGCGGCTGGCGGCTCGGCGGCGAGCCGAAACCCGTGACCTTCTCCCTGCGAGCCGGCGGCGATCCCGTGGAGCACACCCCGCGCGGCACCCGCACCGTCACCGACGGCCAGGTGTCCGTGACCCTGGACGGCGTCCGCCACACCTTCCACCGGGCCGGCGACTGGCTGGGCCGCGACGGCGACGCCTGGCACGTCCGGGACCACGACCCGGTCGCCGCCTCCCTGACCCGCGCGGCCCACGCGGGCGCCGACTCGCTCACCGCCCCCATGCCGGGGACGGTGACGGTGGTCAAGGTCGCCGTCGGCGACGAGGTGGCCGCCGGGCAGGGCCTGCTGGTGGTGGAGGCGATGAAGATGGAGCACGTCGTCTGCGCCCCGCACGCCGGCACGGTCACCGAACTGGACGTCGCACCGGGTGCCGCGGTCGCCATGGACCAGGTGCTGGCGGTCGTCGCACCGCACGAGGAGGCGGCGGAATGACAGTCGAGGGTCTCCCCATGACCGTCCCGGCCGCGGACCTGCCCGCCCGCGTCCGGATCCACGAGGTCGGCGCGCGCGACGGCCTGCAGAACGAACGCGCGACGGTCCCGACGCAGGTCAAGGCGGAGTTCATCCGCCGCCTGGCCGGCGCGGGCCTGACGACGATCGAGGCGACCAGCTTCGTCCACCCCCGGTGGGTGCCCCAGCTGGCCGACGCCGGGGAGCTGTTCCCGCTCGTCCGCGACCTGCCGGTGGCGCTCCCGGTCCTGGTGCCGAACGAACGCGGCCTGGACCGGGCGCTCGCCCTCGGCGCCGGCCGGGTCGCCGTCTTCGCCAGCGCGACGGAGTCCTTCGCCAAGGCCAATCTCAACCGCACGGTCGACGAGGCCCTGGCCATGTTCGACCCGGTGGTGGCCCGGGCGAAGGCGGCGGGCGTCCACGTCCGCGGCTATCTGTCGATGTGCTTCGGCGACCCGTGGGAGGGCGCGGTCCCGATCCCGCAGGTGGTCCGCGTCTGCCGGGCCCTGATCGACCTGGGCTGCGACGAGCTGAGCCTCGGCGACACCATCGGCGTGGCCACCCCCGGCCATGTGACCGCGCTGCTCACCGCCCTCGGCGAGGCGCGCATCCCCACCGCCGCCCTGGGCGTGCACTTCCACGACACCTACGGCCAGGCGCTCGCCAACACCCTCACCGCCCTCCGGCACGGCGTGACGACCGTCGACGCCTCGGCCGGCGGCCTGGGCGGCTGCCCGTACGCGAAGTCGGCCACCGGAAACCTGGCCACCGAGGACCTGGTGTGGATGCTGCGGGGCCTCGGCATCGACACCGGGGTCGACCTCGGCCGTCTCGTCGCCACCAGCGCGTGGATGGCCGCCCGGCTGGGCCGCCCCAGCCCGTCCCGCACCGTCCGAGCCCTGTCCCACAAGGACCTTCAGGACCCCGAGGAGCAGTGACCGTCATGGACCACCGTCTCTCCCCCGAACTGGAAGAACTCCGCCGCACGGTCGAGGAGTTCGCGCACGACGTCGTGGCGCCGAAGATCGGCGACTTCTACGAGCGGCACGAGTTCCCGTACGAGATCGTCCGGGAGATGGGCCGCATGGGTCTGTTCGGGCTGCCGTTCCCGGAGGAGTACGGCGGCATGGGCGGCGACTACCTGGCCCTCGGCGTGGCCCTGGAGGAACTGGCCCGGGTCGACTCCTCCGTCGCCATCACCCTGGAGGCCGGGGTCTCTCTGGGCGCGATGCCGATCCACCGCTACGGCACCGAGGAGCAGAAGCGCCGGTGGCTGCCCCGCCTGTGCGCGGGCGAGATCCTGGGCGCGTTCGGCCTGACGGAGCCGGACGGCGGCTCGGACGCGGGCGCGACCCGCACCACCGCCCGCCTGGACGAGTCGACGGACGAGTGGGTGATCAACGGCACCAAGTGCTTCATCACCAACTCGGGCACGGACATCACGGGCCTGGTCACGGTCACGGCGGTCACCGGCCGGGAGCCGGACGGCAAACCGCGGATCTCCTCGATCATCGTCCCGTCCGGCACGCCGGGCCTCACGGTGGCGCCCCCGTACTCGAAGGTCGGCTGGAACGCCTCGGACACCCGCGAGCTCTCCTTCGACGACGTCCGGGTCCCGGCGGCGAACCTCCTGGGCGAGGAGGGCCGGGGCTACGCCCAGTTCCTGCGCATCCTCGACGAGGGCCGGGTCGCCATCGCGGCGCTGGCCACGGGCCTGGCCCAGGGCTGCGTGGACGAGTCGGTGAAGTACGCGAAGGAGCGTCACGCCTTCGGCAGGCCCATCGGCGCCAACCAGGCCATCCAGTTCAAGATCGCCGACATGGAGACGAAGGCCCACACCGCCCGCCTCGCCTGGCGCGACGCGGCCAGCCGCCTGGTCGCGGGCGAACCCTTCAAGAAGCAGGCGGCCCTGGCGAAGCTCCACTCCTCCACGATCGCGGTGGACAACGCCCGCGACGCCACCCAGATCCACGGCGGCTACGGCTTCATGAACGAGTACCCGGTCGCCCGCATGTGGCGCGATTCCAAGATCCTGGAGATCGGGGAGGGGACGAGCGAGGTCCAGCGGATGCTGATCGCACGGGAGTTGGGGCTGGCGGGCTGAGCGTCACGGTCCGGGTGCGGCCGTGCCGGCGGTGCGCGTCCCGCTCCCCCGGCGGAGCAGGGGGTTCATGATCCGTTCACAGCGAACAAAGAGGGGGGTCATGGTATTTTCACATCTCCTTTGGCGCGTTTCCCGGGTGAAAGGCCACGAACGGAACAGCGAGGCCGGTCAGCGAACCGGGCGCGCCCCGTGATACCTGGAGAGTGTGCGGACATGGCCGACCCCGTCGTCTCGGTGATCGTCGCGGCGTACAACGCGATGCCGTATCTCACGCGTTGCGTCACATCCGTCGCCGAACAGAGCATCGGACGGGACGCCTTGCAGCTCATCGTCGTCGACGACGGCTCGACCGACGGCACGGGGGACGAGCTCGACCGCCTGGCCGAGTCGTACCCGGACCTGCTCCAGGTGATCCACCAGCCCAATTCCGGCGGCCCGTCCGCGCCCCGCAACCTCGGCCTGGACCACGCCCGGGGCGAGTTCGTCTTCTTCCTCGACGCCGACGACTACCTGGCCCCCGAGGCCCTGGAGCGCATGGTGGCGATGGCCGGGAAGAACGGCACCGACATCGTGCTCGGCAAGATGGTCGGCGTCGGCGGGCGCGGGGCGCCCACGTCGATGTTCCGGCGCAACCAGCCGCGGACCGACGTCTTCTCGTCCCGGGTGTACTGGACGCTCAACCCCATGAAGCTGTTCCGCCGGGAACTGCTGGAGCGGCTGGGGCTCCGCTTCCCGACGGACCTGAAGATCGGCGAGGACCAGCTCTTCGTCGGCCCCGCCTACATCCACGCGGCCGGCATCTCCGTACTCGCCGACTACGACTGCCTGTTCTGGGTCGAGCGCGAGGACAGCGGCAACATCACCCTGCGCACCGGCGGCACGGAGCCGAGGCTCGCGTTCCTGCCCCGCGTGGTCGACATGCTGCTCGAGAACGTGCCGCCCGGCCCGCGCCGCGACCACCTGGCCCACCGTCACCTGACCGTCGAGGTGCAGCAGCTGCTCGGCCACCTCGTCCGCGAGCCCCGCCCCCAGCAGGAGAAGGCCCTCGCCCGCCTCGCCGAGGCCATCGCCCCGCTGTGGCACGAGGGCATGAACGACCGTCTGTCGGCGATGGCCCGGCTGCGCCTCCACCTCGTCCGGCACGAGATGCTCGACGAGGTACTGGAACTGGTCCGGTTCGAGAAGGAGCTGGGGCGCCGCAAGGTGGCCACCCCGGTCCACGTCGAGAACGGCCGCGCCTACGCCCGCTACCCCTTCTTCCGCGACGCCGCCCGGGCCGTCCCCGACGCCTGCTACGACGTCACCGCCCAGCTCGCCGTGCGTCACCACGTCACCCGCGCCGAGCTGCGCGGCACCACGCTGCACCTGGCCGGGCACGGCTATCTGCACCGCGTCGCCACCGAGGACGTGACCACCGGCCTCGTCCTGCGCGAGCGCGACAGCGGCACCGAGTACCGGCTCCCCGTCACGCACACCCCGACCCCCGGCCTCGGCGCCGACGAGGACGAGGGACGGTACGCCTACGAGCGGGCCGGGTTCGAGGCCCGCGTCGACCTCACCGCCGCCGCCGACGGCGAGCCGCTGTCCGACGGGCTCTGGGACATCTCCCTCGCGGTCGGCGCGCAGGGGCTCACCCGCGAGGTGCGCATCGGCAGCAAGCGGGCCGGCACCGTGGCGGGCGAGCCCGCGACCCATGTCGTGGACACCGCCGAGGGACTGCGCGCCGTCACCCTCTACACCACCAAGCCCTACGGCAACTTCACGCTCGACATCGGCGAGCGCAAGCACGAGGTGCTGTCCCACCTCGGTCTCGACACGGCCGGCTGGGCGCCGGACGCGCCCGCGGAACTGGAGTTCACCGGCCGCTGCACTCTCGCCGCCCGCCCGGAAGGCGCCCTCACCGTGACCCTGGAGGACGGCGAGGGCCACGGCGCCGCCTTCCCCGTGCGCGAGTTCGCCGGGGACCGCTTCACCGTACGGGTGCCCGTCACCGGCCTTCCCGCCGGCGTCTGGCGCGGCCGGCTCCGGCTCGGGGACTGGACGGTGCCCCTGCCGGAGCTGCCCGGGGACATGGCGCCGGCCAGGTGGCGCCGCCGGGGACTGCCCTGGTACGCCAAGCCCGCTCCCGCGCGCGACGGGAAGTTCGCGCTGCGCGTCGCGCGGATCGAGCTGCTCAAGGGCGTGGCCCGGCGCATCAGGCCCTGACGCCGCGGACGCGGGCGGCTGTGACGCACCCCCTCTGGACAAGTTCTGAGGTTAGGCTAACCTACCTTCGAACTCGTCCGGCGGACGCTCCGCCCCGTTCGAAAGCAGCCACACCATGTCCAATGCCAGAGCTACCCACCTCACCCGCCGTGGAATCCTCGCCGCGGGCGGCGCCCTCGGCCTCGGTGCCGTGCTCGCAGCCTGCGGCGACGAGGACGCGAAAAGCGGTGGCTCGGGCGACGGCACGGCCGCCGCGCAGTCGGGTTCCTGGTCCTTCGAGGACGACCGCGGCCGGACCGCGAAGGCCGACAAGGTCCCGTCGAACATCGTGGCGTTCGTCGGTGTCGCCGCCGCGCTGTACGACTACGGCGTCGAGGTCAAGGGCGTCTTCGGCCCGACCACGACCAAGGACGGCAAGGCCGACGTCCAGGCCGGCGACATGGACGTCAGCAAGCTGACCGTCCTCGGCAACGAGTGGGGCCAGTTCAACATCGAGAAGTACGCGGCCCTCGCCCCGGACCTGCTCGTCTCCACGATGTTCGACGACACCGGCACCCTCTGGTACGTCCCGGAGGAGTCGAAGAAGAAGATCGAGGCCGTGGGCGCCCCGAGCGTCGGCGTCTCCGTCTACGACCGCCAGCTGACCGAGCCGCTGCAGCGCATGCTGAAGCTCGCCGAGTCCCTGGGCGCCGACGTGACCTCCAGCAAGGTCACCGACGCCAAGAAGCGCTTCGAGGACGCCTCCGCCCGGCTGCGCGCCGCCGTCAAGGCCAAGCCGGACATCAAGGTGATGGCCGGTTCCGCCAGCCAGGACCTGTTCTACGTCTCCGGCACCAACCTCTCCGTCGACCTGGAGTACTTCAAGGCCCTCGGCGTGAACTTCATCGAGCCCCCCGAGAAGGCCAAGGCCCAGGGCGGCGGCTGGTACGAGTCCCTGAGCTGGGAGAACGTCGACAAGTACGACGCGGACATCATCATGATGGACGACCGCTCCTCGGCCATCCAGCCCGCCGACATCACCGAGGGCACCTGGAAGAAGCTGCCCGCGGTCAAGGCCGGCCAGGTCATCCCCCGCTCCCCCGAGCCGATCCTGTCGTACGACAAGTGCGTCCCGATGGTCGAGAACCTCGCGAAGGCCATCGAGGACGCCGAGAAGGTCAGCTGACCCGCACCCTGACGCGAACTCAGGAGCCCCCATGACGACGGCCGTAGCCGCCCCGTTCCGTTTCTTCTCCCTCCAGGTCGCGCGGACGAGGCGGCTCGGCCCGTCCCTGGTCCGTGTCACCTTCACCGGGCCCGACCTGCACGCCTTCCACTCCGACGGGCACGACCAGTCCCTGTCCCTGTTCCTGCCGCACCCCGGCCAGAGCGAGCCGGTCGTCCCGCTGGAACTGGGCGACGGCTGGTGGCAGGGCTGGCGCGAACTCCCCGACGACGTGCGGGCGGTGATGCGGTCGTACACCCTGCGGGCGCTCCGGCGCGACGCCCACGGGCACACGGCCGAGATCGACATCGACTTCGCGCTGCACGGCGTCGAGCCGGGCGCCACCACCCAGGCGGGCCCCGCCTCCCGCTGGGCCTCCCGCGCCACCGCCGGCGACCGGGTCCTGCTGCTGGGCCCGGCGATCGCCGACAACCGCGCGATCCGCTTCCGGCCGCCCGCGGACACCGACCTGGTGGTGATCTGGGGCGACGAGACCGCCGTGCCGGCCGCCTCGGCCATCGTCGAGGCGCTGCCGGCCGGCGTCCGCGCCCGGGTCTGGCTGGAGGTGCCGCACGCCGGGGACATCCAGGACCTGGTGAGCGAGGCGGACGCGGAGATCACCTGGCTCGTCCGGGACGCCGCCGAGGAGTGTCCCGCGGCCCTGGACGCCCTCCGCGCCGCGGAGTTCCCGCCCGCCGAGCGGCCGTACGTCTGGATCGCGGGCGAGTCGAGCTGCGTGAAGGCGCTGCGCCGGCACTTCGTGGGCGAGCGCGGGATCGACCGCCGCCGGGTGACGTTCGTGGGCTACTGGCGGCAGGGACTGACCGAGGAGGAGCTGCGCGCGCGGGAGTGACCCCGGCGGCTTCCTCGGGAAGCACCGCCGACCGCCCCGTGCCCCGCCGGTCGTCCCCGAAAGCGCCACCGGCCGCCCCGAGAGCAGAGTCCATCGCCGCACGCCCCGCCGACCGGCCCGCGTGCGGCGCTGACTGCTGTGCGCTCCGTGCCGGCCGTGCACGGAGTGACGGTGGTCACGGGGGGTCCCGGGTTTCGATGACGTTAATTAGGTTAGGCTTACCTAAGTTTGTGTCCGGGCTCCGCCCTCTCCCGTCCCTCACGGACCGTCCCCACCGGAGGACTCCCCCATGCGCTCGCACCTGCTCAACGACACCACCGCGGAGCACTACCGCCGCTCCGTGACCGAAGGAGTCGAGCGGGTGGCCGCCAAACTCGCCGCCACCGAACGTCCGTTCACCGGCGTCACGGTCGACGCCCTCGCTCCCCGCATCGACGAGATCGACCTGGACCGGCCGCTGCACGACACCGCCGCGGTGCTCGACGAACTGGAGGACGTCTACCTCCGGGACGCGATCTACTTCCACCACCCCCGCTACCTGGCCCACCTCAACTGCCCGGTCGTCATCCCGGCCGTGCTCGGCGAGGCCGTCCTGTCCGCCGTCAACTCCTCCCTGGACACCTGGGACCAGTCGGCCGGCGGCACCCTCATCGAGCGCAAACTGATCGACTGGACGGCCGGCCGCATCGGCCTCGGCCCGGCCGCCGACGGCGTGTTCACCTCCGGCGGCACCCAGTCCAACCTCCAGGCGCTGCTGCTGGCCCGCGAGGAGGCCAAGACCGACGACCTGGCGAAACTGCGCGTCTTCGCCTCCGAGGTCAGCCACTTCAGCGTGAAGAAGTCGGCCAAACTGCTCGGCCTCGGCCAGGACGCCGTCGTCCCGATCCCCGTCGACCACGACAAGCGCATGCAGACCGTCGCCCTCGCCCGCGAACTGGAGCGCTGCGCGCGGGACGGCCTCGTCCCGATGGCCGTCGTCGCCACCGCCGGCACCACCGACTTCGGCTCCATCGACCCGCTGCCCGAGATCGCCGAGCTGTGCGAGCAGTTCGACACCTGGATGCACGTGGACGCCGCCTACGGCTGTGGACTGCTCGCCTCCCTGAAGTACCGGGACCGCCTGAACGGCATCGAGCACGCCGACTCGGTCACCGTGGACTACCACAAGTCCTTCTTCCAGCCGGTGAGTTCCTCCGCCGTCCTGGTCCGCGACGCCGCCACCCTGCGCCACGCCACCTACCACGCCGAGTACCTCAACCCGCGCCGCATGGTGGAGGAGCGCATCCCCAACCAGGTGGACAAGTCCCTGCAGACCACCCGCCGCTTCGACGCCCTCAAGCTGTGGATGACGCTGCGCGTGATGGGCGCCGACGGCATCGGGCAGCTCTTCGACGAGGTGTGCGACCTGGCCCGGGAGGGCTGGAAGCTGCTCGCCGCCGACCCGCGCTTCGACGTGGTGGTCGCGCCGGCCCTGTCCACCCTCGTCTTCCGCTACGTCCCGGCCGCGGTCACCGACCCGGCCGAGATCGACCGCGCCAACCTCCACGCCCGCAAGGCCCTGTTCGCCTCCGGCGACGCCATCGTCGCGGGCACCAAGGTGGCCGGGCGCCACTACCTGAAGTTCACCCTGCTGAATCCCGAGACCACGCCGGCCGACATCGCCGCCGTCCTCGACCTGATCGCCGGCCACGCCGAGCAGTACCTGGGAGAATCCCTTGACCGCGCTTCCTGAAGCCGCTGTGTCCGCCGACAAGACCTACGACTTCGTGGGGATCGGGCTCGGCCCCTTCAACCTCGGACTGGCCTGCCTGACCGAGCCCATCGCCGAACTGGACGGCGTCTTCCTGGAGTCCAAGCCGGACTTCGAGTGGCACGCGGGGATGTTCCTCGACGGCGCCCACCTGCAGACCCCGTTCATGTCGGACCTGGTCACCCTCGCCGACCCGACGTCCCCGTACTCCTTCCTCAACTACCTGAAGGAGAAGGGGCGGCTGTACTCGTTCTACATCCGCGAGAACTTCTACCCCCTGCGGGTCGAGTACGACGACTACTGCCGCTGGGCCGCGTCGAAGCTGAGCAGCGTCCGCTTCGGCGCCACGGTCACCGAGGTGACGTACGAGGACGAGCTGTACGTCGTGCGGACGGCCGCCGGCGACGCCTACCGGGCCCGCCACCTGGTCCTCGGCACCGGCACCGTGCCCTTCGTCCCGGAGCCGTGCCGCGGCCTGGCGGGCGACCTGTTCCACAACGCGCAGTACATGCGGCGCAAGGCGGAGCTGCTCACCAAGAAGTCGATCACCATCGTCGGCAGCGGCCAGAGCGCGGCGGAGATCTACCACGAGCTGCTCTCCGGGATCGACGCCCACGGCTACCAGCTCAACTGGGTCACCCGCTCCCCGCGGTTCTTCCCGCTGGAGTACACCAAGCTGACGCTGGAGATGACGTCCCCGGACTACATCGACTACTTCCGCGCGCTGCCCGAGGAGACCCGCTACCGGCTGGAGAAGCAGCAGAAGGGCCTGTTCAAGGGCATCAACTCGGACCTGATCGACGCGATCTTCGACCTGCTGTACCAGAAGAACGTCGAGAGCGGCGGCCGGGGCGTGCCCACCCGGCTGCTGACCAACTCCTCCCTGACCTCCGCCCGGTACGAGGACGGCGGCTACACGCTCGGCTTCCACCAGGACGAGCAGGACAAGGACTTCGAGATCCGCACCGAGGGCCTGGTGCTGGCCACCGGCTACCACTACGAGCCGCCGGCCTTCCTCGACCCGGTCCGCGACCGCCTCCGCTTCGACGGCCACGGCCGCTTCGACGTCGCCCGCAACTACGCCATCGACGTCACCGGCCGAGGGGTGTTCCTGCAGAACGCGGGCGTGCACACGCACAGCGTCACCTCCCCCGACCTGGGGATGGGCGCCTACCGCAACAGCTGCATCATCCGTGAGCTGCTCGGCAGCGAGTACTACCCGGTCGAGAAGTCCATCGCGTTCCAGGAGTTCTCCGTATGAGCATCCCCACCGGTTTCGAGCACGAGCTCGGCACCTTCACCCTGCGCCCGCTCGACCCGCCCGGGGACGCCGGGCTGCTGCACCGCTGGGTCACCCATCCGAAAGCCGCGTTCTGGATGATGCAGGACGCGAGCGTGCGGGACGTCGAGCGCGCGTACCGCCAGATCGCGGCCGACGAGCACCACCACGCCTACCTCGGCCTGCACGACGGGGAACCGGCCTTCCTGATGGAGAAGTACGACCCGGCCCACCGCGAGCTGGTCGGCCTGTACGAGCCGGAGCCGGGCGACGTCGGCATGCACTTCCTGGTCGCGCCGACCGACCGGCCCGTGCACGGCTTCACCCGGGCCGTCATCACCGCCGTGATGGCCCACCTCTTCGCCGACCCGGCCACCCGCCGCGTGGTCGTCGAGCCGGACGTGTCCAACAAGGCGGTGCACGCCCTGAACGAGACCGTCGGCTTCGTGCCCGTACGCGAGATCCAGAAACCGGAGAAGAAGGCGTTGCTGAGCTTCTGCACCCGGGAGCGGTTCGAGAAGGCGGTGGGCGCATGAGCCTCGCCGACGCCGTCGCCCACCTGACCCCCGAGCGCTGGGAGCAGGCCAACCGCCTGCTGATCCGCAAGGCGCTCGCCGAGTTCGCCCACGAGCGGCTGATCGCCCCCGAGCCGGACGGGCAGGGCTACGTCGTCCGCAGCGACGACGGCCTGACCGCGTACCGCTTCACCGCCGTCCGCCGCGCCCTGGACCACTGGCAGGTGGACGCCGCCTCGATCACCCGGCACCGCGACGGGGCCGAGCTGCCGCTCGCCGCGCTGGACTTCTTCATCGAGCTGAGGCGGTCCCTGGGCCTGAGCGACGAGATCCTGCCCGTCTACCTGGAGGAGATCTCCTCCACCCTCTCCGGCACCTGCTACAAGCTCACCAAACCGCAGGTCACCTCCGCCGAGCTGGCGGCGAGCGGCTTCCAGGCCATCGAGACCGGCATGACCGAGGGCCACCCCTGCTTCGTCGCCAACAACGGGCGGCTCGGCTTCGGCGTCCACGAGTACCTGTCGTACGCGCCGGAGACCGCGAGCCCGGTCCGCCTGGTCTGGCTGGCCGCCCACCGCTCCCGGGCGGCGTTCACGGCCGGCGCCGGCATCGAGTACGAGTCCTTCGTCAGGCAGGAGCTGGGCGAGGCCACCGTGGAGCGGTTCCACGGCGTCCTGCGCGCCCAGGGCCTGGACCCGGCCGACTACCTGCTCGTCCCGGTCCACCCCTGGCAGTGGTGGAACAAGCTCACCGTCACCTTCGCCGCCGAGGTGGCCAGGAAGCACCTGGTGTGCCTGGGCGAGGGCGACGACGAGTACCTGGCCCAGCAGTCCATCCGGACCTTCTTCAACACCACCCACCCGGAGAAGCACTACGTCAAGACGGCCCTGTCCGTCCTCAACATGGGCTTCATGCGCGGGCTGTCGGCCGCCTACATGGAGGCCACCCCGGCGATCAACGACTGGCTGGCGCAGCTCGTCGAGGGCGACCCGGTGCTGAAGTCGACGGGCCTGTCGATCATCCGCGAGCGGGCGGCCGTGGGCTACCGGCACCTGGAGTACGAGCAGGCGACCGACCGCTACTCGCCGTACCGCAAGATGCTCGCCGCCCTGTGGCGGGAGAGCCCGGTGCCCTCGCTGCGGGACGGCGAGTCGCTGGCCACCATGGCGTCCCTGGTCCACGTCGACCACGAGGGCGCGTCCTTCGCGGGCGCGCTGATCGCGCGGTCGGGGCTCGCGCCGACCGAGTGGCTGCGGCGCTACCTGCGGGCGTACTACACCCCGCTGCTGCACAGCTTCTACGCCTACGACCTGGTGTTCATGCCGCACGGCGAGAACGTCATCCTGGTGCTGAAGGACGGGGTCGTGCAGCGCGCGATCTACAAGGACATCGCCGAGGAGATCGCCGTCATGGACCCGGACGCGGTGCTGCCGCCCGAGGTCCGGCGGATCCGCGTGGAGGTCCCCGAGGACAAGAAGCTGCTGTCGATCTTCACGGACGTCTTCGACTGCTTCTTCCGCTTCCTCGCCGCGAACCTCGCCACCGAGGGGATCCTGGAGGAGGACGACTTCTGGCGCACGGTGGCGGAGGTCACCCGCGAGTACCAGGAGTCGGTGCCCGAGCTCGCCGACAAGTTCCGGCAGTACGACATGTTCGCCCCCGAGTTCGCGCTGTCCTGCCTCAACCGGCTCCAGCTGCGCAACAACAAGCAGATGGTGGACCTGGCCGATCCCTCCGGCGCGCTCCAGCTCGTCGGCACCCTGAAGAACCCGATCGCGGGGCGGTAGGCCCCTCACGGACGGGCGGGCACCCCGGTGTACGGTCCACCGGGGTGCCCGTCGGCATGTCCGGCCCGCCCGGGCACCTGCCCGGGCCGGGCGCGCCGCGCGGCGTCCTGACCAGGGCGGACGAGGAATTCCCCCGGCCTGGCGGGCGGCCCCGGGCGGACGCGGCCGCCCGCCCCCGCACACCCGTGCGGGCACGGGTGTGCGACCTCCGGAACGCGCCTCCTCGGCGAGGATTCGCCGGGCGCGGACCGGGCGGCTCCCGGACAGGGACTCATCAGCATCTCCACGCTTCCCCCAGGGCTTCTCACAGCTCCTTGCCCGAAATCGGGCAAGATTCTTGCGAAACCGCCGCCGGTACTCCAGGATCTACCGGGTGCACGACGAACTCGTTGATCATCTGACGCGCTCCACCCCCCTCGACCGGGGCGAGGCGCTGCGTGTGGTCCAGGACGTGCTCGCCTACTTCGACGAGACGACCGAGGAGTACGTCCGTCGCCGCCACCGCGAGCTGCAGGCCCAGGGCCTGGTGAACGCGACGATCTTCGAGCGGATCGGGGCGGACCTGAAATACCGGGCGGTGGCACCGCCGGAGCTGACGCTCCGCCAGCTGCGCCGCATCGTCTACGGCTGAGGAATACACCTACATGTGCGGAATTGTCGGATACATCGGGAAGCGTGATGTGGCGCCCCTGCTGCTGGAGGGTCTGCAGCGGCTGGAGTACCGCGGCTACGACTCCGCGGGCATCGTCGTCACGTCCCCGAAGGCGACCGGCCTGAAGATGGTCAAGGCCAAGGGCCGGGTCCGCGACCTGGAGGCCAAGGTCCCGGCGCGCTTCAAGGGCACCACCGGCATCGCCCACACCCGCTGGGCCACCCACGGCGCCCCCTCCGACGTCAACGCCCACCCGCACCTGGACGCCGAGGGCAAGGTCGCCGTCGTCCACAACGGCATCATCGACAACGCCGCCGACCTGCGCCGCAAGCTGGAGGCGGACGGCGTCGAGTTCCTCTCCGAGACCGACACCGAGGTCCTCACCCACCTCATCGCCCGCTCGCCGGCCGAGAAGCTGGAGGACAAGGTCCGCGAGACCCTGCGGCTGATCGAGGGCACCTACGGCATCGCCGTACTGCACGCCGACTTCCCCGACCGCATCGTCGTCGCCCGCAACGGCTCCCCGGTCGTCCTCGGCATCGGCGAGAAGGAGATGTTCGTCGCCTCGGACATCGCCGCCCTGGTCGCCCACACCCGGCAGATCGTCACCCTCGACGACGGCGAGATGGCCACCCTCAAGGCCGACGACTTCCGGACCTACACCACCGAGGGCACCCGCACCACCGCCGAGCCGACCACCGTGGAGTGGGAGGCGGCCTCCTACGACATGGGCGGCCACGACACCTACATGCACAAGGAGATCCACGAGCAGGCCGACGCCGTGGACCGCGTGCTGCGCGGCCGCATCGACGACCGCTTCTCCACCGTGCACCTCGGCGGCCTGAACCTGGACGCCCGCGAGGCCCGCCGGATCCGCCGCGTGAAGATCCTCGGCTGCGGCACCTCGTACCACGCGGGCATGATCGGCGCCCAGATGATCGAGGAGCTGGCCCGCATCCCCGCCGACGCCGAGCCGGCCTCCGAGTTCCGCTACCGCAACGCCGTCGTCGACCCCGACACCCTCTACGTCGCGGTCTCCCAGTCCGGCGAGACCTACGACGTGCTGGCGGCCGTCCAGGAACTCAAGCGCAAGGGCGCGCGGGTGCTCGGCGTGGTCAACGTCGTCGGCTCCGCGATCGCCCGCGAGGCGGACGGCGGCATCTACGTCCACGCCGGCCCCGAGGTCTGCGTGGTGTCGACGAAGTGCTTCACCAACACCTGCGTCGCCTTCGCGCTGCTCGCCCTGCACCTGGGCCGCACCCGCGACCTGTCCGTCCGGGACGGCAAGCGGATCATCGACGGCCTGCGCCGCCTGCCGGAGCAGATCTCCGAGATCATGAAGCTGGAGGAGGAGATCGAGAAGCTGGCCGGGCAGTTCGCCGAGGCCCGCTCGATGCTCTTCATCGGCCGCGTACGGGGCTACCCGGTGGCCCGCGAGGCCTCCCTGAAGCTCAAGGAGGTCTCCTACATCCACGCCGAGGCCTACCCGGCCTCCGAGCTCAAGCACGGCCCGCTGGCGCTGATCGAGCCCGCCCTGCCGACGGTCGCGATCGTGCCGGACGACGACCTGCTGGAGAAGAACCGCGCGGCCCTGGAGGAGATCAAGGCCCGCAGCGGCCGCATCCTCGCCGTCGCCCACCAGGAGCAGGAGAAGGCCGATCACACGATCGTCGTCCCGAAGAACGAGGACGAACTCGACCCGATCCTCATGGGCATCCCGCTCCAGCTCCTCGCCTACCACACGGCCCTGGCGCTCGGCCGGGACATCGACAAGCCGAGGAACCTCGCCAAGTCGGTGACGGTGGAGTAGCCCGCCCCCGCCACCGGCGGAGCGGGCCTCGCGGGCGCCACCGGCCCCGGGGGCCCGCTCCGCGCGCGGGGGCGACCGCCCCCGCCCGGCGCGACGGATGCGCGGAGGGGCTACGGGATGACGACGACCGGCCGCTGCGCCCGCTTGGCGAGCCGTCCGGCGACGGAGCCGAAGATGCGCCCCACGACGCCGTGCGTGGAACCGACCACGATGGCGTCCGCCTCGTACTCCCGCCCCACCTCTTCGAGTTCGTGGCAGATGTCGCCGCCGCGCTCGACCAGGATCCACGGCACCTCGGTGAGGTAGTCGGCGCAGGCGAGCTCCAGGCCGAGCACCTCGGTGCGGTGGTCCGGCACGTCGACGAAGACCGGCGGCTCGCAGCCCGCCCACACCGTGGTCGGCAGCCGGTTGGCGACGTGAACGATGATCAGGCCCGCGCCGGAGCGCCGCGCCATGCCGATCGCGTACGCGAGGGCGCGCTCGCTGGACGTGGAGCCGTCGAAGCCGACGACCACCCCGTGCCTGAAAGCGGGGTCGCACGCATGGCGTGGCTCTGGCGCCGCCAGCGGATCGGCCGCCGTAGGATCGGCGACCGGCCGCTTGCGGTCCGCGGGTTCGAAGAATTCGTGACCGGCCATGGCTGTCTCGGCGTTGTGATCCTTGTCGGGTGGGACGACGGTGCGCGGCGGAGCCGTGTCCGGGAGTCGTCTTCCCCGCCCCATACCCTCAAGGGTACGGCGGCACGCCTCCTCGGCCCAGATCCCGCGCACCGTCCGTGACGGTTCCCCGGAGCATGCACGAGGGGGCGCCCGTAACGCAATGGTTGCTGCGCCGTACAGCCGGTTCGCACAGGGTTCACCTGGCCGGTCACCCGGCACGGCGCCCCGTCCGTGACCCGCCGCCCGGACCGGCGTTGAACCCCGGTGAGCCACGCCCCAGGGAGCACGCACGTGTCCGGACCCAGCCACCCCGCCGAGGACCCCAGCACGGCCCCCCGGCCCCAGCCCGCCCCCGCCACGACCGCCACCGGGCTGATCCGCTGGGCGGCCTTCAGCTGCCTCCTCGTCCCGGTCGTCCTGCTCTGGTACGGCACCTCCCTCGCCGGCGCCGCCGGCACCGCCCTCGGTCTCGCCGCCGTCACGGGCGCCTGCCGGCTCCTGCTGCGCCGGTCCGAACGGCTCGCGGCCCGCGGGAGCGAACGGCGCGACGGGGAGAACACACCGGTCGGCTGACCGGTTTTCACACCCTCGCCCGCTTCTTTTCAGCCAACTTCTGGTTCTTGTGTATCACCGGCCGGAACCACCCCCCGCCCCCCGTTCCACCTGCACGGAAAGGACCTCAGGGGGCTTGCGCACCCTACGCGGATTGGCCACTGCGACAAGGCGCACTTCCCTGCGCGCCCCACGAGTGCAACGCTTCGTGATCGAATGCTTTACGCCAAGTTGCCATGTCGACAATGTGCCGCGTGCCGAACCGGCCACGTCGACATGGCGCGACACAGTAGATTCGATCTTGACTGTCTACGGCGGGGGACTCGTGCAGGACCGAGGGGAAACGTGCAGGAGCGACACAACCGAGGAGCCGCGACCACCGAGGGGGGCTTAGCAGTATGAGCCACGACTCCACTGCCGCGCCGGAAGGCGCAGCCCGGAAGCTGTCCGGGCGACGCCGCAAGGAGATCGTCGCGGTGCTGCTGTTCAGCGGCGGCCCCATCTTCGAGAGTTCCATACCGCTGTCGGTGTTCGGGGTTGACCGCCAGGACGCCGGCGTGCCGCGCTACCGACTGCTGGTGTGCGCCGGCGAGGACGGCCCGCTGCGGACCACAGGGGGCCTGGAACTCACCGCACCGCATGGCCTGGAGGCGATCTCACGCGCCGGCACGGTCGTCGTGCCGGCCTGGCGCTCGATCACCTCGCCGCCGCCGGAGGAGGCGCTCGACGCGCTGCGCCGGGCCCACGAGGAGGGCGCCCGCATAGTCGGGCTGTGCACCGGCGCCTTCGTCCTCGCGGCGGCGGGCCTGCTGGACGGCCGCCCCGCGACCACACACTGGATGTACGCGCCGACGCTGGCCAAGCGCTACCCGTCGGTGCACGTGGACCCACGAGAACTCTTCGTGGACGACGGCGACGTCCTCACGTCCGCGGGCACGGCGGCCGGCATCGACCTGTGCCTGCACATCGTGCGCACGGACCACGGCAACGAGGCGGCCGGGGCACTGGCCCGCCGCCTGGTGGTCCCGCCGCGCCGCAGCGGCGGCCAGGAGCGCTACCTCGACCGGTCTTTACCGGAGGAGATCGGCGCCGACCCGCTCGCCGAGGTCGTCGCCTGGGCGCTGGAGCACCTCCACGAGCAGTTCGACGTGGAGACGCTGGCGGCCCGCGCGTACATGAGCCGCCGTACCTTCGACCGCCGTTTCCGCTCGCTGACCGGCAGCGCGCCGCTGCAGTGGCTGATCACGCAGCGCGTGCTGCAGGCGCAGCGCCTGCTGGAGACGTCGGACTACTCGGTGGACGAGGTCGCGGGCCGCTGCGGCTTCCGCTCGCCGGTGGCGCTGCGCGGCCACTTCCGCCGGCAGCTGGGCTCGTCCCCGGCCGCCTACCGGGCCGCGTACCGCGCACGCCGGCCGCAGGGCGACAAGCCGGCGGACGGCGACGGGCAGCAGAACACCGTCCCGGCCCCCGGCTCCGCCGGGAGCACCGGTACGCCGGGACAGCCGGCCGTCCCGCTCCACCCGGAGAGCCAGGTGCCGTTCCAGACCCGTCGCACGGCCGCGAGCGCGGTCGGCTCACCGGCCTCCCTGTCCACGGCGTCGGCGTCGTCGGACAACGGCCGCGACCGCGAGTACGTGCCGAGCCGGGCGAGCCTGCCGGGGCAGCGCAGCGCCACCTGAGAAGCGGGTGACGACGCGGACCGACCGGGGTCCACCGGGGCGCCAGGCCCGGGTGGACCCCGGTTCGCCGTGCGGCGCGCCGGACCGCCCCGCCGGTGGCGGCCAGGGCGCCGGGCACCCCTGCGCGCAAGGTCGCACGGGCCACGGACCGGCCCGCGGCGGCGCGCCGTAGGGTTGGGCACATGAACGATCGCATGGTGTGGATCGACTGCGAGATGACCGGCCTCTCGCTGTCCGACGACGCGCTCATCGAGGTGGCCGCCCTCGTCACCGACTCCGAGCTGAACGTGCTCGGCGAGGGCGTGGACATCGTCATCCGGCCGCCGGAGCGGGCGCTGGAGACGATGCCGGAGGTGGTGCGCCAGATGCACACCGCGTCCGGGCTGCTCGCCGAGCTCCCGAACGGCACGACCCTGGAGGACGCCGAGGAGCAGGTCCTGGCGTACGTGAGGGAGCACGTCAAGGAACCCGGCAGGGCCCCGCTGTGCGGCAACTCGGTCGGCACCGACCGCGGCTTCCTGCTCCGCGACATGCCGACGCTGGAGGGCTACCTCCACTACCGCATCGTCGACGTCTCGTCGATCAAGGAGCTGGCCCGCCGCTGGTACCCGAAGGCGTACTTCAACAGCCCGGAGAAGAACGGCAACCACCGCGCGCTCGCCGACATCAGGGAATCCATCGCGGAGCTGCGCTACTACCGGGAGGCCATCTTCGTCCCCCAGCCGGGCCCCGACTCCGACACCGCCAAGACGATCGCCGCCAAGCACGTCCTGCCTGCTCAGCGGGGCTGACAGGGCGCATCGGAGGGGCGCCGCGAAAGCCTGGCGCGAGCACCCCTTCGGACCCTGTACACTTTTTCTCGGCCGGTCGGGGAAATCACTGATCTCAACAGCCGGTCGTGGTGGGTGTAGCTCAGCTGGTAGAGCACCTGGTTGTGGTCCAGGATGTCGCGGGTTCGAGTCCCGTCACTCACCCTCTTCCGAGAGGCCGTCGGCCTGCGAAAGCAGGTCGGCGGCCTCTTTCGCGTCCCGGGCGGTTCCCCCCGGACGGGGAGGAGGGCCGCCGGGCGACCGGGCGAGGAGGGGCGGGCGCGGCCGCCGGTCTCAGGACGACGCCCGCTCCACCAGCTCCGTCGCCAGCACCACCTGCCGCCGCTCCAGTTCCCGGGACACCGCCGGACGGCGGTCGGCGATCTCCGCGAGGAGGAGGTCGATCATGCGGCGGCCCATCTCCTGGATGGGCTGGCGGACGGAGGTCAGGGGCGGCTCCATGTGGCGGGCTATGGCCGAGTCGTCGTAGCCGACCAGGGCCACGTCGTCGGGGATGCGGCGGCCCGCCTCGCGCAGCACCTGGCGGGCGCCGGCCGCGGTCACGTCCGAGGCGGCGAAGACGGCGTCCAGGTCGGGGCGGCGCTCCAGCAGCGCGGCCATCGCGCGCCGGCCGCCCTCCTCGGTGAAGTCGCCGGGCTCGATCAGGGCCTCGTCCACGGCGTGGCCCGCGTCGCGCAGGGCCCCGCGGTAGCCGTCGATACGGCGCTGGGCGCCGTAGACGTCGAGGCGGCCGGTGATGTGGGCGACCCGGCGGCGGCCCCGGGAGAGCAGGTGCTCGACGGCCTGGCGGGCGCCGCCGTAGTTGTCCGAGTCCACGGACGCCAGCGTCTCCGCGGCCGAGCGCGGGCCGCTGATCACCGCGGGGATCTCCAGCTGGGCCAGGAGGTCGGGCAGCGGGTCGTCGGCGTGCACCGAGACCAGCAGCACGCCGTCCACGCGGTGCGCGGCGAGGTACTGGGCGAGGCGCCGCCGCTCCCGGTCGCTGCCCGCGAAGATCAGCAGCAACTGCATCTCCGTCTCGGACAGTTCCGAGCCGACGCCGCGCAGCATGTCCGAGAAGTACGGCTCCGCGAAGAAGCGGGTCTCCGGCTCGGGGACGACCAGCGCGATCGCGTCCGTGCGGTTGGCCGCCAGGGCCCGCGCGGCCGTGTTCGGCACGTACCCCAGCTCCGCGACCGCCGCCTCCACCGCGGCGCGCGTCGCGTCGCTGACCCGGGGTGAGCCGTTGATCACCCGGGAGACCGTGCCGCGGCCGACGCCGGCGCGCGCCGCCACCTCTTCGAGGGTGGGCCGGCCGCCGCTCCGGCTCCGCGCTCCGTGGCCTGCCATGGGCTCCGCCTCCCGCCGTCGTCGTCACGCTGGCCTGGAATCTAACAGCCGCGCCGGTGAGGATGACCTTCCCCGCCGCCGTCGTCCCCAGACTCCGCTACCGTCGGACCGGTCCCGTGTCCGGCTCCCGCCGGGGGTGGGTCGGGTCCGGTTAACGGCCCGATAACTGAACGCATCTCTGCGCGTCGACTCCCTTGACACCCCCGGCCGGACCCGAGACCCTTCAACACATCACCGGTGGGAGCGCTCCCACGGTACCTGACACATACACATCCCGCACGTTCCCCGCCCGAGCCGCAGCGCCGAACGCAAGACAACTAACGGGCCCAACAATGCCGTTGGCCGGGGGGTCGGCACGTCAGGGCAACAGGAGGACGCAATGCGAGCACGTACCCTCCCCCACGCTCGGCTCCGTTCGAGCGGGGGGACCCCCCTCGCCCGCAAGGCACTGGCCCTCGCGGCCGTGGTGTCGCTGGGCACCGGGCTGCTGGCCGGCTGCGCCGACGACGGCGACGACGGCTCCGGCTCGTCGGCGGACGGCGGCAGCGGCAAGACCAAGATCACCCTGGGGCTCTTCGGCACCTTCGGCTTCGAGGAGGCGGGCCTCTACAAGGAGTACGAGAAGCTCCACCCGGACATCGACATCCAGCAGACGGTCGTCGAGCGCAACGAGAACTACTACCCGGCGCTCGTCAACCACCTGACCACCAACAGCGGTCTGCAGGACATCCAGGGTGTCGAGGTCGGCAACATCGCCGAGATCGTCCAGACCCAGTCCGACAAGCTGCTGGACCTGTCCAAGTACGGCAAGAAGAGCGACTTCCTGGACTGGAAGTGGCAGCAGGCCACCACCAAGGACGGCCAGACCGTCGGCCTCGGCACCGACGTCGGCCCGATGGCCATCTGCTACCGCAAGGACCTCTTCGAGAAGGCCGGGCTGCCCACCGACCGCGAGGAGGTCGGCAAGCTGTGGGCGGGCAGCTGGGAGAAGTTCGTCCAGGTCGGCCAGGACTACCAGAAGAAGGCACCGGAGGGCACCACCTTCGTCGACTCCCCCGGCGGCCTGCTGAACGCGATCCTCAGCAGCGAGAAGAAGCGCTTCTACGACTCCTCCGGCAAGGTCGTCTACAAGACGAACCCGGCCGTCAAGGCCGCCTTCGACCTCACCGCCAAGGCGGCCGAGGACGGGCTGGTCGGCAACCAGACCCAGTTCCAGCCGGCCTGGGACACCACGATCGCCAACAGCAAGTTCGCCGCGATCTCCTGCCCGCCGTGGATGCTCGGCTACATCAAGGGCAAGTCGAAGCCGGACGCGGCCGGAAAGTGGGACGTGGCCGCGGCCCCGAAGGCCGGCAACTGGGGCGGCTCCTTCCTGACCGTGCCCAAGTCGGGCAAGAACACGGAGGAGGCCGCGAAGCTGGCCGCCTGGCTGACCGCGCCCGAGCAGCAGGCCAAGCTCTTCGCCGTCCAGGGCAGCTTCCCGAGCGCGCAGACCGCGTACGGCCTGCCCGAGGTGAAGAACGCCAAGAACGAGATGACCGGTGACGCCCCGATCGGCGAGGTCTTCGCGACGGCCGCCGAGACCAGCCCGGTCCAGATCATCGGCCCGAAGGACCAGATCATCCAGCAGGGCCTGACGGACAACGGCGTCATCCTCGTCGCCCAGGGCAAGTCGCCCGAGGAGGCCTGGAAGACGGCCACCAAGACCATCGACAACAACCTGGACCAGTGACCGGAATGGCGACCAGGCACGACACCGCCGCGCTCCCCTCGAAGGAGGGGGGCGCGGCCCCGGGCCGTCCCCCGGCCGGCGCGGCGGACCCCGAGGCGGCGAGGAAGCGGGCCCGGCTGTCCCGGCGCTGGCAGCGGGACATGCGGTGGAGCCCGTACGCGTTCGTCTCGCCGTTCTTCCTGCTCTTCCTGGCCTTCGGCCTGTTCCCGCTGGTCTACACCGGCTGGGCCTCGCTGCACCAGGTGGAGCTGACCGCGCCCACCGACATGACGTGGGTGGGCCTGCGCAACTACACCCGGATCTTCGACGACGACTTCTTCTGGAACGCGGCGAAGAACACCCTGACCATCGGCATCATCTCCACGGTCCCGCAGCTGCTGATGGCGCTGGGCATCGCCCACATCCTCAACTACAAGCTGCGCGGCTCGACCTTCTACCGGGTCGTGATGCTCGCGCCGTACGCGACCTCGATCGCCGCCGCCTCGCTGGTGTTCGTGCTGCTCTTCGGCCGCGACTACGGCATGATCAACTGGGCGCTGGGCGCGGTCGGGATCGACGACATCGACTGGCAGAACGACAAGTGGCCCTCGCAGATCGCCGTGGCGACCATCGTCATCTGGCGCTGGACCGGCTACAACGCGCTGATCTACCTGGCGGCGATGCAGGCGATCCCGCAGGACCTGTACGAGTCGGCGGCGCTGGACGGCGCCAACCGCTGGCAGCAGTTCTTCCACGTCACGCTGCCCTCGCTGCGGCCGACGATCCTGTTCACCTGCGTGGTGTCCACCATCGGCGCCTCGCAGCTGTTCGGCGAGCCGCTGCTGTTCGACGCGAACAAGGGCGCCTCGGGCGGTTCGCAGCACCAGTTCCAGACGCTCGGGCTGTACCTGTACGAGCAGGGCTGGGTCAACCAGCACCTGGGCCGCGCCTCCGCGATCGCCTGGACGATGTTCCTGATCCTCATCGTGATCGGGATCGTCAACTACGTCATCTCGCGCCGGCTGCGCGCCAGTAGTTAAGGAGAACCGGCCGTGACGACGACATCGACCGAGGCGGATCCGGCCGCCCCCGGGACCTTTGGAAAGAAGCCGGAGCGCGTGCTGCGGTCCAGGGCGGCGCGCGCGGGCGGGACGATGCACGCGGGCCCGATCGCGTACGTCATCCTCGCCCTGTTCACCGTCGGCTCGCTGTTCCCGCTGGTGTGGACGGCGATCGCCGCCTCGCGGGACAACCAGCGCCTGGCGCAGACCCCGCCGCCCTTCTGGTTCGGCTCCAACCTGATGGACAACCTGGAGATCGCCTGGAAGGACGCCAACCTGGGGGAGGCGTTCCTCAACACCACCTTCGTGGCGGGCGTGTCGGCGGCGACCATCGTCGCCCTGTCGACGATCGCCGGGTTCGCCTTCGCCAAGCTGCGCTTCAAGGGCCGCAACGCGCTGATGCTGGTGGTGATCGGCACGATGATGGTGCCGCCGCAGCTCAGTGTGATCCCGCTGTACATGATGGTCGCCAAGCTGGACTGGTCCGACCAGCTGCAGGCGGTGATCTTCCCGTCGCTGGTGAGCGCGTTCGGGGTGTTCTTCATGCGGCAGTACCTGATCCAGGCGCTGCCGGACGAGCTGATCGAGGCCGCCCGGGTCGACGGCGCCGGCAGCTGGCGCATCGTCTGGCACGTGGTGTTCCCGGCGGCGCGGCCCGCGATGGCGGTGCTGGGCATGCTGATGTTCGTGCAGACCTGGAACGACTTCCTGTGGCCGTTCCTGGTGCTGACGCAGAACGGCAGCCCGACCGTGCAGGTGGCGGTCGCGGGCCTGGGCCGCGGCTACACCCCCGACCAGTCGCTGATCATGGCGGGCGCGCTGCTCGGTACGCTGCCGCTGCTGCTCGTCTTCGCGATCTTCGGCAAGCAGATCGTGGGCGGCATCATGCAGGGCGCCGTCAAGGGCTGACGCCCGCTCGCGGGGGCCGGGGCACCGCCGCCTCGGCCCCCTCCTCCCCTCCCCTTCCCTCCTACCCGTCGATCCCCTCGACTCCATGGGAGCGCTTCCATGCCTGACTCCGCCACACCGGTGACCCCGGTGACCTTCCCCACCGCCTTCCTCTGGGGCGCGGCGACCTCCGCCTACCAGATCGAGGGGGCGGTACGGGAGGACGGCCGTACGCCGTCGATCTGGGACACCTTCAGCCACACGCCGGGCAAGACGGCCGACGGCGAGACCGGTGACGTCGCCGTCGACCACTACCACCGCTACCGCGAGGACGTGGCGCTGATGGCGGAGCTGGGGCTGAACGCCTACCGCTTCTCCGTCTCCTGGCCGCGGGTGCAGCCGACCGGCCGGGGCCCCGCCGTCCAGCGCGGTCTGGACTTCTACCGGCGCCTGGTCGACGAGCTGCTCGCGCACGGCATCAAGCCGGCCGTCACCCTCTACCACTGGGACCTGCCGCAGGAGCTGGAGGACGCGGGCGGCTGGCCCGAGCGGGACACGGCGTACCGCTTCGCGGAGTACGCGCAGATCGTCGGCGAGGCGCTCGGCGACCGCGTGGAGCAGTGGATCACGCTCAACGAGCCGTGGTGCAGCGCGTTCCTGGGCTACTGCTCCGGGGTGCACGCGCCGGGCCGTACGGACCCGGCGGCGTCGCTGCGGGCCGCGCACCACCTGAACCTGGCGCACGGGCTGGGCACCGTGGCGCTGCGCTCGGTGATGCCGGCCCGCAACTCGGTGGCGATCAGCCTGAACTCCTCGGTGGTGCGGCCGCTGTCGCCGCAGAACCCGCAGGACCTGGCGGCGGTCCGCAGGATCGACGACCTGGCCAACGGCGTCTTCCACGGGCCGATCCTGCACGGCGCGTACCCCCGGTCGCTGCCGGCGGCGACCGCGTCGCTCACCGACTGGTCGTTCGTCCAGGACGGCGACCTGGCCGCGATCCACCAGCCGCTGGACGCGCTGGGCCTGAACTACTACACGCCGACCCTGGTCTCGGCGGCGGACGCGGACGCCTCCGGCCCGCGTGCGGACGGGCACGGCAGCAGCGCGCACTCCCCGTGGCCGGCCGCGGACGACGTCGCCTTCCACCAGACGCCGGGCGAGCGCACGGAGATGGGCTGGACGGTCGACCCGACCGGCCTGCACGAGCTGATCATGCGGTACACGCGCGAGGCGCCGGGCCTGCCGCTGTACGTCACCGAGAACGGCGCGGCCTACGCCGACAAGCCCGACTCCGACGGCCGCGTCCACGACCCGGAGCGCATCGCCTACCTGCACGGCCACCTGTCGGCGGTGCGCCGGGCCATCACGGACGGCGCGGACGTCCGCGGCTACTTCCTGTGGTCGCTGATGGACAACTTCGAGTGGGCGTACGGCTACGGCAAGCGCTTCGGCGCGGTCTACGTCGACTACGCCACCCTGGCCCGCACCCCGAAGTCGAGCGCCCACTGGTACGCCGAGGCGGCCCGGACGGGGACGCTGCCGCCGGTGGACTTCGCCGGGTAGGACCACTGTCCGGGGGAGCGGGGGACGGGCGCGGCATCCGACGGGGGTGCCGCGCCCGTCGGCGTCAGCGCGAGAGAGCCACGACGAGGGCGGCGGCGAGGGCGAGGAGGACGAGGGCGGCCGAGGCCCGGGCGGTGACGTGCAGGACGCGCTGCCGGGAGGGGAGGCCGACGACGTCGATGCCGCCGGAGCGGGCGGGGAAGGCGTAGTAGACGCGGTGCGGGTCGTCGCGGACGGTGACGCGGGCGAGGGGGAGGCGGCGGACGGTCACGCGGCGGCGCACCTCCCCGTCCTTGACGGCCAGCTCGGGTTCGAGCAGGGCGCGGTGGGCGGGGTCGAGGTCGTCGGGGAGCTTGTCGGTGGCGCCGGTCAGGCGGGTCTCGCGCCAGTCGCCGGTGGCGTCCGTCGGCATCCGGACGACGAGCGGGGCGAGCCGCTTGACCTCCTTCTCGTCGGGGGCGTGCCGGATGATCCCTTCGGTCCAGACGGTGAAGTGGCCGGTGCCGGCGCACGGGGTGTGCCGGATCCGTCTGCGGCCCCCGCAGCCGCGGCACGGGACGAGGCCCGACCTGTCGCAGACCGGGCAGTCCAGGTGCCGCCGGCCGAGGCACTTGGGGCAGGCCACCTCGGGGCGTTCGCACCGCGCGCAGGTGGCTCGCCTCGTCGCGTCCTGGGGGCGCGGCCGGGCCGCCCGGGCGGCTCTGCGGGTGCGCGGGGTGCCCGTGCCGTCGCACTCCCAGCACGCGTCGGGGCCGCCCTCGCAGACGTCGCAGTCGACGTAGCGGGGGCAGTCGCGCCCGCCGCGTCCCCCGCACGCCTCGCAGTCCCTCGTCCCGCCCTCGCAGCCCTCGCAGGCGACCTCGTCGAGCGAGCCCGCGCGCACCAGCGTCAGCGTGCGGGAGCGGGCCGGGTCGACGGGCGGGTCGACGGGGTGGGCGGCGAGGTCGGTGCAGGCCGGGCGCCCGGCGATCTCGGCGCGCCGCAGGCCCGGCACCCGCCTGTCACGCGTCTCGCGCGTCTCGATGCAGCGGACGATGCGCGCGTCCAGCAACTGCTGCCGGTCGAGCGCTGCCGCGCCGGGGAGGGTGAGGCGTACGGTGCCGCCGCGCCCGGAGACGTGCTCCTCGACGGCCTGGAGGAACTCCTCGTCCGACGGATCCGTGGCCAACGCAGCTCCCCCCAGTCGCGGATGCCGGAAGAGCAGGGTAGGAGCCGGCCGGGCGGGCGACAAGAGGGCCAAATCGTACTGAAGTGCGGCGCCTTGGGGGCCGGCGGCGCGGCCGGCCCCCTGGAGCGCCGGCCGTCCCCCACCGGTAGGCGGCGAACGCCGCTTTCCGGGCGGGCGTCGGTGATCTTGGGGCGCGCTCAAGGAAGGGATCGGGACCGGTTGAAGGCGGCGGCCGGCGCGAGGCGCCGACGCCGTCGTACGGCTCCCCGGTGCCCCTTGCGCACCGGCTTGCGCCCGTCCAGCTGGATCCAGACCCGCACCTCCGTGCCGCCCAGCACCGACGAGCCGATCCGTACGTCCCCGCCGGTCGACTCCGCGAGCCGGCGCACGATGTCCAGGCCCAGCCCGGTCGAGCCGTCGCAGCCGGAGCCCCGGCCGCGGGCCATCGCCGCCTGGGGGTCGGGTATGCCGGGGCCCGCGTCCGAGACGAGCACGATCACCGCGTCCTCGGCGTTGTGCACGTCGACCGCGAAGGCCGTGCCCTCCGGGGTGTGCCGGAAGACGTTGCCGAGCAGCGCGTCGAGGGCGGCGGCCAGGTCGGCGCGGGCCACGGGGATCCGCACCGGCCGGTCGGCGCCGGCCACCCGCCAGGTGCGGCCCTCGTCCTCCGCGAGCGCCGACCAGAACGCCATCCGCTCCCGGACCACCTCGGCCGCGTCGCACCCGGCGCCCGGCCCGGCGGCGGCCGTCTGCGGCTTGGCCTCCCGGGCGGTACGGATGATCGTGTCCACCTCGCGTTCCAGCTGCTCGACCGCGGCCCGGGTCTGCTCGGCGGCGGGCCCGTCGCCGAGCGAGGCCGTGTTCAGCCGCAGCACGGTCAGCGGGGTGCGCAGCCGGTGGGACAGGTCGGCCGCCAGTTCCCGTTCGTTGGCGAGCAGTTCGACCACCTGGTCGGCCATGGAGTTGAACGCGGCCGCCGCGAGCCGCAGCTCCTTCGGCCCCTCCTCCGGCACCCGCACCCCCAGCTTGCCCTCTCCCAGGTCGTGCGCGCTCTCGGCCAGGCGCTGCGCGGGCCGCACCATCCGTACGCCCAGCCGGTCGGCGACCGCGACCGAGCCGACGACGAGGGCCGCGCCGACCGCGGCGAGCACCGCCCAGGCCGCGCCGACGCCCTGGCTGACCTCTGCCTCGGGGACGTACACCTCGACGACGGCGATCGCGCCGGAGCCCAGGGCGACCGGCTGGAGCAGCGTGGAGCCGCCGGGCACCTCGGCGGTGGAGGCGCGGCCCAGTTCCCGTACGGCCGCGATGTCCTCGTCGGTGGCGTGCCGGCGGCCGATGTCGATGCCGCCCTCGCCGTCCTGGGCCGGCAGGTGCACGGCCATCGCGGCGTCCGCGCCCGCGGCGGCGACCACGCGCTCCAGCTGGTCGCGGTCGGTGGTGATGGACAGGGCGGGGGCGACGGCCGCGGCGTGCCGTTCGGCGTTGGAGAAGGCGCGGTCGCGGGCCATCTCCCGGATGACGAGCCCGAGCGGCACCGCGAAGGCCACCACGACCATCGTGGTCACCGCCAGCGACACCTTCACCAGCGCCCATCTCATCGCGGCGGCTCCGCTCGCGCGGAGTCCGCGGCCGGCGGCTCCAGCTTCACGCCGACGCCCCGCAGGGTGTGCAGATAGCGCGGGTTGGCGGCCGTCTCCCCCAGCTTCCGCCGCAGCCAGGACAGATGGACGTCGATGGTCTGGTCGTCGCCGTAGGACTGCTGCCACACCTCGGCGAGCAGTTCCTTGCGGGGCACCACGACGCCGGGCCTGCGGGCCAGGAAGGCGAGCAGGTCGAACTCACGGCGGGTCAGGTCAAGGCGTACGCCGTCCAGTTCGGCCTGGCGGCGCAGCGGGTCGACGGTCAGCCCGCCGACGCGGAGCACGGCCGGCGCCGCCGCGTCGGCGGCGCCGGCCCGGGCGCGGCGCAGCACCGCCGCCATCCGCGCCGACAGGTGCTCCACGGAGAACGGCTTGGTGAGGTAGTCGTCCGCGCCGGCGTTGAGCAGCCGGACGATCTCCGCCTCGTCGTCCCGCGCGGTGGCGATGATCACCGGTACGTCGGTGACGCCGCGCAGCATCTTCAGGGCCTCGGAGCCGTCCAGGTCGGGCAGTCCGAGGTCCAGGATCACCACGTCGAAGCGGAGATGGGCGACCTCGCGCAGCGCCTCCAGCGCCGTACCGACACTGCGCACGGTGTGCGAGGCGTCGGTCAGGTGCCGGATGAGCGCCGAGCGTACGAACTGGTCGTCCTCGACCACGAGCACACTTGCCATGGGCGGCACCGTACGCCATGCGCCGCGGCCGAGCAGTGGCCTGTGGACAACTCCGAGTGAGCGACACGGGTGTGGCGGGTGTGACGGGTGAGGCAGTATGGCGGTGATGCGCAGAGGACTCGTACACGTACTGGCCTGGCTGCTCGCCACGGGCGCGGCGGTCACGTTGTCGTGGTGGGGCGTCCACACGGTCATGGCGGGCACGGCGTACGACCCGCCCCGCGCGCTGCCCATCACCGCGGCCGGCGCGACGGCCCGGGAGCCGGAGCCGCTGGCGTCCTCGACGTCGCGGCCGTCCCCGACGCGCAGTCCCTCGCCGGAGCCGTCCCCGACCCGCGGGCCGAGCACCCCGGCCGCCCCGGCTCCCCCCGGGACCCCGACGGCTCCCCCCGCCCCCGCCTCCGCCTCCGCCCCCTCCCCTGCCCCCGCCGCCACGGCCACCGGCGAGGTCAGGCGCTACGACACCGAGGGCGGCCGCGCGGTCTTCGACATCGGCGCGGCGTCCGCGACGCTCGTCTCCGCCACGCCGGGCGCGGGCTGGTCGATGCAGGTGTGGAAGACGCAGGCGTGGATCCGGGTGGAGTTCGCCTCGGGCGCGGACCGGGTGTCGGTGTTCTGCACCTGGCACGACGGCCCGCCGCGGGTGGAGATCGGGACCTACTGAGTCGGGCGGGTCTCCGCCGGGTCAGGTGAAGACGGACGGCGGGGGCGCCGGTGAGGCGACCGCCGCGGCGTCCGTCACGGGTACGGCCCCGCCGGTGAAGTCGGTCAGTGCCCGGCCGTGCTCGACGCGGCCGGGATGCGGGTCGGAGGCGGCGCGGCGGGTCAGCTCGGCGACCGGCAGCGGCTGGTCGGAGGCGACGAGGACCGCGTTGCCGAAGCGCTTGCCCCGCAGCACGGCCGGGTCGGCGACGAGGGCGAGGTCCGCGAAGCGGGCGGCGGCGGTGGCGATCTGGCCGCGCAGATGGGCGAGCGGCGGGCCGTCGGCGAGGTTCGCGGCGAAGACGCCGCCGGGGCGCAGGGCCCTGCGGACCTCGTCGAGGAACTCCGTCGAGGTCAGGTGGGCGGGGGTGCGGGCGCCGCTGAACACGTCGGCGACGACGAGGTCGGCCCAGCCGTCGGGCACCTTGGCGAGGCCCTCCCGCGCGTCCGCCGACCGCACCCGGATCCGCGCGTTCGGGTCCAGCGGCAGGGCCCGGCGGACCAGTTGGACCAGGGGCGCGTCGCGTTCGACGACCTGCTGGGTGGAGCGGGGGCGGGTGGCGGCGACGTAGCGGGCGAGGGTGAGGGCGCCACCGCCGAGGTGCACGGCCCGGACGGGCTTGCCCGGCGGGGCGACCAGGTCGATGACGTGCCCGAGGCGACGCTGGTACTCGAACGACAGGTACGCCGGGTCGTCGAGGTCGACGTGCGACTGCGGCGCCCCGTCGATCAGCAGCGTCCAGGCGCGCGGCCGCTCCCGGTCGGGGATCAGCTGGGCGAGGCCGCCGTCGACGTTCTCGACGACGCGCTCCCCGCCGGCCGACCTGCGCCGGGCGTTCCTGGACGACTTTCCCATGGGGGCATTGTCGCAGGGGCGGCCGGCCGGACGCGGGCCGCCCGGACCGGCGGCGGCGATCAGCGGCCGACGGCGGCGGGCGGAGGAAGCGAGCGGCGGGGGCGGCCGACGACGGCGGTCAGCTGCAGTTGTCCGCCGCCTCGATCAGCCGGGCCGCCTCCCCGAGCGCGGCCCGCAGCACCGCCGGGTCCGTCGCCAGGTCGGCGTCCCCGGGCGGCAGCAGCCAGTCGGAGCCCTCCACGGGGGGTTCGGAGGGCAGGCGCAGGCCGCGTCCGCCGGTCCCCGTGCACGTGCTGCCCGGCACGTCCCACACGGCGGCCGTCCCCGGCGGCACCAGGAAGCCCAGGAGCCCGCAGCCGTCGTCGTGCAGGACGGGCCCCACCGCGTCGCCGGCGCCCCGTCTGAGGATGTCGACCGCCTCCAGGCCCTGGCGCGCCGGCACGGTGACGAGCTCGCAGACGGCTTCCGCGCCGGGCGGCGCACCGGGGCCCGGGCCCGGCGCGGTCGGCGTACGGGGATCGTCGCTCCGGCTGGTCGTCACCATCGCGGCCTCCACCACGGAACCCTCCTTGGACGAGCGGGGCGGGAGGCGGGGGCCTCCCGGTCCACGGGGTTCAACGCGCGAGAGCGTCAACGGCTACGGCCGAAGTCGCCGCAAAGGATGGCACTTCATGGCGGATCTCGCACGGTGCATCCGGTTTGTGGCCGAACCCGGCGTGGCGGATCCGTCACAGCAGGTACGTTCTTGCTCGCCGGAAACGAGGCGTCACGCTGAAAAACAGCCGGTACGCCCCGAATCCGGCATGGTTCGACGGTTCGCACGAGAGGACCCGGCCATGGCGTCGTCAACGGTGACCCCACCCCAGCCCGAGCGGCCGCCGCGGCCGAACCTCGCCTTCCGGCGGTTGCGCGGCCGGCGCTCGCCGGCCGAGTTCGCCGCGGCGGTGCGACGGGCCGCCCGCGAGATCGGCGAACGGGTCGGCTGCGACGCGCGCTACGTCCACCGGGTCGAGGCGGGCGAGATCCGCTGCCCCAACTACGCGTACGAACGGGTGTTCCTGCACATGTTCCCCGGCCGCACGCTCGCCGACCTGGGTTTCGCGCCCCGCTCGTCCGTACGCGGACGCCGGGCGCCCACCGCTCAGGACGCGCCCGCCGGAAGCGGGTCGCGGGGCGGGCCCGGGCCGTACGACACGAGGAACCCGCGGGCGCCGCGGCACCCGCACCAGACGCACGACGACCACGAGGAGAGCGACGTGCTGCGTCGCGCATTCATGACCGGCGGGGGCGCCACGGTGGCCGCCGCCTCCCTGGACCCCCTGGGCTTCGCCCACGAGGCCGCGGCGGCCGAACGCGCCGTGCGCCGTGCCGGAACGGGCGACGCCGGCGCCCTCGAGGAAGCCGTCCGCCGGATCCGGCTGCTCGACGACCGGCACGGCGCCGACGGCCTCTACCAGCGCGCGGCCGCCCCGCTGCGCGCCGCGTACGCGCTGCTGGACGCCGGCACGACCCGGCGGACGGCGGCGGACCGGCTGTACTCGGGCGCCGGCGAACTGGCCCTGTCCGTGGGCTGGCTGGCGCACGACTCGGGCCGCTTCGACGACGCGCGCTCCCACTACGCGGAGGCGCTGGCCACCGCCCGGATGACCGGCGACGCCGCGCTGGAGGCGCACGCCTTCTGCAACACCGCCTTCCTCGCCCGCGACGCGGGCCGGCCCCGGGAGGCGGTACGGGCGGCGCAGGCCGCGCAGCGCGTCGCGCGGCCCCTCGGCTCGCCGCGCCTGATGTCGCTGCTCGCGCTGCGCGAGGCGGGCGGCTGGGCGGGGCTCGCCGACCGCGCCGCCTGCGAGCAGTCGCTGGCGCGTGCGCGGGCCCTGCACGAGCGCGGCCGCTCCGACGCCGACCCCGAGTGGATGACCTTCTACGGGGAGGCCGAACTGGAGTGCCTGGAGGCGCAGTGCCGGTCGGCGCTGGGCGACTGGACGCGGGCGGCACGGCACGCGCGGCGCGCGGCGGAGCTGCAGGATCCGCACTTCACCCGGAACATCGCGCTGTACACGGCGGAACTGGCGGACGACCTCGCGCGCGACGGCCGTCCGGACGAGGCGGCCGCGGCGGGCATGCGGGTCCTGGACCTGCTGGTCGAGGTCCAGTCGTCCCGCGTCCAGACGATGCTGGCGGGAACGGCCCGGGTCCTGCTGCCGCACCGGCGCGCCCCGGAGGTGTCGGCGTTCCTGGAGCGGCACGCCGCGTCGCCGCGTCCCGCTCGGGCGGTGTCCGGGTAGTCCCGGCGCGCGCCGGGACTACCCGGACAGGTGCCCCAGGTCGTTCCAGCTCTCGATCGCCGGCTCCCCGTACGCCCAGCCCAGGACCGACAGGGACGTCGGGTGGAGGCGGATGCGGGCCGCGAAGTCGATCGGCAGGCCCAGCCACCGCGCGCCGATGGACCGCAGGATGTGCCCGTGGGCGAAGAGCAGCACGTCGCGGTCGGCGGAGCGCGCCCAGGAGACCACCTCGTCCGCCCGGGCCGCCACCTCGGCCGGGCTCTCCCCCTGCGGGACGCCGTCCCGCCAGATCAGCCACCCCGGCCGGACGGCCTGGATCTCCTGCGGCGTCATGCCCTCGTAGGCGCCGTAGTCCCACTCCATGAGCGTGTCCCAGGGGCGCGCCCGCTCGCCGAAGCCGGCCAGTTCGCAGGTCTCGCGCGCGCGGGAGAGCGGGCTGGTGCGCACCTCCGCGCCGGGGAGGCCGTCGAACGGCGCCCGGTGCAGGCGTTCGCCGAGCAGCTTGGCGCCGCGCCGGCCCTCCTCCAGGAGCGGCACGTCGGTCCTGCCGGTGTGCTTGCCGGACAGCGACCACCGGGTCTGTCCGTGCCGGGCCAGCAGGATGCGCGGTGCCATGAGGGACCTTCCAGGGAAATTTCAGGGAAACCGTGGGCGGAACCTCTCCATCATCGCGCACCCCGCCGACGGGCAACCCGGGGGGCGATCTCCGCGTCTCCCTGGGCCGGAGGCGTTCCGCGGGGAACACGCACGTACGCCGTAAAGTGACACGACCGGCCCGCCGGGCGCCGCGCGGGAACGAAGGGGGAGGGCGATCGGATGCCGCGCACCGAGACACCGGGCACCGAGGCGGTCCCCGAGCCCCGGCTGCGCTGGTGGACCGAGCTGCCGCTGATCCTGCTGGTGTACGCGTGCTATTCGGCCGGCCGGCTCCTCGCCCGCGGCGACGTCTCCCACGCCGTCGACCACGGACTGGCGATCCTGCGCATCGAGAAGGCGCTGCACCTCAACGCGGAGCATCCGCTCAACCGGCTGTTCACCCGCGAGCCCTGGCTCGGCGTGCCGGCCGACTTCTGGTACGCGTCGCTGCACTACCTGGTCACCCCGGTGCTCCTCGTCTGGCTGTTCCGGTCGCGGGCCGTGCGCTATCGCGCCGCCCGCACCTGGCTGATGACGTCCACCTTCATCGGGCTGATCGGGTTCACGCTGCTGCCGACCTGCCCGCCCCGCCTGCTCGACGCGGGCCACGGGTTCGTGGACACGATGGCGCACTACAGCGCGTACGGCTGGTGGGGCGGCGAGGCGAGCGCGCCGCGGGGCCTGGGCGGCATGACGAACCAGTACGCGGCCATGCCGAGCCTGCACGTGGGCTGGGCGCTGTGGTGCGGCGTCGTCCTGTGGCGGTACGGCGGCACGCGGACGGCGCGGGCGGCCGGCGTCGGCTATCCGCTGGTGACGACGGTCGTGGTGATGGGCACCGCGAACCACTACTTCCTGGACGCGGTCGCGGGCGCGGCCGTGATGGGCGCGGGGCTGCTGCTGGCACCGCTGGTGACGCGCGGCGTGGACCGGGTGCGGGGCCGGATCGTGCCGCGCGTAGCAGGCGTCACGCCCGGCTCCCCCACCGCGAGTTCACCGATTGTCAGTGCCGGATGCCAGACTTCGGCGGGTGAGCGAATTCCACGGCAGCGCGAGTCACGGTTCGGACCGGGAGCCGAGCCGGACGCCTCCTCCGCGGACGCGGGAGACGGCGCTCCGGCACCGGCTCGCTGAGCTGCGCGGTCCCGGCGTGCCGGCCAAGGCGCTGGACGCGCGCGCCCTGGCGGCCCTCGCCGCCAACCCGGGATGCCGGCGGCGCGCGGTCCTCGACGGCGCCGGGGTGGACAAGACGGCGCTGGCGGGCGCGCTGGGCTCGCCAGCGGTCTTCGGCCGGTCGCAGTTCGCGTTCATGCGGGGCCACGCCTTCGAGTCCCGGGTCAAGGCGGACGGCGGCGCGGTCCTGCTGCGGCTGGTGCACGAGAAGCTGGACCCGGGTGCCGAACCGCCGTACTCCGACGCGCGCGTGCCCGACCTCTCCGCCCCCGGCCCCGAGGGCCGCACGACCCGTACGGCGCTGGCGCTGCGGGAGGCGACCGGCGCCGGCGGCTGGACGCTGCTGGACCATCCGATGCTCGCGCTCGACGTGGCGGGCGCCCCCGTCTTCCTGGAGCCGGACGCGGTGGTGGTGCACCCGGACGGCAGTTGGACGGTCGTCGAGATCAAGTCGTTCCCGATGCTGGACGGTTCGGCCGATCCGGCGAAGGTGGGCGCGGCGGCGCGGCAGGCCGCGGTGTACGTGCTGGCGCTGGAGGAGGCGGCCGCCCGGCTCGGGGCGCGGCCGGAGGAGACGCCCCCGGCGTCCCGGGACCGCGACGCCGGGGGCGGCGCGCCGGTCCCGCGCGTGCGGCACCGGATCCTGCTCGTGTGCCCGAAGGACTTCTCCAACCTGCCCACCGCGTCCGCCGTCGACGTGCGCAGGCAGCGCGCGGTGACCAGCCGTCAGCTGGCCCGCCTCACCCGCGTCGCGGACATCGTCGACGCCCTTCCCGAAGGCACCTGCTTCTCGCCGGAGCTGCCCGCCGAGGAGCTGACGGCCGCCGTCGAGTCGGTGCCCGCGGTGTACGCGCCGGAGTGCCTGTCCGCCTGCGAGCTGGCCTTCCACTGCCGTGCCCGCGCCCGCGCGGCCGGCGCGGTGACCGCCCTCGGCCGCCCGGTGCGCGCCGAACTCGGCGGCCTGGCCACCGTCGACGACGTCCTGGCCGCGGTGCGCGGGGAGGCCGGCGACCCGCGGGACCCGGCGGTGGCGGCCCTGCGGCGCGCGGCGGCCCTGCGGGCGGAGGCGCTGGAGGCGGCGTGTCGCTGATCGCCACCCTCGCCCGGCTGGAGGCCGTGCGCACCGGCCGGGCCCAGCCCGCCGCCACCGTCCGGCACCGGCATCTGTCCGACCGGCCGCTGGTGTTCGTCCCGCTCGTCACCGCCGGGGAGGCCGGCGCCCCGCTCGGCGCGCTGGTCGGCACGGACCGCGACGCCCCGCGTCTGCTGGTCGTGCCGCAGCCGGGCGACCGCGAGCTCAGGTTCGCGTTCCTCGCCGAACTCGCCGACGTCGTCCTGCCCCACATCGACGCCTGCACGGACGTCGTCGAGGCCGCCGAGCGCACCGAGACCGACCCGGAGACCGGCAAGCGGGTCAAGGTCGAGGTCGACCTGTGCGCGGACGCGCCCCAGTTGCTCGTGCCGAGCCGCGCGGGCATCGAGTTCGTCCGGCTGCTCGGGCGCTCCATGCGCTTCCGGCGCACCGCCGAGCAGGACCCCGAGGCGCCGTATCCGGCACCGCCCCGGGTGCCGTTGCTGGGGCGGTGGCTGACGCACTACGGGGAGCGGTCCCGGGTGCCCGGCTCCTCGCTGCTGCTGGCCATGACGGACCTGCTGTCCCGGCACTGGGCGACCGGGCAGTCCTCCCTGGAGGACCAGCACCTGGGGGCGCTGCTCGCCTGGATCGACCCGCCGGAGGGGCTCACCGGCGCCGAGGCCGCGCTGCGCGCCGAACTCGACCGGGACGCGGACGGCCAGCTGCGGTGCCCGCCCGCGGGCCCCGCCACCGACCCGGCGTTCGACAACAGGCTGCTCGCCCCGGCCATCGCGCGCTACGACCGCGCCCGCCACGCGCTCGCCGCCGCCGCGGACGGCCTGGAGGCCGACGCCCGGCTCGCCGCCGTCACCGCCGCCGAGCGGGAGATCCGCGCCCTCGTCGAGAGCCGCACCCGGCCCACCTGGGACGCGGTGTGGCGCGGGCTCGACCTGCTGCGGGAGCTGCCCGAGGGGGCGCGCGTGGCGGAGCGCTGGACCCGCGACCGCTGGTCGTTCACCGGCCACCGTGACCGCGTCCTGGCCGGCGAGCCCCCGCAGCCGCGCCGCGACGACGCGGTCACCGCCGCGAACAAGCTGGCCGCCCGGGAGCGGGAGCAGGCCCGGCTGGAGGCCCAGGAGGCGCTGGACGACCCGCTGGTGATGGCCGGCCGGCGCCTGGCGGGCGAGGCGTTCGCGGGCGAGGTCACGGACGTCGTGATGGCGTACAGCGAGGGCAGGCGGCCGAGCCCCCGCCCGCTGGTCACGGTCCGCACCGACGACCGGCCGCACCTGGACGAGCGGGCCAGGGTCCACCGCTCGCTGAACGGCAGGCCCCAGGCCGCCGAGTTCGTGGGGTGCGAGGACGACGGCGCCCTGATCGTGCTGCGGATCGTCGACCGGATGGGCCGCGGCAAGGAGCCCGAGCCCGGATCCGTGCCCGAGAAGGGCGACCGGGTCTGCTTCACCCTGTTCGAGCACGAGCAGCGGGGCGGGCCGAAGCTGCCCGACCCGGAGCGGACACCGTGGACGCACGGCGGGCCGCCCGGCGAGGCGCCGCCCGAGCCCTCCGACCCCGTGACCGAGGAGGACGTGCTGTGACCACCGAGGCCGCCTTCGACCCCGGCGCCGAGGCCGCCCGCGCCACCGACGCGATCCTGCACGACACCCTGCACGGCCCGCGCGGTGTCGTCGTCGACTCCCCGCCCGGCGCCGGCAAGTCCACCCTGGTGGTCCGGGCGGCCCTGGAGCTCGCCGGGGCCGGCCGCCCGCTGATGGTCGTGGCGCAGACCAACGCCCAGGTCGACGACCTGGTCCTGCGCCTCGCCGAGAAGAACCCCGAGCTGCCGGTCGGCCGTCTGCACAGCAGCGACGCCGACCCGTACGACAAGGCGCTCGACGACCTGCCGAACGTACGGACCTCGGCGAAGGCGGCCGACCTCGCCGGGGTGCCGGTCGTGCTGTCGACCGCCGCCAAGTGGGCGCACGTGAAGGTCGACGAGCCGTGGCGGCACGCGATCGTCGACGAGGCCTACCAGATGCGCTCCGACTCCCTGCTCGCGGTGGCCGGGCTGTTCGAGCGGGCCCTGTTCGTGGGCGACCCGGGCCAGCTCGACCCGTTCTCGATCGTGGGCGGCGAGCAGTGGGCGGGCCTGTCGTACGACCCGTCCGCGTCGGCCGTCACCACCCTCCTCGCGCACAACCCGGACCTGCCGCAGCACCGCCTGCCGGTGTCGTGGCGCCTGCCGGCGTCCGCGGCGCCCCTGGTCTCCGGCGCCTTCTACCCGTACACGCCGTTCCGCAGCGGCACCGGCCCCGGGGACCGGCGCCTGGCCTTCGCCGTCCCGTCGGACGGCTCCGGCCCGGACCGGGTGATCGACGAGGCCGCCGCGTCCGGCTGGGGCCTGCTGGAGCTGCCCGCCCGGCACACCCCGCGCACGGACCCGGAGGCGGTGGGGGCGGTCGCCGCGGTCGTGCGGCGGCTCCTGGACCGGGGCGGTGCGGCCGTTTCGGAGCGCTCGCCGGACCCGGTGCCGCTGACCGCCGGCCGGATCGCCGTCGGCACGGCCCACCGGGACCAGGCGGCGGCGGTCCGCGCCGCGCTGGCCGCCCTCGGGGTCGCCGGTGTGGTCGTGGACACGGCGAACCGGTTGCAGGGGCGCGAGTACGACGTGACGGTCGTGCTGCATCCGCTCTCCGGCCGCCCCGACGCCACCGCGTTCCACCTGGAGACCGGCCGCCTGTGCGTGCTGGCCTCCCGGCACCGGCACGCGTGCATCGTGGTGTGCCGGGCGGGCGTGGGCGAGCTGCTGGACGACTACCCGTCGACGGAGCCGGTGCAGCTGGGCACGCTCGTGAAGTTCCCCGACGGCTGGGAGGCGAACCACGCGGTCCTGGCCCACCTGGCGGAACACCGGGTGTCGTGGCGCCCGTGACCGGCCCGGCACCGGGCGCCCCGCACGGCCCGCGGGGTTCCCGCGCCGGGCGCCCGCGGGCGCGCCGGAAGTCCGCCGCCGTGCCGCTCCCGCGGGGCGGCGCGGACCGTCCGGGGCCACTTGCGCGGGCGCGGGACAATGGACGGTGGCCCGCTTCTCCCCGGGGGTGCCCCCCGCGTGCGGGGGGAGGGTCATTCGCGACGTACGGAGGAGGAGAAGACATGGCGGAGCCCACGCCGCGTCGGAACGAACCGCGGCTACGCCCCGCGCCCCTGCTCTTCGAGCCTGCGGCGGCGGCCGCCGACCCGGAGCACTTCTTCGACCTGGAGTCCATCGACGACCCCCGGGCGCTGCTGGACCGGGCGACGGAGCTGACGCAGGCGTTCCGTGCGGCGGCGGACCGCGCCCTGGAGTTCCAGGCGATGGCGGCGGCGCAGCTCGCCGACCCGCGGCGGTTCGACCGGCTGACGCCCGCGGACATCGCCGAGCGGGCCGAGTGGACCGAGGACTACGCGAAGAAGATGGTCGAGTTCGGCCGGGACCTGATGCGGGGCGGCGACGGGCGGGGGGACGTCGACCCGGTCTGAACCCGCCCCGGGCGCTCACCCGTGGCATATGCGGACCGCGCAGATTACTCCTTCTGGCCGTTTCCTGCCCCGAATTCCGGCAACCGTGTGGAACTGACCGCTCACTGCCGGTAGACGTGGACTCCATGAGCTGCTCACGGAATGTCTCGGACGTCACCTCGGACGGTGCCGCCTGGCTGGCCTCGGCAGGAACGTATCCGCGTAGCACCCTCGCGTTCTGGGAGGAGCGGCCGGGCGCCCCGGTGGTGCTGCCCTGCGGTTCCGCCTTCGACGTGGTGAACGCCCCGGCGATCTTCGGGCGCCGGATGCTGGACCGGCTGTGGGACGAGGGCCCCGGTTCGGGGCCGGTGGCGGAGTTCCGGGGCCGGATGCTGCTGTTCGCCGCACCGGGCACGGCGCAGCGGCTGCCCTCGCTGCTGGAGTGGGAGGAGTGGGGCGCGCGCGGCCGGACGGACGGACGGACGAGTGCGGTGCCGCCGCTGCTGTGCCACGGCACCGGCGACGCGGTCACCGTCCCGGCGCCGACCGGCGGCTCCGACGCCCGGTCCGGTTCCCGCTGGCTGGTCGCCCCGGACACCCGTCAGCCCTGGCTGCCGGGCCCCGAGGTGCTGATGTGGGCGGCCGTGCGGGCGGCCCGCTCAGCTGTGCGGATATCGATTTCTCCTCCCGCCGACCAGGGTGCTAAGGTCTACGACGTCAGCAGGCGCCGCTAGCTCAGTTGGTTAGAGCAGCTGACTCTTAATCAGCGGGTCCGGGGTTCGAGTCCCTGGCGGCGCACCATGACGATGGCGAGACGGTTCGCGTACAGCGCGAGCCGTCTCGCCATTTCCGTCTCCGTGCGGCTTCGCCGTGCGTTGCGCGGGCTCCGCGCCCACGCCCCCCGCCCGCTGCGGCGGCCGCCCGCATCCCGGCCCGTGTCCGCGAAGGCGGGAACCGGCCCTGCCGCCGCCGGGCCCGCGCCGCTCCGCCGCGCACCGTGGAGGATCCGCCGCCCACGGCTCCTCCCGCCGGTCCCGGTGACCACGACTCCCCCGCCGGCCGCACCTCCTCCCACCGGCTCCGGTGACCGCCGGCCCCGGTCTCACCCCGTACCGATCTTCACGGTCCACGCCCCCGACGCCGTCCGTCCCTCCACCTCCACCCGGACGTCCTCCCCCGGCACGGTGAAGCTCTCGCCGAGGGCGACCGGGGCGTCGGCGAGCGGGGGGTAGACCGACTCCTCCCAGCAGGCCCCCGTGCGCGGGTGGGCGTCGATCACCTCGATCGGCCCGCTCCCGGACTCGGCCCGGCTGCGCACCCGGTACACCAGCACCCCGGCCCGGCAGGCGGACGCGTCGTCGCCGACCGGCCCGCGCGCCTCGAAGGCGAGGACGCTGTCGGCCCCCGTGCGCACGACCGCGAGCTTCGTGCCCCGTCCGAGGCCGAAGGCGGGCGTCCCGGCGGCGCCCGTCACCGGCACCCCCGGTCCCGCCCCCAGCGGCTCCAGCGTCAGCCGCGTCGGCCCGGCGCCCCGGACGCACGCCACCTGCCGCGGTTCCAGCCAGCCCAGCTTCCACTTGTGCCAGGCGAACAGGTCCGGCGCCAGCCCGAACTGGCTGCCCATCAGGTCCCAGTCGCCGACGTGGGTGTCCCAGTCGCCCTTGCCGTCGACGGGCCGCCGGTACAGGTCCGGCAGGTCGAAGACGTGCCCGGTCTCGTGGGCCAGGACCAGCCGGTCCGGCGGGTGGTTCTCGAAGACGGTGACCACGCGCCGGATGTCCGTGCCGTCGGCCCGCAGCGGTGCGTCCAGGTTGACCACCTTCGTCGCGTCCGAGTCCACGCCGGGCGCGTCCGGATCGGCGACGAAGTAGACGACGTCGTAGCGCGAGAAGTCCACGTGCGCGTCGGCCGCGGCGAGCGCGTCGCGCAGGTACGCGGCCCGGTGGGCGAGGCTCCAGTCACGCTCTATGGCGTAGGCGGTGGACGGCCGCGGCATGGGCAGCCAGTACGGCAGCGGATGCGGGCGGAGCGTGAACCTGCCGTAGGAGGCCCGCTGGAAGAACCGGGTGGTGGCCGGGAAGTGGTCGGCGGCCAGGTCCCGGGGGGCCGTCAGGGGGTGCGAGTCCGGGAAGGACAGGAACACCATCACCGCGTCCAGCCGGCGGGTGGGACGCGGATAGGCGGTGTTCCAGGTGTCGACGCCCTCCGAGTGGTGCGCGTCGGTGCGTTCGAGGGCGCAGGGCTTCGGGGAGAACGACTCGGCGATCGAGGGGGCGGTCACCAGGGAGGTCGCGGCCAGCGCCGACAGGGTGGTGAACATCGCCGTCGTGCTGCGCAGCCGGGTCCGCGTCCCCTCCCGGGTGAGCCCGCCCAGGGCCTCACGAGTCAGTCGCCTCAAGGGGGGCCGACACGGCACGGGGACCTCCGGATGCGGTTGGCGGGACACCGCACCCAGCTTGGGAGTATTTGTAGTATTACGCCCTGTTCGCCTGCACCAGACGGGTGAGCGACCCGAAGAATTCGCAGCAGTCGCCGCCCCGAATCACTCACGGAACGTCACAACTGGTCGGTGGCCTGAAGAACCCGTCCAGGCGCGAGCAGAAACGATCTGTCGCAACGGCCGGTTGTTCCGGGACACTGGACAGCGGGTGGAAGGCCCGTGGGCCAGGCCCTATGATCGGCACACTTTCCTGCACGGACAGAGATCGAGTGCACTGCGGGAGCGAGCGGTGAGCGGAACGTCCGAAGGGCCGACGCCCGCGGCAGACCTCGACCGGTCCGCCGTCACAGACAGTGATGCCGGTACGTCTCCCCGTACCGGTCCCCCGGTGGCGGGCACCGCGTCCGCGGCGCCGCCGGACGCCTCCGCGGCGCCGCCCGGCGAACCGCCGGCGGCCCCCGGGGAGCCCCGGCCCCGCCCGCCGGCTCCCGGCGGCCCCTCCTCGGACCGGTCACCGGTTTCCGGCGGCCCCTCGGACCGGCCCTCCGCCCCCGGCGAGCCCTCGACCTACCGTTCGGTCTTCTCGGCCGCCCCGCTCGCCATGGCCGTCGTCGACCGGGAGGGCCTTGTCGTCAGCGCCAACGGCACCCTCGGCGCCCTGCTCGGCACCGACCCGGACGCGCTGGCCGGGTGCCTCGTCGCCGACCTGCTGGACCTGGCCTCCGACACCCGCACCTGGTATGCCTACCGCGAGGTGCTGAGCGGCCGTCAGGACCGGCTGCACTGCACCCGGCGCCTGAAGCGGTCCGACGGCCAGCGCCTGTGGGTCCAGGTCACGGTCGCGCCCCTGCCCGGCGGTGAGCCGGGCGTTCTGCTGTCCGTCGCCGACATCAGCGCCCGCCGCGAACTCCAGGCCCGGCTGCGCCACTTGCAGATGCACGACCCGGTGACCCTGCTGCCCAACCGCACCCTGTTCTTCGAGCGCCTCACGGCCGCGCTGGACCCGGAGGCGTACGACCACGTCGGCACCGGCCGGATCGGGCTGTGCTACCTGGACCTGGACGGCTTCAAGGCCGTCAACGACACCCTCGGCCACCGTGTCGGCGACCGGCTGCTGGCCGCCGTGGCCGAACGCCTCACGCGCTGCGCCGACGAGGCCGGTCACACCCGGACGGGCACCCCGCTGGTGGCCCGGCTCGGCGGCGACGAGTTCGCCCTCCTCGTCGAGGACTCCACGGGCACCGAACAGCTCGCCGATCTCGCCGAGTCGGTGCTGGCGGCCCTCCAGGAGCCGTTCGACCTGGCCGGTCAGCGGCTGTCGGTCTCCGCCTCGATCGGCGTCGTGGAACGCCACGCGGCCGGAACCACCCCGACCCAGCTGATGCAGGCCGCCGACACGACCCTGTACTGGGCCAAGGCCGACGGCAGGGCCCGCTGGACGCTGTTCGACCCGGAGCGCAACGCCCACCGCATGACCCGGCAGGCCCTCGCCTCCACGCTCCGCCCGGCCGTCGAGCGCGGCGAGTTCGCCCTGGAGTACCAGCCGCTGGTGGGCATGGAGGACGGACGGGTGCGGGGCGTCGAGGCGCTGGTGCGCTGGAACCATCCGCAGTTCGGCATGCTGACGCCGAATCGGTTCATCGCACTGGCGGAGGAGGACGGCACGATCGTCCCCCTGGGCCGCTGGGTGCTGCGCACCGCCTGCCGGCAGGCGCGGCGCTGGCAGCTCGACCACCCCGGCGAGCCGCCGCTCTTCGTCAGCGTCAACGTGGCGGTCCGCCAGGTCTGGGACTCGGACCTGGTGGCGGACGTGGCCGAGACCCTGGCGGAGACCGGCCTCGCGCCGCACCTGCTGCAGCTGGAACTCACCGAGTCGGCCGTGATGGGCTCGGCGGGCCGCCCGCTGCAGGCGCTGAAGGCCCTCAGCGACATGGGCGTGCGCATCGCCATCGACGACTTCGGCACGGGGTACTCGAACCTCGCGTACCTCTCCCGCCTGCCGGTGTCCGTCCTGAAGCTGGACGGCTCCTTCGTCCGGGGCTTCCAGTACGACGACCGGGACGCCGCCCGGCCCAGCCCGGCCGACGAGGTCATCGTCGAGGCGATGATCCAGCTCGCCCACCGGCTCGGGCTGACCGTGACCGCCGAGTGCGTCGAGACGTCGGCGCAGGCCACCCGGCTGCGCCGGATCGGCTGCGACACCGGGCAGGGGTGGCTGTACTCCCGCCCGGTGCCGCCGGACCGCATCTCCGCGCTACTGGCGGCGCCGGGGGCTCAGGCGGACGCGCCGAAGCCGTAGGCGTCGGCGATGAGCTCGTAGGAGCGCAGGCGGACCTCGCCGCCGTGGGCGTTGGCGGTGATCATCAGCTCGTCGGCGCCGGTGCGCTTGTGGAGGTCGTCGAGGCCGGCGCGGACCTCGTCGGGGGTGCCGTGGACGACGTTGGCGTTCCAGGAGTCGACGAAGTCGCGCTCCAGCTCGTTGAACTGGTACGCCTCCGCCTCCTCCGGGGTGGGCACCAGGCCGGGGCGGCCGGTGCGCAGCCGGATCATGTTCAGCGCGGCGGCCCGGACCTGGCGGCGGGCCTCCCGCTCGTCGTCGGTGGCGAGGGCGGCGACGCCGATCAGGGCGTACGGCTCGTCCAGGACGGCGGACGGCTTGAACGACTCCCGGTACAGGTCCAGGGCCGGGATGGTGTTCTGCGCCGAGAAGTGGTGGGCGAACGCGAAGGGCAGACCGAGCAGGCCGGCCAGGCGCGCGCTGAAGCCGGAGGAGCCCAGCAGCCAGATCGGCGGGCGGTGCGGGGACTGGACGCCGCCCGGGGAGGTGGCCTGGACCGGGCCGGGGACGGCGTGGATCCGGCGGTAGGGGTGGCCGTCGGGGAAGTCGTCGTCCAGGAAGCGGGTCAGCTCGGCGAGCTGCTGGGGGAAGTCGTCGGCGCCCTCGTTCAGCCGGTCGGTGCGGCGCAGGGCGGCGGCGGTGGCCCCGTCCGTGCCGGGGGCGCGGCCGAGGCCGAGGTCGATCCGGCCCGGGGCCATCGCCTCCAGCGTCCCGAACTGCTCGGCGATCACCAGCGGGGCGTGGTTGGGCAGCATCACGCCGCCTGAGCCGAGCCGGATGCGGTCGGTGTGGGCGGCGAGGTGGGCCAGGATCACGGCGGGCGAGGAGGAGGCGACGCCGGGCATGGAGTGGTGCTCGGCGACCCAGTACCGGTGGAATCCCCGGGCCTCCGCGAGGCGGGCGAGGGCGACGCTGGTGCGCAGGGCGTCGCCGGCGGTGTACCCGGCGCCGACGGTGACCAGGTCCAGCACGGAGAGGGGGACGGGGGCGGTGCCGCGTGCTTCGCCCCGGATCTCGTCCGGGGTCTGCGCCGCTTCGCCTCGTGTCTGGTCTGCCGCCACGATGGGGTGCCTCCTGCTGTGTGCCGTGCGCTGGGGTGCGGGGTCGCGCGGGTCCCGCGGGTCGTACGGGGGCGCTCGGGCGACAACAGGGGACTGTCTCCGGTTATTCCCCCCGGGGGGCGAGGGCCGGTGACGCCGGGGGCCTTCAGGCCGCCCGTCCCCAGTCGCCCGGCACCTCCTCGACCTCGTCGGCCGGTGAACTCCGGGCCGTCTTCTCCCGGGCGCGCAGAACGACCCAGGCGAGGACGGACGCCCCGGTGAGCCACCAGGGCAGCGGCCACGCGGTGCGCCACCAGCGAGCCGGCGGCTCGAAGACGGCGTCCACGGCGGCGGTGACCATGCCCGCCGCCAGGCTCCAGCACAGGAGACGCTCGGCGAACCGGGCGGCGCGGGAGCGGACCATGGGCAGGGCTCTGCCCGATTCGGTCATCAGGAGACCGTCCTTCAGGGGGAAGCGACTGACTGCGGCCGCGGCCAGTGTGCATTCCGCGAAGGGCCCCGCCCAGGAGGGCTCGAGGCGGGACACGCCGCTTGAGACAACTTTCAAGTACCCGCATTTCCACCCGAAGCGCCCTGCCCGCCGAGCAGGAGAGATCGGGTGCGGCGCAACGTCGGCATGAAATTGGCCAGAATCAGCCGGTCAAGCACCCCAATTGACACCTGAAGTGCGACAGGAAGGCGTTTTGAGCCAACCTGGAACCCCGGAGAGGGAGCGGAATTGACCACTCCTCTCCCTCCGGCGCGTCATCCGTCCCCTTTCAGGGGCGTTTGCCCCGGCCAAGGGGTAGGGCCGATTCCGGCCCGTATGAACAAGATGATCGCGGGCATGCCGCGTTGTTTCGTGTGCTCCCCGTGACAGGTCGTGTGGTCCTGGCCGCCCCCGGGCCGGCCCCCCTCACGCTCACGCCTGCACCAGCGGCTCCCTCGTGAACAGCGCTCCCAGCTCCGGCGCGTTCACCCGCCGGTCCGCGAGCCGCAGCGCCTCCCAGACGGTGACCTGGTTGGCGGTGAGGACCGGCTTGCCCAGTTCCTTCTCCAGAGCCGTGATGTGGGCGGCCGTGCGCAGGGCCGTGCCGGGGAGCAGGAGCGCCTCCGCCTCCGGGCGGTCGGCCGCGCGGGCCAGTGCGAACACCTCCGCCTCGCCCCACGTGCCGGCCGCCGCCGCCGTGCGGGTCCCCGCGCCGTGGACGCCGGTCACCTCGACGCCCGCGTCGCGCAGGAAGTCCGCGAACAGCGCCGCCACGTCGTCCGGATAGGCCGCCCCGACGGCGACCCGCCGCACCCCCAGTTCCCGTACCGCGTGCACGAAGGCGAAGGAGGTCGACGAGGCCGGCAGGCCGGCCGCCTGCGCCAGGGCGCGGACCTGTTCCCGGGCGCCCTCCCAGCCGGGCGCGAAGCTGCCGCTGGTGCACGCCCACACCACCGCCTCGGCGCCCGCGTGCCGCAGTTCCTGGACACCGGCCGCCAGCCGCTCGGGCGTGCCCAGCTCGCGCAGCGCGTCCACCCGGTGCGCGTCCTCGCTCGGCTCGGTGTGCACCAGGTCCACCCGGATGTCGCTGCCCAGCAGCTGCTCGATGCGCGGGTAGTCGTCGGCGGCGGAGTGGCCCGGGTAGAGGAATCCCAGCGCTGTCATGTCCAGCCTTCCTGCTTCTCTTCCTGGTCTTCGTTCCGGCAGCATCTGCTGCCCTTCGTCCGGCGGTACGGGACCGGACCGGGCCGGCGGATCGCCCGGCGCCCGGCGCGGTCCCACCGCCCGGGTACCCCGTCGGCGCGGCGCCGCCCACCCGGCCACCTGGTTGGCCGAGATGATCCGGACCGCGCGCCTCGCTCGCCTCCGGCCGGGGACACGCCGCACCTGTCCGGCGGGGTGACACCCGTCTCGGTCAGTGCGCCTCCCGGCCTTCCGCGGTCCGCGCCCTCCTCCGGGCCGTGCCGGACGGCCGGGGATCGCGGGGAGGGGATGATCCGCGGGTCGCCCGGACCGGGACCGGTGTAGCAGACACCGACAAAAGGGCGTAAACCTCATTAGGTGCGTACTTCATGTGGCAGGCGCCCCGGTGAGCGGAAGGACCTCCCGACGGCGGCGCGGACGGACCGGGCCCGGCCGCCGGGAGCCGGACCGTCGGGAGCGGGACGGCGCGGTGGACCGTGCGGGCGGCAGGGAGACCCGGACGAAGCGGTCAGCCGTGCGCCCCGGGCGGCGGGCACGGCCTCCCGGAGCCGGGAGCACCCCGGGTCCGTGCGGGGCCGGGGAAGATCCGCATGACTCGCATCCGACCGGGCAGCCGCGCGCCCGCTCCCCCACGGGGGACCCCGCCACCGGCACGATCCGGCCGGCCGGCCGGTCCCACGCGCCGGTCGCTGCTCGCCGGGGTCGCGGGGGTCGCGGCGCTCGGTGCGCTGGGGACCGCCGGCTGTTCCCGGGTGCCCACCGCCTCGGGCGCGGAGGGCGGCGACCTGCTGGACCGGCTCCGGGCGCAGGGCGTCGTACGGCTGGGAATCGCCGGTGAGATCCCGTTCGGGTACATCGACCGGAACGGCGAGCTGACCGGCGAGGCGCCGGAACTCGCCAAGGTCGTCTTCAAGCGGCTCGGGGTGGACCGGGTGCAGCCCGTGCCGACCGAGTTCGGCTCCCTCGTCCCGGGGCTGAACTCGCAGCAGTTCGACGTCGTCGCCGCCGGGATGTACATCACCCCCGAGCGCTGCGAGCAGGTCCTCTTCTCCGACCCCGACTACCAGATGCTCGACTCCTTCATCGTCCGCAAGGGCAACCCGCTGGGGCTGCGCGACTACCGGGACGTCGTCGCGAAGAAGGCCAGGTTCGCGACCGGCACCGGGTACGCCGAGATCCGGTACGCCGTCGAGGCGGGGTACCGGGAGAGCGACATCCTCATCGTCCCCGACCAGGTCGCCGGGCTGAACGCCGTGGAGGCCGGCCGGGTAGACGTCTTCGCCGGCACGGCGCTCACCACGCGCGAGGTGGTGAGGAAGTCCGCCACGGCGGAGGCGACCGAGCCGTTCGCCCCGCTCGTCGACGGCGAACCGCACGTCGACGGGGGCGCCTTCGCGTTCCGGCCGACCGAGACGAGGCTGCGGGACGCCTTCAACGCCGAGCTGCACGCGCTCAAGAGGAGCGGCGAGCTGTTCCGGATCCTGCGGCCCTTCGGGTTCACCGAGGCCGAGATGACGGATCTGACCGCGAAGGAGCTGTGCGGCGGATGACCCCGGGACTGTGGGAGCTGGTGCTCGGGGGCGTCTGGGTGACGCTTCAGCTGCTGTTCCTCAGCGCGCTGCTGGCCGCCGCGGTGTCCTTCGCCGCCGGGATCGCGCGCACCCACCGGCGGTGGACCGTCCGCTTCCTCGCGGGCCTGTACACCGAGGTGTTCCGCGGCACCTCGGCGCTGGTGATGATCTTCTGGGTGTTCTTCGTGCTGCCGGTCGCCTTCGGCTGGCAGCTGGTGCCGATGTGGGCGGGCACCCTGGCGCTCGGGCTGACCTACGGGGCGTACGGCGCGGAGATCGTGCGCGGCGCGCTCGCCGCCGTCGACCCCGCGCAGCAGGAGGGCGGGATCGCGCTCGGCTTCACGCCCTGGCAGCGGATGCGGCTGATCCTGCTGCCGCAGGCGGTGCCGGAGATGATCCCGCCGTTCGCCAACCTGCTGGTCGAGCTGCTCAAGGGCACCGCGCTGGTGTCCGTCATGGGCATGGGCGACCTGGCGTTCAGCGGCAACCTGGTCCGTCTGGCGCTGCAGGAGAGCGCGGAGATCTACGCGTACGTCCTGCTGATCTACTTCGTGATCGCCTTTCTGCTCACCCGCGGGATGCGCGGGCTGGAGAAGCGGCTGAAGGCGCAAGTGGGCGGGGCGCCGCGGAAGCCGGTGGCCGCCGTGCCCGTGCCCGAGGGGGGTGGTCCGCGGTGACGTGGGACTGGAGCGCGGTCTCCGCGTTCCTGCCGTACTTCCGGGACGGCCTGCTGGTCACCCTGCAGGCGCTGGTCCTCGGTTCGCTGATCTCGTTCGTGCTGGGGCTGGTGTGGGCGCTGCTGGCTCGGGCACGGGCCCGGTGGGTGCGCTGGCCGGTCGGGGTCCTCACCGAGTTCGTGCGGGACACCCCGCTGCTGGTGCAGCTGTTCTTCCTCTTCTACGTGCTGCCCGAGTGGGGTCTGACCTTCTCGGCGCTGGTCACCGGCGTGGCCGGCATCGGGCTGCACTACTCGACCTACACCATGCAGGTCTACCGCGCCGGCATCGAGGCGGTGCCGGCCGGCCAGTGGGAGGCGGCGACGGCGCTGAGCCTGCCGCGGCGGCGGACGTGGACCGCGGTGATCCTGCCGCAGGCGGTCCGCCGGGTGGCGCCGGCCCTCGGCAACTACGTCATCGCCATGCTCAAGGACACGCCGCTGCTGATGGCGATCACCGTGCTGGAGATGCTCGGCCGGGCCCGCCTGTTCTCCCAGCAGAACTTCCGGTTCACCGAGCCGCTCACGGTGATCGGCGTGGCCTTCGTGGTCATCTCCTACCTGGCCTCCCTTCTCCTGCGAGCCCTGGAGCGACGCCTTGCCCACTGACACCCGCCCCAGCCCCGGGACCGCCCCCGGCCGGCCCGCCGAACTGGTGCGCCTGGAGCAGGTCACCAAGCGGTTCGGCGACCGCACGGTCCTCGACCGGCTCGACTTCTCCGTGGACGCGGGCCGGCACGTCACCCTGATCGGGCCGTCCGGGTCGGGCAAGACCACGATCCTGCGGCTGCTGATGACGCTGACCGAGCCCGACGAGGGCCGGATCACCGTCGACGGGGAGCTGCTGTTCCCCGCGCCCGAGAAGCGGGTCCGCGAGATCCGCAAGAAGATCGGCATGGTCTTCCAGCAGTTCAACCTGTTCCCGAACATGACCGTGCTGAGGAACATCACCGAGGCGCCGGTCACCGTGCTCGGCCTGTCCAGGGACGCGGCCGAGGAGCGGGCGCGGGAGCTGCTGGAGCTGGTGGGACTGAGCGAGCACCTGGCCAAGCGGCCCGCCCAGCTGTCCGGCGGACAGCAGCAGCGGGTGGCGATCGCCCGGGCGCTGGCGATGCGGCCGCAGGTGCTGCTGCTCGACGAGGTGACCTCCGCGCTGGACCCGGAGCTGGTCGCGGGCGTCCTCGACGTGCTGCGGGACATCGCCCGCTCCACCGACATCACGATGCTCTGCGTGACCCACGAGATGAGCTTCGCCCGGGACATCTCGGACCAGGTCCTGATGTTCGACGCCGGCCGGGTCGTCGAGGCGGGCCCGCCGGAGAAGATCTTCAGCGAACCGGAGCACCACCGGACCCGGGAGTTCCTCAGCGCGGTCCTGTGACCACGGCGGGGGCATGTCCCGGCGCTCCGGACCAGGCCACTGGGACATGCTCCAGGCATATGCCAGAGGGTCGGCGCCCCAGTTGGCGGCCACCGGAATCTCGTCGACAAGCGCCCGTCCCCGACCCCCCGCCCGTTATCGTGAAGGGGTTTCGCCGACCGGACGACGGCCACAGAGCGAGCGCAGGGGGAACCGTGGCGCTGAAGCACGAGCCGACCGCTCCGCACCACTGGGCCCAGGAGGCGCTGCGCGTCCTGGAGACGGTGGCGCGGCACTCCACCGGGACCACCGACACCGAACTGACCCGCCTGACCGGCCTCGCCCCGGAGCGCCTGACCACGCTCCTGCGCATGCTGCGCCGCGAGGGCTACGTCGAGCAGGCCGCCGACGGGACGTACGTCGCCGGGCAGGCCCTCGCCCGGCTGGGCTCCGCGCAGCAGCGGCAGGCGGCCCTGCGCGACAAGCTCCAGCGCGCCCTCGACCGGCTGCGCGACTCCGTCGGCGCCGCCGTCTACCTCAGCCGGTACGTCGACGGCGAGGTCAGCGTCACCCAGTACGCCGACAGCCCGGACACGCCCCGGGTCAACGAGTGGGTCGACTTCCGCTGCTCGGCCCACGCCACCGCGGTCGGCAAGAGCCTGCTCACCCAGCTCGACCACGCGGCCCGCCGCGACCACCTCGCCCGGCACAGGATGGCCCGTCTCACCTCGCACACCATCACCAGCGACAAGGTGCTGCTCTCCCGCCTGGCGGCCCAGCCGCCCACCGCGCCCGTCCTGGACCTGCAGGAGTACGCCGTCGGCACGGTCTGCGCGGCCGTCCCGGTCACGGCCGGCTCCGCCGTGGGCTGCCTCGCGCTGTCGCTGCCGGTGGAGGACGCGCACCGGCTGCGCCGGGCCGCGGACACCCTCAGCCGGAACGCGGCCCCGGTGCTGCTGACCCTGACGATCTAGTGCCCGGACGACCGGGCGCGTGGTCGGGAGCACCCCCTCGGACCAGGTAGTATTTCTCCTGTCGCCGGCCGCGGGAAGCGGACGGCGGGAGTCATGCGCCGCTAGCTCAGTTGGTTAGAGCAGCTGACTCTTAATCAGCGGGTCCGGGGTTCGAGTCCCTGGCGGCGCACCGGTGAAGGGCCTCTCGCGGGAGCGAGAGGCCCTTCGGCGTTTCCGGGTCCTCCGAGACCCCGGCGTCCCGGTCGCCCCGGCCGTTCCCGAGGTCCCCGGCGCCGGGCCCGTCAGAACGTGACGTCGGAGCAGGCGTAGAACGCGTTGCCCGTGTCGGCGACCGTCCACACCGCGAGGATGACGTGGTGCCCGCTCAGCCCGGTCGGCAGGGTGCCGCTGTGGGAGAGGGTGGACGGCGGACGCTGGCCGTTGTACGGCACCGTGAGGAACGGCGTGAGGTTGAGGTCGGACCGGGACAGGTTGTGGTTCTGGTTCCAGCCCTGCTTGGTGACGTAGTACTTGAAGTCGGTCGTGGCGTGCATCGCCGTGAACTGCCAGCGGAACGTGTAGCTCTGGCCGCCGGTCACCTTCGTGGTGGGCCAGGCGCCGCCCGAGGGCGTGCGCGGGCTGTCGAGCTGGGCGAACCGCGTGTTGTTCCCGGAACAGAGCTGCCCGTCGGCCGGTCCGGACGCCGGGAAGCCCTTGGGGCCCTCGACGCTCTGCGGCTCCCACTGGATCGCGCCGCAGTTGGTGACGGTGCCGTTCTGGCAGAGCTTCTGCCGGCTGACGGGCAGGTCGGTGTAGCCGTGGCCGCTGGCGCCACCGGAGGAGAGCACGAGGGCTCCGGTGGTCGCCAGTCCCACCGCGGCGGCGTACAGCTTGGTCCGTGTGCGCATGCTGCCGCTCCTGGAGACGTGGGGGAGGTTTCAGTGAGCTTGCAGGTAGGTCTAGACCAAGGCTCAGGTTATTGCCGCCGGTTGAACATGTCCATACCAATCGGGGAACGAGTTCTCCGGCCGTCCCCGGGAGGGTTCACGGCCCGGCCTCCCCGCGCCCCGCGCAGAACGCCACCGTCAGGTCCTTGACCAGCACCTTGCGCTCGTAGTCGTCCAGCTCCACCAGCCCGCGCATGGTGAGCCGCGTCACCGTGTCCTCCACCGAGTCGACCACCGACGTCAGCACGCTCGCCCGGTGCTGGGCGTCCAGCGCCGCGATCCGGCGGCGGTGCATCGCCGCGGCGACCTCGGGGGCGTACTCCACCCGCACCGGCTGCACCGAGAACACCTCCAGGCCCACCGGCGCCGTGTCCGCCACCACCTGCCGGGTCAGCGCGTCACAGGTCGCGTCCGCCGCGCTCCTCGTGCCGCCGGGCATCTCCACCGGCACCCGGGCGAGCGCCGCCTCCACGCACTCGCGCAGATACGTCTCGTGGTCCTCGACGCCCAGCGTGGCCCGCGCGGCGTCCCGCACCCGCCACACCACCAGCACCACCACGCGCAGCGCCACCCCGTTGCCGTCCGCCGCCGGCACCGGCTCGCTGCGCCAGTGCCGCAGCCGCACGTCGACCCGGCGGCGCAGCAGCAGCGGGTTCACCCACAGCAGGCCGGTCCGCCGGACGGTTCCCCGGTAACGGCCGAACAGGCCGAGCACCCAGGCCCGCCCGGTCCGCCCCCGGGCCAGCCCGCCGAACCCGAACAGGCCGAGGGCTCCCGCCCCCGCGTACGCCGCCCACTGCGCCGGACCGAGCCCGGCCCCCGCGTACGCCGGCAGCCGCAGCGCCTCCGCGGCGACCGGCGGCAGCAGCCCCGCCCACCAGGAGGCGGCCACGCAGCCGGCCACCCCGCACGCCCCGGCCAGCACCCCCACCGCTCCGGGCAGCACCCGGGCCGGCCGCTCCACCAGGGCCGGATCGACCCGCGGCACCGGCCGCGGCCGCACCGGCGCCCGGCCCCTGACCCGGGGCCGCTCCCCCGCGGGCCGGTCCGGGCGCGGGGGAGGCTGCTCCTCCGTCCCCGGCCGGCGGTCCACCACCGCGGGCTCCAGCGGCACCGGCGCCGAGCCGGAGTCGTCACGGAACAGCAGGTGGACGGGGATCTCGGTGGTCGCCTCGTTCCGGATCAGCCGGGTGGGCCGCGCCGCGCCCCCGCCCGGTTCCCCGGACTCGGGCGGGGGTGACGTGGTCGTACTCATACGTGCCTCCAGCCTCCGCGCCAGATGCGTCACAACAGGTCGTCTCGGAAGAACGGGCCGGCCCGGAGCCCCGTGCGTTCCGGGCCCTAGGAGAAGAGCCGCCGCCAGGTCTCCGGCCCCGGGTAGCCGTCCGCCGCGCCACCGCGCCAGCCCTGGGCGCGCTGGAAGTCCTCGACGTTGCGCCGGTCCGCCTCGCTCCAGCGGGGCCCCGGCCCGGTCGTGTAGTGCCGGCCGAACCCCTTCCGCACCAGCTGCCGGCCGAGCTGCTCGACGTACCGGTTGTGCGCGCCGGGCCGGAACATCGCCCGGCCCGGGTAGCCGGGCACCCCATGCGGGGAGCTCGGGAGGAAACCGGGGGGCGTGGCGGGCCCCGGCCTCTCCGCCGGGATGTCCCTGCCCCCTCCCGACACCAGCAGCTCCCAGGTGCGCGGTCCGGGCAGTCCGTCCGCGGCCGGGCCCCGCCAGCCCTGCGCCAGCTGGAAGGCCCGGGTCGCCCTGCGGTCCGCGTCCGTCCAGCGCGGGCCGGGCGCGAAGCCGTAGAAGCGGCCGGCGCCGCGCGCGACGAGCATGCGGCCGAGCTGGGTGACGTAGGCGTTGTCGGCCCCGGGGCCGAAGAACGACGCCCCCGGGAAGGGCGTCGCGGCCGGCGCACCGGGGTTGGCGGCGCCCGGCTCGCCGCCCGCCGCGCTCGTCGTGACGCCCCGGTAGCGGTAGGGCACGTAACGGTCGGAGTCGTTCCAGTAGGCGTACGGGATGGTCCTCCGGCGGGTGTGGGGGCGGGTCTGCTCGTAGGCGGTGTAGGAGGTGCGCGTGCCGTCCGTCCAGCCGCCGAAGATCACCACGTGCGACCCGCTCTCGGGATTCGCCGGATTGTGGAACAGCAGAATGTCACCGGGTTGGAGCTCCTCCTTGGAAATCCGCACGCCGTACTGACGGAGGCTGCCCGTCCATTCGTTTCCGGGCAGCTTCCAGGCCATCGAGACATAGCCCGAGCAGTCCTGCCGGTAGCCGTCGGACCAGTAGGCGTCCATGCGGTACGGCACTTTCGCGGCGACCCAGGTCATGGCCCGCGCGATGATCTCCGCGCGGCTGATCCCACGGGGCACGGCCGGCGCCGCCTGCTTCGCCGGCCGCCCGCCCGGACCGTGCAGCGGAGCCATGCGCCCCTGGGGAGTTCCGAGCTCCTCACCTGCGGGAACGTCCGGCGACCCGGGTGCGTGGGCGGCGGCCGGGACGGTGGCCGCCACGCCCGCGCCGAGCGCGGCGGAGGCGGCGGCCGCCACGGTCACGGCCCGGTGGGCGACCGGGCGGCCCGGGACGCGGCCGGCCGGGGAGCACGGCGAAAGGCGCCGCCGGTGACGGCATCCGGGGCAGTCGCAGTCGCTCGCGGGATCGAATTCCTCGAATACCGGAGTCGCCATGCGATTCCCCTCACACTTCGGATGAAAACAGCCGCGGCGGTGCACGAGCGTCAGTTTCTCAACGGTCTTCGGCACGCGCATGTTGACGGTCCGAACGATGTACGGCGGCCCCCGCGCCGCGGGTCCCGCGCCGGACGTGGTCCGGAGCACCCCCGGACGTCGGGTAGAGTTGAGGACGTCAGCAGGCGCCGCTAGCTCAGTTGGTTAGAGCAGCTGACTCTTAATCAGCGGGTCCGGGGTTCGAGTCCCTGGCGGCGCACCATGACGAGGGCGGGACGGTTCGCGGACAACGCGAGCCGTCCCGCCCTTTCCGTCGTCGCACGGCTTCGCCGCGCCCTGCGGGGACCCCACGCCCCGCCCCCCCGTGCCGGAGCGGCTGGAGTGGTCGGAGGCGGGGACGCTCGCCGATTGGCCGGATACCCTCTGGCCATGGCAGCGCGAGATCTCCAGGAGCGGATCAAGAGGCTCATCATCGACCGCCGGCTGCCCTCCGGGGCCCCGCTGCCGCCCGAGCCCGCGCTGATGGAGTACCTCGGCGCGAGCCGGAACTCGGTGCGCGAGGCGCTGAAGGCGCTCCAGGCCATGGGCATCGTGGAGATCCGGCACGGCTTCGGCACCTACGTCGGTCCCATGTCCCTGGCCCCGATGATCGAGGGCCTCGCCTTCCGCACGGTCGCCGGGCACTACCGGGGCGAGGACTCCCTGCTCCAGCTCCTGGAGCTGCGCGAGGCGGTGGAGACGGGGCTGGTCTCCCGGCTGGCCGGCCGGATCCCCGAGGCCGACCTCGTCGAACTGGACGCGCTCGTGGACCGCATGGAACACGAGGCCGCGCGGGGAGCCGGCCTCGCCGAGACCGACCGGGCCTTCCACGCCACCCTCTACCGAGGGCTGGACAACGCACTGCTGAGCGAGGTCCTGGAGGCGTTCTGGGACGCCTTCCACCGGGTGCGCACCGACCTCGGGGGCGTGCCGCAGGACCCGCGGGTCACCTGCCGGCAGCACCGGGAGATCCTGGACGCGGTACGGTCCGGTGACGCACGACGGGCCGAGGAGGCCATAAGAGAACACTTCGGCAACATCCGGGACCGTCTGTCCACGCCGGCCCCGCACGCCCCCCGAAGCCGCCACGATGAACGCGTATGACCGGTAAACGCCCTGTTTCGCATCTTGCGATCAAGATGGGCGACGTGGACCCTGGTTTCCTGTTTTCCGATTTGCTGCGGATTCGCGGCAGTTGGGGGCGGTGAGCCGGCTGTCGGCGGCGCGGGGAGAGGGGCCCCGTTCGTGCGCCGGACGCCGAGGGGGGCATCATGCAACCGGAAGGTCGCCCCGCCCTGTCTATAAGGTGTGGATGGCGTGGTGACAGCGACCCACCACTGACACGTCTGTGCAGGTCGAGGGGGCCTGGCGCAGACGGTAGGAAGCGACGGAACACGCGGTCGGCCCGCGTGTGGGGGGATGACTCATGACGTCGACGCCGCCGGGCGCCCGGCAGGAACGCGACCCGTCACAGACCACCCGGCTCAGGGTGCTCACGCACCGGGCCGGTGACACGGGGACGTTCCGCCGGATCAGGAGGACACTGCCGAAGTACGACTACGAGCACTACAGCAGGCTGGCGGGCCCCCTCACCCAGCCGGACCCGGACAAGCCGTACCGGGTGCAGTACCGGTCGCTGATCTCGCAGGAGCCGCACCGCATCCGGGTCGCGCTGATGCTGGCCGCGGCCCCGGTGCTGTCGCTGGTGCTGCTGTTCTGGCTGCTCCAGCCCGAGCACTGGACCGAGCGGGACTACCCGGCCTTCGACTGGCTGCCGGCGCTCGACGTCGTGATGCTCGTCTCGATCGGCCTGATCGAGTTCTTCCGCTGCATGAACGTGCTGTCCAACGCGCACGCCACGCTGGTGGCCCGCGACCCGGTCCCGGTGGTGCCCGAGACCGGCACGAGAGTGGCCTTCCTCACCTCCTTCGTGCCCGGCAAGGAACCGCTGGAGATGGTGACGAAGACCTTGGAGGCGGCGGTGCGGATCCGCCACCGGGGCGTGCTGCACGTCTGGCTGCTGGACGAGGGCGACGACCCCGAGGTCAAGGCGGTCTGCGAACGCCTCGGCGTGCGCCACTTCTCCCGCAAGGGCGTCGCGAAGTGGAACCGGCCCACGGGCCCGCACCGCGCCAGGACCAAGCACGGCAACTACAACGCCTGGCTGGAGGCGCACGGCGACGACTACGACTTCTTCGCCTCGGTCGACACCGACCACGTGCCGCTGCCCAACTACCTGGAGCGGATGCTCGGCTTCTTCCGCGACCCGGACGTCGGCTTCGTCATCGGCCCGCAGGTCTACGGCAACTACGACAACTTCGTCACCAAGGCCGCCGAGTCGCAGCAGTTCCTCTTCCACGCCCTGATCCAGCGCGCGGGCAACCGCTACGGCGCGCCGATGTTCGTGGGCACCTCCAACGCCGTGCGCATCAAGGCGCTCAAGCAGATCGGCGGCCTGTACGACTCGATCACCGAGGACATGGCCACCGGCTTCGAGATGCACCGCGCCGAGAACCCGGCGACGGGCCGCAAGTGGAAGTCGGTCTACACCCCGGACGTGCTCGCGGTCGGCGAGGGCCCGAGCGCCTGGACGGACTTCTTCACCCAGCAGATGCGCTGGTCGCGGGGGACGTACGAGACGATCCTCAAGCAGTACTGGAAGGGCTGGTACTCGCTGCCGCCGAGCAGGCTCTTCAACTACACGATGATGATCATCTTCTATCCGATGTCGGCCCTGAACTGGATCCTGGCGGCGCTGAGCTGTGCGCTGTTCCTGGGCCTGGGCGCGTCGGGCGTGGACATCGACCCGGCGGTGTGGCTGATGCTCTACGGCAACGCCTCCGCCCTGCAGATCGGCCTGTACGTCTGGAACCGCCGCCACAACGTGTCGCCGCACGAGCCGGAGGGCTCCGGCGGCGTGGCCGGCATGGTGATGTCCGCGCTGTCGGCGCCGCTGTACGCCAAGGCGCTGATCGACTCCGTGCTGCGCCGCAAGAGCAAGTTCGTCGTCACCCCCAAGGGCGATTCGGCCAGCCCGGACCGCTGGTTCGGGACCTTCCGCTACCACTGGTACTTCATCCTGATCTTCGGCGCCTCGATCGCCGCCGGCTTCGTCTTCGGGCACTCCCACCCGGCGATGGTCGTCTGGGCCCTGTTCGCCATGCTCATCACCGCGTTCCCGGTCCTCGCCTGGCGTTACGAGCTGCGGCAGGCGAAGCGGAAGCCCGGCGCCCACGCAGCGGGCGCGCCGGACGCGGCACGGCGGCCGCAGGACGCCGCGGGGCCGCACCGGACGCAGCCGCCGCTGTCCGTGCCGCAACAGCAGCAGCACGAGCCGCCGCTGCCGGCCGCGCCGCGCGCGCCTCAGCACAGGCCCGGCTGGGCCGCCCCGGACGGGGACGACGACCAGACCATGCAGATCGCCCTTGGTGGACTTGGGGGACGTAAGGAATGAAGGACCGTGCAGGCCGCCGCCGCGCCCGCCGATTCGCGATAGGCACGGCGGTGGTACTCGCGCTGGCCGGGATGAACGGGCCGTGGCTGTACCGCTTCGGGACCGAGAAGTACCACCAGTACCAGATCAACAGACCCGAGTACAAAGCCGAGAACGGCCACTGGGACATCGTCGAGTTCCCCGAGGAGTACCGCCAGAACACCATCCACGCGGCGCTGCTGCACACCGGCAAGGTGCTGCTGATCGCCGGTTCGGGCAACAACCAGGACAACTTCGACGCCAAGCGGTACGACACCCGCGTCTGGGACCCGGTCAAGGGCACCGTCAAGAAGGTCCCCACGCCCAACGACCTGTTCTGCACCGGCCACACCCAGCTGGCCGACGGCAACCTGCTGATCGCGGGCGGCACCAAGCGGTACGAGAAGCTCAAGGGCGACGTGAAGAAGGCCGGCGGCCTGATGATCGTCCACAACGAGAACCCGGACAAGCCGATCACCCTGCCCGCGGGAACGACGTTCACCGGCAAGAAGAACGGCAGGACCTTCGTGTCGAAGGACCCGGTCCTCGTGCCGCGCGCGAAGAAGAACTTCGACCCTCGGACCGGCGCGTTCCTCGGCACCACTGCGGGGATCGGCCGCATCTACGTCGAGGCGCAGAAGGAGGGCGCCGAGTACGAGACCGGTACGCAGGACAACTACCGGATCCACGGTCTGAAGGGCGCCGACGCGCGCAACACGTACGGCATCGCGCAGAAGCTCGCCCTCGACAAGAAGGACTTCCAGGGCATCCGGGACACCTACGAGTTCGACCCGGTCGCCGAGAAGTACATCAAGGTCGACCCGATGAACGAGGCCCGCTGGTACCCGACGCTCACCACGCTGAGCGACGGGCGGATCCTCAGCGTCTCCGGCCTCGACGACATCGGCCAGCTGGTCCCGGGCAAGAACGAGATCTTCGACCCGAAGACCGGGAAGTGGACCTACACCGGGAAGGTCCGCCAGTTCCCGACGTACCCGGCGCTGTTCCTGATGCAGAACGGCAAGATCTTCTACTCGGGTTCGAACGCGGGCTACGGACCGGACGACGTGGGCCGCGACCCCGGCGTCTGGGACGTGGAGACCAACGCGTTCACCAAGATCCCCGGGCTGAGCGACGCCGAGCTGATGGAGACGTCCAACACGGTGCTGCTGCCGCCGGCGCAGGACGAGAAGTACATGGTGATCGGCGGCGGCGGGGTCGGCGAGTCCAAGCTGTCCAGCGCCAAGACCCGGATCGTGGACCTGAAGGCGGACGATCCGCGCTTCGTGGACGGGCCCTCGCTGGAGAAGGGCACCCGGTATCCGCAGGCGTCGATCCTGCCCGACGACTCCGTGCTGGTCTCCGGCGGCTCGGAGGACTACCGGGGCCGCAGCGACTCCAACATCCTGCAGGCCCGGATCTACGACACGGAGAAGAACGCGTTCCGGCGGGTCGCCGACCCGCTGGTGGGCCGCAACTACCACTCCGGGTCGATCCTGCTGCCCGACGGGCGGGTGATGTTCTTCGGTTCGGACTCGCTGTTCAGCGACAAGGCCAACACCAAGCCGGGCAAGTTCGAGCAGCGCATCGAGATCTACACGCCGCCGTACCTGTACGGGAAGGACCGGCCGGAGCTGTCGGGCGGGCCGAAGACCGTCGCCCGCGGCGGGTCGGCGACGTTCACCTCCCGGCAGGCGGCGTCGATCGAGAAGGTCCGGCTGATCCGGCCGAGCGCCTCCACGCACGTCACGGACGTCGACCAGCGGTCGATCGCGCTGGACTTCGAGGCGTCCGGCGACAAGCTGACGGTGACCGTGCCGAAGAACCGGAACCTGGTCCAGTCGGGCTGGTACATGCTGTTCGCGACCGACGCCGACGGCGTGCCGAGCGAGGCGCAGTGGGTCAAGGTGCCCTGACCGCACAAGACGCCCGGACCCGCACACGCACGGGGGCGCTCTCCGCACCGGAGGGCGCCCCCTCTCTTCGTGTCACCGGTCCGGCCGGAGGCCTCGGACCGGCCGGCCGGCCGGTCCCGGGCCGGCCGGCTTCCGGTCAGTCGGAGGCCTTGGCCAGCTTCAGGGCGTAGACGGACCACCACTGGCCCGCCTTCGGGCCGCCCTTGCACTCGCCGTCGGACTCGCCCGGGCGCTTGACCCACAGGTACGCGTCGACCAGCGGGTCCGCCGTCTTCGTCGTCGGGGTCTCCCCCAGCGCGCGGCCGGGCGGGTTGCACCAGCGCTCGCCGGGGTCGCCGCCGGTGTAGGGGCCGTTGCCGTTGCGGCTGGTGTCGACGACGAAGTGCTTGCCGCCCACCTTGGCCGACAGCCGCTTGCCGTAGGCGATGGAGTCCTCGGTGGAGTAGAAGTTGGAGACGTTGACCGCGAAGCCGTCGGCCTGGTCGACGCCCGCCCACTTCAGCGGCTCGAAGATCTGGTCGGGGTCGCCCCAGCCGGCGTTGCCCGCGTCCAGGTAGACCTTGGTGTTCTTCAGGGAGGTGAGCCTGGCGACGGCGCCCTTGAGGAGGTCGTAGCGCTCCTCGTGGAACTCGTCCGGGGTGCAGCCGTCCACCAGGTGCAGCACCGCGTCGGGTTCCAGGACCACCAGGGCGGGCCGGTCGCCGATGCCCTTGGCCACGCCGTCGATCCAGCCGCGGTAGGCGTCCCCGTCGGCGGCGCCGCCCTGCGAGTACTGGCCGCAGTCGCGGTGCGGGATGTTGTAGAGGACGAGCAGCGCGGTGCGGCCGGCCCGGTCGGCGGCCTCGGTGAGGCCGCGGGCCTCCCGCTCGGGGTTCTCCGGGCCGATCCACTCGGCGACCGGCTGCTCGGCGATCTTGCGGATCTGCGCGGCCTCGTCCTTCTTCCCGGCCTTCTCCAGGGCGGCCACCTGCCGGGCCGCGGTGCCGTCGGGATTCACCCAGAACGGTGTGGTCCCCTCGGGCCGCTGGGCGATCCCGGCCCGCTCGCCGCCGTCCCCCTCGGAGGAACACCCCGCGAGCAGCAGTGCCGCCCCCAGCACCGCCGCCGAGGCCCGCGCGCCGCGTCCCCTCCCGGCCCCCCACATGCCGTACATCCGACTCCCCCCTGCGTGCACTGTGCCGGATCCCCATCCTGGCACACGCCCCGCGGGGCCCGAGGGGGGTCGCTCGGGCCCCGTCCCTGAGCTGTCACGGCCCGGCCCGGCCGGCCCGGCCGGGGGCTCGCCGGGCCGGGCCGGGCGGGCCGGGCCGGGCGGGTCACGGGCCGGGCATGTCACGGGCCGGTGCGGCCCGTGAGGTAGGCGGAGACCACCACGTTCGCGGTGTAGGCGCCGGTCGCCCGGTCGAAGCGGCCCCCGCAGGTGATCAGCCGCAGCTCCGCCCGCCCGGACCGGCGCGGCCCGTAGGCCCGGTGGGCGTCGAAGCGGTCGCGGGCGAGGACCTGGACGTCCTCGACGGTGAACTCGGCGACCCCCGCGTCGTCGCGGACCACGCGGATCTTCTCGCCGGGCCGCAGGGCGCCGATGCCGTGGAAGACGGCGGGCCGGGTGTCGGTGTCGACGTGTCCCACCAGCAGCGCGGCGCCGGCCGCGCCCGGGGCCGGGCCGGCCGCGTACCAGCCGACGGTCCCGGGCCGGTCGAAGGGCGGCGGATCGGGCGCGCCCCGCTCGTCCAGGCCCCGGGCCAGCACCGGGGCGCGCACCCGCAGGCCGGGGATGTCCAGGCGCTGGGGCAGCGCCTGGTCCAACGGCCGGTGCGCGGGCGGCAGTTCCACGTCCGGCGGGCGTCCGGCCGCCGCCATGTCGCCGGTGGTGGGCGCGGACGCGTCGTACCGTACCTCGGTGATCTCGCGGCCCCACAGCCACAGGCCGAGCAGCAGCGCCGCCCAGGTGACGCCGGTCAGCGCACGGCCGGTACAGGTGGGGTGCCGGTGGTCGGACACGGTCAGCCCGTTCCGCGGCTGCGGCGGGCGCCGCCGAGGGCGACGGCCACCGCGGCGGCGCCCGCCAGGACCAGGCCGGTCGTGGTGTGCCCGGCGCCCGGGCCGGCCGTGCGGGCCCGGCCGGCGTCGGCGGCGGACGGGTGCGCGGCACCGCCGCCGCCCGCCTCGACGGGGGCGACGGGCGAGGCCGGCGCGGAGGGCCGGGCCGGGGCCGGCGCGGTGGAGCGGCCGGCGACCGTGAGCGGGGCCGTCCGGTCGGTGGCGCCGCAGGTGATCTCGACGTCGTACGTCCCGGCGGGGAGCGTGGAGCGGACCCGGCCGGCGCCGACGAGGGTGCCGTCCCCGCCGGACAGCCGGACGTCCGCGACGAACGCCGGTGAGGCGGCGACGGCCGTCCGCTCCGCGCAGTCCGTCACGCGGAGCGTGACGTCGGTGCCGGGGGCGGGGGTCGAGGGGGTCACCGAGACGCCGCCGTCGCCCGCGGCGTGCGCCGCCGGGGTGAGCGCCGCGGCGAGCGCGGCTCCCGTGCAGAGAGTGACTTTCAGCAGGCCCATTGTGAACCTCCAGACACCTGGAGACTCCCCCGCCGGCCCCCGTGCCGCATCCGCTGCGGGCGCGGAGTTGCTCCGAACGGGTTGCGCCGGGTTTGGGCCGGGCCCGGAAGGCGTCCCCGCGCCCCGGCCGGGGCGCGGCTCAGATCCGGTCGACGAGGTCCGCGATGGAGTCCACGATCTGCGAGGGGCGGTACGGGAAGTCCTCCACCTGCTCGGGCCGGGTCAGCCCGGTGAGCACCAGGAACGTCTGCATCCCGGCCTCGATGCCGGCCAGGACGTCGGTGTCCATCCGGTCGCCGATCATCGCGCTGGTCTCGGAGTGGGCGCCGATCGCGTTCAGCCCGGTCCGCATCATCAGCGGGTTCGGCTTGCCCGCGAAGTACGGCTTCTTCCCGGTCGCCTTGGTGATCAGCGCGGCCACCGCGCCGGTCGCCGGGAGCGGCCCCTCGGTGGAGGGGCCGGTCTCGTCGGGGTTGGTGCAGATGAAGCGGGCCCCGTCGTTGATCAGCCGGACCGCCTTCGTCATGGCCTCGAAGGAGTACGTGCGGGTCTCGCCGAGGACGACGTAGTCCGGCTCGTGGTCGGTGAGGATGTAGCCGATGTCGTGCAGCGCGGTGGTCAGGCCCGCCTCGCCGATCACGTACGCCGAGCCGCCGGGCCGCTGGTCGTCCAGGAACTTGGCGGTGGCCAGCGCCGACGTCCAGATGTTCTCGATGGGCACGTCCAGGCCCATGCGGCGCAGGCGGGCGTGCAGGTCGCGCGGGGTGTAGATCGAGTTGTTGGTGAGGACCAGGAAGGGCCTGCCGGAGTCGCGGAGCTTCTTGACGAAGGCGTCGGCGCCGGGGATCGGCACGCCCTCGTGGATGAGCACACCGTCCATGTCGGTGAGCCACGACTCGATGGGCTTGCGGTCTGCCATGGGCCTCGTTCTCCTGCCGTACGCGGTCCTGCGTGCGCCCCAGCCTAGCCAGTGGCCGGATCTTGGGGGAACGGCTTGTTGAACGATGAGCTACCGGCGGCTTCCGGGCCGGCGGCGCCCGCGGGCCGGCGCGTCAGCGGCGCCCGCGGGCCAGCAGCAGGGCGCCGCCCACGGCGAGCAGCGCGACCGTGGTGGCGAGGACCGCGTGCGCCGGGCCGAGTCCGGTGCGGGCGAGTTCGTCGGCGAAGGGCAGCGACGGGGTCAGGACGGGGACGGACGCGGAGGGTGCGGGGTCCGTCGGGGTGGCGGGGGCGGCGGAGCCGTGCCGCCGGCCGGGCTGCGGGTCGGGCCGGGGGGTGATGCGGAAGCGGTAGTCGTTCGACTGGCCGACCCAGTCGCCGTCGGCGTCGTGGCGCTGGACGACCGCGGCGTTGGCGGTGACCTCGTTGGGCACGGCGTCCGGGGCGACCGCCAGCCGCACCTTGACGGTGAGGGTGCGGTGGGGGGCGATGGTGAAGCCGGGGAAGCCGGGCTCCTCACGGGCTCCGGTGCCGGCCTGCGCGTCCCCCGTGCCGGCCGCCGTGCGGGCCTCGTCCGCGAACGCCCCGACGAGTTCGTCCCGGTCGGTCGGCTCGAAGCGGACGGGGCGCGGGCGGGCGCCGTCGTAGAACTCCAGGCGGGCCTGGGACGGCCGCAGGGCGCGCCGCTCGTCGACGAGGACGATGACCGGGTGGATGTTCGCGCAGGTGCGGGCGGTGGTGTTGGTCAGCTCCAGGTACCAGACGCCGGGGCCGCCGCCGGCCTCGTAGGCGCCGGGGCCGCCGTGGATGCGGGTGGTGACGGGGAAGGCGCGGTCGTCGGGGGTGGCACAGGTGGGCAGGGGGGATCGGGAGTCGGCGTGCGCGGGCGGGGCGAGGAGGGCGGCTGCCGCCACCAGGCCGAGGGACGCGGGTGTGCACAGTCGCATGGCACATGCCCTTGCCGCCGGCGGGCGGACACCCTCGCGATCTCCCGGAAGTCCACCCGCACAGCCCCCGGAGTCCACCTGCTCGGCGGCGGGGCGACGGGCGGGAGGGTTCCGGCGTGCGGCGTCCCGCTCCCGGGGTCCCGGCCGGGCCGGACCCAGGCCGAGGCGGCGGCTCGCCCGCGGCCCGCCGGGGTGGCGCGGGGTCCGCCGGCAAGGTCGAGCGCGGGAACGGCCCACGAGCCGTGAGCCGGTTGCGGAAGGTACGGCCTGCGCCCTCGGAGCACGCCGGCGCACGCGCCGAGCCCGTGCGAGGGGAAGCCGTCCGGCCGAGGGGCGGGACCGGACGGTCTCGGCTCGTCGCGGACTATCCGCAATGCCCCCAGTCGGAGTCGGTACCGACCACCCCCACCTGGCCGCCGAAGCGCACGCACGCTCCAGCGGCGTAGAGGCTCACCGGACCGGCGTAGTACGAGTAGTAGCCCGAGTCCGTCTTCCTTGTTCCCCCGAGCACCTCGAGCCACGCCTCCATCTTCAGCTTGACACCGGGCGTCCGGGATGTGGTGATGACGCAGTTGTAGCCATTGCTGTAATAGAGATCGATCCAGCCGGTATCGATGCTCATCCTCTCGATCCGGGTGCCGGGACACGAGGCGGAGGCCGCCTGGGATGTTCCCGCCCCCGCGAAGAGAGCCGAACCGGTGAGCGCCGCCACAGCCGCACCCGTCCCAAGTTTCCGGAGGCTCTTGGAAATCTTCAATTTTCCCCCTTTTCCAAGCACCCGAGAAGGTGCGTGATCGCTTCGCGTGCCGCGAAGATGATCACTCACACTAGGGCCGCGCCGAGCGCGCATCCACTCGATGCGCGATTGCTCCGAGTGAGCTTGATCACGGTCGGGCCGCTGCGTCCCGACTGCCGGAATTCGCCTCTCCGCGCTCCGCGCCGGAAGCGGCCCGGGACCGGTGCGCCGCCCCGCCGGGGAGGACGAGCCGTCCGCGCCGCCCGGCCCGCGGCCGCCCCGGGAGCGGCCGCCCTACCCGTCCCCCCGCCCGAACACCGGCGCCAGCACCAGGTGGGCCGCGCCTTCGGCGATCCCGCGCCCGCCGCCGGAGGCGATCCGCACCGGCACGGGCGCGTCCCCCGTGCGCCGGGCCCGCGCGTCCAGTACGGCCTGCACGCCGCGCACGAACACCTCCGGGGCCGCCTCGACCGTGCGGCCGCCGAGCAGGACGCGGTCGATGTCCAGCAGGCCCACGAGGTTCGCGGCGCCGACGCCCAGCACCCGCGCCGCCTCCTCCGTCTCCCCCCGCTCCACGGCCCCCAGGCACAGGGCCTCCACGCAGCCGCGGTCGCCGCACCCGCAGGGCGGCCCGTCCAACTGCACCACCTGGTGCCCGAACTCCCCCGCCGCGGTCCGCGGTCCCCGGTGCACGCTGCCCCCGATCACCAGCCCGGCCCCGAGCCCGGTGCCGAGGTGCAGGTAGGCGAAGGATCCGCCCTCTCCCCCGACCGCCAGCCCGAGCGCCGCCGCGTTGGTGTCCTTGTCGACGACCACCGGCACCGCCCCCAGCCGCTCCGCCAGCGCGTCGCGCAGCGGGAAGCCGTCCCACCCGGGGAACCCGGTCACCCGGTGCAGCACGCCCCGCTCGTGATCGAGCGGTCCGGGCAGCGCGACCCCGACGCCGAGCGGGGCGCGCGCCCGCGCGGCGGTCCCCTCCCCGGTCCACAGCGCCTCGACCGCTCCGGCCACCTGCGCCAGGACCGCCTCCGCCCCGGCGCCCAGGTCCAGCGGGGCGCGCCGCCGGGCCACCACCGTCCCGTCGAGGTCGGTCAGGACGGCCCGCAGCCCGTCCCGGTCCAGGTGCACGCCCACCGCGTGGCCCGCCTCCGGCACCAGCCGCAGGACCGTGCGCGGCTTGCCGCCGGTGGACGCGCGGCGGCCCGCCTCCGCCGCGAGGCCGTCCTGCCGCAGCCGGGCCGTGATCTTGCTGACCGCCTGCGGAGTGAGCCCGGTGCGTTCGGCGAGCTCCAGCCGGCTGATGCCCGCCGCGCCGGCCGTGCGCAGCAGGTCGAGCACCAGCGCGGTGTTGTGGCTGCGCAGGGCGAGCAGGTTCGCGCCGCCCGCCGCGCCCCGCATGCCGCCGCTCCCCGCTCCCGTACCGTCGCCGTTGGTCCTGTTCACGCCACCATTGTCCCCGGCGCTTGCACTTTGGCAACAGCGTTGCGAAAGTGGGACGCATGACTGGTACACCCCTCCGCGTCGGCCTGGTCGGCTACGGCCTCGCGGGCTCCGTCTTCCACGCCCCGCTGATCGCCGCCACCGACGGCCTCGCCCTCGACACGGTGGTCACCTCCCACCCCGAACGGCAGCGGCAGGCCCGCGCCGAGCACCCGGACGTCCGGGTCGCCGCCACCTCGGACGAGCTGTTCGACCGCGCCGCCGAGCTGGACCTGATCGTCATCGCGTCCCCGAACCGGACGCACGTCCCGCTCGCCACCACGGCGCTGCGGGCCGGCCTGCCGGTCGTGGTCGACAAGCCGATCGCGGGCACGGCGGCCGAGGCGCGCGGGCTGGCGGACCTCGCCGAGGAGCGCGGCCTGCTCCTCTCCGTCTTCCAGAACCGCCGCTGGGACAACGACTTCCTCACCCTGCGGGGGCTGCTCGACGCGGGCGCGCTCGGCGACGTGTGGCGGTTCGAGTCGCGCTTCGAGCGGTGGCGGCCGCAGCCCAAGGGCGGCTGGCGGGAGTCCGGCGACCCGGCGGAGATCGGGGGGCTGCTGTACGACCTCGGCAGCCACGTCGTCGACCAGGCCCTGGTGCTGTTCGGCCCGGCGACCGCCGTGTACGCCGAGACGGACGTGCGCCGCCCGGGCGCGGAGGCCGACGACGACACCTTCATCGCCCTCACGCACGCGAGCGGCGTCCGCTCCCACCTGTACGTCTCCGCGACCGCCGCCCAGCTCGGCCCCCGCTTCCGCGTGCTCGGCTCGCGGGCGGGCTACGTCAAGTACGGCCTGGACCCGCAGGAGGCGGCGCTGCGCGAGGGCCGGCGGCCCGGCCCCGGCTGGGGGGTGGAGCCCGAGTCGCTGTGGGGCCGGGTGGGTTCCGGCGAGTCCCCCCTGACCGGCGGCGGCCGGCCCGAACCGACCGTCCCCGGCGACTACCCGGCCTACTACGCGGCGGTGGCGAAGGCCCTGCGGGAGGGCGGCCCGAACCCGGTGAGCGCCCGCGAGGCGGCCGCCGCCCTGGACGTGCTGGAGGCGGCCCGCCGCTCGGCCCTGGAGAAGGCGACGGTGACGCTGTGACCTCCGACCGGACCCACCGGACCGACGAGCCGGAACCCACCCCGGGCCTGGAGGAGCTCCAGGCGCAGGAGCGCCGCCTGGTCTTCCCCCGGTTCACCCACGACGACGCGTGGGCGCTGGGCTCGCTGCTGGTGGAGATGGCCCGGGAGCGGCAGGCCCCGGTCGCCGTCGACATCCACCGCGCCGGCCAGCAGCTCTTCCACGCGGCCCTGCCCGGCTCCACTCCCGACAACGACGCCTGGATCGCCCGCAAGCGCCGGGTGGTCGAGCGCTACGGCTCCGCCTCCTACCTGGTGGGCGCCCGTTTCCGGGCCAAGGGCACGACGTTCGAGGAGTCCTCCCGCCTCGACCCGGACGTGTACGCGGCGCACGGCGGCTCCTTCCCGATCACCGTCGAGGGCGTGGGCGTGATCGGCGCGGTGACGGTGTCCGGGCTGCCGCAGCTGCAGGACCACCGCTTCGTGGTGGAGGCGCTGGAGCGGTTCCTGGGCGTGTAGCCCGTCCGGGTGGCCCCGCGGGACCGGGGATTACCCGTGGGCTCCTCCCGGTTGGCATGTGCTGTACGTGATCACGCACGGCACCCACCCGGAGGGAACGGAACCGATGACCACCCCCCTGAAGGAGACCGTCGGCCGGTACGGCGTCTGGAGCGTGGGCCTGCGCTCCGAGGACCCGGACCGGCGCGGCGAACTGGCCGAGGCCGCCGCCGAACTGGAGGAACTGGGGTACGGCGCCGTCTGGCTGGGCGGCAACAGCGCCGCCCGGCACGCGGCGCCGCTCCTCGGGGCGACCTCGCGGCTGACCGTCGGGACCAGCATCCAGAGCATCTGGGAGCACGAGGCCGCCGACAGCGCGGCGGCCTTCGCCGGGCTGGAGGCGGCCCACCCCGGCCGCTTCGTGCTCGGGCTGGGCGTGAGCCACGGCCCGCTGGTGAAGGACTACCGCCGCCCCTACTCGGCCCTGGTCGCCTACCTCGACGGCCTGGACGCCGCCGGGGTGCCCGCGGACCGCCGGGTCCTGGCCGCCCTCGGCCCGAAGACGCTGGAGCTGACCCGGGACCGGGCGGCGGGCGCGATCCCGTACCTGGTCACCCCCGAGCACACCGCGCACGCCCGCAAGATCCTGGGCGAGGCCCCGCTGCTCGCGCCCGAGCTGGCGGTCGTCCTGGAGACGGACCCGGCCCGCGCCCGCGCGCTCGCCCGCGAGTTCCTCGCCGGCTACCTCCGCCTGCCCAACTACACCAACAACTTCCTGCGGCACGGCTTCACCGAGGCCGACCTGGCGGACGGCGGCAGCGACCGCCTGGTCGACGCGTTGTTCGCGTGGGGCGAGGAGGACCGGATCCGCGAGCGGATCGAGGCCTTCCACCGGGCGGGCGCCGACCACGTCGCCCTCCAGGTGGTGGACGACTCCCCGCGCGACGTGCTGCCGAGGGCGGCGTGGCGCCGGCTCGCCGAGCTGCTCGCCTAGGCCCTGCCGCCGCCTTCCCGTCCTCCGGGCGGACGACGGGGAGGCGACGACCGGGCGGTGCACGGCCCCGGCAGGGACACGGGGAACCGTGGCGCGGCGGCCGTCCGCGGCGCCACGGTTCCCCGCCCCTCAGGCGTCCTTGAACTCCTGCCGCTGCCGCCCGAGCCCGTCGATCTCCAGTTCCACCACGTCCCCGGCCCGCAGGAACGGCTTCGGGTCGGGCTGCCCCAGCGCGACCCCGGCGGGGGTTCCCGTGTTGACGACGTCCCCGGGGTACAGGGTCATGAACCGGCTGAGGTAGCGCACCACCTCGGCCACCGGGAAGATCTGCTCGGCGGTCGTCCCGTCCTGCTTCAGCTCCCCGTTCACCCACAGCCGCAGCCCGAGGTCCTGCGGGTCCGGCACCTCGTCGGCCGTCACCAGCCACGGCCCGAGCGGGTTGAACGTCTCGCAGTTCTTGCCCTTGTCCCAGGTCCCGCCCCGCTCGATCTGGAACTCCCGCTCGGACACGTCGTGCGCCACCGCGTACCCGGCGACGCACTCCAGCGCCTCCTCCCGCGACTCCAGGTAGCGGGCCGTGCGCCCGATCACCACCGCGAGCTCGACCTCCCAGTCGGTCTTGGCGGAGCCGCGGGGCACGAGCACGGTGTCGTCCGGGCCGACGACGGTGTCGGGCGCCTTGAGGAAGACCACCGGTTCGGCCGGCGGCTCGGCCCCGGTCTCCCGCGCGTGGTCGTAGTAGTTCAGCCCGATGCACACGATCTTGCCGATGCGGGCCAGCGGCGGCCCGATCCGCGTCCCGGCGGCGTCCAGCGCCGGCAGCTCGCCGGCGTCGGCGGCGGCCCGGATCCGGCCGAGCGCCGCGTCGTCGGCGAGCAGCGCCCCGTCGATGTCCGCCACCAGGCCCGACAGGTCCCGCAGGGTTCCCCCGGCGTCGAGCAGCGCGGGCCGCTCCGCCCCCGCCGTACCGACTCGCAGCAGCTTCATGGTTCCCATCTCCCTCGGTCGCGGGCGCCCACCGGCGCGCACGGCCCGGGTGGGGCGGGTCGTGCGCGCCGGACCGGTCGATCCTCCGAAGTCGCGGTCCAGCCCGCAAGACCCTGTTCACGTACTGGACCCGTCGGCTACCGGTGGAGGACGGCCCGCCCGACGGCGCTCCACGCTCGGGTGCGCATCGCCGGCTCCCGCTCCCGCGCGTCTCGCGCGGCCGCTCGCACCTCTCGCGCGGCCGCTCGCGCGTCCGTTCCGCCCGTCCTCGTCATACCGCACCGGCGTCGGACGCCGGCCCGGTCTCGATGGGCTGGAGCAGCCGCTTCGGCCGGAGCAGCGCGCGGCTGACCGGATCCGCCGGGTCCGGATCGAGTCCCGGTCCCGGCGCCATCTCGACGTCCGGGACGGGCACGGCGGTTCCGCAGGCGGGGCATTCGCCGTACGGGCCGAGCTCGGTGCCGCAGTCGGCGTGCCGGAAGACGCGCAGCGGGGACTGGCCGTAGTGCTCCCGGCCCCACAGGCCGAGCGCCCACAGCGTCGGCCACAGCGCGATGCCGCGCTCGGTCACGACGTACTCGTCCCGCGGCGGCGACTCCTGGTAGCGGCGCCTGGCCAGGATCCCCTCGGCGGTGAGCGTCTGGAGGCGGGCGGCGAGGACCGCGCGGGGGATGCTGAGGTGCACGAGGAAGTCGTTGTACCGCCGGACGCCGTAGAGCGCGTCGCGGACCACGAGCAGCGTCCACCGCTCGCCGACGACCTCCAGCGCCCGGGCGATCGAGCACTGCTGCGCGGCGTAGTCCTTGCCGAGAGCCATGCGGCCCACTGTAACCAGCCAAGGGTTCATTCATCGAACCTTGGGTGCTACGGTTGCGGGCCACGAGTCGATTCAGTGACCGAACCTTGAGCGGTTCCGGACCGCTCCCCTCCCCGGTCCCGAGGACGGAACAGGACAGGCCATGACAGAGACCGATCCCGCCGCCCCCACCGCCACCGGCCCCACCGCGACCAGCCCTACGGCCGCCGGTCCCGCCGCACGGCTCACGGCCGGGCCGCGCCGGGACCCGTCCCCGCGCCCCGCTGCCACCCTGGCCCTGACCAGCGCCGCCACCGCCGTGGCACTGATGACGTACACGGCGCCGATGGTGACGCTCCCCGCCACCGCGGCCGACCTGCACACCCCGCTCTCCGCGCAGGCCTGGCTGCTGAACGGCACCCCGCTGGGCCTGGCCGCGCTGCTGCTGGTCGCGGGCAGCCTGGCCGACGACTACGGCCGCCGCCGGGTCTTCGTCTCCGGCACCCTGGCCCTCGGCCTGACCACGGCGCTCGGCGCGTTCGCGACGAGCACGTGGCTGTTCACCCTGGCCCGCGTCGCCCAGGGCGCGGCGAGCGCGGCCCTGCTGGCCAGCAGCCTGGGCCTGATCGCGCACGCCTTCCCCACGCCGGGCGGCCGGCTGCGCGCGACCGGGGTGTGGGGCGCGTTCGTCAGCGGCGGCATCGCGCTCGGCCCGCTGCTCGCCGGGGCGATACCGTCCTGGCGGCCGGCGTACGGCGTCCTGGCCGCGGCGGCGCTGATCGTGGCCGGCCTGGGTTCGCGGGCACTGCCCGAGTCCCGCTCCCCGCGCGGCGGCCGCCCCGATCTGGCCGGCGCGGTGACGTTCGGCCTGGCCCTGGCCGCCCTGGTGGCGGCGCTGACGCTGGGCCGGGACGGCTGGCTGCGGGCGCCGGTGGGGCTGCTGCTGGCGGCGGCCGCGGCGCTGGCGGGCGGGTTCGTCCTGGTGGAGCGCCGCGCCCCGAACCCGATGATCGAACTCGGGCTGCTGCGCCGCCCGCCGTTCCTGGCGTCGTCGGCGGGCGGGCTGTTCACCGGGCTGGCGGTGATCGGCCTGTTCAGCTTCCTGCCGGCGCTGTTGCAGCAGGCGCTGGGCCTGTCCGCGATGGACACGGCGTGGCTGTTCCTGCTCTGGTCCGGCCTGTCCTTCACGGTCGCGCTCCAGGCCCGCCGCCTCGCGCACCGCGTCCCGTCCCGCCACCAGCTGGCCCTGGGGTTCGCGCTGCACGCGGCCGGCGTCCTGGCCATGCTCGGCGCGGTCGGCGCGGCGTCCTGGCCCCGCCTCCTGCCCGGCCTGCTCCTGGCCGGCGCGGGCAGCGGCCTGCTGAACGCCGCGCTCCCCCTCCTGGCGGTGGACTCGGTGCCGGCGGCGCGGGCGGCGATGGGGTCGGGCGCACAGCAGACGTTCCGCTACATCGGCTCGTGCGCCGGGGTGGCCCTGACGATCGCCCTGGCGACGTCGGCGGGGGACCCGGGCCGGGGCGCGGACGTGGCGCTGGCGGTCTCGGCGGGGCTCGCGCTGGGGGCGGCGGCGGTGGTGCTGGGGCTGCGGGAGCGGCCGCCGGGCCGGGGCTGAACCGGCCGGCGGCCGGCACGACCCGCTCCGCACGGGCGCGGAGACGACGTTCCGCGGATCGTCGGGGCCGGGCGGCAGCGGACCGGGAACCGCCGGCCCCGGGACCAGGGGGTCCAGGGACCGCAGGACCGGGAACGGCCGGGGCCGGGGGACCACCGGCCCGGGGACCACCGGCCGGAGTCGGCCCGCACTCGCCCCACCGATGTCACCGGGCGGCAGTACGGTGTCGTCCATGCGCCCCGACACGCCTGCCGAAACCGTCGACCACACCGCCGAGGCGGCACGCCTGGAGCGGATCGCCGGCCTGTACCCGGAGGACGCCGAGGCCCTGCTGCTGCGGGCCGCGGCCCACCGGGAACTGTCCGGCGACCGCCCCGCCGCCACCGCGCTCTACGACCGCCTGCTCGCCTCCGCCGAGCACCTGGAGAACCCGTCCCTGGTCCGCGCCCTGAAAGCCGCGAACCTCTGGGAGTACGGCCACGAGGCCGAGGCCCTGGCGATCATCGAGGGCATCCGCACGGCGGCCCCCCGGGACGCCGCCCCCTGGGTGATCGTGGCCGAGGCCCTGGAGGCCCACGACGAACTGGAGGCGGCCCACGAGACGTTCACGGAGGCGGTACGGCTCCTGCTGACGGACGTGACGCAGCCCCCGTACCCGACGCACCCGCTGCTGTACGGCCGCCACCGGGTCCGCAGGATGCTGGGCCTGGCCCACGACGAGTGGGACGCCCTGGCGGACTCGGTGCACTCCCTCCCGGTCTCCCTGGACGAACTCCACGATCCGGGGCGCGTCTGGTCCCTGGGCTCGGAGAACCCCGCGGAACTGGAGGCGGAGATCTCCCGGCTGCGGGCCGAACTGGGGGCGTACCGGGAGGCCCTGTCCCGCCCCTTCCCGGTGGCCGTGCTGCACTGGCCGGCGGAGGAACTGACGGAGCTGGTCGCCGCCTACCCGGAGCTGGCCGCGGAGTACCCCTCGCACGAGGAGCACCTGGCGGCGATAGAGGGCGCGCTGCGGGAGCTGGCGGCCTCCGGCACACCCAACCTCGGCGTCGTGACCGGGACGGTGCCGTCGTACGAGGCCTTCGCGGCCTCGGAGGGCGCGTCGCCGCAGGACACGACGCTGCTGCCGCAGTACGCGACGACGCTGGCGGCCCGGGGACGGGCCGTGGTCTGGCCGCCGGAGAAGGGAGCGGGGTGCTGGTGCGGGTCGGGGCGGGTGTACGGGGAGTGCCACGGGCTGGGAAATTAAGGGTAGTTTCCCTGCCCTTGCCCTGATTCGCGTCATACTCCCGCGGTCAGATCCGGAAGACAGCCGTGGGCGAACCCGCCCAGTCTCTTCGCTGGTACTCCAGATCGACTCGGTTCCGTGATCCTCACAGCATTCCGCACAGCGCCAGATCTCTTCTGGGAAGAGGTTGTGAGGCGCAGTTTGAGCTCACACTGGAAGCAGCTTCATTCAAAGTCGGCTTACTGCTTGGCACGGTCCGCCGATGGCGATCACATGGCGGCTGAAGCACCCGATCCCCGCGGATGTCTGGGCATACTCCGCGATCGCGGCCGGGTGAGGCTCAGGATCCTTCGCGCGCATAAACGGCGGACTCCGCCTCAAACCGCATCTGCGCACGATCAGGCGCCTCGTCCGTGTCGCGCCCGTGGGCTTGAAGCCAGTGCAGGACGTCTGCAATCACGTTGACTGCCGCGGTTTCGGTCACGACAGCGTGAAGCCAGCTACGCCCCTGCGGTCTGCAGGGGCGTAGCCGCACTGTAGAGGCGGAAAAGTTTCTCCGCCTTTTCGAGTGAAGGGCTTGAGTGTTCACGGCCGTTGAGCTCGCTCGACCCCGTGGCGAGCTCGCACCACGTCACTTTCCGATCGACGCGGAGATCGACACCCCACCGGTCGGCGAGGGCAGAGACGAGGGCCGTACCGCGCCCGCCTCAGCATCAGCGGTCGCCTCGAAGAGGAACCGCCGCGCATCTGGTGCATCATCGGCGAGGCGGTATTCCGTCGCCGCGTAGGCGGTCAGGCCGTGATGCGGGAACAGCTCCGGCACCTGCTCGCCATGGCGCAGCGCCCCCACGTCACGCTCCAGGTTCTGCCTTTTTCAAAGGGCGCCCACGCGGCAGCCGTTGACAGCTTCGCCGTGCTCCGCGGTCCCTCACAGGACCTGGACGTCGTCTACGTCGACTTGCTCAGCGGTGGCCTCTTCATGGAGAAGCCGAAGGAACTGGAGCGCTGCAGGTTGGCGTTCGAGTACCTCAGTGCACAGGCCCTCGACGTCGAGACTTCGACAGAGATCATCCACCGCATGAGCAAGGAGTGAGTCCCCATGGCCGCGTCCTCTACGCACCAGTGGTTCAAGTCCTCCTACAGCGGCGGCAACGCCACCGAATGCGTGGAGTGCGCCCACGTCTCCCACGGCACGCTCGTACGGGACTCCAAGCAGGCAACGGGCCCCGTCGTCCCGGTCGGGAGCGAGGCGTGGCGTCGCTTCGTGGGCGCGGTGGGTCGGGGCGGAATGCCCGCGGGGCTGGAAACGGCGTGTTCCACGTGAAACCGTATCCCCGCTGACACGACCGGAAGCCTCGGAAGGGCATCGGCACCATGACGCTCCTGGCCGAACACACCTGCACGACCACCCCGGGCCGCTGTGTCGTGGAGGTGTACGACGCGGACGCCTACCTCGGCGACGCCGGTGCCCTGGCCGCCGCCCGCAGGGAGGTGGTGGCCGGCGACGGCTACCACCTGTACCTGCTGAGCCTGCAGCCCGTCATGGCCGTCCAGGTGGTCGTCCGCGTCTGGGACACCCCGCCCGTTCCGCCGGGGGACGCCGAGGGGCACACCGCCGTCAGCCTGGAGTCCGAAACCGGCATCCTCGTGATCGGCCGGCTCGACCTCGGCCCCGCCGGCGAGATCGCCCTCCCCCGCCCCGGCGTCTACGAGGGCCACGCCTGGTGGCAGGGCCGCCGGGCGGCCGCCGACCACTACGGCGCCGCCCTGCGCCGGATCGCCGAGGACTCCACCGCCGACGTGCCGACCGGAGCCTGGGACGACCGCCCCGTCACCGAGCGCTACGTCCTCGATCTGGCCTGGACCCGCGAACCCGAACCCCTCGGCGAGGACGACCTCTGAAGCCCCCGGCGCCTGCCGGTCACGGGCCTCGGTCGGGCAGGTTCCCGTCACCTCCCAGGTTGGCGACGATGCGCCGCAGCACGTCGATCGTCGTCGCGAAGTCGGCCGGATCGACGCCCTCGTGGGCGCGGTCGAGGACCTGCGCGTTGCGGGCCTTCGCCCGGAGGCGGGCCGCCTCGCCCGGCCTGTCGGGGGTGACCGGCAGCTCCGGGGCGGGAGCGGCCCCCTCGACGGAGGTGGGGTCGGGCAGGAGGCCGGCGACGGCCGTGCGGGCGGCGCCGCGGCTGACGCGGTTCCGTCTTCTGCCTGGGCCGCGAGGGGCGGCCGATGTGCGGTCGGTGCCTGTTTCCGCACGGCGAGGCGTTGCCGATCCTCTGAATGCGGCGGAGCCCTCGGCGTGGCCGGGGGCTCCTTCGGTCCGGAACCGGGTGCGGAGCCGTGTCAGCTGGTTCGTCGGATGATGGTGAAGCCGTCCCAGCCTTTGGAACCCACGGTCTGGAGCGCGGTCGCCTCCAGCCGTGCGTCTCGTGCGATGTCCGCGAGAACCGTGCGCACGCCCTGGACGCGGTCATCGGGACTGTCGGGATCGGTGACGGCGCCGTTGCGTACGACGTTGTCGATGACGATCACGCTGCCGGGGCGGGTCAGTGCGAGCGATGCCTCCAGATATGCGGGATTGCTGGGCTTGTCGGCATCGATGAACACGAAGTCGTACGGTGCCGTGCCGTCCTTGACCTCCTTGACGAGTCGTCGCGCCGACTCCGCCGCGGGGCCGACGATGACATCGACGCGGTCGGCCACGCCTGCGTGTTCGAGGTTTGCCCGGGCGATGGCGGCGTTGTGCTCCTCCAGTTCGAGGGAGGTGACGTGGCCCCCGGCGCCGACGGCGCGCGCGAGCCAGATGGTGCTGTATCCGGCCAGGGTGCCGAACTCCAGCACCTTGGTCGCGCCGGACATCCGACACAGCATCGCGAGGAGTTTTCCCTGGTTGGGGGCCACCTCCGCCTGCGGCATCGTGGTTCGCCGACCGGATTCGCGGGCGTCGGTCAGCGCCTTGTCCTCGGGAACGAGCGTGTCGACGAAGTAGGCGTCGACCTCACGCCAGGCTCCTTCGGATTCATACACCGGTGTCTCCCCTGTTCGTGTGTCCTCTGCTTCCCGCGTGACCGGGCCTCGGAGCGGGCCCCTGGACCGCGGTGTCATCAGCTGATTCAACTCGAGAACGCAACCTCGGGACGTGTGAATGCGATCAACGGGGCGCCCGGTGGCCGGGCGGCTTCCGGCGCCGGGTGACCGTCCGCTCCGGGGCGCGTGGCGTGATGCAGCCGCAGACGGCGGAACGTCCGGCCCTGAAGGTCTGGGCGGTCTCCAGGGCGGGGTGCCGCGGCCGTGGAGCTGTCGTGCCTGCTCGGCCTGTTCGGAGTGAGCCGTGGCGGTCGCCCGCCGGCCCGGGCGGCGGCCGGGCCGGCAGCACCACCACGACACCCCCTCGGCCCTGCCCGGACGCCGCTCACGAGGAAGCCACCGCAACAGCGGAGACGGCCAGGGATGCGGCCAGGGACACGGCCCCGAACCGCCCTCGCGGGCGGGAGCCGGGCGGACGGAACGGCTCCGCGTACACGGACCGCAGGAACGAAACGGCCCGGCGGACACCCCCCGGTGGGACCCGACCCGTCACGTCAGCCCGTGCGGGCACCGCCGGGTGAGACCGGCGGCGAATCCGGCAAGACGCCGCGGGAAGAGGCGCGAGCCCGCGGGACGGGACGATTCGGGCCGCCGTGAGCCCCTGGGTCGCGCGGGTTCATGGACGCGCCGCCTCCCTGTCGTCAAGCGATCGCCCGACGGCGGGGAGGCCCGCCTGTGGCCGTCAGGAACCGCGCGATCTCCTCGTGCAGACGCCCCGGCTGGTCCAGGTGGACGTCGTGTCCCGCGTCCGGGACGAGGACGTGGCGGGCGGCCGGGCGGCAGGTCAGGGCCTTGGCGGTGTCCTGCTCGGCGAGGGTGCCGTGCTCGCCCCGGACGAGGAGGGTGGGGCTGGTGACGCGGGACCATGCGTCCCAGTACGCGGTCGTGGCCAGTTCGCAGACCGTGTCGATCATCGTCGTGCGGTCGAAGCGGGGATGCCAGCCGTCCGGCCGTCGTTCCAGGCCGGCCGCCCAGGCCCGGTGGCCCAGGAAGCGCCGGGCCTCCTCCGGGGACGCGAACGGGACCGGCCAGCTGTCCAGCCAGCGCGCTATCCGGTCCGGGAGCTCGGGGCTCGGGCCGCCGGGGCCGGCTTCCACGAGGACCAGGGACCGCACCAGGTGCGGGTGGTCCGCCGCGAGGAGCATCGCCGTGTGGCCGCCCAGCGACTGGCCGACGAGGGTGACGGGGGCCAGGGCGAGGTGCTCGATCAGCGCCACGGCGTCCCGTACGTGGCAGGCCCGGGTCACCGTGGCCGGGCGGCGGGTGCTCGCGCCGTGGCCGCGGGCGTCGTACGTCACCACGCGGTGGCCGTCGGCGAGGAGACGGGGCACCAGGTCGTCCCACTCGCCCTGGTGGCCCGCCAGGCCGTGCAGGAGGAGGACCGGGCCGGTTTCCGGGGCCGGGGGCGACGGCGTGTGGTCCCGGTGGGCGAGGCGGGTGCCGTCGGGGACGGTCAGGTGGCGGGTGGGGGCTGCGGTGTGCACCTTCCTGGCTCCCTGGCGGTCGGCGGCTTCTCCTGCCTGTTTTCCCCGCGGCGGCGGCTTCCACCGGCCGGCAGCGCCGCCCGGCGGCGACGGCCGCCGGGCGGCGGAACGAACCGGGCGGTGGCCGATCGCCGCCGCTCCCGCCGACGCCGCCGCTGTCACCGTCGCCGTCGCCGCAGGGGGGTCACGGCGCCGGGCTCAGGTCCGCGCGGCCGAACAGCAGGGCGTAGCCCGGGGGCAGCTGGGACAGGATGCGGGTCACCAGTTCGTCGCCGACCAGCCCGGGCAGGACGCTGAGCACCGAGCTGACGTCCCAGCGGGCCGTGGCGGAGGTGGCCCCCTCGATGCGGGCGGCGACCGAGTCGACGAATTCCGCCGCGCTCAGCTCGCGGGTCGCCGGGATCTGGGAGGCGACCACCCGTGCGGCCTCCTCGGGCAGTGCGGCGGCCAGGTCGACCCGTTCGTCGCCGATCACATGGCCGCCGAGGGCCGACAGGACGATGCGGGTGACCCGTTCGGCCTCCGCCCTCGTCGGGTACTGGCCGGCCTCCCGCACCTCCTCGACCAGGTCGGCCCAGTTCGGCCTGTCCGCGGGCGGCGGCGCCGTCACCGTCGTGGCCGTCGCCGTCCTGGCCGGCGTCGCCGTCGTGGTCGGCACCGTCGTAACGCTCATCTGCGGGGTCCTCCTCCGGGGTGCGGGTCGGTCCGTCGTGTCGGCCGGCGGCACGGGCGACCGCGTCCCGCAGGCGGGGGACGGTGCCTGCGGGACGCGTCTGGTGGGTGCGGCCGGCCGGTGGGCCGGGGCGGCCCTCACGCCGCCCCGGTGGTGCGGCCGGTTCAGCTGCCGAGCTGCTTGCGGCTGTCGCCGCCGGTGATCTGGATGCGGCGCGGCTTGGCCTGCTCGGCGACCGGGATGCGCAGGGTCAGGACGCCGGCGTCGTACGAGGCGTCGATGCGTTCCGTGTCGAGCGTGTCGCCGAGGAAGAGCTGGCGGGTGAAGGTGCCCGTCGGGCGTTCGGCGACGAGCATCTCCGCGCCCTCGGGGGCGGGGGACCTGCGCTCGGCGCGGACGTTCAGGACGTTGCGCTCGACGTCCAGCTCGATCGATTCGGGGTCGATGCCGGGGAGGTCGAAGTGGACGATGAAGTCGTCCCCGGACCGGTAGGCGTCCATCGCCATGGCGGACGGACGGGCGGACCCGAGGACCTGCTGCGCGAGACGGTCGAGTTCGCGGAACGGGTCCGTGCGCATGAGCATCACAGTTCACTCCTCTCTTCCAGGCGCTCTCCGTGCGATGCCCTACGGCTACTTCTTATATAGCTCGGGGGAGGAAACTTGACAACCCCCGACTCAGGTTCGTTCGCGGGGTGACACGGGCCCCCAGGGGGCGGGCCGGGCCCGCTGACCGGGGTCGGCCCCGGTGGCCCCAGGGGGAGCGGCATGCGGGAGGCGGGGATGGCGAAGGGACCCGGCGCGCCGGCGGCCGCCGGCGGATACGGCGTGGCCCGCCGGCCGGGCGAGCGGCGGCTCGGCGGGGCCGTACCGGTCGTCGCGGGGGGGGGCGTTGCGGCGCGGCAGCGGCGGCGGGCCGGCGGGGCCGGCCCACCCGGACGGGACGGCGCGGCGGCCCGCCCGGTCCGGGTGACCGGGCGGGCCGCCGCGC